>NZ_FCOJ02000014.1 GCF_001545035.1 Caballeronia glebae
GCTTACGTGGGCTCGCTCGTCGGCGCGATGTCGCATACGCAGAAGAAACCCGGCGTCGGCGGCCAAACCGAGGAGCCCGCGCGTCATGCGGGCGTGCTCGTGGCCGTGCATGTCGCGCCGGAAACGCAGGACCAGGCGGCGTCGGTACTGCGCGAGGCAGGCGGAATGGAAATCGAGCGCGCGTCGGGACGCTGGCAACAAGGCCGCTGGAGCGACTTCGATCCGCTGCAGCCGCCGCATCCGGTCGGCGACTTCGCGCAAACGCGCGCGTAATCGTTCCTCGTTGCGCTATCGATGAAATGCCCGCTTCACGCGGGCGTTCGTTTTAAACCCAGGGCGCGTTCGGTCGATTCAGCCGCGCGTCGGACCGAATGGCGCAGTCGGCAGGCAGCACGCGAGCCTTCGCCTCATTCGCTATGGGCGGCTCGCAAATGCGCCCATACACCGCGCGCGACGCCGGCGCGGATTGCACTTCCGTATCGATAACTTGTTGACGGATATGCAAGGTCAGCGCCGCCGCGACCATGGCCACCAGCACCAGATACTCGCGATGTGCCAGCCGGTTGAAAAATTTCACTGCGTTCTCCTGTTGCCGTTTCGTGCGCGCGTCTCGATCCGGACGCGCGCTGTAGTGCGTGCGGTGCAGCAGGTCTCGTGCCGCGCGCTCGTTCATGCGGGCACGCCGCGTGCGTAGTGAAGCGGCGAGCCGCATCCCGCAGGGAGAGTGCGCCGTGACAATGTCAAACGAAAAGGAGGTTCATATGAGCACGAATGTCGTATCGGTACTCAACGATCTTGTCGAAACCTCGAAGGACGGAGAAAAGGGCTTTCTCAAGGCCGCCGAGGATACGCGTGACCCAAGCCTCAAGCTGCTATTCCAGAATCGCGCGCAAAAGTGCGCTGAAGGCGCGCGCGAATTGCAGGACGTGGTCGCACGCCTGGGCGGCAAGCCCGAAACCGGCGGATCGGTGGCGGGCGCGCTGCATCGCGGCTGGGTCGATGTGAAGTCGGCCGTGACCGGCCACAGCGATCACGCGATTCTCGCCGAATGCGAGCGCGGCGAAGATGCCGCGAAGAAGAACTATCGTGAGGCGCTCGACAAGGATCTGCCTGCTGATATTCGGGCGGTGGTCGAGCGCCAGTATCAGGGCGTGGTGGAGAACCACGACCGCATCCGCGATCTGCGCGATCAGTACGCAGCCGCGAAGTCCTGACGCGATGAAACGCGCGGCCCCGCCAACGGGCCGCACAAAAGCAAACGGCCGCGTGAAGCGGCCGTTTGTCCATCGAGCGTAAAAGCCGTAAGAGCGATGCGCGTTACTGCGGCTGGCCCTTGTCGTTCGTGCCGAGCGCCGAAGCCGCCGCCGCTGCCGACGCACCCTTCAGCTTGTGCGCCTTGTTCTGCTGATGCAGATTGGTGCCCTTCTGCTTCTTCGCCATGGGCGCCGAAGCTGCCGCGTCGGAGGCTGCCTGGGCGAACGCCGTCGTCGAGAATGCCAGCGCGAGCGCGCCGATCAATGCCATCTTTTTCGTCTTCATGAAGAGCTCCATTTTGCCGGGGCCTCTGAACGCCGGGCTACTGCGCATTCGTGAGCCACCTGTTTGAGTATCGACCTGTACGGTCGTTCTCGTTTTTAAGTTGCGAAGTGCTGCGAGGTGATGCGCACTGCGTTTTGCGTCATGCAAGAACTTGCGACTGAAACACCGGGCGGCAGAGCCAAACCCGATGCCTCCATGCGAGAACCCGCGCTTCGTCCGACTCCTCGCTTGCGGCGATTCGTCGAACCCCACGCGGGTTCCGACCTGCTGGCACTCGACCGCGGCCCGCCGTAGCGAAGCCGGGCATACGAACTATGCCATTAGTTGGCGGCAATTTTAAGATGGTTCTTCACGGAAGCAACACCCGATACGTTCGAGACGACTTCTTCCGCGGCGGTCTTGTCTTCGGCCGACGGCACCGAACCCGTCAGCGACACGATGCCCGCGTGCGTCTTCACGTGGATGTGCGTGGACTTGACGTTCTTCGCGCCGAGCAGATCAGCCTTCACCTTGGTGGTGATCGCGCTGTCGTCGACCTTCTGGCCGACCGACGTGCCGGAACCGCTCGTCGACGATGCCGAATTGGTTTGTGCGCCGACGTTGAGCGCGAACACCACACACGCGATACCACCGGCTGCTCTGAGGATTTGAGTCGTCTTCATGTCGATACTCCCATTTTTTCGATTTTGGTCTAGCGCCGCGTTCACGCATTCATTCCTGCGCTCGACGCGGCTCTTCGATTACGTCCGCGCCGTAGCACGCGGATCGTGACCATCGATCCGCAACTTGCGTGCCGGACCCCGCGACTACGCGATCGGACGAGCGCCTAAAACCGCTCGAAACCGCCATTCGGCAAGGCGTGCGTGCGCCGCCGAACAAATCGTCGACGGACATCGGAAGGCGTGCGCTCAGCCGCCGCCACACGCCGGAAACCCGCAGCGCTTTTGTCTGAGCGCGTGTAAAAACTGCGTGAAAGAGGCCTCGGAAAGGCTGCAAAAGGAGGGAGCGGGTCGTAGAAAACGTAGTCGCGGCACGAGCTTAACCTTCGATGGCACGGTCGTTGCTTTAATGTTCCGCAAACCTGTCCATTACGTCTAGAACAATCGAGGATTAGCAAGCAATGCCGCCTACACTCGAACTTCGCGCGAAGCAAACGCTCGCACTCACGCCGCGCCTTCAGCAGTCGGTCCGTCTTCTCCAGCTCTCGTCGCTGGAGTTCCAGCAGGAATTGCGAAACGCACTAGACACGAACCCGTTTCTCGAATACGACGAGTCGCAGACCGACGACAACGCACTCGGCGCCGACAACGGCAATTCCATGAGCGATTCGACCTCGTCGCCCGCCGCCGACAACGCCGCCGAGACGCCGCTCGCGCCCGAGAACGGCATGGAAAGCGAGTCAAGCGCCGATGCCGCCTCGCGCGACGATTCCATGAGCGATTACTCGTCCGACCCGTTCGGTCGCAGCGCATCGCGCAATCACGGCGACGGCGAAGGCTCCGATCCCGCCGACTGGGTGCGCATCGAGCCGTCGTTGCACGAAACGCTCCACGACTCGCTGCGCCTTTATCAGTTGAACGAACGCGATCGCGCGGTCGCGCAACTCATCATCGAGGCGCTCGATGACGACGGCTATCTGCGCCAGGAATTGAGCGAACTCGCGAATGTCGTCCCCATCGAACCCCCGCTGCACGAGGACGAACTCAACATCGCGCTCAGGCTCGTGCAGTCGCTCGACAGACCGGGCCTCGGCGCGCGCAATCTCTCCGAATGCCTGACGCTGCAACTCCAGGCGCTCGACGAAGAAACGCCTGGCCGCGCCGTCGCGCTGGAAATCGTCGGCCATCATCTGGAGCGTCTTGCGCGCCGTGAGCAAGCCGAATTGCAGAAGAAGATCGGCTGCAGCGCGGACGATCTGCGTATCGCCTGCGCGCTCGTGCGCCGCCTCGATCCGAAGCCGGGCGAGAGCTACGGCCAGAGCGAGGACAACTACGTGGTGCCCGACGTGATCGTGCGTCCAGTGAAAAAGCAGTGGGTCGTCACGATCAATCCGGCGGTGCTGCCGCGTGCGCGCATCCACCGCATGTACGCGGAATTGTTCGCGCAGTCGGCGGGCGCGAGCCGCTCGCCGCTCGCGCAGCAACTGCAGGAAGCACGCTGGCTGATCCGCAATGCGCAGCAGCGCTTCACGACGATTCAGCGCGTGGCCGAATGCATCGTGTCGCATCAGAAAGCGTTCTTCGACTATGGCGAGATCGCGCTGAAGCCGCTCGTGCTGCGCGACGTCGCCGATGAACTCGGCCTGCACGAATCGACCATCTCGCGCGCGACGGGCAACAAGTACATGTCGACGCCGCGCGGGATCTTCGAGTTCAAGCACTTCTTCCCGCGCGAGCTTTCGACGGAAAGCGGCGGCACGTGCTCGGCCGCCGCCGTGCGCGCGCTGCTCAAGGAGATGATCTCGAAGGAAAACTCGAACGATCCGCTCTCGGATGTCAGCCTCGCGAAGATGCTCGCGGATCAGGGCGTGATCGTCGCGCGCCGGACCGTGGCGAAGTATCGTCACCTGATGAAGGTGCCGCCCGCTGAATTGCGCCGACAGGCGTAACGCATTGCACGCTCGTCAAGCGCTCGGCGACGACCCGGTCAAGCGAGGCGCCTGAGCGACAAGAGCGTAGCCGACAGGCCGTCCGTTCGCCAACGGCCTTCTTTTGTCGCCATTCAGCGCCAGCCCGATGCGCGATGCGTGCGCTTTCTCGCGGCCGTAGCCGAAAGCTCCGCGCCGAGCAGAAACACGGCCGCCGAGTAGTAAAGCCACATGAGGATGACCGCGAGAGACCCGGCCGCGCCGAACATGTTCGCCGTGCCCGCGTGCGCGAGATAGAACGCGAAGAGGCGTTTGCCCGCTTCGAAGAGCATCGCGGCGGCGGCGGCGCCGAGCGCGGCGTCGCGCCATAGCATGCGCGCGGTGGGCAGGAACTTGAGCAGCACCGTGAACGCGATCATCAGCATGCCGAGCGATATCATGCGCCGCGTGAGCCCCGACAGCACGATGAACGGGCTGCCGTCGCCCAGCACCCAATGGCCGAGAATCTCGACGAGCGTGTCGAGCACGAGCACCACCGCGACGAGCAGCCCCGAACCGACCACGAGCCCGAACGACATCAGCCGCACGCGCAGCAGCGTGACGATGCTTTCGCGCGTGCTCACGGCGGGCGTCGGCCAGATGACGTTGAGCGCGCTGTGCAGCGATGAGAATGTCGCCGATGCGCCGATCAGCACGCCCGCGGCCGACAGAATCGCCGTGCTGCGCGCGATATCCGCATGCCACGCGTTCGCGACGATCGCTTCCAGCGCGTGCGCCGCGTCCACGCCAACGACGCCGCTGATCTCGTCGAAGAGCCGGCCTTGCACGGCATCCGCGCCGAAGAAGACGCTCGCCACGGCGATTACGATGACGAGCGTTGGAGCGAGCGAGAACGCAGCGAAGAACGCGATCGCCGCCGAGAACATCAAGCAGTGGTCCTGCGACCATTGCACGACCGGATCGGCGATCCACGAGAGCCAGCCGAAGCGCGACGTGCGGCCCGATGCGACGGGCGCGGATTGCGTGGCGGAAACGTCGTGATTCATCGTGAGCGTGGCGAGAAGTATCAACCGACGATGTTAGCGCCGCGAAGCGAAGCGCGTGTAAAAAAGCGGCGCGCTCCGTCAAGAGCGCGCCGCTTTCGGCTTGCGTGCGGCAATGCGCGTCAGGATCGATCGGCGGCGGGGTCGGCGTCCTCGTCGGCAAGGCCGCGCGTTTCATCCTCGATTCCGTCGGGCAGGATGTCGGCGTCGGCCTGGAGATTGTTGTCGCCATCCGCCGACGCCGCTTCGCCCGTGCCATAGCGGTCCGTATCGCTGTTCAGCTCGGCGTCGGACTGGCCGAGCGCGTGGGCGTCGAGTTCATCCTCGATATCGCCGGGATAGCGCTTTTCGCCCTGCACGTCCGAGCCGCTGTCCGACGAATCGCTCGGGCCGAGCGCGCCGGTGCCGTGTCCCTTGCCGTATTCCGCGCCGTCGTCTTCGGGCGGGTTCAATGTGCTTCCGCTCATCATGACCTCCTTCGTTCGTGTCCACGGTGTTTGCGCAAGTCCCGTTCCGCGAACGTTTCGGCGCGAGGCATTAAAAAACCCCGCGCTTCTTGCGAAGCGCGGGGTCTTGAATGCATGACGGTTTTCAGCGCTCTCAGGCTTTCGCCGCCGGACGCTTGGCTTCGGTCGTGCCCTGCTTCACCGTCTGGACAGTCTTTTCGGTGACGGAGGTCGCCGTCGCGACGCTGCGCAGGTCCGACAGGAAGGAATCGCGCCAGACGGAAAGATTGTTCTCGCGCAGCGGCGCCATCATGTCGGCGTGACGCGCCTGACGCTCGGCGAGCGGCATCGACAATGCGCGCTCCAGCGCCTCGGACATCTGCGACAGATCGAACGGATTGACGACGAGCGCGCCCGGCAACTGATCCGCCGCGCCCGCGAACTGCGACAAGACGAGCGCGCCCGGATCGGCTGGGTCCTGCGACGCGACATATTCCTTCGCGACGAGATTCATGCCGTCGCGCAGCGGCGTCACGTAACCGACCTGCGAGAGCCGGAACAGCGCCATTAGCAGATTGCGCTCGTATTTACGGTTGAGATACTGGATCGGCGTCCAGTCGAGCTGCGCGAAACGCCCGTTGATGCGGCCCGCCTCGCCTTCCAGCGTCTGACGGATGCGCTGATAAGTCTGCACGTCCGAGCGCGTCGGCGGCGCGATCTGCACGAGCGACACGCGGCCGTGCCAGCCGGGCGCATTCAGCAACAGGCGCTCGAAAGCCTGAAAGCGCTCGACGAGCCCCTTCGAATAGTCGAGACGATCGACGCTCATGATGAGCTTGCGACCGCGCATGCTGTCACGCAGGGTCTTCACCGGCTTGCGATTCCCGAACTGCTCGGCGGCCTTTGCGATGGCGTCCGGATAGATGCCGATCGGATACGCGCCGACTTTCAGCATGCGGCCGAACGCCTGCAGCATGCCGTCGTCGTCGTTGTAATGGCCGCGGCTCGTGCGCACCACGTAGTCGAGGAACGACTGCTTGTCGTTGTCCGTCTGAAAACCGACGACGTCGTACTGGCACATCGCCGCGATCAGCTCCTCGTGCGGCGGCACGGTGCGCATGATCTCGGGCACCGGAAACGGAATATGCAGGAAGAAGCCGATCGGATTCGCGACGCCGAGCTTTCGCAACTCCTGCGCGAACGGGAGCATGTGATAGTCATGCACCCAGATGATGTCGTCGGGTTTGAGCAGCGTCTTCAGCTTCGCGGCGAGGCTCGCGTTGACGCGCATATACCCCGCATATTCCTCGCGATCGAAGCGCGAGAGGTCGTTGCGATAGTGAAAGGTCGGCCACAGCGTGGCGTTCGAGAAACCTCGGTAGTACTGGTCGTAATCGCGACGCGTCAGCCCGACGGTCGCGTAAGTCACTTTGCCGCTGTTCTCCAGAACAGGCGCGCCCGACTCGCCGACGATCTCGCCGCTCCACCCGAACCAGACGCCGCCACTCTCCTTCAGCGCGTCCAGAACGCCGATCGCGAGGCCGCCCGCGCTGGGCTTGCCCTCCTGGATC
The DNA here is from genome assembly GCF_001545035.1 of Caballeronia glebae. Lineage (GTDB taxonomy): Bacteria > Pseudomonadota > Gammaproteobacteria > Burkholderiales > Burkholderiaceae > Caballeronia > Caballeronia glebae. The sequence goes on from NZ_FCOJ02000014.1 coordinate 7,187, forward strand.
GGTGCGACGCGATTCGATACCACGATCAATCTGCTCATTACAGCATCACCTCATCGGTTGTCGTTGCATGCTCGAAGTGGCGATCAAGGGTACGCAAAAGCTGTGCCTTTTTGCTGATTTTATGAACGAACATTTGTATGAAGATGTTACGGACAAACGAAAACACGCGGCAAAGGCCCGCCGCGTAGAAATTTTTGTTCTTGTGCCGGATGCTGCGGCCGGCCGGAATCACGAGTCCTGCTCGGAACCCAGATCGCGCTGATAGTCGATCCCTTCCTTCCGCACGCCGCCCTGATTGTGTTCGCCGTCGGGCGGCACGCCGGGCGCGGGACGGTTCTGCGACGCGGGATCGTGATCGGCGGGCGGTGCGGACGCGCCCTGCCCGCCGGCTGCCTTGGCGGCTTCGGCGCGTGCTTCGCGCTTGGACGAGTGACGCGCGGAGCGTCGAAGTGCGGGATGCCTCATGATGCCTCCAGATAAGAAGGCCGTCGCGATAGTGACGTCGGCGGCGCCGGACGGATGCGCTGCGATGAGCGCGGCTTCAGAAAAAACGACCGGCGACAGAGCGTGTCGCCGGTCATCGTTGCGTTTTCCGTTGTAATCCCTACGTATGGGATGAAAGTTATTCAAACCTGGCACGAATTCTGGGCATTGTCCAACGTCGGCTTCAAACGTCCTTCTGTCGCGTTAATACACGTGCGGTGAATCGCCGGGCCCTGGCGGCGGATCGCCGATCGGCTGCGACGGCGGTTCCGGCGGCTCGCGCGTCGGGTCCGGATTGGTGTCGGGCGGCATCGGCGCGGGCGGCGGCTGATCGGGCGGCGTTACCGGCGGATCCGGCGGCTGCGGCGTCTGGGCTTCGATACCGGCGCCATCGGAAGCGCGATTCGACATGCTGAGTGACATGATGGGCTCCTTGCGGTCTTGTGATCGTACTTTCCCCATCCGCGCCACCTCGATGCAACTGCGCGGATGTCATTCGATCGGCAGCAAGGGACATGCCCCTCGGACACATCGGGTCTGCGCCCTCCTGAGACATTATCGGCGTAGAAAACGCGCCTGCCAATGAAAAACGCCTGCGGTTTTAATGGCCGCAGGCGTTGATTTCGTCTAAAGATAAGCGAAGTTCAAGGATTTTCGCTGTCGGAATCGCCCATGTCGCCGCCTTCGCCGACGGCCGCCTTGTTCGCATCTTCACCGTACTCGACGAGCCGGTTATAGAGCGTTTTCAGGCTGATGCCGAGGATTTCCGCCGCGCGCGTCTTCACGCCGCCGCACTGATCGAGCGTCGCGAGAATGAGCTGACGGTCGGCCTGCGCAAGCGACGTGCCGAACGGAATCGTCACCGCCGTGCCCGCCGACGGCTTCGACAGCGAAATTTGCAGCGGCACGGTCGCGGTGCTGTCCGAGTCCGACGCCGACATGATGTACGCGCGCTGTACGTAATTCTTCAGCTCGCGAACGTTGCCGGCCCAGTTGTAAGACGCCAGCATTTCGCGCACTGCGGGCGGGAAAATCTTTTTCGTGTTGTAACGGGAGTTCAACTCGTCGAGGAAGGCCTGCCCGAGCAGTTCGACGTCCTTGCCGCGCTCGCGCAGGGGCGGCAGGTTGATCGGAAACACGTTCAGACGGTGATAGAGATCGAGGCGCAGTTTGCCTTCGAGCACCGCCTGCTCGGGATCGCGATTGGTCGCGGCGATCAGGCGCACGTCCGTTTCGAGCTCCTTCGTCGTGCCGACGCGCATGAACATGCCCGTCTCCAGCACGCGGAGCAATTTCACTTGCAGCTCGATCGGCATTTCGGTGATTTCGTCGAGGAACAGCGTGCCGCCGTTCGCGCGTTCGAAATAACCCTTGTGCTGGCGATCCGCGCCCGTGAACGAGCCGCGCTCGTGGCCGAACATTTCCGATTCGATCAGGTTCGGCGAAATCGCGCCGCAGTTCACCGCGATGAACGAATGCTTGCGGCGCAGGGAAAGCTCATGCAGCGTCTGCGCGGCGACTTCCTTGCCGGTGCCCGACTCGCCGATGAGCAGCACTGATGCCGCCGTCGGCGCGACGCGGCCGATCTGGTCGTACACGGTCTGCATCGCGGGCGAATTGCCCAGCATCAGACCGAAGCGGCCCATGCGGCGCAATTCGCCGCGCAAGGTGCCGATTTCGGCTTTCAAATCACCAGCGCGCGGCAGGCGTGACAGGATGGCCTTCACGCGCTGCATGTTGATCGGCTTGACGAGGTAGTCGGCCGCGCCCATCTTGAGCGCGCTGACGGCGGATTCCACCGTCGCGTGACCGGTGATGACGATGAATTCGACGCCCGAGCGCGGGTCGAGGTCCTCGAACAGGTCCACGCCCGTGCCGTCGGGCAGCTTGAGATCGGTGAACACGACGTCCGGCGTTTGCCGCACGAGCTGAATGCGCGCCTCGCGCAAATCGCCGGCGGTGGCCGTGGTCAATCCGTCTTCGCCGATGATCGCGGCTAGCGCCTCGCGGGTACTGGGATCGTCATCGACAATCAATACGTGTGGCATTGCGTTTCGAATTCTTCCTAAGCGTTTCAGGGTCACACGCCGTGTGGCGGCGTGGTCTTCTCCGCGCGGCGATGGTGCCGCACGGGCCGGTGCGATTCGCAGTCACAACCGATCGGAGATAATCGGCGTCCCGCAAATGCGCAAAAATAAAATAATTTCCGATTTCTGCCCGCTTGGGCGAAACCCGGCGTAAGTTTTTCCATTTAGGTAACTTATGGCCGACGTTTCACTGATTATAAGCGTTTATCAAGACGAAAAAGCACGCTGGTCCCGGCGTGCGTTTCATTGGTCGGTTCATTAATACAACCAACCGTTCAAAGCAAATCGGCGCGCTGGGCAGCGCTCCGAAAGCGAATCAGCTTCGCGGGAAGTGCCACGCATCGGTGGTGCCGCCGACCACGCCATGACCGTTCACGGCCCGCGCGCTCGCGCCGGTCGCCGGCGTGAGCACCTTGCCGCCCTCGTCTTCCCAGCGGCTCAGGTCGCGCGCGGTGCGGCGCCCGGCGCGATCCTGAGATTGCACCCATTTCCATGCAAGCACGCTGCCTACTGCGAACAGCGCGCCCAAAATTCCGATCGAAGGCCGTGCCATTTGTGTTCTCTCCCATCACCAAAAAGAATCGCTGGCGTTATTAACGACAGCCGCCGCGATATGTCGCATCCGACTCGAGTGCGCGAATCAGCGGGAAACCAGAAGCCCGACCAAAAAACCGACGCCCGCAGCAATGCCGAGCGACTGCCAGGGATTGTCCTTCACATATTTCTCGGTGCAATCGACGCCAGCGCGATAGCGGCTTTGCGCGCTCGCCTGCGCATCTTCCAGCGCGCCGCGCGCCGAATCGACGTGGTCGCGCAGACGCGAGCGCAGCACCTCGACGCCCTCGCCCGGCAGCGTGGCCGACAATCGGAGCAATTCCTCCGAATCGTTCAGCAGCACCTTGATGTCTTCGATGATCTTTTGCTTGCCCAACGCAAGCTGGACAGTCGTTTGACTCATGGAATGTAGTCCTCGCCCAAGTGGGTTTGTATGGATCGGCCGACGCCGCTCAGCGGGTTTCGGCAACCGGCACGCCCGCCACGCGGAGGCGCGCGCCCGCCGCGATCCGCGCGCGCAGGCTGCGCACGATGCCGCTTGCCGTCAACGCCCCGCCCATCGCGCCGAACACGAGGCTCGTCACGTTCGCGGCGCGCGCGAGCGCGGGTGTGCCCGCCGCATAGCCTAGCACCGCGCACATCAGCGCGGTCACGAGCGCGACGGCGGCCCAGTGATAGATGTCGATCGGCTCGCCGGACGTGAGTTCCTGGCGATGGCCCGTCGAATTGTGCGCGCGTCGCGTCCGGCTCGGCCGCGGGGGGCTCATGCGCGGCTGCGCGGCCCCGTCGAAACTGAAAAAGTCTTCCATGATGCGTTTGCCTCTCTCGACCATCCTCGTGTGTGCGCCTCGGAGACGGTGCTCGTCGGCGAACTTTGGAATATGAGTCACGATACGGCAACTTATGCAGCTTTCATGCCAGCGCCGTCGACCGGGCGGTAAAGCACGCATAGTGGACGCTTCAGCCGCCGATCGAGTAACAATTACGTCGTCGCGTTGTAAATTCTCAGTGTGGAACGGAGAACCTTGCCGGAAGCGCCGCCAGCGTCCCGCGCCGCTCAGACAAAATGCGCCGAGGCCTGGCCCACGCATTGCCGCAATGTCGTTGCGAATGGTTAAATAGCGTTTATGAGGCAGGTTTCGTTTGCAATAACCGGCGCTGCGCAAGCGTCCGATGCAAACTTGCCTGGACCGACGCTCCACCAGGAAAAGAGGGCTCGCCTGGCACGTGAGTCCGATGGGCAGCGCGCACGGGCGCGTCATATGCCGAAGCGCGCGGTCATCCACGGTTGCGCCGCTCGCGCGCGCCGTACCGCGCCCGGCCGACTGCAACCGGAGGCGCCCGCGCGAGCCGCCGCCCGCCTACTACACACGCAGAACTCAGGAACGATCAGGACACATGGCGTCAACCGATCTGGATCAGCCACCCACTGTGGTCGGCGATACACCCGCGCAAAAAAAGCGCAACACGGGGGAAGTGCCGGGCTTGAAGTCCTATGGACTGCTCTTCGGCTCGTCGCCCGTGATGCAGGAGTTGTACACGCAAATCGAGCGCGTGGCCGCGACCGATGCGACCGCGCTCATCATCGGCGAGTCGGGCACCGGCAAGGAACTCGTCGCGCGGACGATTCACGACCTCAGCGCGCGCAAGGATGCGCCGTTCATCGCGGTGAACTGTGGCGCGATTCCCGATAACCTCATCGAGGCCGAGCTCTTCGGCCACGAAAAAGGCAGCTTCACGGGCGCGGTGCAGGGTCGCATCGGCTACTTCGAGCATGCGAACCGCGGCACGCTCTTTCTCGACGAAGTGACCGAGATGTCGCCCGTTCGGCAGGTCAAGCTCTTGCGCGCGCTGGAAACGGGCACGTTCTTTCGCGTCGGCGGCAGCGATCTCATCAGCTCGGATGTGCGCGTGATCGCGGCGACCAACCGCGATCCCATCGTGGCCGTGAAGGAAAACGGCTTGCGCGAGGACCTGATGTATCGCCTCGCCGTGTTCCCGCTGCGTGCGCCGCCCCTGCGCGAGCGCGATTCCGACCGCGAGCTGCTCGCACAACATTTCCTCTCCGAAATGAACGCGCAGGAAGGCACGAGCAAGGCCTTCAGCAAACGCGCGCTCGACGTGCTGCGCACCTATTCGTGGCCTGGCAACGTGCGCGAACTGAAGAACACGGTCTATCGCGCGTTCATTCTCGCGGAGAAGACGGTGGAGATCGCGCATCCGCATCTCGCGTCGCGCGTGAAGAAGCCGGTCACGCAGGGCGACGCGATGAACGTCTGGGTCGGCACGCCCCTCGCCGATGCGCAGAAGCAGATCATCCTCGGCACGCTCAAGCATTGCGGCGGCGACAAGCGGCGCGCCGCGAAGGCACTCGGCGTGAGCCTGAAGACCCTGTACAACCGCCTCGGCGCGTACGAAAACGAGGACACCGAGGGCAGCGACACGGCGTCGAAGAGCGAAAGCTGAATCGCTTTCCCGGCCTCATCCGCATGGCTGAGAAGCGAGCGCGCACGACCGCGCTCGCTTTTTTTTGCTCCGATCGATTCGCGGATCGAAACGTGCTCCTCTCGCTTGCAATTTCTTGCAAATTTCTCAAGGCGGTAATTAGAAGCATGCTTCAAAATGCGCGAAGCCTGCGCGTCGTGCCGTCTGCGCGTTGCCGGGCGGTGCCTTGAGCGCGAAACCTCAAGAAGATTCGAGCCCCTCGAACCCCGATGGCAAGCGTCGGGAACTGGAAGACGAAGGAAACGCAACATGCAGATCAGGGTTCATTGGCGCGGGCCGCGTGCCGCCGCGCTCGCCGCGATCATCTCGGGCGCCATGGCTTGCGTAAGCCTCAGTGGATGCAACTCGCTTTATAGCGAAGGCGCGACGACCGGCGCCGGTATCGCGGGCGCCGCAGTGGCGAACGCCGTCACGAGCAACGCCGCGGTCGCGACGGGCATCGGCCTGGGCGCGGTCGCCGCGGCGCGCGCGGGCGTGCAGTACACGCAGCGCGTCATTCATACCAACACACAAGATCAGATCGCCTCGGTTGCCGGGCCGCTCGCGATCGGCGCGGTCGCGCCCTGGAAGATCGTGCATTCCGTGGCGATCGAAGAGGACGAGAAAGGCCGCGTAACGGTGAGCCGCACGATCAGCAGCGGCGTGCTCGATTGCAAGGAAATCGTGTTCTCCGTCGATCGCGATGCGACGAAGGACCGCCCCGCCGGCAGCGCGTTTTACGTGGCGTCGGTGTGCCGTGACGGCAACAAGTGGAAATGGGCATCGGCCGAACCCGCCACGCCGCGCTGGGGCTCGCTGCAATGACGCGGTCTTTCGACGTACCCTTTGCGCTGCGTCTAGGGCTCGTCGCGCTCGGCGCCGCCGCGTGCGTGAGCATGAGCGGTTGCGCATCGATCGGCGCCGCGACGGGCGCAGTGGCGGGCGTCGCGACCGGCGCGTTCACGACGAATCCGGCCATCGGCCTCGGCATCGGTATCGCGGTGCAGGCCGCCACCGACGCGGCCGTCAAGCGCGTGACCAGATCGCTGCATCAGGATCAGCAGGTCATGATCGCGGTGACGGCGGGCACGTCGCAGGTCGGCGAAACGCGGCCTTGGAAGGTCAAGCATACGTTGCCGGTCGAGAACGGCCACGGCGAGGTGCACGTGCTGCGCGAATTCAACAGCGCGCTCGCGAGCTGCAAGGAGTTCGCCTTTTCGGTCGTCGACGGCGACGATGCGAAAGCGCCGGCCGAATGGTTCATCGCGACGGCTTGCCAGCAGTCCGAAGGTTGGAAATGGGCGTCGGCGGAGCCGGCGGTCGAGCGCTGGGGCAATCTGCAGTAATTTTTTTCGCGGCTGGAAAACGAAAGCGCGGTTCCGTCACCGGCAACCGCGCTTCGTGTTCCTGCTTTCAGACGATGCTCAAGCCTCGACATCCTCCAGACTCAGCATCTCGGTCTGGTCGTTGTACGAGAAAATTTCCCCGTACCGGCCCCAGTCGATCACCGCGTCGAGCGTTTGTTGCGCGGCCTTGTCGGAGAGAAAGTCCTCCAGTTCCTGCTCGAAGCGCACGCGCGGCGCGCGATGCCCCGGCCGCTCGTTCAGCACCTTCTTGATCCGCGCCGCCAGCGGCACATGCCGCTGCAGATGCTCCGCGAACATCATCTTGCGCTCCTGCGTGCCCAACTCGGCGAACACGCGCGCCTGCGGCGTCAGGAAAATGTCGCCCTCGCGGACATCGGCGAAACCGAGATGTTGCAGCACTTCCGCGACCGGGAAGAGATCGTCCACTTCGAGATGCAATGTGCGCGCGATTTCCGGCATATCCGCGCGGCCGTGGTAGGGCTCGGCCGCGAGCGTTTCGATGAGACCCGCCATCAGATTGGTCGACACCGACGGCAGCCAGCTTCCCAGATCCAGCCCCTTCTTCTTCGCTTCGTCCATCTGACGCGCGGTCATCTTTGCGTAAATATCGTCGACGAGACGCCGGAACGCCGGGTCCAGACGATTGCGCGGATGCTTGAACGGCACCTTGATCTCGGCCATCACGCGGCCCGGATTCGACGACAGCACGAGGATGCGGTCGCACATGAACACGGCTTCCTCGATGTTGTGCGTGACGATCAGCACCGACTTGATCGGCATGCGCCCTTGCGTCCAGAGATCGAGCAGGTCGGTGCGCAGGTTCTCCGCGGTCAGCACGTCGAGCGCGGAGAACGGCTCGTCCATCAGCAGCAGGGTAGGATCGACGACCAGCGCCCGCGCGAAACCGACGCGCTGCCGCATACCGCCCGACAACTCGCGCGGATACGCGTTCTCGAAACCGTCGAGACCGATCAGATCGATCGCGGCAAGCGCGCGCTCACGCCGCTCGCGCGCGCCGACGCCCTGCGCTTCCAGACCCGCTTCCACGTTCTGCATCACGGTTAGCCACGGGAAGAGCGCGAAGGTCTGAAACACCATCGCGACGCCTTTCGCGGGCCCGCGCAACGGCTCGTTCAGATAGGTCACGTCGCCGCCCGTCGGCTCGATCAGCCCGGCGATGATGCGCAACAGCGTCGACTTGCCCGAGCCCGAGCGCCCGAGCAAACCGACGATCTCCCCTTCGCGCAGCACGAGGTTCGCATCGTCGAGCACGAGCAGTTCGCCCTGTGTCTTGTTGAAGCCGCGGCTCACGTTCGAGACGCGCAGGATTTCCGCGCCAAGTCGCGGCGGCGTGCCTTGCGGGCGCTGAAAGCCCTGTGCAGCGGACGTCTGCGTATTTTTCAGGTTCTGCATTGGAACTCGTCCTCAATCCAGCCGGAGTCTTGCTTCGGCGTAGGCGTATAGCGGGCGCCACAGCAGTCGGTTGAACAGCGTGACGAACAGCGACATCACAGCGATGCCGAGAATGATTTTCGGGTAGTCGCCCGCGGCGGTCGTCTGGGCGATGTACGCGCCGAGGCCGTGCGCGACGACCTCGGTCTTGCCCCACGACACCGCTTCCGCGACGATGCTCGCGTTCCACGCGCCGCCCGAAGCGGTGATCGCGCCGGTGATGTAGTAAGGGAAGATGCCGGGCAACATGCACTTCTTCCACCACTGCCAGCCGCGAATCTGGAAATTGGTCGCGGCCTCGCGATAATCGTTCGGATAAGAAGACGCGCCCGCAACGACGTTGAAAAGGATATACCACTGCGTACCGAGCACGATGAGCGGCGAGAGCCAGATATCGGGGTTCAGGTTCCAGCGCACGATCGCGACGACGAATACCGGAAACAACAGGTTCGCCGGGAACGCGGCGAGGAACTGCGCGAGCGGCTGGACCTTCTCCGCGAGCGCCGGTCGCAGGCCGATCAGCACGCCGACCGGCACCCAGATCACCGAAGCGATCGCGATCAGCACCACCACGCGCAACAGCGTGATGAAGCCGAGCACGAACACGTGTCCGACTTCGTTCCAGCTCACGCCCGTCGCGACGAACGACGCGACCTTCCACACCACGAACACCGTGATCAGCAGCACGACCGTGCCCCACGCGATATCGCCCGTGCGCGTGGACGGCACCTTCGCGCGCAGCGGCAGGCCGACGTTCTCCAGCGCGCCTTGCAGCGACGGCAGCTTGATCGGCACGCGCGCCGCCTTCGCCAGAATCCAGCCCGCCGGCACGAGCAGACGGTGAATCAGGCGCGTGCGGCGGATCAGATCGAGCAGCCACGAAGACGGCTCGTCGCCCGAACTCGTGTTCTCCATGCGGAATTTGTCGGCCCACGCGACGAGCGGACGGAACATCAACTGGTCGTAGGCCAGGATGACGACGATCATCGCGAGGATCACCCAGCCGATCGCGGAGAGATTGCGCTCGCCGATAGCCGCCGCCAGATACGCGCCGATGCCCGGCAGCACGATCGTGCGGTTGCCGACCGTGATTGCCTCGGACGCGACCACGAAAAACCAGCCGCCCGACATCGACATCATCATGTTCCAGATGAGGCCGGGCATCGAGAACGGCACTTCCAGCTTCCAGAAACGCTGCCAGTTGGTGAGGTGAAAGCCGCGCGAAACTTCGTCCAGGTCGCGCGGCACCGTGCGCAGCGACTGATAGAAGCTGAACGTCATGTTCCACGCCTGGCTCGTGAAGATCGCGAAAATCGCCGCGCATTCGGCGCCGATCACACGCCCGGGGAACATGGCGAGGAAGAACGTCACGGTGAACGAGATGTAGCCCAGCACCGGCACCGACTGGAGGATGTCGAGAATCGGCACGAGCACGATGGACGCGCGCCGGCTCTTCGCCGCGAGCGTGCCGTAGACCAGTGTGAAGATGAGCGACGCGACCATCGCCAGCAGCATGCGCAAGGTGGTGCGCAACGCGTATTCGGGGAGATTCGCGGGGTCGAGCGAGATCGCCTGGGTCTGCAGGGTCGAGATCGGCGCCAGGGTCTCGTGGAATCCGACGGCTGCGAGCGCGATGATGCAGATGATCATCGGGAACGCGACGAAATCCCAGCGGTTGGGCAGGATCCGCCAGGCCGACGCATTCGCCGTGCGATTCAGATTGAAACCAAATTCCATGCAAGGCCCTCCCCGTAAGGCTCTGTTCCGACCGCGCCGCGCGCGGGATATTGCTTGAGACGGCAAAAAGCCGTCAGGCGGGCAAGAAGCCTTCGCCCGGGACCGCCTCATGCTCAACGCAGGCGGACGCCGAAACGACGACGCGACGACACGACGACACGCTCAGCGCGAACAACGGCGCCAGGCAGTCGCCGCTTCAGACTATCCCCGTGCTGAACCGGGCGACACTACACCAACCCGTGTGACAGGCACAACCTTCATGCGGTCCGGCCCGCCATTCCTGCGATGTTTCTGTTGCTCTTCGGCACGGCACGGGCAAAATGAAGGGCAGCCCGCGTCGAGTGCGCCCGGCGCTCGCGTGCTTTCGCTTCCTTTCAGTTTGGCTGCGGCTCGCCCGTTGCCGGACGGAGAATCGCCAGCGCGTTCGCCCGGCGCGCGTTCGTTGTGTTGGACACACGTCGCACGCCTTAAGAAGCCGCTTGATAGGCGGCAAAAAACATCGTCCAATCTTGGCTTATCACAAACAATAATTTGAGCGCCGATGCGATGCGAGACGCCCCATCCGAGACGGAAGACCGCCTGAGCCACGCCCGCAGCCCCGTTGCGAGCAAAAGCCGAATTGCGGCCTGCATCACGCGCATCGTGCGCAACCCGCGCGCCCGCGTAGCCCGTGACGCGCTCACCGGACCGTTGTTCGGGCGGCGCCGCGCGCGCAGCCTGCGCCGCGCGTGAACAGCCAATGCGCGCGCGACCGATGAACAAGCTCATCCTGCACCGTGTGATCGCCACGCTCGGCCTGGCGGCGCTGGCTTTCGCGTGCTGGATCGCCGCCGGCTTGTTGTCGGACCGAATGGTACAACAGGAAATGACGTCGACGGTGCGCACCGAGCGTCAGATGGCGGCGTCGATCGTCGACAACATGGCGCAGGTCATCGCGAGCGACCTGGCGATGTCGCGCGCCATTCCCGCCACGCTCGCGCAGATGGATTTCACGCAGCAAGCGCTCGCGGAGTCGCGGAATTATGCCTCGAACCCGGCCGGGACGGAACTCGAACGCCGCAACGACTGGACCGCGCGGCCCGCGCTCGCAAAGGTCAATCACTTCCTGCACGACGCGCAGGGATTCTCCGGCCTCGACTCCATCTGGCTCGTCAACGACCGCGGCTTTTGCATTGCGTCGAGCAACGCCGCCGACGACGACAGCTTCATCGGCTACGACATGAGCGCTCGCGGCTATGTCACGCGGGCGCTGCTCGGCGGCTTCATCGAGATGTACGGCGTCGGGCGGCTGTCCGGCGAGCCGGGCATCTTCATCGCGGCGCCCGCTTACGAAGACGGCATCCTGGTCGGCGCGGTGATCGCCAAAGTGAGTATCGACCGGCTGCGGCACTGGGTTTCGCGCGCCGGCACCTTCGTGACCGACGAAAACGGCGTCGTCGTGATGGCGCACGACGGCCGGCTCGAATACCAGGCGATGCCCAACGCGCCCGTCGCGCGCATGACGGAGCGCGAGCGCGTCGAGCACTATCGGCGCGAGTCGTTCCCGGAATTGCGGGTGACGCACATCGGCGAGCAGATGCGCGCCTCCGAGCACTGGCTTGCGCCCGCGCTCGCGCAGACCTTCTACGCCGCGAACGGCAGCAACGTGCCCTCGCTCTACGACGAGCGCACGGGCCTGAATTCGGGACTGTCCGCGCATATCGTGCATCCGCTCACGAGCTGGCCGGAAATCAGCCGCAACCACAGCCGCGACCGCTTCCTCGTGTTCCTGACGATGCTCGGCGTCGTGACGCTCGCCATCGTCATCGCGACGTCGTACTCGCGCGAGCGGCGTCTGCACCGCGCGACGCGCGATCTCGCGGAACAGTTGCAATCGGCCAATACGCTGCTTTCGGCCGAAGCTCGCCACGACGCGCTGACGGGCGCCCTCTCCCGCCGATATTTCCTCGACACGCTGCGTCATGAAGTGGAGCTTGCGCGTTCGGTCGGCACGCCGCTGTCGGTCGCGATCGCGGATCTCGATCACTTCAAGCAGATCAACGACCGCTTCGGACACGCGTCGGGCGATCGCGCGCTGGAGCATTTCGTCGAAGTGTGCCGCGCGCAGCTTCGTCCGAGCGATGCGATCGGGCGGCTCGGCGGCGAGGAATTCGGCATTCTGCTGCCGCAAACCTCGCTCACCGATGCCCAGGCCGTGCTTGAGCGCCTGAGAAAGCGTTTTCATCACGAACACTGCGCGCATCTGCCGGACGATGCGGCGCTGTCGGTGTCCATCGGCATCACGGAGCTCGCGCCCGACGACGCGCTCGAATGGATTCTCTCTCGCGCCGACCTCGCGCTTTACGAAGCGAAATCGCGCGGGCGCGACCGCAGCGAAGTGCGCCCCGCCGATCCCGGCCCGTCCACCCGGCATACCGAAGACACGCTGGCCGGCAAGTAAGCCGACCGGTCGACGCGGCGAGTCGGCGCACGGTCATGCGCCTGTCGCGACGCGCGGGCATCGCACAGGTATCATCGATGTTCGAAATCGAATGCCGCTGGCGTGAATCGGGAGAATTGCATGAAGGGAAATCTGGTCATCGTGTGCCGGGATCAGGACGCAGAAACGTTCGACCACCTGCTCGCCGAGTACGGCTCTTTTCAGACGCGGCTATCGTCGACGACGTGGTTCCTGAAAATCGATCTCGCGCCCGAGGTGATTCAGGAGGAGATTCTCTCGCGCCTCGGCAAGTACACGACGCACTACATCTTCGAGGCGTCGACGGTGACGTACAACACGGTGGACAGCGAAGCGGCGTCGGCGCTCGAAACACTGTTCGACTGACGCCGCGCCGCCTCTCTCATAAAGCGCGCCGTTACAGCGCGCGCTCCTCGTGCTGCGAGCCGGCGCGGCGCTCCTGCAACGTCCGCGTGGCGATATCGAACGGAAAGGTCATCACGACCTGCAATCCGCCCTCGGCACGATTGCCGATCTCGCATTCGCCGCCCGCGCGCCGCGCGAGCCGCTCCACGATAGCAAGCCCGAGCCCGCTATGGCCACTGCCTCCGCGCGCCGGATCGAGCCGCACGAATGGCCGGCTCGCCTTGATGAGATCCTCCGGCGCGATGCCCTTGCCGTGATCGGACACCATCAACACCCAGCCACTGGCTTCCCGCCGCGTCTCGATGACGACCGGCGGCGCACCGTACGCATGCGCGTTGTCCAGCAGATTCGACAGCAGCCGGTCAAGCGACGCCGCCGGCAGCGCGAAAGCGGGCCCCGCTTCGAGTTTCAGGCGGATCGGCTGCGCGCCCGGCGACACCGCGCGATACGCCCGCGCGATCCGTTCGCATTGCTCGTCGACGGGAACCGGCTCGCTGCCGTCCGGGCGGTCGTGCGCGAACACGAGGAATTGATCGACGATATGCGCCATCGAATCGACGTCGCGCACGACGCCGTCGCGCAATTTCTCGTCGTCCATCATTTCGGCACGCAGACGCAGTCGCGCGAGCGGCGTCTTCAGGTCGTGAGCGACGCCCGCGAGCATCACGGCGCGGTCGTTCTCCGTCTGCGACACTTCGCGGACCATCTGGTTGAAGCCGTGCGTGAGTTGCCGCAATTCGCGCGGACCGCGCTCCGGCACGGGAGGCGTCGGCTGGCCGCGCCCGAAGCGCCCGACCGCCTGCGCAAGCGAGCGCAGCGGATACTGCAACTGCCACGCGCCGAACAGCGCGGCAAGCACGGCGGTCGAAAAGATCAGCGCGAGCCATAAAAGCATGCGGTCGCGCGAACGCGGCGGACGCAACGGCTGCACCGGCACGACGATCCAGCCGTCGTCCTTCGCGCCGTGCACCCACACGCTCGGCGGGCCGCCGGGCTCGTTCAGGCGGACTTCGGTGCCGTCGGGGAGACGATCTTTTAGGTCCTCGACGAAACGCTGCAGCGGCGGCGGCGTGTCTTCGTCGGGCTGCTTCGGCACATCCGGACTATTGAGCGCCACGAGGCGCACGCGCGGAGGCAAGGGCTGATCGGGCGCTTTGGCGATGTGCTGGCGCACCGCCTCGACGAGGAACACGGCCTCCTCGACGGCGAAACGCGTCTGCACGTTGTCGCGCTCGAAGCGGATGATTGCGAACCACGCGACATGCGACAGCACCAGCATGCCGATGACGATGACGACCAGCCGGCCGAAGAGCGTGTCAATTGCCCGGCGCATTTTGCTCGCCGTCCGGCACGAACACGTAACCGCGCCCCCGCACCGTCTGGATGAAGCGCGGCGCCGACGGATCGGTTTCCAGGATGCGGCGCAGGCGCCACACCTGCACGTCGATGCCGCGATCGGTGCCGTCGTATTCCGGACCGTGCAGCAGTTCGAGCAGGCGCTCGCGCGTGAGCGTGCGCATCGGGTTGTTCACGAAGATCTTGAGAAGCGCGAATTCGCTGCCCGAGAGCGTGAGCGGCCGGTCGTCCTGTTGCAGCGTGCGCGACTGGAAATCCAGCCTGAAGCGGCCGAACGAGAACGGCTCGCGCTGTTCCGGCGCGGCGGACGGAATCGTGCGGCGGCGGCGCAGCACGGCCTGCACCCGCGCGAGCAGTTCGCGCGGATTGAACGGCTTGCCGAGGTAATCGTCCGCGCCCAGTTCCAGGCCGACGATGCGATCCACGTCATCCGCGCGCGCGGTCAGCATGATGACGGGAATGTCGTCGCCGGACGCGCGCAGCTGCTTGAGCGCGGTCAGGCCGTCGACGTTCGGCATCATCAGATCGAGCACGATGAGATCGGGCCGCTCGCGCTCGATGCGGCGTTCGAGACCGCCGGCGTCATGCAGCACCGAAACCTCGATGCCCTGCCGGACCAGATAGTCGCGCAGAAGGTCGCGCAGTTCGGCGTCGTCGTCGACGACAAGTATTTGCGTAGTCATGGGATGGAGTTTAGCGCGTGAGTCAGACCTCTAATGATGACAGGCCTGCCATAAGGGTTACGGGGTGTTACCACGAAAGCGGGGCGTAAACCGGCGTAACAAGCCTGAGCCTTGCCGTAACACGCGGGCCGTCGCGAACCCCTACGCTGTGTCTCACCGACAAGCGCAAGACCTCGACGCACTGTCTGACACGTCGACCAGGGCCTCGCGGCTTCGGCTTCGAAAACAATCAAGGGAGTACCAAGATGGCCAAGCAATACCGCATCCTCACCGCCGCCGCTGCCGCAATCGCGCTCACCTTCGGCACGGCCTACGCCGCTACGACCGACGCGCCGTCCGCGCCGCCTCCCGGAGCTCCGGCCATGATGGGCGGTCACGGCGGTCCCGGCGGCCACCGCATGGAAATGCGCATGCAAAAGCAACTGGACGAACTGCACGGCCAGTTGAAGCTGAACGCGGATCAGGAAAAGCTGTGGCAGACCGCGCTCACGACGATGAAGCAGAATCATCGGGCGATGCGCGAAAGCCACAAGCAGATGCGCGATCAGTTCAAATCGATGGAAAACCAGCCGATCCTCGACCTGAACGCGATGCACGCCGCGCATCAGAAGATCGAGCAGCAGAACGAGCAACTGCGCGAGCAGACCGCGACTACATGGCTGAATTTCTACAACTCGCTGAACGACCAGCAAAAGACGACCGTCAGCACGGCGCTCAAGAAGCACTTTGCGAAGATGCACGAGCACCAGCACAAGATGCATGAGCGCTGGGGCAAGCAGCACGGCGGCCCGGACGGCGCTCCGGGTGCGGCGGCGGGCGCATCGGCCACGCCGAAGCCGTAAGTCGGCCGGGCGCATGAAAAAAGGCCGCGGGGCATGCGCTCCGCGGCCTTCTTCACATCCGGACGACGATCAGGCGAGGTCGAACAGCAGGACTTCCGCGTTATCGCCGTTTTCGAGCGTGACCTTCGATACGTCTTCGAGCTTCGCGGCGTCGCCCGCTCCGAGCGCCTCGCCATTCACCGTCAGCGCGCCTCGCGCCACGTGCGCGTACACGCGGCGGCCCGCCGGCACGTCGAAGTCCGCGCGCTCTTCACCGTTGAAAAAACCCGCGAAGATGCGCGCATTCGCGCCGATCCTGACCGAGCCGTCCGTACCTTCGGGCGATGCGATCACGCGCAGACGGCCGCGCTTTTCATCGTCCGCGAAGCGCTTTTCCTCATACCCGGGCTCGCCGCCCGGCGCATCCGGAATGATCCAGATCTGCAGGAAGTGCGCGGTTTCCGTCGGCGAGCCGTTGAACTCGCTATGGCGCACGCCGGTGCCGGCGCTCATGCGTTGTACGTCGCCGGGACGGATGGTCGAGCCGTTGCCCATGCTGTCGCGGTGCGCGAGCGCGCCTTCGAGCACGTAGCTCACGATTTCCATATCGCGATGGCCGTGCGCGCCGAAACCCTGGCCGCCCGCGACGCGATCCTCGTTGATCACGCGCAGCGCGCCGAAGTGCGTGTGCTCGGGATCGTAATAGTCGGCGAAGGAGAAGGTGTGATACGAGTCGAGCCAGCCGTGGTTAGCGTGACCCCGTTCGTTGCTGCGGCGAATCTCGATCATGATGTTTGCTCCCGCCCAAGGCGTTCGTTTGCGATGGAGAGAATGTAAGGGCGACGCCGCTTTGAAACAACGCGCGCCGGGGCACTACATCGTTGCGCCGATGCAGGTAATCGGACTCATCCGGCTTCGCACTCGCGCGCTCGTCCGCTTCGGGTAAAATACCGCGCTTTTCCGGGCGGCGACGGTGCGGATCGCCCGCGACGCATCAGCGCACCGGCGAATACGGGAAGAAGTGCCGAAAACGAGCGCCCAGACCAAGCGAGCCCGCCGCGACGCAGCCATTGCACGTCGGCAGGGTTAGCGGCAACGGCAGCGCGCAATTTTGACCAACTAGAATACCGACCGCTGGCCGTCATACGGAGGCAGGCCAACAAGGACAGCCGAAACGCGCGGGGAACGCGCCATCGAGCGCGATCGGCTGAGGGGAAACATGAAGATATTCGCATCGCGCGCCGCAATCGATGCACGCTAGGCACCTTACCAAGGAATCACCATGTTGCAAGGCTACGGTCCGCTGATCCTCGCGGGCACCTGGCAGACCGTCAAGCTGGCGGTGCTGTCGCTCGTGTTCGCCTTCGTGATCGGTCTGATCGGCGCGGCGGCGAAGTTGTCGAGAAACCGCGTGGCGTCGGGGCTCGGCACTGTGTACACGACGCTCATCCGCGGCGTGCCCGATCTCGTGCTGATGCTGCTGCTCTTCTACAGCATCCAGATCTGGCTGAACCTGTTCACCGACGCGATCGGCTGGGATCAGATCGACATCGATCCGTTCCTTGCCGGCATTCTGGTGCTCGGCTTCATCTACGGCGCGTATTTCACCGAGACCTTCCGCGGCGCGTTCCTCTCCGTGCCGCGCGGCCAGCTCGAAGCGGGCGCGGCCTACGGCATGACGCCTTGGCAGACCTTCGCGCGCATCATGTTTCCGCAGATGATGCGTTTCGCGCTGCCGGGCATCGGCAACAACTGGCAAGTGATGGTCAAGGCGACGGCGCTCGTGTCGATCATCGGTCTCGCGGACGTAGTCAAGGCTTCGCAGGACGCGGGCAAGGGCACGCTGCGTTTCTTCTTCTTCACGCTTTTCGCGGGCGCGATCTACCTCGCGATCACCACGATCTCGAATCTCGTGCTGATCTGGCTGGAACGGCGCTATTCCATCGGCGTGCGCAAGGCCGACCTCTAATCGGTCCATTACAGGGCGGCAGGGACATGATCGAAATTATCCAGGAATACTGGAAGAACTACCTCTTCACCGACGGCTACCGCATCACCGGTCTCGCGATCACGATGTGGCTGCTGGTCATTTCCATCGGCCTCGGCTTTTGTCTTTCGGTGCCGCTCGCGGTCGCGCGGGTGTCGAAGAACAAGCTGCTGTCGCGTTCGGTGTGGCTCTACACGTATGTGTTTCGCGGCACGCCACTCTATGTGCAACTGCTGCTCTGCTACACGGGGCTTTACAGCTTGCAGGTCGTGCGCGATCACATGCTGCTCGCCGAGTTCTTCCGCAGCGGCATGAACTGCACGCTGCTCGCGTTCACGCTGAATACGTGCGCCTACACCACGGAAATTTTCGCCGGCGCGATCAAGGCGACGCCCTACGGCGAGATCGAAGCCGCGCGCGCATACGGCATGTCGGGCTTCACGCTGTATCGTCGCGTGATTCTTCTGTCGGCGTTGCGGCACGCACTGCCGTACTACAGCAACGAAGTGATCCTGATGCTGCACGCGACCACCGTCGCGTTCACGGCGACCGTGCCGGACATTCTCAAGATCGCGCGCGACGTGAACTCGGCGACGTATCAGTCGTTCGAGGCGTTCGGTCTTGCTGCCCTGCTCTACCTCTGCATTTCGTTCGCGCTCGTGTGGCTGTTCCGCCGCGCCGAGCATCGCTGGCTCGCTTATTTGCGGCCGCAAGGCAAATAAGACCACCGCCGCTCAAGGACCGTTCATGATTTCCCAGCAGCACAAGCTTTTCGCCGACGACATTCACAAGCAGTACGGCAGCAACGAAGTTCTCAAAGGCGTGTCGCTGAAGGCCAAGGCCGGCGACGTGATCAGCATCATCGGCTCGTCGGGCTCGGGCAAGAGTACGATGCTGCGCTGTATCAACTTCCTCGAACAGCCGAATCAGGGGCGCATCTTCGTCGACGGCGCCGAAGTCCGCACGCTGAGAGACAAGACCGGCGCGCTGAAAGTGGCGGACCCGAAGCAATTGCGGGAGGTTCGCGCGAAATTGTCGATGGTCTTCCAGCACTTCAATCTCTGGTCGCACATGAATGTGCTGGAGAACGTGATCGAGGCGCCCGTGAACGTGCTCGGCCTTTCGAAGAAGGAAGCGGAGGATCGCGCGCGTATGTATCTGGAGAAGGTCGGGCTCGCGCCGCGCCTGGAAAAGCAGTATCCGTCGCATCTTTCGGGCGGGCAGCAGCAGCGCGTGGCCATCGCGCGCGCGCTCGCGATGCATCCCGATGTCATGCTCTTCGACGAGCCGACCTCCGCGCTCGATCCCGAACTCGTCGGCGAAGTCCTGAAAGTGATGCAGACGCTGGCCGAGGAAGGCCGCACGATGATCGTCGTCACGCACGAAATGGCGTTCGCGCGCAATGTCTCGAACCACGTGGTGTTTCTGCATCAGGGACGTATCGAGGAAGAAGGCCATCCGGATGCGGTGTTCGGCAACACGAAGAGCGAGCGCCTGAAGCAGTTCCTGTCGGGCAGTCTGAAGTAAGCGCGAATAAGCGCGACCGCTGCCAGAAGCAACCTTCCACTCCAAAAAAAGCGTCCTTGAGACGCTTTTTTTGCGCCCGGGGCCGGGAGTTTCGACCTCTTTCGCGCCCTTATTCGACCTAGCGCTGCGACGGGCGCGCGTCAATAGGAGACAAACCTGACCCTGAAACCTACATGACGCCGAAGCCCTGATGGAATAAGGCTTTGCGGGATGTTTCCCATCCTGTGGGTCGCATGCCTACCACATGGGCATTGCATTTTTGACACAAACGCGCGGCGATCGTCATTTTTCTTTGGCGACCATAACGTAATTTGTTAAATTGGTAACGAAAGTACCAAAACGAAGTACGCAAAAAGTAGTTTTACTTCAAAAAGTCCAAAAGAAACTGAGGAACGACACCGATCGACGGATCGGCGTCAGGTTCGCGCCCACGACGTGCGAATCGTCACTAGCACCACAGCCCGCGCGTGTCCTTCCTCTGAAAACAATTTTCGGTTGGGTGCGCTCGCATCGAACCACACAGCAGCACTTGGGTTCTATTTCTTGACAGGGTTGGAGGAGATGATGAAGAAAGCTTTGCTCGCGTCGGCAGCACTGCTGGCGTTCAGCGCGGGGGCGTACGCTCAAAGCAGCGTCACGCTATATGGCCGCCTGGACGCGGGGCTCGAATACATGAACGGTGTGCCGACCGGTCCGGCCGGCGCGCCTGCCACCGGTAGTTCGCACCGCTTCAAGGCGGAAAGCGGCGACTGGGGCACGAGCTTGTGGGGTTTGAAGGGCGTCGAAGATCTCGGCGGCGGTTATCGCGCCGTGTTCCAGTTGGAAGGCAGCTTCAACACCATGACCGGTCAAGGCCCGGGCGGCGGCGGTCTCTTCAATCGTTGGGCAACGGTCGGTATCGCCAACAATCAGTTCGGTACCCTGTTGCTGGGTCGCGAGCTCTTCATTGCGAACGGCGTGTGGGACTTCGATCCGTTCGGCCAGTCGAACTGGTCGTCGGCATCGCTGGTCCGTGGCCGCAACTGGCCGCAGTCGAGCAACAACATTTCGTACCAGTCGCCGAAGTTCGCTGGCCTCGACTTCTACGGTCAGTACTCGCTGTCGAACGCGACGAACTGGAATGGTAACGGCACGACGCCGCAAGGCCGCGAGGCTGGCGCGTACGTCACATACACGACGCCGCTCTTCCAGATCCGCGGTATGTACGACGAAATCCGCAACCCGGCAAACGGCACGCTGGGCGGCGCGTACAACCCGATCGACGGCGGCAACGGCGGCAACGGCGCCTACGCCTATTCGCGTGAATACACGGCGATGTTCAACGTGTTCCTCGGCCAGTTCAAGATCCAGGGTGCTTACCAGGCGATTCGCAGTTCGGGCATGACGGGCCAGTTGCCCGGCCAGCCGACCACGATCGACCACGAGTGGGGCGGCGTGACGTGGCAAGCAACGCCGGCAGCGGCGCTGATCGCTGCGGTCTACCACTCGAACGGCAACAACGGCGCGGGTAACGCGACCATTTACACGGCTGGCGGTTCGTACAACCTGTCCAAGCGCACCCTGCTCGACTTGCAGGTCGCGACGGTGCAGAACAGCAAGACGGCGAACTATGGCCTGAACGCCAACAACTTCGGTACGGCTGCCTCGACGGACAACCCGTTCCAGGGTCACAGCCAGACCGGCGTGTACGCAGGTATCCAGCACTCGTTCTAATCGACGGGTCTGACCGAAGAGTTTTTTTAGAAGGTTTTCACGCTGCTGCGAGAGGCGCGTATCGGTGCGGTGCCCGAAAGGGTATCGCACCGTTTTTTATTTGAGCGCGACGATTCAAGGCACCGACGCTCGACATGACGAACACGGTTTCGGACGCGTTTCAGCTCACGCACGATATTTGTCAAATCGACAACTAAAACTACAATAACGCGCTTCTAACAAAGTAGTTCTACTCCACAATTCCTCCCGCATTCAGGAACGGCGCGGATCGCCGCATCATCGCAATGCTTCGTCATCCGCACGTTTCTTCGACAGCCGCGTTCGGTTCGATGCCTTCGCATCGAGCCCGGCAACAATCACAGATGCACTTTTTTGACAGGGTTTTGGAGGGGATGATGAAGAAGGTTTTGCTCGCGTCGGCGGCACTATTGGCGTTCGGCGCAGCGGCGCATGCACAAAGCAGCGTGACGCTGTTCGGCCGTCTGGACGCGGGACTCGAATACATGAGCGGGGTGCCGACGGGCACCGGTCCGAACGGCGCCGCGACCGGCAGCACGCATCGCTTCAGAGCCGAAAGCGGCGACTGGGGCACGAGTCTGTGGGGCCTGAAGGGTGTCGAGGATCTGGGCGGCGGCAACCGGGCCGTGTTCCACCTGGAAGGCAGCTTCAACACGATGAATGGACAGGGACCGGGCAACAACGGCCTCTTCAATCGCTGGGCGACCGTCGGTGTCGAAAACGACAAGTTCGGTACCTTTCTGCTGGGCCGTGAGCTCTTCATCTCGAACGGCGTGTGGGACTTCGATCCGTTCGGCCAGTCGAACTGGTCGTCGGCGTCCCTCGTGCGCGGCCGTAACTGGCCGCAGTCGAGCAACAACATTTCGTACCAGTCGCCGAAGGCCGCGGGCTTCGACTTCTACGGCCAGTACGCGCTTTCCAACGCGACGAGCTGGAACGGCAACGGCAGCACCGCCCAAGGCCGCGAGGCAGGCGCACAGATCACCTACACGGCGCCCTACTTCCAGGTACGCGGCATCTACGACGAGATACGCAATCCGAACGACGGCACGCTTGGCGGCGCTTACGTTCCGGTGAACAAGGCGAACGGCAACGGCGCCTACGCCTACTCGCGCGAATACACGGCGATGTTCAACGTGTTCCTCGGGCAGTTCAAGCTTCAGGGCGGCTATCAGGCCATTCGGACGGCCGGCATGGCGAACCTGCTGCCGGGCCAGCCGAGCACGCTCGATCACGAATGGGGCGGCGTGACGTGGCAGGCGACGCCGGCAGCCGCGCTGATCGGCGCGGTGTATCACGTGAACGGCAACAACGGCGCGGGCAATGCGACCATCTACTCGGTCGGTGGTTCGTACAACCTGTCCAAGCGCACCCTGCTCGACTTGCAGGTCGCCACCGTGCGCAACAGCAAGAGCGCGAACTACGGCCTGAACGCCAACGACGCCGGCACGTCGGCCGCGACCGACAATCCGCTCGTCGGGCGCAGTCAGTCCGGCGTGTACGCGGGCATCCAGCACTCGTTCTGACGCGCGCCGGGACGGTCGAAGCCACAACGCAAAGGGCCACCGATTCGCATCGGCGGCCCTTTGTTCATCGCGCGTCGATGGCGCTTCAGTCCCGCGCCATCCCCGCTGCGCCGTGGCTCAGCCAGTCGAGCACGGCGGCGGCGTCATCGTCGCCCGATTGACGCGCCTTCGCGACCGTCTCGCTGATCTTCGCGCCCGGCTTCGGCGCGGCACGGCGAATCGCGACGCCGACCGCGAGAATGTCGATGATCACGAGATGGAGAATGCGCGAGATCATCGAAAGCTGCGACTCGCGAATCTCGATGTGATCCGTCTCCAGCGCCACCGTCGCGCGCTTGGCGAGCGGCGTATTGCTCGACGTGATCGCTATGACCGTCGCGCCCTGCTGCATCGCCACTTCGAGCACGCGCAGAAGCTCGGGCGCCCTGCCCGACTTCGACACCGCCACGATCACGTCGCCCTTGCCGAGCAGCGCCGCAGAAGCAGCCTGCATGTACAGGTCGCCGTAAGCGATCGTCGGAATGCCGAAGCGGAAGAACTTGTAGTGCGCATCCTGCGCCACGATGTTCGAGTTTCCGAGCCCGTAAAACTCGATGCGGCGCGCGCCGTTGAGAATATCGATCGCGCGCTCGACGTTGTCGAAGTTCAGATGCTCGCGCAACTGAAGGATCGCGGACACGGTGTTGTCGAGCACCTTCGCGCCGAAATCGGTGGCCGTGTCGCCGAGATGAACCTGGCTGTGGCTCACCGGAATCGTGCCGGTCAAACCCGTCGCGAGCTTCAGCTTGAAGTCGGACAAGCCCTGGCAGCCGAGCGAGCGGCAAAAGCGGATCACGGTCGGCTGACTGACGTCGGCCTTGCGCGCGATGTCGATGATCGGATCGTTGATGATCGAGCGCGGGTGATTAAGCGCGAGATCGGCGACGCGACGCTCGGCGGGCGTCAGCGCGTCGCGCATCTGGCGAATGCGCTCGAACACCGCCGACGAGCCGCTGTTCGCGCGGTTCGACAACTGTTCCGCGAGAATCGCCGAAACGCCGAGAAACGCCGGATATTCCGCCGTGATGATGTACGTCGGAATGCCCGCGAGATACTGCTGGAAGCGCCCTTTCGCCTCGAAGCGCTCGCGAAACGGCGACTTGTGGAACAGTTCGCCGAGCTTCAGCACGATGCCGCCGCCGATATAGATGCCGCCCAGCGCGCCCAGCGTCACCGCGATGTTGCCGGCAAACGTACCGAGGATCGCGCAGAAGCAGTTCACCGTTTCGAGCGCGAGCGGCTCGCCTTGCAGCGCGCGGTGCGTCACGTCGGCGGCGTTGAAGGTGTCGGCGACCGTCACGTCGTCGCGCTCCGCCAACGCCCGGTAGATCAACTCCAGCCCTTGCCCCGCGCACACGCGCTCGAACGACACGTGCGGAAACTTGCGGCGCGCGTAGCGCATGACGAGGTCTTCGCGCTCGTCGAACGGCGAGAACGTCGCGTGGCCGCCTTCGCTGCCGAGCGCGATCCAGCGGTCGTCCGCCGGAATCAGGCCGGAAACGCCGAGACCCGTGCCCGGACCGAGCAGACCGATCACGCTGTTCTGCCGCCGCGAGCCGCCGCCGACCTGTTCGCGCTGCGCGTCGGTGAGGCCGGGCAGCGCCATCGCGAGCGCCGTGAAGTCGTTCACGACGAGCAGCGTGTCGAAGCCGAGCGCGCGGCGCGTCGCCTCGATCGAGAAGCTCCAGTCGTGATTGGTCATCTTCACGTGATCGCCGTCGACCGGATTCGCGATCGCGATCGCCGCATGATTGACGCGGCCGACCTTCGTGTCCTTCAGATATTGCTGCATCACCTCCGCGATGCCGGGGTAATCGGCCCCCGGATAGACGCGGATCTGCCCGATCTCGCCGGATGCGGTCTCCAGCGCGAAGCGCGCATTCGTGCCGCCGATGTCGGCCAGAAGCCGCGGTCCGTCGGCGTGCTGAGTCGCTGTCTTATGCACACCAGTAGACATCGAGCTTCACTCCTTCAGCGTGGGCCAGCGTCGAGATGGCGTTCTTTTGCGGCGCGGCGAGCGCCGCGTTCAGTACGTCGAGTTTCGTTTGCCCGGCGATGAACAGATACAGTTGCCCGATCTGCCTGAGCGCCGACATCGACAGGCTCACGCGCGCATGCGGCGCCGCGCCCGGGTGCACGGAGATGAAGCGGTCCGGCGTGGAAATGGCGAATTCCCATTCGGGCGAGTCGGCGAAGATCGAGGCCGTATGGCCGTCCTCGCCCATGCCGAGCACGGCCACGTCCGGCAGACGGCGGCGCGGGTCGGCATTCAATTCGGCGATGTGCGTTTCCAGCGGCTTGCCGGTATCGACGAGCGGCAGGAAGTACGCCGACGCCGCCGCGTTCTGCAGCAGCGTGTCGCGCGCGAACTGCGCGTTGCTCGCCGGGTCGGTCTCGGGCACCCAGCGGTCGTCGACGAGCGTCACGTCGATATGCGCCCAGTCGAGCGGCTCGCGCGAGAGCGACTGCAAGAACGGTTTCGGACTCGTGCCGCCCGACACCGCCAGCGTGGCGTGTGCGGTTTGTCCCTCGGCATCGGCCGATGCCGCGCCTCTCGCCGCGAGGGACGCTTTCAGTGCGTCGCTCACGGCGTTCGCCAGCGCGTTCGAGTGGGCGCGCGAATCGTCGAAAGTATGAAGCTCGATCACTGCTCCTCCTGCATGTTCTGGTTTATCGATCCGCTTTCTGTTCGCGCCATCGCAATGACGGGCGAAGCGGTGTCCTGCATTCCCGTGCTCGCCGCGCGCCTCTTACGGGCAGCGTCGGCGCACGTCTCTCAATTCTCTTCTTCCAGCCAGCACGTGCCCGCCTGCGCGAGCATCGCGCTCGACGCGGCCGGTCCCCACGTGCCCGCCGCATACGGCTTCGGCTTGTTCGTCGCCGACGACCAGGCGTTCAGAATCGGCTCGACCCAGCGCCATGCCGCCTCCTGCTCGTCGCGCCGCACGAAGAGCGCGAGGCGGCCGCGAATCACATCGAGCAGAAGCCGCTGATACGCTTCCATCTGTCCTTCCTTGAAGAACTGATCGAACGCGAGATCCAGATGCACGCTCGCGAGGTTCATGCCCTCGCCGGGCTGCTTCGCCAGGCAGTAGAGGCGAATCGACTCGTTGGGCTGCAACCGGATCACGAGACGGTTCGCGCCCGCGCGCAATGCGTTCGCGCCGAGCGCCGAATGCGGCACCGCGCGAAAGTTCACGACGATTTCCGCGACGCGGTCCGCGAGCCGCTTGCCCGTGCGCAGGAAAAACGGCACGCCCGCCCAGCGCCAGTTCTCGATCTCCACCTTCAGCGCGACGAAGGTTTCCGTCGTGCTGTCGGGCCGCACGCCCGGCTCGGTCGCATACGCCGGCACCGCCGTGCCGCGAATCACACCCGCATGATATTGCCCGCGCACCGCGACGCGGCTGATGTCGCGCTCGTCGATGGGCTTGAGCGCGCGCAGCACGCGCAGCTTCTCGTCGCGCACGGAGTCGGAGTCCATGGAATGCGGCGGCTCCATCGTCACGATGGAGAGCAGTTGCAGCAAGTGGTTCTGCACCATGTCGCGCAACGCGCCGGTATTGTCGTAGAAGTCGCCGCGCGCTTCCACGCCCAGTTCCTCGGCGATCGTGATCTGAATGCTCTCGACCCACTCCCGGCGCCACAGCGGCTCGAACAGCGCATTGCCGAAGCGCAGCGCGAGCAGGTTCTGCACCGGCTCCTTGCCGAGATAGTGATCGATCCGGTAGATCTGCTCTTCGTGGAAGATTTCGCCGACGGCGTCGTTGATCGCATTCGACGACTTCAGGTCGTAGCCGAGTGGCTTTTCGAGGACGATGCGCGCGTTCTGGTTCAGGCCGACATCGGCGAGCGCCCGGCAGATTGGCACGAACAGCGACGGCCCCGTCGCGAGATAGAAGACCCGCGTGCCGTCGAACTGCGCGAGCGCGTCGCGCAAAACGACGAAGTCCTCCGCGCGGCCCAGATCCAGCCCGACGTACTCGAAGCGTTCCAGAAAGCTGCGCCACGTGGCTTCATCGACACCGTTCTTCGATACGTGCGGCTTCACGTGATCCTCGACCCAGGCGCGGTACTCGCCTTGCTGCTTGGCCTCGCGCGCGACCGAGACGATCTTGCCCGCCGGATCGAGCATGCCCGCGCGATGCGCCTCGAACAGCGCGGGAAGAATCTTGCGCATGGAGAGATCGCCGGTGCCGCCGAAGAGTACGAAGGTGAAATTCGAGTCGCTTTGCATGAGTCTCTGCGTGGGTTCGAGAGCGGATGAGAGTCGAATCGGGGCACGTCGCCCGGGGACCACGAATGAGACCGTAGTCCGATAAAATTTTTTTTGACACTGAATTGTAGTTTAACTACAATCCAAATCAAGAGGAAATGTCATCTACAGAAAATTAGCAAAGTCAACCAGACGACTCTGGAGACGCGCTTTCCATAGGTGATCGTTCTGAGCGCATGTTAACGGAGCGCGCGGTTTGCCGCTTTTCACGGAAAGCGCCCCTTGCGGCTCGCATGCATTCAGGCCTCGCGCCTCGCCGTCGAACGCGCCTTTCGAGGCGCCGCTCGAACGACCGGGTAAAAATCAAAAGAGGAGACAAGCCGTTGCGATTGAACCCACTCATCTCTTGAGCGCCGTGCGGCCGTATATCGGTCTGCCGGCCCGGCTCGCCGCGTCCGTCGTGATGCGCGCCTGCCGCATCCCCGCCGACACCGCCGATTTCCGGCCATCCAGTTTTGCCGTTTTTATGACCACCGCTTCTTAGCCATGCTTCTGGCCGCATCGGGAGCCAATCGTTTCTTGTCAGGTGTCTGGAGGAGATAAACAATGAAAGTCCGTAAGCTAATGGGCGCGCTTTGCGCCGCAGGTCTTCTGTGTGGCGCGACGGCGTCGGCGGTTCAGGCTGCCGAAGCCGTTTCCGTGTTGCACTGGTGGACGTCCGGCGGCGAATCCAAGGCTGTCGGCGTGCTCAAGGACGACATGACGAAGCAGGGTTACACCTGGAAAGACTTCGCTGTCGCGGGCGGCGCGGGCGCGGCCGCGATGACCGCGCTGAAGACGCAGGTCATCTCGGGCAATGCGCCCTCGGCGGCGCAGATCAAGGGTCCGCTCATCCAGGAATGGGCCGAGCAAGGCGTGCTGGCGCCGATCGATTCCGTCGCGGGTGACTGGAAGAAGAACCTGCCGCCGGAAATCGACAAGATCATCCACGCCGACGGCCATTACGTCGCCGCGCCGTTCTCGGTGCATCGCGTGAACTGGCTGTATATCAACAAGGCCGCGCTGGACAAGGCCGGCGGCAAAGTGCCGGCCAACTGGACCGAGTTCTTCCAGGTCGCGGACAAGATGAAAGCCGCGGGCATCATGCCGATCGCGATGGGCGGCCAGCCGTGGCAGGACCTGACGCTGTGGGAAGACGTCGTGCTCTCGCAAGGCGCGGACTTCTACAAGAAGGCGATCGTCGATCTCGACCAGAAGACCTTGACCTCGGAGAAGATGGTTCAGGTGTTCGACACGGTCCGCAAGATTCAGGGCTACTTCGACAACGGCCGCACGGGCCGTGACTGGAACCTCGCGACCGCGATGGTCATCAACGGCAAGGCCGGCATGCAGTTCATGGGCGACTGGGCCAAGGGCGAATTCGCCGGCGCGGGCAAGAAGGCGGGGTCGGACTACATCTGCGCGCCGGTGCCGGGCACCGAAAAGGCGTACACGTTCAACGTCGACTCGTTCGTGTTCTTCCAGCAGAAGGGCCAGAAGACCGCGACGCCGGGCCAGCTCGCGCTCGCGAAGACCATCATGACGCCGGAGTTCCAGGAGCAGTTCAGCCTGAACAAGGGCTCGATCCCGGTCCGCCTGGGCGTGCCGATGGATAAGTTCGACGACTGCGCGAAGAAGTCCTACGCTGATGAACAGACGGCGATCAAATCGGGCGGCTACGTTCCGTCGCTCGCGCACGGCATGGCTCAGGGCGACGCCGTCGCCGGCGCGATGACCGACGTCGTGACGAAGTTCATGAATTCGTCGCAGGATTCGAAGAGCGCGGTCGCCGCGCTCGCGAACGCCGCCAAGACGAAGTAAGGCCGCATCCGCCCGGCGCGTGTGCACATGCACGCGCCGGGCGGGCAAGACAGAGCAGGACTGCATCTGTTACGTCGCATCATTCAGCGCCAGCAGGCATTCGCCACAGAAGCGCCAATCAGTGCACCTAAACGCACGAAAGCGCCGGCGCATCTTCCAGGAGTCGAGTCGTGACTGCCTCCATCGCCGCGGACAAGAAACCGCAAAATCCGCCCCGTCGCGCCTCGCCGACGGCGGCGCTCGCCGATCGCCTGATCCCGAAGCTGGTGCTCGCTCCCAGCGTCTTGATCGCGCTCATTTTCGTGTACGGCTTCATCGCCATTACCGGGTATCTGTCACTCTCCGAATCGCGGCTCATGCCGCGCTACGATTTCGCGGGCTTCGACCGCTATAAACAGCTTTTCGCCAACGACGTCTGGTGGACTTCCGCCGCCAACCTCGGCTGGTTCGGCATTCCGTTCATCGGGATTTGCGTGTTCCTCGGCCTCTTCCTTGCGATCCTTCTCGACCAGAAGATCCGCAACGAAGGCGCACTGCGCGCGATCTTCCTTTACCCGATGGCGCTCTCGTTCATCGTGACCGGCACGGCCTGGCAGTGGATTCTGAACCCCAGCCTCGGTCTGGAGAAAGTGTTTCATGACTGGGGCTGGACGAGCTTCTCGTTCAACTGGCTGGGCGATCCGGACAAGGCGATTTTCTGCGTCGTGATCGCGGCCGTATGGCAATCGACAGGCTTCGTGATGGCGCTGTTCCTGGCCGGTCTGCGTGGCGTGGACGCAGAAATCTTCAAGGCCGCGCAGATGGACGGCGCGGGCTTACCGACCATCTACCGCAAGATCGTGATTCCGAGCATGCGGCCGGTGTTCTTCTCGGTGCTGCTGATTCTCTGCCACATCACGATCAAGACCTTCGACCTCGTCGTCGCGTTGACGGCGGGCGGTCCGGGCACGTCGTCGTCGCTGCCGGCCATCTTCATGTACACGTTCTCATTCAACCGCGGGCAACTGGGCGTGGGCGCCGCATCGTCGATGATGATGCTCGCCACGGTCGTCGCGGTGCTCGTGCCGCTCATGTATCTCGAATCGAGGAGCACCCGCAATGCAGCCTAAGATGACTTTGAGCCGCGCCGTCATCTACGCGGTGCTGATTCTCTTCGCGCTCTACTTCCTGTTCCCGATCTACGTGATGCTGTCGACGTCGTTCAAGGATCTCGACCAGCTTCGCACGGGCAACCTGCTCACGCCGCCCACGCACTGGACGTTCGCGCCGTGGGTGAAAGCCTGGCAGGAAGCGTGCACGGGCGTGCGCTGCGACGGCATGGAGCCGTTCTTCATGAACTCCGTGCGCATGGTGATTCCGGCCGTGCTGATCTCGTCGTTCGTCGGCGCGTTCAACGGCTATGTGCTCACGCACTGGCGCTTTCGCGGCGCGGACGGCCTGTTCACGATGCTGCTCGTCGGCTGCTTCATCCCGTTTCAGGCGATCCTGCTGCCGATGGCGCGTTTGCAAGGCTTTCTCGGCCTTTCGAACACGACGACCGGCCTCGTGATGGTCCACGTGATCTACGGCATCGCGTTCACGACGATGTTCTTCCGCAACTTCTACGTGAGCATTCCGGCGGAGCTCGTGAAGGCGGCGCGCATCGACGGCGCGGGCTTCTTCACCATCTTCACGAAGATCCTGCTGCCGGTGTCGCTGCCGATTTTCATGGTGTGTCTGATCTGGCAATTCACGCAGATCTGGAACGACTTCCTGTTCGGTATCGTGTTTTCGGGCGTGGATTCCATGCCGATCACGGTGGCGCTGAACAACCTCGTGAATACATCGACGGGCGTGAAGGAATACAACGTCGACATGGCGGGCGCGATTATCGCCGCATTGCCGACGATCCTCGTCTACATGATCGCGGGACGTTATTTCGTGCGCGGGCTGACGGCCGGCGCGGTGAAGGGTTAATCGAGAAGTATCGAGAGATAGAGGATTCACATGGCAAGCCTTTCCATCCGTGACGTGTACAAGACCTACCCGAACGGGGTGCCGGTTCTAAAGGGCGTCAACATCGATATCGAGGACGGTCAGTTCCTGATCCTGGTCGGCGGCTCGGGCTGCGGCAAGTCGACGCTGCTGAACATGATCGCCGGGCTGGAGGACGTGACGCAGGGCGACATCATGATCGACGGCAAGACGGTGAACAACCTGTCGCCGAAGGATCGCGATATCGCGATGGTGTTCCAGTCCTACGCGCTCTACCCTTCGATGAGCGTGCGCGACAACATCTCGTTCGGCCTCAATATCCGCAAGGTGCCGAAGGACGAGCAGAAGAAAATCGTCGATCGCGTGTCGGAGACCTTGCAGATCGGTCATCTGCTGGACCGCAAGCCGGGGCAACTGTCGGGCGGTCAGCGTCAGCGCGTCGCGATGGGCCGCGCGCTGGCCCGCGATCCCGTCATGTTCCTGTTCGACGAGCCGCTTTCGAATCTCGACGCGAAGCTGCGCATCGAGATGCGCTCGGAGATCAAGCTGCTGCATCAGCGCCTCGGCACGACGATCGTCTACGTGACGCACGATCAGATCGAGGCGATGACGCTCGGCGATCGCATCGCGGTAATGAAGGACGGCATCGTGCAGCAGTTCGGCGCGCCGCAGGACATTTACGACTCGCCGTCGAATCTTTTCGTCGCGGGCTTCATTGGCGCGCCGCCGATGAACTTCATCACCGGCAAGCTCGTCGAGTCGGGCTCGGGCGTGGGGTTGCAGCTCGATACGGGCATCGCGCAGAAGGTGCTGAATCTGCCGTTCGATGCGGGAAGTCTGCGCAACAAGGTCGGTCAGGACGTGATTGTCGGTCTGCGTCCGGAGCGCATCACCGATTCGCGCAGCGCGCACGATGTATCGGATGCGAGCCTGCAGCCGGTCGATGTGCGCGTCGACGTGATCGAGCCGACCGGTCCGGACACGCTCGTGTTCGCGCAGGTGAACGGCAAGCGCATCGTGTCGCGTGTGCATCCCGCGTCGAATCCGAAACCGCTGTCGAACATGACGCTGCTCTTCGATGTTTCGAAGGCCGTGCTGTTCGATCCGCAGACGGAGGAGCGGCTCGCCTGACGCGAGCGCCAGGCTGCGGTTCGCCCGACTTCGAACGCCACGGCTCGCCGTGGCGTTTTTCATTGCGCCGCGTAACAAGGCACGATCGACGCGCAATCAAGGCACAATCGGCGTTTTGCATTCCGATTACGCTCCCGCCCGCATGACTCTTTTCTCCTCGCATCCCGAACTCGCCTGGACCACGTCCGAAGGCCCCGACCCTTTCATCGGCCTCGAAGCGCTCGACGACGCGCGCGTGCAGGCCTGGGTCGATGCCCAGAATCGCCGCACCGAAGCCGCTTTCGGCGACACGCCCGGCGCGCGCGCGCTCGCCGGGCGGCTCGAAAAGGCGTACACGTCGAAAGATCGCATCGTCACCTGCTCGCGCTATGGCGACTGGGCCTACAACACGTGGCAGGACGACGCGCATCCGCTCGGCATCGTGCGCCGCACGCCGTGGAGCGCGTGGCTCGCGGGCACGCCCGAATGGGAAACGATCCTCGACGTCGACGCGCTCGATCTGAACGCGAACGAAACCGACGACACCCGCTGGGCGCTCGCCGACTTCGACATGCTCTACCCCGGCTACGACCGCGCGCTCGTGAGCCTGTCGCCGGGCGGCTCGGACGCGTGCATCGTGCGCGAGTTCGAGATCGCGTCGCGAAGGTTCGTCGCGGATGGCTTCGCGCTGCCCGATGTCGGCAAGCACGACATTTCGTGGATCGATCGCGACACGGTGTACGTCGGCTGGGACGACAGCAGGACGAACCCGCGCCCCGCGCTGACGACATCGGGATTTCCGCGTCAGGCGCGCCGCTGGAAACGCGGCACGCCGCTCGCGGACGCGCCCGTCGTGTTCGAGGGCAATCGGCGCGACGTGTCGGCGGGCGTGGACTACGATCCCATCGAGAAGCTGCATCTCGCGTCGCGCGCGGTCACGTTCTACGACACGCTCAATTATTGGCTCGACGAAACCACCGGCGAATGGCGGCAGTACGACGTCCCTCAGCACGCGGAAATCGAGCACTGGAACGGCTGGCTCTTCGTGACGCCGCGCAAGTTCTGGAACGCAGGCGGCCGTCGCTACGCGCCCGGCACGCTGACCGTCATTCGCCGCGACGCGTTTCTCGCGGGCTCGCGCCAGTTCACGGCGCTCTTCACGCCGTCGGAGCGCCTCGTGCTCGCGGGCATCGACTTCACGAAGCATTGGCTGATCGTCTCGCAGATGGACGACGGCACGCCGCGCGTCACGCTGCTGCGCCCGGACGCCAATCTCGACGGCGAGTGGCAGGCGCGCGAATTCGCGCTGCCGGAAGCGAGCCAGTCGTGGGTCGATTCGATCGACAGCGAACGCGACGACACCGTGCTGATTCACGTCGAGCACTTTCTGATGCCGCCGTCGCTGCATCACGCGGATCTCGCGAGCGATGCGCCGTGGCGACTGCTCGCGCGCCTTCCGGCGCAATTCGATGCGACCGGACTCGCCGCCGTGCGCCGCCACGCGATCGCGCCCGACGGCGAGCGCATTCCTTATTGGCTGATCGGCAAAGACATCGAAACGACCGCCGAAACGCGCCCTTGCCTGCTCTACGGCTACGGCGGTTTCGAAGTCGCGCTCGATCCGGGTTATGACGCGACCACCGGCATCGCGTGGCTCGAACGCGGCGGGCTGTACGCGGTCGCGAATATTCGCGGCGGCGGCGAGTTCGGCCCGGCGTGGCATCAGGCGGCGTTGCGCGAGAACCGTCAAATATCGTTCGATGATTTCATCGCGGTGGCGCAGGCGCTCGTCGATGGCGGCGTCACGACGCCGAAGCAACTCGCCATTCGTGGCGGCAGCAACGGCGGCCTGCTCACCGCCGTGTGCATGGTGCAGCGGCCGGCGCTGTTCGGCGCGGTGCTCTCCGAAGTGCCGCTGCTCGACATGGCGCGCTTTCATTTGCTGCTGCAAGGCGCATCGTGGATCGACGAATACGGCGATCCCGACGACGCGGGCGATCTTCGTCATCTGATGGCGTACTCGCCGTATTGGAACGTGAAGGCGGACGTGGCTTATCCGCCGGCGCTGTTCACATCGTCGACGAGCGACGACCGCGTGCATCCCGGCCACGCGCGCAAGATGGCCGCGAAGATGCAGGCGCAAGGCCACGCCAACGTCTGGTATCAGGAAACCGGCGATGGCGGCCACGGCGCGGGCGTCGAACCGGAAGCGGTCGCGCAGGCGGAAGCGGCGGCCTTTACGTTTCTCGCGGCGACGATCGGCCCGCTCGCCTGATTCAAACCTTCACGGGCGCCGCATGGGAGCGCAGCACCAGCGTGCGCCCGGCGAAAGTGAGCACGCCGGACACGCCGATCACGATGCCCATGCCGTGCGGCGAGACATCGTGAAAAAGCCCGACCGCGAGACTCGCGAGCGCGCCGAGCGCGAGCTGCATCGCACCGAAAACGGCGGCGGCCGCGCCCGCGTTGTGCGGATAGCGATGCATGAGTTCGGTCGTGCAATTGGCCGACAGCAGCCCGACCACGCCGACCACGAAAAACAACGTCACGACGATCGACCACAGGCCGCCCCAACCCGTCAGCGAAACGAGCGCGACCGCGAGCGCCGCCGCGACGCTCACGAACGATGCGGCCGAAATCATTTTCATCGCGCCGACGCGGCCGACGAATTTCGTGTTGAGCACATTCCCCGCGATGATGCCGACGATGTTCAGTCCGAACAGAAGCCCGTAATACTGCGGCTTCACGTGGAAGTAATCGATATAGACGAACGGCGTCGCGGTGATGTACGCGAACATCGACGCGAAGGCCATGCCGCCGCACATCATGTGGCCCCAGGTGACGGGATCGGTCAGCAGATGCCCGTAAGCGGCGAACGACTTGCCGACCGCCGCGCTCGCGCGCTTTTCCTTCGGCCACGTTTCCGGCACGCGCAAATACGCCGTCACCGCGCACGTCAGACCGAAGAGCGTCAGCGCGACGAACACGATGCGCCAGCCGCCGAGCAATAACAGTTGCCCGCCGATCAGCGGCGCGAGCAACGGTCCGATCGAGGTGACGATGGAAAGCATCGACAGCACGCGGGCGGCGTCGCCCGGTTCGTGGGCGTCGCGGGCGATCGCGCGCGCGAGCACCGAAGCCGCGCCCGCGCCGAGCGCCTGCAGGAAGCGCACGAAGACGAGCGCATCGATGGAAAACGCCGCCACGCAGCCGATGCTCGCGATCGCGTACAGCGCGATGCCGCCGAGCAAGACGGGCCGGCGGCCATAGGCGTCGGACATCGGGCCGTAGAGCAGCATGCCGAATGAAAAGCCGAACATGAAGCTCGTCAGTGTGCTTTGCGCGGCGGCCGGGCTCGTGCCGAACGAGGCGGCGAGCGAGGGCAGGCTCGGCAGATACATGTCGATCGACAGCGGGCCGCACGCGGCGAGCGCGCCGAGCAACAGAATCAAACGGCCATCGGGCCGGCGCCGGGTGGTGTCGGACATGGAGTTCGAGAGACGGGGAAGAGTGGATGCGGCGCAGCCTTTCGGTGACATCTTCCGTGACATCGTGCCGCGCCAGGCGAGCGACCATTGTACGCGACGCGTCGTCGCGATCCGGCCCTGAGCGCCGCGTTACGCTAAGCTCGTCGCACTTTTTCCGTTTTCCTTTCGTCCGATCCGATGACCGCCTTTTTGCTGATCTGGAGCCCCAAAAAGTGGCCGTGGCCGGCGTTGCCCGAGCTCGCGCGGCGCGTGGCCGCGGGCGATGCCGTCGCCGATGCGTGGGGCTGCGGCACCGCGCGCGGGCTCTTGCCGGGCGACCGCGTGTTCGTGCATCGCGTGTCGCAGGAGCCGAAGGGCGTGTTCGCGTCGGGCTGGGTGACGCGCGCGCCCTACGAAGTGCCGGATGCGGCCAGCAAACGCGGCTATCGGCTGTGCATCGACTTCGTTTATGACTGGCTCGTCGATGCGCACGAGCAAGTCGTCGTCACGCGCGACGAATTGCGCGCGCATCCGTTCTCGGTGCAGACGTGGGACGCGCAGATGTCCGGCACGCTGATCAAGCCGATCGCCGAGGGCGCGCTGGAAAAACTATGGGCCGCGCGCACCGGACGGCGCCCGCGCCACGCTGCCCCGCTCGCGGGCGAACCCACGCCGGGCCAGGCGAGCGCCCCGCGCAAGCGCGCAAAGCGATCGACGTCGGCCTAGACCGACACGGCTCCCTCGCAACGACTCCGGTACAATTTCAGCATCGTTTTTCGCGTCGGACGGCGCGTTTCGCGCGCCGCGCCGACATTGCAGCAGCGGCCGCCGGGCGCGTGTTCCTCGCGACTCCCGCATCCACTTTTCAGCGCAGGCCTCCATCCATGTCCAAGAATCAAGCTCTCTTCGAACGCGCGCAGCGAACCATTCCCGGCGGCGTCAACTCGCCGGTGCGGGCGTTTCGCTCGGTCGGCGGCACGCCGCGTTTCATCGAGCGCGCGCAAGGCGCGTATTTCTGGGATGCGGAAGGCAAGCGCTATATCGACTACATCGGTTCGTGGGGCCCGATGATTCTCGGCCACGTCCATCCGGAAGTGCTCGACGCCGTGCAGCGCGTGCTCGCGAACGGCTTCTCGTTCGGCGCGCCGACGGAAGCCGAAATCGAAATCGCCGAGGAAATCTGCAAGCTCGTGCCGTCGATCGAGCAGGTGCGCATGGTGTCCTCCGGCACCGAAGCGACGATGAGCGCGCTGCGCCTCGCGCGCGGCTTCACGGACCGCAGCCGCATCATCAAGTTCGAGGGCTGCTATCACGGGCACGCGGACAGTCTGCTCGTCAAAGCCGGTTCCGGCCTGCTCACGTTCGGCAATCCGACTTCGGCCGGCGTGCCCGCCGACATCGCGAAGCACACGACCGTGCTGGAGTACAACAACGTCGAACAACTGAACGAGGCGTTCAAGGCGTTCGGCCCGGAAATCGCGTCGGTGATCGTCGAGCCGGTCGCGGGCAACATGAACCTCGTGCGCGCGACGCCCGAGTTCCTCGACGCGCTGCGCGAGCGCTGCAGCGAATACGGCTCCGTGCTGATTTTCGACGAAGTGATGTGCGGCTTTCGCGTCGCGCTCGGCGGCGCGCAGCAAGTCTATGGCATCAAGCCTGATCTCACGTGCCTCGGCAAGGTCATCGGCGGCGGCATGCCGGCGGCGGCGTTCGGCGGACGCCGCGACATCATGGCGCATCTCGCGCCGCTCGGCGGCGTCTATCAGGCGGGCACGCTGTCGGGCAACCCGATCGCGGTGGCCGCGGGCCTGAAAACATTGAAGCTGATCCAGCGCCCGGGTTTCTACGACGATCTCGCGAAGCAGACGCGCAAGCTCGTCGATGGCCTCACCCGCGCCGCCCGCGATGCAAAGGTGCCCTTCTCCGCCGATTCGATCGGCGGCATGTTCGGCCTGTACTTCATGGATCAGGTGCCGGGCAGCTTCGCGCAGATCCAGCAAGGCGACACGAAGCGCTTCAACGCGTTCTTCCATGCGATGCTCGACGCGGGCGTGTACTTCGCGCCGTCGGCGTTCGAAGCGGGCTTCGTGTCGAGCGCGCACGACGACGCCATCGTAGACGCGACAATCGACGCGGCGCGCGGCGCATTCGCGTCGCTCGCCGCCTGACGCTACCGGGCGCGCCGATGTTCTCGCAAACCGACTTCACGCACATGGAGCGCGCGCTCGCGCTCGCATCCAAGGGCATGTACACGACGACGCCGAATCCGCGCGTCGGCTGCGTGCTCGTCAAGAACGGCGAAGTGATCGGCATGGGCTACACGCAGCCGGCCGGCCAGGATCACGCCGAAGTGCAGGCGCTGAAAGACGCCCGCTCGCGCGGCAAGGACCCGCGCGGCGCTACCGCGTATGTGTCGCTGGAACCGTGCAGCCATTTCGGGCGCACGCCGCCGTGCGCGCATGCGCTCATCGACGCGCACGTCGAAAAAGTAATCGCCGCGATGGAAGATCCGAACCCGTCGGTGTCCGGTCGCGGTCTCACGATGCTGCGCGACGCGGGCATCGACGTGCGTTGCGGGCTGCTCGCGAACGAGGCGCACGAACTGAACATCGGCTTCGTGTCGCGCATGACGCGCCGCCGTCCGTGGGTGCGCATGAAGGTCGCGGCGACGCTGGACGGCCGCACGGGCCTGCCCACGGGCGAGAGCCAGTGGATCACGGGCGAAGAGGCGCGCGCCGACGGCCACGCGTGGCGCGCCCGCGCCTGCGCGATTCTCACCGGCATCGGCACGGTGCGCGAGGACGATCCGCAACTGACCGTGCGCGCGGTCGACACGCCGCGCCAGCCGCAACGCATATTGATCGACAGCCGTCTCGACGTGCCGATGCACGCGCGCATCCTCGACGGCGCGCCGCCGTGGATTTTCCATTGCGCCGACGCCGATCCCGAGCGCATCGACGCGCTGCGCGAAAAAGGCGCGGATCTGATCGAATTGTCGAACGAGCACGGCAAGGTCGATCTGCCCGCGATGCTCACGGCGCTCGCCGATCGCGGCATCAACGAATTGCACGTGGAAGCGGGCCACAAGCTGAACGGCTCGCTGCTGCGCGAAGGTTGCGTCGACGAACTGCTGATCTACCTCGCGCCGAGCCTGCTCGGCAGCGCGCCCGGCATGTTCGACTTCGCGCCGCCCGACACGCTGGATGCGCGGCCGCATCTGAAATTTCATCGCATCGACCGGCTCGGCGACGATCTGCGCATTCTCGCGCGCAACGTCTGAGCGAACCACGATCCGATCACGCACCGACTCAAGGAAACGAAGCCGATGTTTACAGGAATTGTCGCGGCCGTGGGCCGTATCGAAAAAGTCACGCCGCTCGGCACGGCGCCGGAAGCGGGCGTTCGTCTG
The DNA here is from genome assembly GCF_001545035.1 of Caballeronia glebae. GTDB lineage: Bacteria > Pseudomonadota > Gammaproteobacteria > Burkholderiales > Burkholderiaceae > Caballeronia > Caballeronia glebae. Next base: position 45,921 of record NZ_FCOJ02000014.1, read on the forward strand.
ACGGTCGCCGCGGGCGCTCTCGATCTCGCCGATGTCGAACTCGGCGACAGCATCGCGATTCAGGGCGCGTGCATGACGGTGATCGAAAAATCGGCTGACACGTTCGATGTCGACGTGTCGCGCGAAAGCCTCAACAAGACCGTCGGCCTCGGCGACGCTGGCGTCGGCGTGAATCTGGAAAAGGCGTTGCGCGCCCACGACCGCTTGGGCGGCCATCTCGTTTCCGGTCACGTCGATGGGCTGGGCGTCGTGTCGAAGTTCGAACCTGTCGGCGAATCGCACGAGCTGCGCATCGTCGCGCCGAAGGACATCGGCAAATATCTGGCCTACAAGGGCTCGGTGACGGTGAACGGCGTGAGCCTCACGGTGAACTCGGTCAGCGACAGCGCCGACGGCTGCGAATTCTCCATCAACCTGATTCCGCATACCGTCGAAGTGACGACGCTCAACGCGCTTGCCAAAGGCGCGAAGGTCAATCTGGAAATCGATCTGATCGCGCGGTATGTCGAGCGGATGATGAACGCATCGTGATCTGAGCGTTTTCTCGCGCGGGCCGCACACGCGGCGCCTCCCGCGCTTATCGACCCGTCCGAAAGGCGTAGTCCGACTTCCCGCCCGCCTGAGCGCCGATTTCACCGACGAGCCATCGGCCGTGGCGTAAAATACGCGCTTTCCCCAAACCGGACCCCGCACGGGACGCCATCATGTCGCTCGCCTCCACTCCTGAGATCATTGCTGAACTGAAAGCCGGCCGGATGGTGATCCTCGTCGACGAAGAAGACCGCGAAAATGAAGGCGATCTCATCGTCGCCGCCGAATTCGTCACGCCCGAAGCCATCAACTTCATGGCGAAGCACGGCCGCGGCCTCATTTGCCTCACGCTCACGCAAGAGCGCTGCAAGCTGTTGAACCTGCCGCTCATGACGCATCGAAACGGCACGCAGTACGGCACGGCGTTCACGGTGAGCATCGAAGCCGCCGAGGGCGTGACGACCGGCATTTCCGCCACCGACCGCGCGAAAACCGTCGCCGCGGCCGTCGCGCACGACGCGCGCGCCGAGCACATCGTCCAGCCGGGCCACGTGTTCCCGATCATGGCGCAACCAGGCGGCGTGCTCGTGCGCGCGGGCCATACGGAAGCCGGCTGCGACCTGACCGCGCTCGCAGGCCTCACGCCCGCTGCCGTGATCTGCGAGGTCATCAGGGACGACGGCGAAATGGCGCGTCTGCCCGACCTCATCGAATTCGGCGAGCAGCACGGCATCATGATCGGCACCATCGCCGATCTGATCCACTATCGCAGCCGCACCGAGTCGATCATCGAGAAAGTCTGCGAGCGCACGATGCAGACCGCGCACGGCCCGTTCCGCGCAGTGCTGTATCGCGACGAGCCTACGGGTTCGCCGCACATCGCGCTCGTGCGCGGCACGCCGAGCCCGGACCGCGCAACGCCGGTGCGCGTGCACGAACCGCTCTCCGTGCTCGATCTGCTCGAAATCGATTCGTCGACCCACTCCTGGACCATCGACGCCGCGATGAAGGAAATCGCCGCGCGCGATCTCGGCGCAATCGTCATGCTCAATTGCGGCGACACGAAAGAACATCTCGTCGACGTGTTCCGCGCCTTCGACCAGAAGGACAAGGCGGCCGAACTGAAGCGCCGCCCGATCGACTTCAAGACCTACGGCATCGGCGCGCAGATTCTGCGCGATATCGGCGTCGGCAAGATGGAAGTGCTCGCGAATCCGCGCAAGCTCGGCAGCATGTCGGGCTACGGGCTCGAAGTGACGGGCTTCGTGCCGATGCCAGGCTGCCCCGCCACCGCCGCGCCCGCCGAATCCGCCATTACTCAGTTGCGCTCGGCCTGAGACCGCCGGCCGCTCAACCCTATTCCACACAATTCCACGGGAAGGACTCAATTCATGGAAATCGGACAATACCAGCCGAACCTCGACGGTGACGGCTTGCGCATCGGCATCGTGCAGTCGCGCTTCAACGAACCGGTGTGCAACGGCCTCGCCGACGCCTGCATCGAGGAGCTTGAGCGCCTCGGCGTGATCGGCCCGGACGTGCTGCTCGTCACCGTGCCCGGCGCGCTCGAGATTCCGCTCGCGCTGCAAAAGCTCGCGGAATCCGGCCAGTTCGACGCGCTGATCGCACTCGGCGCCGTCGTGCGCGGCGAGACGTATCACTTCGAACTCGTGTCGAACGAAAGCGGCTCGGGCATCTCGCGCATCGCGCTCGACTTCGGCGTTCCGGTCGCGAACGCCGTACTGACGACCGAGAACGACGAGCAAGCCGTCGCCCGCATGACCGAGAAGGGCCGCGACGCCGCGCGCGTGGCGGTCGAAATGGCAAATCTGTCCGTCGCGCTCGAACAGCTCGACGGCGATGACGAAGACGAAGAAGACGAGGACCGCGCATGAAGAGCGCACGACGCCGTTCGCGCGAACTCGCGACGCAAGGGCTTTATCAGTGGCTGCTGTCGGGCGCGCCCGCCAGCGAAATCGACGCGCAACTGCGCAATTCGCAGGGCTTCGACAAGGCCGACCAGGACCATCTCGACGCGATCCTGCGCGGGGTGATCAAGGAATCCGACGCGCTTTCCGCGCAGTTGCAGCCGTGCCTCGATCGTCCGATCGAGCAGTTGTCGCCGGTCGAGCGCGCGGTGCTGCTAGTTGCCGCGTTCGAGTTCAAGCATCACCTCGACGTGCCGTATCGCGTCGTCATCAACGAAGCGGTCGAGCTGACGAAAACCTTCGGCGGTTCGGATGGCTACAAGTACGTCAATGGCGTGCTCGACAAGCTCGCCGTTGCCATGCGGCCCAACGAGGCGCAGGCGCGCGGCCGCGGAGCGTAAATGACCGCCGTTTCGGAACCGCTCGTCAGGCTCGCTGCGCGCGTCGGCGCGATCGAGCCGTTCTACGTAATGGAACTGATGAAAGAGGCTCAGGCGCTCGAACGCGCGGGCCGCGACATCATCCACATGAGTATCGGCGAGCCGGATTTCACCGCGCCCGAGCCGGTCACGAACGCCGCCGCCGACGCCCTGAAGCGCGGCGTGACGCAATACACCAACGCGCTCGGCATCCACGCGCTGCGCGAGGCGATCGCGCGGCATTATCGCGATACCTTTGGCCTGACGGTCGATCCGGAGCGGATCGTCGTGACGGCGGGCGCGTCGGCGGCGCTGCTGCTCGCGTGCATGGCGCTCGTCGATAACGGCGACGAAGTCCTCATGCCCGACCCGTGCTATCCGTGCAACCGGCATTTCGTGTCGGCCGCCGATGGCAAGCCGGTGCTCATCGCGAGCGGTCCGGCCGAGCGCTTTCAATTGACGGCCGCGCACGTCGAGGAAAACTGGACCGACAAGACGCGCGGCGTGCTGCTCGCGTCGCCGTCGAATCCGACGGGCACGTCGATCGAGCCGGACGAACTGCGGCGCATCGTCGAGACGGTGCGCGCGCGCGGCGGCTTCACGATCGTCGACGAGATCTATCAGGGTTTGAGCTACGACGCGAAGCCCGTGTCGGCGCTTTCCTTCGGCGATGACGTCGTCACCGTGAACAGCTTCTCGAAGTACTTCAACATGACTGGCTGGCGGCTCGGCTGGCTCGTCGTGCCGCACGCGATGGTCAGCGCGGTCGAAAAGCTCTCGCAGAATCTGTTCATCTGCGCGTCGGCGCTCGCGCAGCACGCGGCGCTCGCGTGCTTCGAGCCGGAGACGATTGCGATCTACGAAGCGCGGCGGCTGGAATTCAAGCGGCGGCGCGACTACATCGTGCCGGCGCTGCGTTCGCTCGGTTTTGGCGTACCGGTCGTGCCGGACGGCGCGTTCTACGTCTACGCCGATACGACGACGGTTCATCACCCCGCCGCCGGCGACAGCGACGCGCTCACGCACTCGATGCTGCACGACGCGGGCGTCGTGCTCGTGCCGGGCGCGGATTTCGGGTTCCATGCGCCGCAGCGCTACATCCGGCTGTCGTACGCGACATCGCACGCGAAGCTGGAGGAAGCGGTTCAGCGGCTGGGCGCGTTGTTCCGTCGATAACCGGTTTTTGCGCAGCACGCGGACGAAAAAAAGGGCACCCACGGGTGCCCTTTCCCATTTGCATCTGCCTAAAGCCTTACGCGCCGAACTCCGCCCCGACGTGCTTCGTCTCGCCGTCGCCATCGTCCTGCGAGGCCGATTTCTTCGACGAATCGATCGTCACGTGAACGCGTTTGTCTGCCGCTGTCGATGCGAGAACCTGCTTCGGCGCGGCCTGAACCGGCGCTTGCGGCGCGTTGACCGGCACGTTGCGGCCACGCGCGACATCGCGCAGACGCGTACGCTCGGCCAGCACTTTCGCGCCGTAACCGCCGTCGTCCTGCGTCGTCGAGCCGACGTAGTAGCGAAGCCCGCCCGCCACCGAACCGCCGCGCGCGATGCAATCCTTCAGCACGAGCGCGCCGACCTTGATGTTCGCGAGCGGATCGAGCGCCGCGTGCGAGCCGCCGAAGTACTCGAACTTGTCGGAATGAACCTTCGACATGACCTGCATCAGGCCCTGCGCGCCGACGCCGCTTTCAGCATACGGATTGAAGCCCGATTCGATCGCCATCACGGAAAGCAGCAGCAGCGGATCGAGGCCGACTGCGCGACCCGTGTCGAACGCGGCGCGCACGAGTTCCGTGACCGGCTCTTCCGCCACACGATAGCGCCGCGCGATGAAGTTTGCGACGAGCTTCTGCTCGCGCGCCGAGACGAGCACGCGATCATCGCGCGCATCGGCGACGACGCGTTGCGTGGGAATCAGGTTCGCGAGCATGCCGACGGACGGCATGGTGCGCGGATCGAGGCCATTGGGCGACACGGCGAGGCTGATGCCGCCGGTGAGCTGACGGGTGCTGGCGTCGTCGCTCGCGGCCGCGCCGAGCGACGGGCTCGTTGCGCCGGGCGCCTTGTCATTGACCAACGGCGGCGTGTTCGCGGCGACGTTCACGGCCTGCGCGGTATCGCCAGGCGCGCGATGCACGGCCGAGAACGGCGGCAGCGGCTCACCCGCGAGCAGACGCGCCGGACCGGCCTGCACGGCGGCCGACACGAACGGCATGATCTTTGCGGCGAAAGTCGTGCGCCAGGAAGGCAGCAGCCAGAGTGCGAGCGCGCTGACCACGGCCGCGCAACCGACCACGGCGAAGAGATGGTGACTCAAACGGCGTCCACGACGTAGCACAACGCGCACTATCTGCGCGGCGCGGGTGTCGGAACCCCACAAAACCGAAGCGTTCATCGAGACTCCCAATGTTGCATGATTTGCGCAGATGAATACGAATGAAGCACGTATTCAAAACACAAATCAGACACCGCTCACTCTCGGTAAGCGTAAGCGGCATCGGGGATACGGCATGCGCCGTCTGGAAAGCCGATCCGGCAAAAACCGCCGGGTTGCGCGACACGAACTTCGTGTCCTGAATGCGCACGTGGCTTTCCACGCGAAAAACCGGCGCGAGAAACGCCGGCCGTGACAACCAACAGCCATGAATCGCCGGGCAGGAGCGGCGCAGGCGACGCATGTGCGTCTGAAAGACCTGAGGCTAAGGTAAAAAGTTTCAAAACCTGCAACGAATGACAAGCGATTCTAACAGGGTTTAATGATCCGTCAATGCTATAGGCTTTTGTTTCAATAACTTACAGTTATATTGAACAGTGTTCAGCGCCCGAAATGCACGTCTCGCGGGCGATTTCGAGCGGATTTCGCTGAATGTCGCCCAACGCACTGACGCCGACGCAGGTAAAATCGACAATCGCTTAGCGCGCAGCCGTCCCGCCCGTCGAGTTTCGGCTCCGGGCGCCTTCGAGCCCAACTCCGACCATCGATGAAATACAAAGATCTGCGCGACTTCACCGCCCGCCTCGAAGCGCTCGGTGAACTCCGCCGCATTCGGCAGCCCGTCTCTCCCGTTCTCGAAATCACCGAAGTCTCCGATCGCGTATTGCGCGCGGGCGGGCCGGCCTTGCTATTCGAAGCGCCCACAGGCCACACGATGCCCGTGCTCGCAAACCTGTTCGGCACGACCCGGCGCGTCGCGCTCGGCATGGGTATCGAGACGGAAGCGCAGACCGGTTCCGATGTGAGCCTCGGCAGCGACGTCGCCGCGCTGAGCTCATTGCGCGATGTCGGCAGGCTGCTTTCCGCGCTAAAAGAGCCCGAGCCGCCGAAGGGCCTGAAGGATGCGGGCAAGCTGCTCTCGCTCGCGAAAGCCGTGTGGGACATGGCGCCGAAGTCGGTCAGCGCGCCGCCTTGCCAGGAAATCGTGTGGGAAGGCAAGGATGTCGATCTCAACCGGCTGCCGATCCAGACATGCTGGCCCGGCGACGCCGGACCGCTGCTCACCTGGGGCCTCACCGTCACGCGCGGGCCGAACAAGCCGCGCCAGAATCTCGGCATCTATCGGCAGCAGTTGATCGGGCACAACAAGCTCATCATGCGCTGGCTCGCGCATCGCGGCGGCGCGCTCGATTTCCGCGAGTTCGCGCTTGCAAATCCCGGCAAGCCGTATCCCGTGGCGGTCGTGCTCGGCGCCGATCCCGCGACGATCCTGGGCGCCGTGACGCCCGTGCCGGATTCATTGTCCGAATATCAGTTCGCCGGGCTCTTGCGCGGCTCGCGCACCGAGCTCGCGAAGTGCCTCACGCCGGGCGTCGACACGCTGCAGGTGCCGGCGCGCGCGGAGATCGTGCTCGAAGGCTTCATCCATCCGCAAGACGGTGCGCCGCCGCCTGCGCCGAAAGGCGCGCCGCCGCGTCCATCGGCGGGGGCGTCGGCGCAATACGAGCACGCGCTCGAAGGCCCGTATGGCGATCACACCGGCTACTACAACGAGCAGGAATGGTTTCCGGTCTTCACCGTCGAAAAAATCACCATGCGCCGCGACGCCCTGTTCCATTCCACGTACACGGGCAAACCGCCCGACGAACCCGCCGTGCTCGGCGTCGCGCTGAATGAAGTCTTCGTGCCGCTGTTGCAGAAGCAGTTCAGCGAGATCACCGATTTCTATCTGCCGCCCGAGGGCTGCAGCTATCGCATGGCGATCGTACAGATGAAGAAGAGCTATGCGGGCCACGCCAAGCGCGTGATGTTCGGCGTATGGAGCTTCTTGCGGCAGTTCATGTATACGAAGTTCATCGTCGTGGTGGACGAAGACGTGAACGTGCGCGACTGGAAGGAGGTGATCTGGGCGATCACGACGCGAGTCGATCCGACGCGCGACACCGTACTGGTCGACAACACGCCGATCGATTACCTCGACTTCGCATCGCCCGTCGCGGGTCTCGGCTCGAAGATGGGGCTCGACGCGACCAACAAGTGGCCCGGAGAAACGAACCGCGAATGGGGACGCCCGATCGTCATGGACGAAGCCGTGAAACGACGCGTCGATGCGCTCTGGACTGAAATCGGACTGGATAAACCATGATCGCGGCCACGCTCTATCGAGGCGATGTCATCGAGAACACGCACGCGGCGCACGTCGCGGTCGTCGATGCCGATGGACGCCTCATCCATTCCTTCGGCGATCCTCAGCGCGTGACACTGCCGCGCTCGGCCGCGAAGCCCGCGCAGGCGCTCGCCATCATCGAGACTGGCGCGCTGGAACGCTTCGGCTTCAGCGACGAAGACCTCGCGTTGATGTGCGGATCGCACAGCAGCGAGCCGCGCCATATCGAGCGCGCGCTCGCGATGCTCGCCAAGTCGAATGCGAGCGAGAGCGATCTGCGCTGCGGCGGCCATCCACCGATCTCGGACGCCGTGTTCAAAGACTGGATCAGGCGCGATTTCACGCCGACCGCCGTCTGCAGCAACTGCTCCGGCAAGCACGCCGGCATGCTCGCGGGCGCGCGCGCGATCAACGCGCCGCTCGCCGATTACAACTTGTCCGGTCATCCGTTGCAGGTGCACGTGAAGCGCACGGTGGCACGCGCCGTCGATCTCGCCGACGACCAAGTGCAATGGGCCATCGACGGCTGCAACCTGCCGACGCCCGCCTTCCCGCTCGACCGTCTCGCGCGGCTTTTCATGAAGATTGCCGCCGCGCCGGAAAGCTCGCCGCTCGCGCGCATTCATCGCGCGATGACGTCGCACCCCGAACTCGTCGCGGGCGAAGGACGCTTCTGCACGCTGCTGATGCAGGCGTTCGGCGGCGCGCTCGTCGGCAAGACGGGCGCCGATGCCAGCTATGCGATCGGCGTGCGGCGCGAGCAAGGTCCGATCGGCATCGCGGTGAAAGTCGAGGACGGCAACACGTCCGTGGTCAATGCGGTCGTCGTCCACGTGCTCGACGCGCTCGGCATCGGCACGCAACAGCAGCGCGACGCGCTCGCCGCCTTCCGCAATCCGCCGACGCGAAACACGATGAACGTGCCGACCGGCCGTCTCGACGTCAGCTTCACGCTTCACAACCATCAATAAAAATATGCATTCGTGGTCGTTGCTGTCGGACGGTTTCTTTCTGTCGCTGTCGCTGTGTCTGGATATCGGGATTGCCAACGTCGCGATCATTTCGCTCGCGCTGTCGCACGGTTTCAAGCCGGGAATGGTGCTCGGGCTCGGCACGTGTTTCGGCGATCTCTTCTATGCGGCGCTCGCGCTCGCGGGCATGTCGGCGTTGTTGCAGTTCTCGGCCGTGCGCTGGGTCGTATGGATCGGCGGCGCAATTGTGCTGCTCTTTCTGACGTGGAAAATGGCGCGTGAAGCGCTCAATCCGGCGTCCGCGCCGCCCGTCGAAGGCGAAGCGGATCTCACCGTGCCGCGCCCGAAACACTGGAAAAGCTTCGCGCGCGGATGCCTGCTCGCGGTGTCCTCGCCGAGCGCGATTCTTTGGTTCGCGGCGGTCGGCGGCGCGCTCATCGCCAAGGCCGGCGCGACGAGTCCCGTCAGCGCCTCCGTGTTTCTCATCGGCTTCTTCTGCGGCGGACTGGGCTGGACGATCTTCATCTGCACGCTCGCGAGCCACGGCAGAAAGCGCGCCGGCACCCGGCTGCTGCGCGCGTGCCACGTGATGTCCGCCGTGCTCTTCGCGTACTTCGCGTACAGCGTGATCGTCAACGGCTACCGCGATCTGATCGTGAACGCGGCGTCGTGACGATCCGCGTTCAGGCGACGAACTGAGCGAGCTTCGCCAGATCGACGTTGCCGCCCGAGACGATCACGCCGACACGCTTGCCTTCGACCGGCACGACCTTTTGCAGCACGGCGGCCGCCGCGAGGCAACCGGTCGGCTCGACGACCATCTTCATGCGCTGCGCGAAAAAGCGCAGCGTTTCGATCAATTGCGCGTCGCTCACGGTGACGATCCGGTCCACGTGACGCTGGATGATCAGGAAGTTGTATTCGCCGATATGCGTCGCGGCCGCGCCATCGGCGATGGTCCGCGGCGTTTCGATATGCACGATCTCGCCGCGCGCGAGCGACTGCTGCGCGTCGTTGCCCGCTTCCGGCTCGACGCCGATCACCTTGCAATCCGGCGACAGCGCCGCCGCCGCGAGCGCGCATCCGGCGATGAGTCCGCCGCCGCCGAGACACACGAACAGATAATCGAGCGGGCCGGTTTCATCGATGAGTTCCTTCGCCGCCGTGCCCTGCCCCGCGATCACATGCGGATGGTCGTAAGGCGGAATCAACGTCATGCCGCGCTCCTCCGCGAGCTTGCGGCCGATTTCCTCGCGATTTTGCGTGTAGCGGTCGTAGGTGATCACTTCGCCGCCGTAGCCGCGCGTCGCTTCCATCTTCGCGGCGGGCGCGTCCTCGGGCATGACGATCGTCGCGCGGATGCCGGCGAGTTTCGCGGACAGCGCGATCGCTTGCGCATGATTGCCCGACGAATACGTGATGACGCCCGCGGCGCGCTGACGGTCGTCGAAACGGGAGAGCGCGTTGTATGCGCCGCGGAACTTGAACGCGCCCATGCGCTGAAAGTTTTCGCACTTGAAAAAGAGCGACGCGCCCGCGATAGCATCGGCGGTGCGGGAAGTCAGGACAGGCGTGCGATGGGCGAAGCCTTCGATGCGTCGGGCGGCGTCGGCGACGTCATCGAAAGTCGGAGCGGGAAGAGAGGACATCGGCGTGAGAGCGGGAGGTGAGGAGGATCACCATTGTCCCAGTTCCATCGCGAAATTCAAAAGCACCGCGCTAAACGCAGAAGGCGATGCAAACATGCATCGCCTTCTTTATAGACCGCTCACGCCGATCAGTGACGCCAGTAGCCCGGGCCGTGGCGATAGTAACCATGATGCCGATAATACGGCCGGCCATAGTAGCCGTAACCGCCGTAACCACCATAGCCGCCGACGACCACCGCAGGCGGCGGCGCGTACACGACGGGCGGAGGCGGCGCAATGTACACGGGCTGCGGCGGCGCCATATACACCGGCGCGGGCGGCGCGGCATAGACCGGATAAGCCGGCACTCCGATACCCACGCCAATCGAGACGTGCGCCTGCGCCGCGCTGACGAATCCCGCGCCGAGCGCGCCAGCAACCAACAAACCACCGAGCTTTTTCACTTTCGTTCTCCTCGCCGCTTCGCATGATGGCCGGTCCAGGTGCCTCACGAGCGACGGTATGCGTTGAATTTAGCGAAAAAGGCGATCGATCGGCGGCACCAATTGTTGCAAATTGCAAGTTCCTTAACGTCGCCGAACGATTGAAAGCCAGGCGAAGGTCGCAATCGTGCTCCGATCGACCGTTCGGCGGACCTGAGCGGCCGAAGCGGCACGCAAAAGCCGTACAAAGGCGAAAAGCGCGTAACGTCTATTTACAAAAGAACGGAAAAGCCCCGCCGGACAATGCGCCCAGCGGGGCTTTTCATGTAATACGAGAGACTCTTGAAGTAAGTGCGCTTTTCAGCCTACTTTCACATAAGCGAATTCACGCGTGACATTGGGCGGCACATACGCACCACCGATCACGACCCGAGGCGTCAGGCGCTTTTTTTGGTCCCACCAGCGCCGCCGCTGGGCTTGGCTCAAGAATCGCAAATGCTTTCGATAAGAGAAAATGCTCACGGCAACCTCCGAACGTAGCGAATGAAACCTGATGGGAGTGCCGGCGGCGTCGCGCCACGCGTTTTCTCCCGCTGAACTCGTCTTCTCTTTAGTATTGAGCGCTCTGTTCGTTCCTCGATGTACGCAAAGAAACCAAGTCTTCACGTCGATGCACGATTGATGTGTGTTTGGCCACATTCAGCGGAAAGCGCACATTCCGATCGGAAAAATCGCCCTTTTCCGAAATCCCGCAGGCTCTCCTGGAAGAAACAATTTGCCTCGGCCAAGTGACCTGTTCTTTTCGCTTTCCGTATTTATATCCTGCCAGTTTTGCATGAAATGCGCTTTTCGCGGTCGTCTCAAAATGGCAACACCTAGGGTTTTCCGATGCTGACGTTTGATGTCCCCGAGTCTCTCGTCAGTCGCTTTCACTTGCCTTTCGAGCAATTGCCCGATCAATCGCTCGCGCCGCGTGCGACAACGTCCCCAAGCGGCCGCAAAGCCATGTTAAGGTGACGTCCGGCACCCCATCAGGCAGGCCTGATGGGCGGGGAATTCGAATCGCCGCAATCAAAAATCGCGAAGCTTCGTCGAACGGCGTGCGTGCAATGAGCGCGCGAACGCGCATGATGCGCCGCGCGCCGCAATGGCTTCGACAAGCTACTCAAGCCCAGAGAACGAACAATGATCAAAGTCAGCAATCACGATTCGCGCCGCGCGGACGGCCGCTTCCCCGACACCACTTGCGGGCGGCTCTGCGCCCGCTAGCCCTTTCGATTTTCTTCAACTTTTCGCTCACACGACCCGGCGCACGTCGCGGCGCTGCTTACGCATCCTAGAGGACCCGAGATGTTCGGCGATATCGCCCGTTTTCTGCTCAACACCGTTTTCACCCTGTTCGGCGCGGCGCTGCTGCTGCGTGCATGGATTCAGGTCGTGCGCATGCCGCCCTACAACCCCGTGTCGAACGCCGTGATGCAGGCGACCAACTGGCTCGTGCTGCCGCTGCGCAAGATTCTTCCTGGCGGGAAGATCGACTGGGCGAGCATCGTCGCGGCGTTCATCGCGTCGGCTGTCTATGTGACGTTGATGGTCGTGCTCGCGGGCGTCGATCCGACGCTCATGGCCCCGATCCTTCTGCTCGTCGCGTTGCTGACGGTCATCAAGTGGGCGCTGAACCTGATCATCTGGGTGACGATCCTGATGGCGCTGCTGTCGTGGCTTAATCCGCAGTCGCCGGCGATGCCGCTGCTCTTTCAGATCACCGCGCCGTTTCTCGACCCGCTGCGGCGCATTTTGCCGCGTCTGGGCGGCATCGATATTTCGCCGATCCTGCTCTTCGTGATCGTGCAGGTGCTGTTGATGGTCGTGACGCGCGTCGCGGTGTCGATGACGCTGTTCGGCATCTGAGGCGCAATTGCGCCACGGGACGCGTTGCGCTTACAATAGCCGGCTCGTGCGGGCGTCGTATAATGGCTATTACCGTAGCTTCCCAAGCTACTGACGTGGGTTCGATTCCCATCGCCCGCTCCAGAATCCCAGCGAAAGCCGCCTTCGAGGCGGCTTTTTAGTTTCGCGCATCTGTTTCCTTCATCGCCTCATGAGCCACGATTCCCAAGACGAAGCCGACGACAACGGCACCCACCAGCCCGACGTCAACGAAGCCTCCACGCTGCGGCATCGGCGCATCCGCAGCTTCGTCACGCGCGCGGGGCGAGTCTCGGTGGGGCAGCAGCGCGCGATCGACGATCTCGGTCCGCGCTATGTCGTGCCCTATGCGCCGCAGCTCGCCGACTGGGACGCGCGTTTCGGCCGGAAAGCGCCGCGCGTGCTCGAAATCGGCTTCGGCATGGGCGCGACGACAGCGGAAATCGCGGCCGCGCGTCCGGGCGACGACTTCATCGGCGTGGAAGTGCATGAGCCGGGCGTCGGCGCGCTGCTTAAGCTGATCGGCGAAGAAGGGCTCGGCAACATCCGCATTCTTCAGCATGACGCCGTGGAAGTGCTCGAACACATGATCGCGCCCGACAGTCTCGACGGCGTCCACATCTATTTCCCCGATCCGTGGCACAAGGCGCGCCATCACAAGCGCCGCCTGATTCAGCCGAAGTTCGTCGCGCTCCTCGTATCGCGCATGAAGCCCGGCGGCTATATGCATCTCGCGACCGACTGGCAGAACTATGCCGAGCAGATGCTCGAAGTGCTGTCGGCGGAACCCGCGCTCGAAAATACCGCCGACGGCTACGCGCCGCGTCCGGATTTCCGTCCGGTCACGAAGTTCGAGCGACGCGGCATGCGGCTCGGCCACGGCGTTTGGGATTTGATGTTCCGCCGCCGCTGAACAGAACACTTCCTGCAAAAATGCAAAACGCCACGGCTCGCTGAACCGTGGCGTTTTGCATTGGGCGCGACGAAAACCGGATCAGTCGGCCCAGCTCAATCCGCCGCTATATCCGACGATCAGGATCAGCAAGCCGAAGCCGATGCGATACCACGCGAACGCCGTGAAATCGTGCGTTGCGACGTAGCGCAGCAGCCAGCGCACGCAAGCGAAGGCGCTGACGAAGGCCGCGACCATTCCGATCGCGAACAGCCCGAAATCGTCCACGGTCAGCGTGCGCCAATACTTGGCCATTTCGTAGAGCGTCGCGCCGAAGATGATCGGAATGGCGAGGAAGAAAGAAAACTCCGTCGCCACGCGCCGTTCGAGCCCGAACAGCATGCCGCCGATGATCGTCGCACCGGAACGCGAAGTGCCCGGGATCAGCGCGAAGCATTGCGCGAGGCCGACCTTGAAGGCATCCGCGTAGGAAAGATCGTCGACGGAATGCACGCGCGTGATGACGCCGCGTTCGCGCTGACGCGACTCGGCCCACAGAATGACGATGCCGCCGACGATCAGCGCCACCGACACCGGCACCGGCGAGAACAGCACCGCCTTGATGTGCTTTTCGAGCAGCAGGCCGAGCACGACGGCCGGAATGGTCGCGATGATCACGTTCAGCGTGAAGCGCCGCGCGTCGGCGCGTACCGGCAGGCCCGTGATCACGGTGCCGATCTTCGCGCGGTATTCCCAGCAGATTGCGAGAATCGCGCCGAACTGGATGACGACGTCGAAGGTTTTCGATTGCGCGTCGGTGAAATTCAGCAAGCTGCCCGCAACGATCAAATGCCCCGTGCTCGATACCGGCAGAAACTCGGTCAAGCCTTCCACGACGCCCAGAATGAGCGCCTTCACCATCAATATCCAGTCCATCCGTCAGCCCTTGTTCGCCGTTTAGCTATGGGTTTTAGAGCACATTGCGCAGAGATTTCGACTCACTTTTCGACGATCTGCACACGTATGCCGTTTGTAAGGACAGTGATTGTACCGGGTTCGTAAGACACCCCGGCGAACTGAAGTTCCTCGGGCTTGAACGTGTGGATCGGATAGCGGTCGAGCAATTGCGCGGCGAGTTGCGCGCCCACCGACGCGATCTGCTGGTTGTACTGCGCGGCGTCGCCGGTGAACTGCGCATCGTCGACGGACGGCGAGGCGAGAATCACCGAACGGCTCGGCGCATCGTAGGCGAGCTGCGTCGAGAGCGTGAACGCGCCGACCACGGGATTCGGCATGAAGGGTGTGGACAAACGCGCATCGACATGCACGGTCACGCGATTGCGATCCGGCGCCATGCCAACGACGGGATTGCTCAGGACGACATCGAATATCTGCGAAGCCGTGCGTTGCAGCGGGAACTTGCGCGCGACGGCGGCTTGCACTTGCTGTGTCGCGAATGTGTAGTGGTCCGGAATGAACGGGAATATCGAGTTCGAGGCAGCGTAAGCCTTCGATGTGAGCGTGAGTGCGGACAGCGACATCAGCCCTGCCAGCACGAACCGGCGCCGCAGCGGCGCGACGGGTTCAGTCATGCGTGATCCTCCAATACTTATTACTTATTCTTGAAATTCGCGCCGGCTGGCGCGCCCCGCGTTTTGGACCGCCGATCGTCAGGACAGTTGCGCCGGCTGCGTCGCCATCTCAAGCCGCTCGATCCACGTCAACGCATATTCGCGCGTCTGCCCGCACATCTCGGTCGAAGGCTGCAAGCCGCCACAACACGCCGGCCTGCGCGGATCGCCGAAAATCCCGCAGCGCAGATCGTCGCCCAACTGGACGCAACGTTCGCCCGCGCGCTTGCCGTCCGGCATTCCCGGAATCGGACTCGAAATGGACGGCGCGATGCAGCAGGCGCCGCAGCCCTCGCGGCAGGCATGAGACGAAGAATCGATGGTCATGGCGATACAGAACAGCGCAAAGACGACATTCTCCCACGCCTCTTCGTCGCGCTTGGTCAAATCGCTGCTATTGGGCTGCGACCTTATCACGCAACGGCCGCGCTTATCGTCCGGCTACACTCGGACGATCCCCAGAGGTCCGCCATGACTCCCGCCGCCCCGCTCTTTCGCCCCGACCTGCTCGCGCGCTACGACGCGCACGGCCCGCGCTACACGTCCTACCCAACCGCCGTCCAGTTCACCGACTCGTTCGACGCCGCGCATTACCGCGAAGCCGCGGGCAAATCGAACGCGAACGCCGATCTCTCGCTCTACTTCCACATTCCGTTCTGCGACACCGTCTGCTTCTACTGCGGCTGCAACAAGGTCGCGACGAAGAATCGCGCGCACGCTCGCCCGTACCTCGATCGCATGAAGCGCGAACTGGCGCTGCAAGCGGCGCTCTTCGACCGCTCGCGCCCGGTCACGCAGCTTCACTGGGGCGGCGGCACGCCCACCTTCCTCTCGCACGACGAGATGACCGAACTGATGTCCGCGACGCGCGAGCACTTCAATCTCGTTCCGGACGAGCGCGCCGAATATTCGATCGAAGTCGATCCGCGCGAGGCGTCGGCGGAAACGATCGCGTTGCTGCGCGCACTCGGCTTCAACCGGATCAGCCTCGGCGTGCAGGACTTCGACGAACGCGTGCAGCGCGCCGTCAATCGCATCCAGCCGCGCGAGATGACCGAAACGGTGCTCGACGCCGCCCGCGACAACGGCTTCAAGTCGGTGAGCGTCGATCTGATCTACGGCTTGCCGCATCAAAGCGTCGAGAGCTTTTCGCGCACGCTCGACGCGATCGTCGAACTGAAACCGGATCGCGTGTCTGTGTTCGGCTATGCGCACATGCCGTCGCTCTTCAAGATGCAGCGTCAGATCGACGACAGCGCGCTGCCCTCGCCCGCCGTGCGCCTCGCGATTCTGGAGCGCGTTATCAGCCGCATGAGCGAGGCGGGCTATGTGTACATCGGCATGGATCATTTCGCGCTGCCCGGCGACGAGCTCGCGCGCGCGTTCGAAGCCGGCACGCTCCAGCGCAACTTCCAGGGCTACAGCACGCATGCGGATTGCGATCTGATCGGTATCGGCGCGTCGTCGATCGGGAAGGTCGGCGATGTCTACGCCCAAAACGCCCGCGAACTCGCCGACTACACCGCCGCGATCGACGCGGGCAATCTCGCCATCGCGCGCGGCGTGCGTCTGTCCGCCGACGACACACTCCGCCGGGAAGTCATCATGCGCCTCATGTGCGGCGGCGCGCTGCGTTTCGACGACATCGCGAGCGCGCACGGCATCGACTTCCCCGCCGCTTTCGCCAACGAACTCGCGCGCCTCGCGCCGATGGCCGACGACGGCCTCATCGAACTCTCGCGCGACGCGATCCGCGTGCTGCCGGCGGGCCGCATGCTGGTGCGCAACGTCGCGTCGGTATTCGACCGCTATCTGGGTCAGTCGAGCTTGCGGCGCTTTTCGCGCACGATCTGAGCGATGTTCGATCGGCGTCGGTGGCTTAGAATGACAGCCACCTTGGGCGTCCCGGCTCTCAGTCACGGCGTCCATCCACTCACTGCCGATGCGAAGCGCCGGACGTTGCCGGCTTCTCGCAGACGGCAACGCCACTGCCCGACGCCATGCCGACCACTTCGCCGCAGTTCGCCCCTCTCGCCCAACTTGCCGCCGATCTGAAAAGCGGCCGCACGACGAGCCGCGCGCTCGTCGAGACGGCGCTCGAACGTATCGCCGATCCGGCGGGCCAGGGCGCAACCGTTTTTCTGCATGTCGATGCCGCTCACGCCCGCGCCGCCGCCGACGCCCACGACGCGCTGCGCCGCGCCGGCACCGTGCTCTCGCCGCTCGCGGGCATTCCCGTGTCGATCAAGGATCTCTTCGATATCGAAGGCGAGGTGACGCGCGCCGGCTCGAAGGCGCTCGCCCACGCCGCGCCCGCCACGGCCGATGCCGTGACGGTTGCGCGCCTGCGCCGCGCGGGCGCGGTGATCGTCGGACGCACCAACATGAGCGAGTTCGCGTTCTCGGGCCTCGGGCTCAATCCGCACTACGGCACGCCGCGTTCGCCGTGGCGCGCGGACGTGCCCGGCGACGCGCGCATCGCGGGTGGCTCGTCGTCGGGCGCGGCGGCATCGGTCGCGGATGGCATGGCCGCCGTCGCGCTCGGCACCGACACCGGTGGCTCCATTCGCATTCCGGCCGCGCTGTGCGGGCTCACCGGCTTCAAGCCGACCGCGAGCCGCATCCCGAAGCAAGGCGGCGTGCCGCTCTCGAAGACGCTCGATTCGTTCGGGCCGATCGGCGTGTCGGTCGCGTGCTGCGCGCTCGTCGATCGCATTCTCGCGGGGCGCGATCCCGGCGTGCCCGCAACGCGCCCGCTCGACGGCGTGCGCCTCGGCGTGCTGACGAACTACGTCATCGATGGCGTCGAAGCGCCCGTCGCCAGCGCGGTCGCCGCGGCTGTCAATCATCTCGCCGCGGCCGGCGCGCTCGTGGAAGACGTGCGTTTCGCGCCGCTCGACCGCCTGCCGGAAATCAACCGCTATCCGCTCGTCGCGATCGAAGCGTACGCGTGGCACCGCAAGCTGATGGCCGAGCGCGGCGGCGAATACGATCCGCGTGTGCTCGCGCGCCTGCAACGTGCCGAAGCGGCGAGCGCGGCGGACTACATCGACTTGTGCGAGGCGCGCGCCGCGATGATCGAAGCCGCGCGCACGACCCTCTGGCAACGCTTCGACGCGATCGTCTGCCCGACGGTGCCGGTCTTGCCACCGCGCATCGCCGACCTCGAAGCCGACGACGACGCCTTCACGCGCGCCAACGCGCTGATCCTGCGCAATCCGACCGCCTTCAACTTTCTCGACGCCTGCGCGCTGTCGCTGCCCTGCCATCCGCGCGGCGAGGCGCCGGTCGGCCTGATGCTGGCGGGCGCGCCGA
Organism: Caballeronia glebae; assembly: GCF_001545035.1. Lineage (GTDB taxonomy): Bacteria > Pseudomonadota > Gammaproteobacteria > Burkholderiales > Burkholderiaceae > Caballeronia > Caballeronia glebae. The sequence continues at coordinate 64,215 of NZ_FCOJ02000014.1, forward strand.
ACTCCGACGACACGCTGCTGTCGATTGGACGGGCGGTCGAAGCGGTGCTCGGAACGACGCGCTGAGCGCCCGGGAAACACGGCCGATTTTGCGCATCGGGCGTTCGCGCTAGAATTCACCGCGATACTCGCGCAACTCAGGTGCTTCCTTCTCAAATCGTTGCGGAACAATGAACAACTCTTTAAATCACTTTACGATGCATCAGGATGACCGGTTGATGCGTCGCGAGCGCCGTCTGCTCGTGCTGCTCGGTTTGGTCAGTCTCGGACTCGTCGGCGGGGCGCTTTATCTGCAGTTCTTCCATAACGAAGACCCCTGCCCGCTTTGCATCATCCAGCGCTATTTTTTCGTGCTGATCGCGATCTTCGCGTTTCTCGGCGCGGCGTTTAGCAATTGGCGCGGCATTGCGCTACTGGAAACGCTCGTCGCGATTTCGGCGCTCGGCGGTCTCGCCACCGCGATCCGCCACGTGTACGTGCAGTCGCATCCCGGCTTCAGCTGCGGTTTCGATGCGCTTCAGCCCATAGTCGACGGTCTGCCGCCCGCAAAGTGGCTGCCGCACGTCTTCAAGGTCGCCGGTCTGTGCGAAACGCCGTATCCGCCGATACTCGGGCTTTCGCTGCCGCAATGGTCGCTGATCGCGTTCGCGCTGATCTTCGTGTTCGTCGCGGCCAGCCTGCGATTCAAACGCAAAGTGCGTTCGACGATCCGGTAAATTGTTCCGGGCGGCCGTTCGGTGCCGCCCGTACTTCCCCGCTTCATCCCCGCTGCATCCTCACCCCCGCGCTTTCTCTTCCCCGCATCAGCGCATCCGCATAATCTTGATACGTGTGGCGCAATATTTTTGGGATATTGCGGTGTTAAGGTCGTGTCTGGATGGCGATCTACGTGCGCGCAGTCCGTTTCGCTCGGAGGCACCGGTTTTTTTCACGGCAACCCTGAAGCGAACGGAAACCGCGTAACGCGCGCCCGGTCCGCAATGTCTTCTTGAATATGACAACGCAAACCATCCGCTTCCTTCGGCACTTCGCCCGATTTCTCAGCGCCCGCACGTGCGGGCGTGCGCGCGCCTTTCCCGCTTTTCTCTCGCTGGCCGATGCGCCGCAGCGCTTTTGCGTCCGAAGCAATGTCCGTCGCCCGGTAAACTAGCGCCTGCGACGACGCAAAACCACGCACAAACACGATCACTTTCGGAGCTCACTCGATGCAAGTTTGGCTGAACGACCTGCAACACCTGCTCGCGCACGGCGACGCTGTCGTGCTCGTGACGGTCGCGCGTGTCGAAGGCTCCGCGCCGCGCGAGCCGGGCACGAAGATGATCGTCACCCGCGAGGACGCGCGCTACACGATCGGCGGCGGCCATCTGGAATGGAAGGCCATCGAAACCGCACGGCAAGTGCTGAAGGACGGCATGCGCAGCCCGCGCATGCGGAGGCTGGAGCGTTTCGCGCTCGGCCCGAGTCTCGGCCAATGTTGCGGCGGCGCGGTCGTGCTCGCGTTCGAGCGGCTCGACGTTTCGGATCTGAACTGGGTGACGACGCTCGCGAAGCGCACCGCGCAAGGTCTCTCGACCGTGCGCAGCGTCTCGTTCGCGCCGCTTCCTGAGCTTCGCGATGCCGTCATGCTCTCCGATCCCGAACCGGGCGCGACCAACGCCGACTGCCTCTTGTGGGACGGCGCCGGTTTCGACGAGAGCGGCGCGCTGCTCACCGAGACCATCGCACCGCGCGAGTTTCAGGTCGTGCTGTTCGGCGCGGGACACGTCGGAGCCGCGCTCGTGCGCGTGCTCGCAACGCTGCCCTGTCACGTCACCTGGATCGACGAGCGCGACGCGGCGTTTCCCGCGCCGCAGTTCGTGCCGGACAACGTGACGATCGAGCCGAACGACGCGCCGGATGAAGCCGTCGACCGTGCGCCGCCCGGCGCGTACTACATCGTGATGACGCACAACCACACGGTCGATCTCGCGCTGGCCGAATGCATTCTCCGACGCGGCGACTTTGCCTTCTTCGGCATGATCGGCTCGTTCACGAAGAAGAAGCAGTTCGAGCATCGGCTCGCGGCGCGTGGCATCGATCCGGCTCGCATCGCGCGGATGGTGTGTCCGATCGGCATCGACGGCATCGTCGACAAAGCGCCCGAAGTGATCGCCGTTGCAGCGGCAGCCCAACTGCTGCAGGCGGTCGAAGCCAACGCTTCGAGCCACGCGTCGTCGCAACAGACCGCCTGACCCACAGGCGAATCCGCAGCCCCAAAACTCAAAAGCCCAAATGAACCCCACACTCGCCGACAAGATTGCGCACGCGCCGAAAGCCGAGCTGCATATTCACATCGAAGGGTCGCTAGAACCTGAACTGATTTTCGCGCTCGCGAAGCGTAATAACGTCAAGCTTCCGTACGACTCCATCGAAGCGCTGCGCGCGGCTTACGCGTTCAGCGACCTGCAGTCGTTCCTCGACATCTATTACGCGGGCGCGAGCGTGCTGCTCACCGAGCAGGATTTCTACGACATGACGATGGCCTACGTCGAGCGCGCGCTCGCGGACCACGTCGTGCATACGGAAATCTTCTTCGATCCGCAGACGCACACGGAACGCGGCGTGCCGATCGAAACGGTCGTCGCGGGCATCGATGCCGCGCTCGCCGAAGGTGAGAAGCGCGGTCTGTCGAGCAAGCTGATTCTCTGTTTCCTGCGCCATCTGTCCGAAGAAGACGCGCTTGCGACGTATGAAAGCGCGTTGCCGCTGTTCGACAAGTACGCGCATCGGCTGATCGGCGTCGGGCTGGATTCGTCGGAGCGCGGACATCCGCCGTCCAAATTCGAGCGCGTGTTCGCGAAGGCGCGTGAACGCGGCCTGAAGCTCGCCGCGCATGCGGGCGAAGAAGGTCCGCCGTCGTATGTGTACGAAGCGCTCGATCTGCTGAAAGTGGATCGCGTCGATCACGGCGTGCGCAGCATCGAAGACGCGGCGCTCGTCGCGCGTCTCGCGGATGCGCGCATCGCGCTGACCGTGTGCCCGCTCTCGAACATCAAGCTCTGCGTGTTCGACGACATGGCCAGGCACACGCTGAAGGATCTGCTCGATCAGGGCGTCGCGGTGATGATCAATTCCGACGATCCCGCGTACTTCGGCGGCTACGTCAATGCGAACTACTTCGCGATCGTCGATGCGTTGAAGCTCACCGATCACGAGGTCTACACGCTGCTCAAAAATAGCCTCGAAGCCTCGTTCGTCACCGAAGAAGAACGCGACGCGATGGTCGCGCGCCTGGATCGGCACTGGAAGCAGTAAGCACGATGGAAACCACAGCCACTCCACAACGGGACACGACCACGCTCGAACGCTTCTTCGGCATTCGTGCGGCCGGTTCGCGCACCAAGACTGAAATCGTCGCGGGCATCACGACGTTCCTCACGGCGATGTACATCATCGTCGTCAATCCGGGCATTTTGTCGGCGGCGGGCGTGCCGTTTTCGGCGGCGCTCACGGCCACCGTCATCGTCAGCTTTCTCGGCAGTTGCGCGATGGGTCTGTACGCGCGCAATCCGGTGCTCGTCGCGCCCGGCATGGGCATGAACGCGCTGTTCGCGTTCGTGATGGTCCACGGCGGCAAGATGCCGTGGCAGACCGCGCTCGGCTGCGTGTTCTGGTCCGGCGTGATCTTCGCGATCCTCGCGGCGTTCAACGCGCGCAAGCTCGTCGTCGATGCGATCCCCGCGAATCTGCGGCACGCGGTGTCGTGCGGCATCGGACTGTTCATCAGCCTGATCGGGCTCGTGAACGCGAAGTTCGTGGTCGGCGATCCGGTGACGATCGTGCATTCGGCGTCGCTCAATCCGGTGGTCATCACGTTCCTCGTCGGCCTCGCCGTCACGACGATTCTCGTCGCGCGCAAGGTCACGGGCGCGCTGATGCTCGGCATCGTGTTCACGACGATCATCGCGATTCCGATCGGCCGCTTCTACGGCGACGGCACCGCGTACTGGCCCGCCGCCATTGCCACGAAGACGCTCGTCAACTGGAACGGCCTGTTCGCCGCGCCGGACTTTTCGGCGGTCGGGCAGCTCGATCTGATGGGCTCGCTGAAGGTCATCTACTGGCCGTTCATCTTCGTGATGCTGTTCACGTCGTTCTTCGACGCGCTTTCCACCTTCATGGCGATTTCCGAAGCCGGCAAGCTCTACGACCGCGACGGCAATCCGCGCAACATCCGCCAGTCGATGATGGTCGATTCGTTCTCCGCGCTCGTTTCCGCGCCGCTCGGCACGAGCCCGGCGAACGCGTACATCGAATCGGCGGCGGGCATTTCGGCGGGCGGGCGCACGGGTCTCGTCGCGGTCGTCGCCGGATTGTGCTTCCTGCCGTTCCTGTTCCTGTCGCCGGTCTTGTCGCTCGTGCCGGCCATCGCGACCGCGCCCGCGCTCGTGCTCGTCGGCGTGTTCATGATGGAAGCGATCACGAAGATCGAATGGCATCGCTTCGACGAAGCCATTCCCGCGTTCCTCGCGATGATCCTGATCCCGCTGACCTACTCGATCACGGATGGCGTCGCATACGGCTTTCTCGCGTTCGTCGTGCTGAAGTCGGCGACGGGCCGCGCGAAGGAAGTCAAGCCGGCGATGTGGATCATCGCGGCTTTCTCGTTAGTACTGCTTTCGCAGTTGTAAAAACCCTAGAAACGGAGACGTTGCATCATGACTCAAACCGCCTACCGCGCCCAGTTGCTGACCTTCCGGGAAGATCCCGCGCATGCCGCTGACGGCGCGGTCTACGAGGCCGACGGCCTCCTGATCGTCGAGGACGGCAAAGTGGTCGCGGCAGGCGCGTATGCGTCGCTGCGCGAACGGCTCGCCGCCGACGCGACCGTCCACACCATGCGCGAGAAGCTGATCGTGCCGGGTTTCATCGACTCGCACATCCACTATCCGCAAACGGACATGATCGCGTCGCCCGCGTCGGGCTTGTTGCCGTGGCTCAACACGTACACGTTCCCGACCGAGCGCGGCTTCGAGAATCCCGCGGTCGCGCGCGAAACGGCGAGCTTTTTCATCGACGAATTGCTCGCCTGCGGCACGACGACCGCCCTCGTCTACTGCACGGTGCACAAGCAATCGGCCGATGCGTTTTTCACCGAAAGCGAGGCGCGCAATCTGCGCATGATCGCGGGCAAGGTGCTGATGGATCGCAACTGCCCCGAGTTCCTGCGCGACACGGCGCAATCCGGCTACGACGACAGCGCGGAACTCATCGCGCGCTGGCACGGGCGCGGCCGTCAGCAGTACGCGTTGACGCCGCGTTTCGCGCCGACATCGACAGAAGCGCAGCTCGAAGCGTGCGGCGTGCTCGCGCAGAAGCACAACGACGTGTTCATTCAGACCCACGTCGCGGAAAACACCGACGAGATCAAATGGGTCGAGAGCCTCTTTCCGGGGCATCGCAGCTATCTCGACATTTACGATCACTATGGTTTGCTGCGCCGTCGCGCGGTGTACGGCCACTGCATCTATCTCGACGATCGTGACCGCGCGCGCATGGCCGAAACGGGCGCGGTGGCGTCGCATTGTCCGACTTCGAATCTCTTCCTTGGTAGCGGCCTGTTCGATTTCGAGAAAGCCGGCGAGTCGAACATGCCGGTCGCGCTCGCGACAGACGTCGGCGGCGGCACGTCGTTCTCCATGCTGCAGACGATGAACGAAGCGCATAAGGTCGCGCGTCTCACGGGCCATCATCTGAGCGCGACGCGCATGTTCTGGCTCGCCACCACGGGCGCCGCGCAAGTGCTCGAACTCGACGACCGGATCGGCACGCTGGCGGCCGGCAGCGAAGCGGATTTCGTCGTGCTCGATCCGAACGCGACGCCGCTTCTCGCGCGTCGCACGTCGCGCACGGAATCGCTCGAAGAACTGCTGTTCGCGTTCGCGCTGCTCGGCGACGATCGCGCGGTATTCGAGACCTACGCCGCCGGCAAGCGCGTGCATTCGCGCGACAAGCGCAACACGGCGAAGCTGGAACTGGCGGCCTGACGCGTACAAGGTCTTTCACGAAAGAGGCGACAAAGCGTAGCGAACCAAGCCCTGCATGAGAGCACGAGACACATAGTCTCGTGCTTTTTTTTCGCCTACGCTCGCGCTGTTCGCGCACGCCTGTCGATGACGTTCCTCGAATCTTCGCGACGCCCGACACTTCCTTCAGCAACTTTGACGCATTTTGTTCGAATGTGCGCCAGTCAGTAGTCCTGCCGCTATGCTTTTGCCTGGCCTGGCTGCGCCATCGTCCGGCCTCGATACTTCAATCGTCGACGTTAAACAGGACTACAGATTAAAATGAAGGAAATCGTTATTCTGGGAGCGGGCTACGCCGGACTTCGCGCGGCCCGAGAGCTTCGAGGGCTTCCTGGCGCTCGCATTACGCTCGTCAATCGCCATGCTTTCCACTACGAATCGACGGAACTGCATACGGTAGCAGCCGGAACGCGCGAGCCGGAAGTCATCAGCTTCGACATACGACAGTCAATGGGACCCACCGTCGAGTTCAAGCAAGATTCGGTGACACGCATCGACCCTGAACAAAAAAAGGTGTTCCTTCAAGCGGGACCGGTGCCGCTTTCCTACGACTATCTGGTCGTCGCGCTCGGCTTCGAATCCGAAGACTTCGGCATCGACGGCGCGCGCGAGCACGCCATGCCGCTCGTCGATATCGACAGCGCACTGGCTGTGCGTCAGCACTTCGAAGCGCGCCTCGCGGGCTTCAAAACCACGCGCGACGAAAACGACCTGCGCCTCATCGTGTGCGGCGCGGGCTTCACCAGTATCGAACTGCTGGGCGAGTTCGCTTACCGCATGCCGAGTCTCATCGAATTGCACGATCTGCCGAAGGACAAGGTGCAGCTCATCGCGCTCGAATCGGCGCCGAAGCTACTGCCGATGTTCGACGCGCACCTTGTCGATTACGCAGTCGGCTATCTCGCGGCACGCGGCGTGCAGATCCATACCTCGACGACCATCAAGAAAGTCGTCCCGGGCGGCGTCATGAGCGAAGACCGGACGTTCGACGCAAACACCATCATCTGGACGACAGGCGTGCGCGGCAGCCATGTCATCGCGGATTCGGGCTTCGTGGCGAAGCGCAATCGCGTGAACGTCGAACCCACGCTCGCGCTCAAGGATCATCCCGAAGTCTTCTTCATCGGCGATGACAGCGCCGTCCTCGATCCGGCGGGCGGCCGTCCCTGGCCGACCACCGCGCAGCTCGCCATTGCGGAGGCCACACACGCCGCCGCGAACATCAAGGCGCACATCGCCGGAAAGCCCATCGCCGACTTCAAGTTCGTGTCGAAAGGAACGGTCTGCTCGCTCGGTCCCTCGTCCGGCATCGCGCAGCTTTCCGGCCGCGGCAGCATGAAATTCGAAGGTCATGGCGTCGCTTTCCTGAAGAAGCTCGTCGAGAACGGTTCGCTGCTCGAAGAAGCCGGCTTCGCCAAGATGCTCGATAACTTCTCGTAACGGCGAAGGAAACCTTACTGCAGCTGTTGGTTGTGTCGATCATCGAAACAGCTTGTCACTCGTCATGGCGAGCGTCTCTGTCCGCGCTTGAGACGCTCGCACGCCCTCTCTCGGACGCCTGCCATATCGACCCTTGCGGTCCGGTGCGAACGCGTCCGCTCATCGATCCTTCAAATGGAAACTCCAAACATGGTTATGGAAAACGCCAATCAGACGCTCAGCCAGAAGAAAGTGGTGGTAATCGGCGGCGGCGTGATCGGCGCATCATGGACCGCGCTCTTTCTCGCCAATGGCATGCGCGTCGTCGTGAACGATCCGCAAGCGGGCATCGACAAGACCGTGCGCAACTACGTCGTGCAGGCGACGCCCGCGCTGACCGCGCTCGGCCATGACATGACGTCGGTGCTGGGCAATCTCTCGTTCGAAGCCGATCTCGCCAAGGCCGTCGCGGACGCCGACTTCGTTCAGGAAAACGGGCCGGAGCGTGCGGACTTCAAAGCCGCGCTGTGGGTGACGGCAGAACGTTTCGCGCCCGCGCATTGCCTGTTCTTCTCGTCGAGTTCGGGCATTCAGGCCTCCGTCCAGTCCGTCCAGATGAAAGAGCCGGGCCGCCTCATCATCGGTCATCCGTTCAATCCGCCGCACTTGCTGCCGTTGGTCGAAGTGGTTCCGAGCCCGCAAACGCCGCGCGAATTGATCGATGCGTCGCTCGCGTTCTATCGTGCGCTCGGCAAGCACCCGCTCGAACTGCGCAAGGAGATCGATGGCTTCGTTGCGAACCGCCTGCAATCGGCCATCTTTCGCGAGTGCGTGTATCTCGTGTCCCAGGGTGTGATCACCGTGGCGGATCTCGACAGTGTCGTGACGAACTCGCTCGGCATTCGCTGGGCGACCAACGGGCCATTTCTGTCGTTCCATCTCGGCGGCGGCGCGGGCGGTTTCCCGCATTTCGTCGATCACCTTGCTCCGGGCATGGAAACGCGCTGGAGCGAACAACTGAAATCGACCGTGCACTTCGACGAAGCCACCAAGAAGCTGCTCGTCGAGCAGATCGAGAGCGGCTACGGCAAGCAATCGATCGCCGAACTGGCCGAGGCGCGCGACCAGAAGGAAATCGCCATTATCAAAGGCACGAAGAATCTTTCCCGATAAGTAGCATACCGAATCACATGACAACACTATCAACCATCCACCAGACGCTGCTGGCATTGCGCATCGATGAACCTTCGATGCTTTCCATCGACTGCGCAAGCGGCAATGTGCGCCTGCTGATCGACGAACTCGGCGGCGCGCCCGACGGCGTTCAGGTCGACCTCGAACGCGGACTGGTCTACTGGACCAACATGGGCGCGGACTACCACGCGGACGACGGCACCGTGGAAGTCGCCAATCTCGACGGCAGCGGCCGGCGCGTGCTCGTCGGTCGCGGTGCTATCAGGACACCGAAGCAGCTTTGTCTGGACCGCGCGGCCGGGCAACTCTACTGGTGCGACCGCGAAGGCGCCGCCATCTGGCGCAGCGACGTCGACGGCGCAAATCTCATGAAGCTCGTCGATCGCGCAGTCGAGCCGGGCGGCAGAGACGAGGTATTGAACCAGTGCGTCGGCATCGCCGTGGATCACAAACGCGGCATGTTCGTGTGGACGCAGAAAGGTCCGGCCAAGGGCGGCAAGGGACGCATCTTTCGCGCGGAGTTGGCCATGCGGCCAGGCGATTCCGCCGAGAATCGCAGCGACATCGAGATTCTGCTAAGCGATCTTCCCGAGCCCATCGACGTGGAAATCGACGCGCAAAACGATCTGCTCTACTGGACGGATCGCGGCGCGGCGCCCGACGGCAATTCGTTGAACAGCGCGAAGATCACGGCGAGCGGACTCATCGGCCGCCGCGTGATCTGCACGGGCTTCAAGGAAGCGATCGGCCTTGCGTTGGACATTCCGAACCATTGCGCCTACGTGGCCGATCTCGACGGCGATGTCGTCAAGGTCGATTTCGCGAGCGGCGCCAAGGAAACGCTGATCAAAGAAGGCCGGATCACCGGCATCGCGCTGATTTGAGATGGTTTCGGCCACAAAAACACGGATGAACGACATGCAAGCCGATCAATATCGAGTCGAGGCCGACATACGGCGCGCGCTCGCGAATCGCACCAAAAGCGACGATTTCGACATTCACAACCAGGTCGAAGCCGTACTGAACGGCATTGGCGCCTCGCTGAATGAATTCGGCGGCGAACTCAGTTTCTACGGCAAGGACCCGATTATCCCGAGCGTGCTGCGCTTCGGCGCGTTTTCCGCGATCGGACTCGCTGCCAAAGCCGCGCAGATGGCCTCCATCTGGCGCATGAAAACCGGGCAGACGCAGAACATCCACGTCGACGTGCGCAAGGCGTTGCGCCGCTTCGCCACCTTCCACGAAGGCACCCTCGAACTCATGAACGGTCTGCCCGGCAACATGGGCTCCGAGGGAGATACCGGCGTCAGCGCCAATTTCCATCTATGCAAGGACGGGCGCTGGGTGTTCTTCACCTGCAACTACCCGAAGCTGCGCAACACAGCGCTGAACCTGCTTCAGTGCCCGCCCGGCACGGAATCCGTGGCGAAGGCGGTCGCGTTGTGGAACGCCGCGGAACTCGAAGCGGCAGGCGGCAAGGTCGGCATTCCGTTGTACATGCTGCGCTCGCCGGAGGAGTTTCTCGAACTGGATGTGTTTCAGAAGGTCCTGAAGAACGAGCCGCTGATCTCCGTCGAGAAGATCGCTGACAGCGATCCGATCCCGTTCCAGCCGGGCGGCGACGTGCTGAGCGGCATTCGCGCGCTAGGACTCGGCCACGTGATCGCCGGCGCCGGCATGGGCCGCGCGCTCGCGCTGCACGGCGCGGACGTGCTCAACATCTGGCGTCATACGGATTACGAGCACAGCCTGTTTCACTACACTTCGAACGTCGGCCTGCGGTCGTCCCGGCTCGATCTCGGCGATGAAAACGCGCGACGCACCTTCGCCGAACTGCTCGACGGCGCGGACGTGTTCTTCTCGAACCGGCGCTCGGGTTTCCTCGACCGATACGGCCTCGCGCCAGACGAAGTCTGCCGGAAGCATCCGGGGCTGATCAGCGCGACCGTGTATTTCAGCGGCCCGAGCGGCCCTTGGTCCGAGCGCGCCGGTTTCGACGTATCGACGGGCGCGTATGCCGGACCTTACTGGCTGGAGAGCCTGGGCGGCACCGACAGGCCGACGACCAAGCCGCACACGACGCCGCAGATTTCCATCATCAGCGACTATGTCGTGGCATGGCTCTGCACCGTCGGCGTGATGCAGGCGTTGAAGCGCCGCGCGACGGAAGGCGGCAGCTACAAGGTCTCGGTGTCGCTGTCGCGCGCCGTGGCGTGGCTTATGTCGATGGGCGTATTCGATCAGAAATACGCGTATGAAACTGCAGGTTCCAGCGCCGAACACGCGTATGTGGCTCCCGATCCGCTGTTGGCGCAGACGCCCATGGGTTACTACAAGGGCGTCGCCGAGCAGGTTTATATGTCGCGCACGCCGGGTCGCTATCGCTTCCCGTTGAATCCGCTCGGTTCGTGTGCGCCGGAGTGGTTGCCGCGCTAAGCGCTTCTTTGGACGCCGCGCCCGTCATCTCGCGCCAGTTCGAGGGCGAGATGACGGGCGCGGCGTGACCCGGAACCACGCATCCTTGCTGCCCGCCAGCGAATTTTTCGCATTCCCGCTAGAGTGCGGAAGTCTCTATCCACTTTATGTCACGCAAGATCGTCATGAGGAATGCTTCACGCTTCGGTCGGATTGTTTTCGCGATGGCGTCCGCCGCGTCCGCCGCGTCCGCCGCGTCCGCCGCGCTCGCCCACGCCCGGCCACTCGATGCGCAACTCGACTGCAAGTCGACGCCGCACGCGTTCATCGCGCCGCTTCAGGATGACAATCTGCTGGAAAGGAAAGCGATGCGCGTCGAGCCGAACTCGATCAACGCGTTCCGGCCGGTGAAGGGCGCGACGCTGACGGCTTTTGGTTTCAAGGTCTACGCGCTGGTGGCGTACCAGAAGGACGACCCGCTCTTCAAGCAGGGCAAGGGCGAGCCGATCGGAGATGCCGCTTACGGAGCCGTCGTCTGGGGCGGCGACGACGAAGTCGAGCAGAAGGTGCGCGACGCGGGCAGCGACGCGGTGGTACACCACGTCGCGCCCTTCGTCACGGCGATTTTTTGCAAGCCGTAGTCAACGCAGCAACGCCACGAACGACGATATCAGCCGATCCATGTCGTTCGCGTCGAGCGCGCCCATCGTCGAAATGCGGAACAATTCCGTCGACAAACCGCCCTGCCCCGCATAGATCACGAAGCCTTTGGCCTTGAGCGCGTCGTGCAGCGTTTCATACGTGACGCCCTTCGGCAGCCGGTACGCCCGCAACACCACCGACGACTCTGCCGGCGACAACGCGCTTTCGATGCCGAGCGCAGCCAGCCCCGCGCGCACCTGCTCCGCAAGCTTCGCATAACGCTGATGCCGCGCGCGCCAGCCGCCTTCTTCCTCGAACTCGCGCAGCGCTTCGACGAGCGCGTAATACGCGTGCACGGAAGGCGTGAACGGCGTGCTGCGCGCATCCTGCAACTTCGCGAGACGCGCGATGCCGAGGTAATACGTGCGGCTCGCGGCCTGCGCCAGCGCATCGCGGCGTGCGATGACGAACGCCGCGCCCGGCACGCCATGCAGACACTTATTCGCGGTCGCGGCGATCGCGACGATGCCGCCGCCGTCGAAATCGATCGCTTCCGCGCCGAAGCTGCTCACCGCGTCGAGCAACAGGCCGATGCCCCGTTCCTTGCACGCACGCGACAGTTGATCGATCGCGTTTAGACGGCCCGTCGTCGTTTCGTGATGGATGATCGCGACATTCGTGAACTTCTTCGCGTCGAGCAGGCCGATGATCGCTTCGATGTCCGGCGCCTGCATCCACTCGTATTTCACGACTTCGTGGTCGATCCCGTACTGCTTCGCGATCTGCGCGATGCGGTCGCCATACACGCCGTTTTCCACGACGAGCAGCCGCCCGCCCTCCGGCACGAGTCCGGCGATCATGCTTTCGACGGCGGCGGTGCCGGAGCCGGTCATCAGCACGGCGCTCCACACGGCGGGGTCGAGCGCGTAAGCGGCGACGAGGCGCTTACGCGCTTCGTCCTGCAGATCGAAAAACTCCGGCTCGCGATGGCACAGGTCGGTTTGCAGCAGGCTCCGGCGCACGCGTTCGCTCAGCGTGACAGGGCCCGGATTGAGCAGCAGCATCAACGGCCTCCTATGTGTTGTTGCAAACGGGCGCGCACGTCCTCGGGCGTGATCTTCGGACGTGGCAAGTCGGCGGGCGTGCCGGTTTTGATCGATAAACGCGCGAAGCGCACGCCGTCGACATCCCGCGCTTCGAAAAGACGATCGATCACGGCGATGTCGTCGCCGTCGAGCGCGAGCGCGTACCCGCACGCCGCTGCGATCGACGCGAAATCGACTTCGCGCGACACGGTGGCCTGGCCGCCGGTCGATTCGTGCGCGCCGTTGTCGAGCAGCACGTGAACGAGATTCGACGGGCCGTATGCGCCGAGCGTCGCGAACGCGCCCATGCGCATGAGCGCGGCGCCGTCACCATCGAGCGCGACGACGGTGAGATCCGGGCGCGAGAGCGCGAGGCCCAGCGCCATCGAAGTGACGCAGCCCATCGAGCCGACGAGGTAAAGCTGGTTCTCGCGATCGTCGATTGCGTACAACTCGCGGCCGCAGAAACCCGTCGATGCGAGCACGACCGTCGAATCCTTCGGCGTATTGGCGACGACCTTTTGCAGCGCATCGTGCCGCGTGACGCGCTCGCCTTCGAAGCGCCGCACACTCGCGGGATGCGCATTGGCGCGCACGCCCGACAAGCCGGTCTTCTTCAGCTCATAAGGCGCGACGCTGCCCTTTTGCATGACAAGCGCATACGGGCGGCCGGTGGTGTCCATGTATTCGGTCGCGCGATCGAACGCCGGGCCGATCTGGTCGGCTTCCGTGGGGAACAATTCCCACGGAATTTCCATCGTTTCGAGCATTTGCGGCGTGATCGGGCCCATCAGCGCGTGCTGCGGCTCGTCATGAACGCCAGGCTGACCGCGCCATGTGACGATCAGCAATTGCGGCAAACGAAACGTCCACGTGAGCGAAGTCAGCGGGCTCACTGCATTGCCGAGACCGGAGTTCTGCATCATCGCAATGCCGCGGCGTTTCTTGTCTCCGCCCAGCGCGACGCCCGCGATCAGCGCGACCGCGTCGCCCTCGTTCGCCGCCGACACGTAATGCAGCGACTCGTCCTGCAGCACGTAGTTGATGAAAGGCGTGAGATACGAGCACGGCACGCCCGCGTACCAGTCGAAACCACGCTCGCGCGCGGCCTCGACGAACTGGGCGGCCTCAATCACGCGCGTTCTCCGCGCCTTCCGAGCCGATCGGCGTCTGACCGTGCGCGAAATCCCCCGCGCGACGGAAATCGTCGAGATCGTTCACGCCGCGCCAGTGGCCGTGCACGTATTGCACTTCGATCTTCTGACCATCCGCGATCAGCGCGTTGAGCAGCGCGGCCGTGTCGAGCTTGTCGAAATCGGCGCGCTGTTGCAGCGTTTCGAGCGTCGCAAGCAGGCGTCCACGCGCACCGGCGCGCACCTTCACGAGACCCATCCAGCGGCCTTGCGGCGCGCGTCCGCCCGCGAGCGACTGCCCCGCGCCGACCACACTTTCGAGCCACACTTTCTGGCCGAAGAGCGCGCGGTCGTCGGCAGTCGAGCAGTACGCGAAGTCGGTCGCGGCAGCGCCCGCTTGCGGCGTCTGCGACGAATCGACGACAACGCAGAAGTCGCTATCCGACTCGGTCAGATCGCGCAGGATGTAGCTGCGGAACAGCAGATCGCCGTAGGAAATCACGGTGTCGCCGTTCATGTGCTTGACCGCGCACGCGAGCGACGCAAGTTCGCCCGTGGTTTCGTGCTTCTCGTTGACGACGAGGCGAACGCCGCCCTTATCGATCGCATCCGCGCGATAACCGCCCACGACGGTGATGTCGTTGATGCCTTCCTTCTTGAACGCCTCGACGAGATGGCGCAGAAGCGGCTTGCCGGCGACCGGCAGCATCACCTTCGGACGATCTTCGGTCAGCGCTTCGAGGCCCGCGCCACGGCTCGCGGCCAGCACGATCGCGCTGCGCTTTTCGTTGGCCGCGCTCAGATAGATGTTCTCCGCTGCGGAGTATTCGTCCGCGTCCTGCAGACGGAAGATTTCGTTCACCGACGCAATACGGTCTTCCACGTTGACGAGCGTCTCGCTGTCGTGAATTTCCTTTGCGATCGCCTGCATCGCCGAGACGGAGCCGCGAATCAGATGGTTCGCCCAGATCACGCAGCTGATGCCGGCCTGACGGAACGCATCGGTCGGCGTGCTGTAATACTTCGTCGGCACGATGACGAGCGGACCGCGACCGGCCCATTCGCGCGCGAACGTCAGAATTTCGTCGGGCTTCGACAGCTTGCTGTGGATCAGGATCGCGTCCGCGCCCGCCTGGCGATAAGCCTCGGCGCGCTTGAGCGCCTCTTCCATGCCCCAGCCGGCGATCAGCGCTTCGACGCGCGCGACGATCGAGAAATTCGGATCGCTCTGCGAATCCTTGCCCGCCTTGATCTTGCCGCAGAACTCGTCGATATCCGCGAGCGGCTGCGCTTCGCCGTTGATGAAGCTGTTGGTCTTCGGAAACTGCTTGTCCTCGATGCACACGCCCGCGATGCCGCGCTGCTCCAGCTTCCTCACCAGACGCCGCACGTTGTTGAAGTTGCCGTAGCCCGTGTCGCCGTCGAGCAGAATCGGCAGATCGCTCGCGTCGGCCATGAATTCGAGGTTGTCGACGACCTGCGTCCAGCTCGCTTCGTTGTTGTCGCGCACGCCGAACTGCGCGGAGATCGACAGGCCCGAGCCCCAGATCGCCTTGAAGCCCGCTTCCCGCGCGATGCGCGCCGAGATGCCGTTGTGCGCTTCCATCAGGAATTCGAGGCGATTGCTTTGCAGCATCTCGCGCAGGCGCAGAGTGCGCGAGTAACCAACCGGGATTTGTGTGAGTGCGTTCATTGTTGCGAGGCTCCTGCAAACTGACGCAGCGCGTGCAATTGCGGCAACACTTCGTCGGCCGCGCGCTTCACGTCGTTCGTAAAATCGATTTCGATCCACGGTGCGCCGGTGACATCGGCGATATCGAACACGTGGGACTTTTCAAGCAACAGGTCGCGCACTGCTTCTTCGTGCGGCATCTTCGCGCGGCCGGTCGCGACGTAGTCGGCGCAGATTTCGGCGAGGCGCGTGGCCGTTTGCTGATCGAAGCGGAAAAAGCCGACCGATTCGCCGATGGTGTCGTACTTCAAACCCGCCGCGACCTGCTTGCGCAACTCGACCGGCACGCCATTATCGACGCACAGCTTCACCGGCTCGTCGCCCGCTTCGAAATCGCGGTCGATCAACAGGCGGTTCACCGAGCCGCCCGCGACGAGCGGCTCGAAGATCCGTTCGTCGTAGAGCACGTCGGCGTCCATCAGCAGGACGTCGCCGCCGCGCGTCATCGCGTCGCGCGCGGTGTGCACGGACAGCACGCTGCCGAGCGTGAACGCCTCGTTGACGACTATTTCGGTCTTCGGCTTCCATTCGATCGCCGCGAGTTCCGCTTCGATCCGCTCGCTTTTGAAGCCGGTCACGACGACGACTTCATCGACGCCGGCGGCCTTCAGGAAATGCAGATGACGTTCGAGCAGCGAGACGTCCCCGGACGTGTCACCGAACCGCAGCAGACATTTCGGCTTTTGCTGGCCTTCGGGCTGAACAAGGCGCAAGCCCATCCCGGCCGCAAGAATAATTGCGCGCATGGTTGTGTTCCCTTCGTGGGTGGGTCAGTCGATATCCGGCACGCGCGCGAGACGGCGGCGCTGCCAGCCTTTTTCAACGAAATGCAGATAGACAATGCCCGGCACGCCGAGCAGCAACTCGCGCGCGCGCTTGGCGAGCGACAGCGCGAGCGCCGCCTCGGGCGGCAAGCCGACGATACGCGCGAGCAGCAGATAACCCCCTTCCTGCACGCCGAGCGAGCCGGGAATAGCGAAGGCCGCCCCGCGGATCGCCTGGCCGAGGCTTTCGAGCAGCAACGCTTCCGCCCAGCCGACCGGATGGCCGAGCAGTTGCAGCAAGAACCACACTTCGCCCGTGCCGACGATCCAGCCGATGAAACTCAACCCGAAGCTCGACGCCACCTTGCCGCGCTCGCGATACATCTCGTGGACGGCGGCATCGACGGCTTCGGCGCGCGTGACGAGCGACGACCAGTCGCGCTTCGCCGAAAATTTCGCGGCGATGCCCGACGCGAAACGCATCGCGCGGCCGAACAGGCCGCGCCGCTGCGCAAGATAGAAACCGAAGATCATGAGACCGATCACGCCGATCACCACGAGCACGGCGATCGTCACGGTCGATGACGAGCCGCCCGCCGCATAGCCGGTCAGGAGCACAACGCCGATCAGCGCGAAAATTAGTTGCGCGACGGTCTGCATCGTCGTGCTGACGGTGATGACCGCGGCCGCGTCGCGCGCGCGCATGCCGCGCTGCGCGAGATAGCGGACCATCAGCATCGGCCCGCCGATCTGGCCCGCGGGCATCAGACTATTCACCGATTCGCCGGCCCAGCGCGCGAGCAACGCGTCGCGCAGGGAAACGTCGCGCTCTTTGCGGGAGAACAGCACGCTGATCGCGCCGGCATCGATGAAAAGCGGCGCGAAGTGAAAGGCCGCGACCGCGACCAGGCCCCAGCCGGCCGCGGCCAGCGTCGATGCGACCGAGCCAAAGCCTTGCCAGCCGAGCAGCGCGATGAACAGCACCACGCCGACCGACAGCAGAAATGTGCCTGCGCGGCTCATGCCTGCCCGTTCTTGCCGCCTTTGCGGCGAAAAACCTGCTTGAACCCGAAATAGGCGATCGAGTCCTTCATGTTCGAAATGAAGCGCTGGAACGGACGCATGTTGGGGTTCGTCACGTACTCGAACGTGAGCGACACGCGCATCTCGTTTTCGCCGAGCGGCGTGACGCGATGGCGCAGCTTGTCGCCGTCGAACAGCACGAACGCGCCGGGCGGATATTGCACCGAGCCCGCTTGCTCGGGAATCCCGGGCGACTTCGTGTGCAGTTCGTAGTCGAGCTTGCAGGACGAATCGTCGATCACGCCGAGCAAGAGCGTATAGCGGCGGCCATCGTAATACGACGTGTCGTAATGCCAGCCAATGTGATCGCCGGGCTTCGTGTAGAAGTAAAACGCGTAGGCGTGCGGATCGTCTTGCGGCGAAAGTTGCAGCTTGTCGCCGGTGATCGTCTCCAGCCACTTGATGAGCGCTTCCGAGCGATACAGCTCCGCGATGAACGGCGCGAGCTTGTCGAGCGTGTGACGACTGACGCTTCCGCCCGCCTTGTGACCCGGCAGATAGTTGCGGTTCACGGAGGGCATCACGTCGCGCACGGCGGCGATCAGGCGCTCGGTGTAATCGCGCGGCAGGAAGTCGTCGATGTACAGAAACGAGCCTTGCTGACCGTACTCGTCGCGCAGCTTCGGTGTTTGCAGCGCGGCGAGGCGCGCGGACATCGTCGAATCGATATCGCGCTTCGAGGGGCGCGCGGCTGTCGAAGCCTGCGCCGGTTGAGTCAGTGTGTTGTCTGGAGTTGCCGTATCGCTCATCTCACCGCCTGGAAGTCTTTGTCGTCTTTTGCATGGGTGGCCTGCGCGCGGCGTTTCAACTGGGCGGTGACGCGCTGATAGTCCACCGCCACGTAAATGGCGAAGAGCGGCGCGCCGATCGCCGCGGCAATCAGAAACGGCGTCATGCCATTCAGGACAGTGACCACCGGCAACAGATACAGCACGTCTTCCGTTTCGAATCCGGCCATCGACGCCTGCTTCGTGCCGGTCTTGCCGATCATCGACTCGACGCGCATGCGCAGGAAAAAAATCAGTGCGACCGCCACGCCCGCAATGCCGCCGAGCCATTGCGCGGGCACGATCATCGACGGGTGATGCACGGCCACGTAAAACCCGATGCCGAGGAAAAGGAGCACCGTGACGAGCGCGTCGGCCGCGAGGTCGTAGAAATGGCCGATCTTGCTCGACTGCCCGCTGATGCGCGCGAGTTCGCCGTCAGTGTGATCGACGAGATTCGACAGCGCGATCAGCAACGCGCCGAGCGTGCACATCCAGAACTGACCGAGCGACAAATAATAGGCCCCGGCCAGGCCGATGGCGAGGCGCAACGTGGTCAGGTGATTGGGCGTTACCGGAGTGCCGACGAGCGGCGTGACGAGACGGCGTGCGAGCCGCGCATCCCAGGTAGTGGGTTGGGGAACGGCTTTAGGAACGGCTTTAGGATCGGGCGGACACGATTTTGTCATGCCGGAAATATATCGCTAATTCGCTAAACCTGCATATATTGCGGCCCGGTGTCGCGACGACGATTCCCTTGTTTGGTCAAGGCTCGCGTGCATATTCGAAATTTTCCCCGACACCGTGAACAGAATCGCTCACGGTGTGTAGCGGAAAAAATTTCCGAAGTCATTTTGACGACGATGCGACGGCTTGTCGCAGCCGCATCGCTTTCGATCAATCGACGGCTTTGGCCGCAGGCACAGGCGCCACGGTGCGCTCATTCGATCCGGCCGACGCCGCCGTTTCGTTCGACATGCCGCCGTTCTTGTCCACCGGCAGCGTCACCGTGCGCACCGTTCCGTTGCCGAGCGGAAAGTCCGCGAGCGCGCTGCGCACGAGATAAGGCATCGCCTGATAAAGCGACGGATCGCCCGTCGAGTTGACCGCCGTCACCTTGTATGTCTCGCGACCGGTCTTGCGATCGTTCATGCGAATCTGCAGCGCGTGGATGTAGACCGGATAGGTCTGGTCGACATATCCCGTCGCGCCCCACGGACCGTACGGTCCCCAGCCGCCCCACGGTCCGCCCCAGTACGGACCGGCTCCCCAAGGCCCGTACATCGGCCACGGATCGTAGTAGACCGGCTGACGCACGGTCACGGTATCGCCGCGAATCGAATAGGCGATCGCGATCTGATAATTCGCGCTCGCCTCGGGCACCTGGCGAAAGTTGTACTTCGAAAGTTCGATGGCGATGAGCGTCTCATAAGTCGTCTGCTCGATGCTGTTCTGCTGCTCGCTCTTGCGCGTGAACGCGTAGGTGCGGGTCGCGTCGCTGCCGCTCCAGTCGGAGAACGCGGTGACTTGCGTCTGCACGTAGGTCGTGCAGCCGGCGAGCCATAACGCCGCCAGCATCAGCGCCCATCCGGCGAGCGCTTTGATCGGGAAATTCATGGTCGTCCTCACTTCGTTCCGCACCCTTCTCCGTTATAGACAGCGCCGCCGTGCGTTGCATGGCGGCGTCCTTATTGTGGGTTCCACGACGCGTGGCGCCGCCCGATTCACGATCCCCGGACGGCTTGTACAATGATTCGACCAGGCGCGCACGCGTTGGTGCGCTCGAAGCGCACGCGTGAGACGCCGGCGCCGTTCAATCCAAACATGAAGATCTTGCCATGTCTACCACGACCGCATCCGCTGTGATTCGCCGCCAGGACTACACGCCGCCTGCCTTCCTGATCGATTCCGTGGCGCTCGAATTCGACCTCGCGCCTTCGCGCACGGTCGTGAAGAACACGATGAAGCTGCGCCGCAACCCCGACGCCCAGGGCGACGCGTCGCGCGTCGATTTGATGGGCGAACAGCTCGAATTCGTGAGCGCGGCGATCGACGGCGCCCAGCACGCGGATGTCCGCGTACATGAAAACGGACTGTCCATCGGCAATCTTCCCGCGGATGCCTTCGAGCTTAGCATCGAGAGCATCTGCAATCCGGCTGAGAACACGACGCTCTCCGGACTTTATGTCTCCAGCGGCAACTTCTTCACGCAGTGCGAAGCCGAGGGCTTTCGGCGCATCACCTACTTTCTCGATCGCCCCGACGTGATGGCCACCTTCGTCGTCACGCTGCGCGCCGACAAAGCCGCCTGTCCGGTGCTGCTGTCGAACGGCAATCTGATCGAGGAAGGCGATCTCCCCGATGGCCGACACTTCGCGAAATGGGAAGACCCGTTCAAGAAGCCGAGTTATCTGTTCGCGCTCGTCGCGGGCAAGCTCGTGTGCATCGAGGAGCGCATCGCGTCCGGTTCGGGCAAGGAGAAGCTGCTGCAGGTCTGGGTCGAGCCGCACGATCTCGACAAGACCCGCCA
Organism: Caballeronia glebae; assembly: GCF_001545035.1. Taxonomy (GTDB): domain Bacteria; phylum Pseudomonadota; class Gammaproteobacteria; order Burkholderiales; family Burkholderiaceae; genus Caballeronia; species Caballeronia glebae. Next base: position 85,043 of record NZ_FCOJ02000014.1, read on the forward strand.
CGCGATGGATTCGCTCATCAACTCGATCCGCTGGGACGAAAAGCGCTTCGGGCTGGAACTGGATCTGGACCGCTTCATGATCGTCGCCGTGAGCGACTTCAACATGGGCGCGATGGAAAACAAAGGCCTCAACATCTTCAACACGAAGTACGTGCTCGCGAATCCGGAAACCGCGACGGACACGGACTTCTCCAACATCGAGGCCGTGGTCGGCCACGAGTACTTCCATAACTGGACCGGCAACCGCGTAACCTGCCGCGACTGGTTCCAGTTGAGCCTGAAGGAAGGTCTGACGGTGTTCCGCGATCAGGAATTTTCCGCCGACATGGCCGCGGGCGACGTCGATGGCGCGGCGAGCGCCGCCGCGCGTGCGACCAAGCGCATCGAGGACGTGCGCGTGCTGCGTCAAATGCAGTTCGCCGAGGACGCCGGCCCGATGGCGCATCCGGTGCGCCCGGAGAGCTACGTCGAGATCAACAACTTCTACACGATGACCGTCTATGAGAAAGGCTCGGAAGTCGTGCGGATGTATCAGACGCTCTTCGGCCGCGACGGCTTCCGGCGCGGCATGGATCTCTATTTCAAGCGTTTCGACGGCCAGGCCGTGACTTGCGACGATTTCCGCCACGCGCTCGCCGACGCGAATCATCGCGATCTCGCGCAGTTCGAGCGATGGTACAGCCAGGCGGGCACGCCGCGCGTGTCGGTGCGCGCGAGTTACGACGCCGCCAACAAGCGCTACACGCTGACGCTCGCGCAGAGTTACGGCGACGCGTCCGAAGCGGCGCGCGAGACGCAGAAGGGACCGCTCCTGATTCCGTTCTCGGTCGGTTTGATCGGCCAGAACGGCGCGGATTTGCCGCTGCGTCTGGAAGGCGAGAAGGAGCCGAACGGCACGACGCGCGTGCTCGAATTCACGGAGCGCGAGCAGTCGTTCACTTTCGTCGACGTGAACGAAGCGCCGCTGCCGTCGCTGCTGCGCAATTTCTCCGCGCCGGTGATCGTCGAATACGACTATTCGAACGATGAACTCGCGTTCCTGCTCGCGCACGACAGCGATCCGTTCAACCGCTGGGAAGCCGGCCAGCGCCTCGCCACGCGCGAGTTGCTGGCGCTTGCCGGGCGCGCGGCCAAGGGCGAAGCGCTCGCCATCGACGATCAGGTGATCGCCGCGTTCGCCCGCGTGCTCGACGACACCACGCTCACGCCCGCCTTCCGCGAACTCGCGCTGATGCTGCCGTCGGAGAGCTATCTCGCCGAGCAGATGACCGTGTCCGACCCGGCCGCCGTGCACGCGGCGCGCGTCTTCATGAGCCGCCGTCTCGCGTCGCAATTGCGCGACAAATGGCTCGCGACCTATGAAGCGAACCGCACGCCGGGCGAGTATCGTCCGACGCCGGAAGATGCGGGCAAGCGCGGACTGAAGAATTTGTCCCTCGCCTATCTGAGCCAGCTCGACGATCCGCGCGACGCCGTCAAGCTCGCGCAGGCGCAATACGACGCCGCCGACAACATGACCGACCGCTCGGCGGCGCTCGCATCGCTCTTGCTCGCGAGCGCGACCAAGGGCGCGGATGCGACCGCGGCAGACGCGGCGCTGGCGGATTTCTATCGCCGCTTCGAGAACGAGGCGCTCGTCATCGACAAGTGGTTCGCACTTCAGGCGACCCAGCGCGGCGGGCCGGACCGCAAGGTGATCGAGATCGTGCGCAAGCTGACGCAGCATCAGGCGTTCAACATCAAGAATCCAAACCGCGCGCGCTCGCTGATCTTCAGTTTCTGCAGCGGCAACCCGGCGCAATTCCACGCCGCCGACGGCTCCGGTTATGCGTTCTGGGCCGAACAGGTGATCGCGCTCGACGCGCTCAACCCGCAGGTCGCGGCACGGCTCGCGCGCGGGCTCGAACTGTGGCGCCGCTTCACGCCGCAGTTGCGCGAGAAGATGCACGCGGCGTTGAGCGACGTTGCGTCGAAGGCGAAATCGCGCGACGTTCGCGAAGTGGTCGAGAAGGCGCTCGCGGCTTAACCGCTGTTTCGTCGGAGGTTTTTCCTCTTGAGCGGCCGATGCGCGGCGTTATCGCGCGTCGGCCGTTCTCGCTTATGGCGGATGCCGGCGGTCGCTGTCACATGGAGCGACCGGGTCGAGCGGTTAGAATCGTGAATATTCGTCTAACGCTCACGGAGCTTAAGCATGTCCTCCATTTCCAGCCGTACCACGCTCTCGAAATACCTGATCGAGCAGCAGCGTGAACATCAGAACCTTCCTGCCGACCTGCGCCTTTTGATCGAAGTCGTCGCGCGTGCATGCAAGCAGATCAGCTATCACGTGAGCAAGGGCGCGCTGGGCGAGGCGCTCGGCTCGGCGGGCAGCGAGAACGTCCAGGGCGAAGTGCAGAAGAAGCTCGACGTTCTCTCCAACGAAATCCTGCTCGAAGCCAACGAATGGGGCGGCAACCTGGCCGCGATGGCATCGGAGGAAATGGAAAAAATCTTCCCGATTCCCAATCGCTACCCGAAGGGCAATTACCTGCTGACGTTCGATCCGCTCGACGGCTCGTCGAACATCGACGTGAACGTGTCGATCGGCACGATCTTTTCGGTGCTGCGTTGCCCGGACGGCGTCGAGCCGAGCGAACAGGCGTTCATGCAGCCGGGATCGCAGCAGGTCGCCGCGGGTTATGCGGTGTACGGCCCGCAAACCGTGCTTGTGCTGACGACCGGTCACGGCGTGAATTGCTTCACGCTCGATCGCGAACTCGGCTCGTGGGTGCTCACTCAGCGCGACATGACGATCCCCGACGAAACGCGCGAATACGCGATCAACGCGTCCAACATCCGTCACTGGTATGAGCCGGTTCAGCGCTATATCGGCGAGTTGAACGCTGGCAAGGACGGCGCGCGGAAAGAAGACTTCAACATGCGCTGGATCGCATCGATGGTCGCGGACGTGCATCGCATCCTGAATCGCGGCGGCATCTTCATGTATCCGGCCGACAAGCGCGATCCGTCGAAGCCCGGCAAGCTGCGCCTGATGTACGAGGCGAACCCGATGTCGTTCATCGTCGAGCAGGCCGGCGGCGCCGCGACCAACGGCGAAGAGCGCATCCTCGATATCGTTCCGACGAGCCTGCATCAGCGCGTGGCCGTGTTCCTCGGCTCGAAGAGCGAGGTCGATCGCGTGACCCGCTACCACCTTGAAAAGAAAAATTGATCTTAGGTATTGCCAAGATCAGAAAGGCTCTGCATAATCTCACTTCTTCGTTGCTGACGAACTAAATGGACGCAACAATGGAGCCGGAATAGCTCAGACGGTAGAGCAGCGCATTCGTAATGCGAAGGTCGGGGGTTCGATTCCTCTTTCCGGCACCAACAAGATTCAAGCAGTATTAAGAAACCCGCGATCACGCAAGTGTCGCGGGTTTTTTGCTATCTGCGCCCTGCTTTCCGAGAACGACGCAACGTTTCGCGCTTTCGCAACGATCGCCGCCGGCGTGCGCAGGATTGCGACTTCAATCGAAAATCTTCCCAAACGATCTCGCGAATCGCACCGCCACGCACCTGATTCGTCTTATATGTGCGCTTTCGTACAACAACAAGCCATTTTCCGCTCTGCACCATCAAGCGTCAACGCTGGTTTCCCGGTATCGTTATATCCATAGAGGAAAGGCTACAGTTTAAGCACGTGATGTTCGTCTCTCCCCGAAGCCATGCTGGGCGTGGCTCGCTGGAACCCTGTCGAACTTCAGGATTGCGTATTTTTTGCAGCATCGAATTCGCGGACCGGCAATCGATTACCGAATCGATTGCCGGTCCAAACACGAACGATCATGCGTTACGCAGAGAAACGCACTATTCGGGCTCAAGCAGACCCGGTCGCGATCCGATAACGCATCTATAGAAGGAACGGTATTGGCATTTCAGCCGCATGCGGCGGTGCAATAGCCGCATCGGCTGTGCTGGCGCAATTGTTGTAGTCATTCAGGAGAGAAATCATGGACGCAAAGCCGACGAAAATCCCGACGCCCGACAAGGTGTTCTGTCCGGATCCGGAGCCGGTTGGCGTCGAGTTTCTCGCGACCGAGCTGCCCGAGCATGTGCGCGCGTTCTTCGACGAACAGCGCAACTTGGCGCAGTCGAAGTAGGCGGACGCTGGATCACGCCGTCGTCGTGAGATCGACGCCCGCCGTGCGCGGCGCACTCGGACCGTCCGGTCCGCATAGGGCTCACGCCAGGACGCGTCGCGCCCCTCGTTCATGACTGCCCCGCGGCGGGTCGTGCGACACGGCTCGCCTCGTCGAATCCTCTTTCGTCAGTTGGCTGTCGTCGTTCCCGTTTGAGAGCGGTGCGCTATTCTGGCGCTTTTGCCCGGATACCGATGCGCCGCCGATCTACGTCTTCCCTCCTCGCCTCCGCCGCTTTCGCCTGTGCGCTCGCGCTCGCCGCGCCCGCATCCGTGCACGCCGACGGCGACGACACGCCTTTCACCAACATTATCGCCCTCGTTTCGCAACGGCTCGCGCTCGCGGAGCCGGTCGCGCGCTGGAAGTGGGCGCATCACGAGCCGATCACCGACGCGCCGCGCGAAGAGGCGTTGCTCAAACAGGTAGTGAAAAAGGCGGACGCCGCTCAAGTCGATCCCGAATTCGCGCGCCAGTTTTTCCGCGATCAGATCGAAGCCAGCAAGGATGTGCAAAACACACTTTTCGCCAACTGGCGCGCGCTGAAGGCCGCGCCCGAAGAAGCGCCGCCCGATCTCGCCCACGAAACGCGTCCGAAGCTCGATCGGCTGACGCAGTCGCTCATATCTGCGCTCGCGCATGTCGAGCCGATTCGACACGCCGATGACTGTCCGGTGCGGCTCGCCGAGAGCGTCGCGCGATGGAAGCATTTGACACGCTACAACTCGTCGATGAACGCGCCGCTCATGCGCGCGCTTTCGCACGTCTGCGCATCGGGAGGCGTGGGCGCGGTCGGGTGACGGCCGGTCAGATCGCCGATACCAGCGTTGCGGTGACGAGCGGCGTCACGACGAGCCCACGCGCGAGACGCTCGTTCAGAATGCGGTAGGTCGACAACTCGAACGCGGGCGCATCGGCGCTCGCGCACAGCGCGCCGGCTTGCGCGAGCGCGCTGGCCGTGCCGAGATAGCACCAGTTGTCGATGACATGCCATGCGCGTTGCCCCGACGCCTCGTCGCGCTCCTCGATCGCGATTGCGCCCGAATAAGGCCACGGCGCACCGCGAACATCGCCGGAAGAACGCGACTTCGGCGCGCGATTGTGCGCCGGACGCGCGCTCGCAATCCATTGCGCTTCGGCCAGCAACGCACCGATTTCGCCGCCCGTCGCCTTCCATTCGAGACGGCGCACGAGCGCGGCAAGGCGCAGGTCCTTCGCCGAGCGCCGCGGCCCGACGAGATGCGAGCGCACGCGCTGACGCAAACGCACGCTTCGGCCGGTATAGAGCGGTGCGTCGTCTTCGCCGTAAAACATATAGACGCCGCAGCCCGAAACGATCTGTTCGATCGTGTCTTCGTCGATGTGCGCGGCGAGCTGGAATCGGCGCGTCACGCGTTCGAGATGGGCGCGCAGGACATCCGGTGCATGCGCGCGATGCAGGTGTTGCCAGAACTGCCAGAGCAAATCGGCGTCGGCCAGCGCGCGATGCCGCGCCGACGGCACGAGCGCGTGGCGCGCGACGAGTGCGTCGAGACCGTGACGGCTTTCGGCGGGATAAACCGCGCGCGAAAGTTGCACCGTGCAGAGCACGTCGGGTGCGAAGCGAAGACCCGTGCGCCTGAATTCGTCCTTGAGAAAACCGTGGTCGAAGCGCGCGTTGTGCGCGATGAACAGCCGGCCATTCATGCGTTCGAGCAGGCCGGACGCGAGTTGTTCGAATGTCGGGGCGTCGCGCACCATCGCATCGGTGATGCCGGTCAACTGCTGGACGAAGGATGGAATCGGCCGTTGCGGGTTGACGAGCGATGTCCACGTCGACACGCCCGACGGCCCGACTTCCACGACGCCGATCTCGGTGATTCGGTCGACGCCGAATGTGCCGCCGGTTGTTTCGAGGTCGACGAACGCGATGGGTTCGGAGGGGAAGGGAAAGCTTGCGGACGGATCGGGATGCATCGTGGACGGCGCGAGGTGCGCGTGGATGGAGCGAATGCTGGGTTGCCCATTCTAACGCAGCATGGGACGACGGGTTTTCAGCAACGTGGTCAGTGTGTCGAGGGGGTTTCGGGATTTTTGCCGCGTTCGATTGGCTGACGTCAGTGCCGTTAATGCTGATATTCGGCAAGAGTTCCGACAATATCGCATTAAGTCGCTGCTGAGTTCAATATGTCGCAATAGCGGATAACCCGTAATAACATTCCCTGATTATCAGAAATCCAATTTCGCGCTTTCGATGGACGGTCTCGTCCCGACGCCGGTCTCGCAATGCGCCAGTACGCCTCGACGGGCCGACAATGGCCCACTGCCGCGCGGCGTGGCGCTGGCCGTCCTCCGCGCCGACGAAGTGATCAAGGCACTTCGCGGTCTTTTGATTATCCGCTCTTGACCCATAAATCGCGTTTTAATAAACCTACTTTAAAAATCGTCACCGCATCGCCGGATAATTTCAAAAGGAAATTAATGAAGACATTCGCGATGCAGACGCGACGCCAGCAAAATCATCCACAATAAATTTTACGGCTGTTTTTTTAATGCAATGCGGAATTTTTCGCTCCGGCCACAATTGCTCAAATCGTAATTTTTCGCTCACCTTGCCCAATCCTCCGGTCTAAAGCAACATCGAAACCAGGTCGCAACTTGAATGTAATGCGCGGGCACCAACGACGATCCAACTCAATCGATTCGCGCAATTGTGCAAGTGAGTCGCAGCGCGGGTCGATCACGCCCACGACAGGCAATGTTTCAATGCTCGACGTCGCCCCCCCGCAACATGGCAATCGCCGACGGACGCCACGCCCTACGCGGCAGAGGGCCGGACGACGATGCTCAAAACCCATTAACGCACTGCGCAAAAAAAAAGCGCGACCGGGAAGTCGCGCTGACAAAGTTTGGAGATCTTTTTCCGTCAACGAAAAAGTCTGCTTCGGAAAGCAGAAGTCACAGTATAGCGATACGGCCCGCATTAATTACCTGCAAAAGACGCAAACTTCTGTTTCAAATATCTCAACAATCGATTTCTAGGACGACTCCCATTGTTTTTATGCGCAAATGATGTCGCACATGCGCAACGCAATTTGGTTGACACTTTTGCATTACGTCTTTATTCGCCGATAAATCCTTGTATATAAACAAAAATATGCGACGCACAGATCATTGCCACATCAACAATGGTTTATTGCGGAAATTGGAAGCTCCCTCTCTGTAACACCGTCTTTACACTTCGTCTGGTCCGGAAACAAATGTGTCGCACCCCGACGCGTTGCTCCTCCGCCCGCGCCTCTCGCAGCGCGCCGGAGCGAGGTTTCCTCAAAGCCTGGGTCCCCGGCCCTATCTGCTCTCGGAGTTACAAAGATGAAAAAGACTCTCGTCGTCGCCGCCCTGTCGGGCGTTTTTGCCACCGCCGCCCATGCGCAAAGCAGCGTCACGCTGTATGGCCTGATCGATGCGGGCATCACCTACACGAACAACCAGCAAGGCCACAGCAACTGGAAGGCGACGAGCGGTTCCGTCAACGGCAGCCGTTGGGGCCTGCGTGGTTCGGAAGACCTCGGTGGCGGCCTGAAGGCGATCTTCACGTTGGAGAACGGCTTCAACATCATGAACGGCACGAACGGCCAGGGTGGTCGCGAGTTTGGCCGTCAGGCGTATGTTGGTCTGTCGAGCAATCAGTTCGGCGCCGTGACCCTCGGCCGTCAATATGACTCCGTGGTCGACTTCCTCGGGCCTCTGGCTCTGACGGGCACGCAATACGGCGGCACGCAGTTCGCCCACCCGTTCGACAACGACAACCTCGACAACACGTTCCGCGTCAACAACTCGGTCAAGTACACGAGCGCGAACTACGCTGGCTTCAAGATGGGCGCGATGTACGGCTTCTCGAACGAAGCCGGCGGTTTCGCCGACAACCGTGCTTACAGCGTCGGCGCGTCGTACAACTACGGCCCGTTGAACGTCGCTGCTGCGTACATGCAACTGAACAACGTCGGCTCGGCCGCGAACAACGTGAACGGCGCGGTCACGACCGACAACACGCCGTTCGTCGCCAGCCGTCAGCGCATCTTCGGCGGCGGCATCAACTACGCGTTCGGCCCGGCAACGGTCGGCTTCGTGTTCACGCAGACGATGCTGGACAACGCGACGCAGCTGACGAACGTCGGTTCGCAAGGCGCCGGCAACATCGCGCTGAACGGCGACAGCATGCGCTTCACGAACTACGAAGTGAATGGCCGCTACAACCTGACGCCGGCTCTGTCGGTCGCGGGTGCTTACACGTACACGGACAGCCGCATCGAAGGCGAAAAGCCGAAGTTCCACCAGTTCAGCCTGCAAACGGCGTACGCGCTGTCGAAGCGTACCGACGTGTACCTGCAAGGCGAATACCAGCACATGACCGACCAGGACGGCCTGCCGGTCGGCGCCGTGATCAACGGCGTGGGTATGTCGTCGAACGGCAACCAGGTTTCGGCAACGGTTGGCATGCGTCACCGCTTCTAAGCTTTACGGGCAGTCTTGCCGTAGAAAGGCCGCTCTCCGGAGCGGCTTTTTTGCGTTCGTGCGGCGCTTGACGCCGAACGTTCAATGCGGATATCGCACGTCCACGATGTCGATCTGCTGCACGCCCGCTGGCGTGTGCAGCGCGACCGTATCACCGATCTTCGCCTTCAGGAGCGCGCGCGCGACCGGCGAGATCCAGCTCACGTAGCCGCGATCCAGATCGACCTCGTCGACACCGACGATCGTCACTGTCTTCACATCGCCGTCGTCGCCCGCGTAGTCCACGGTCGCGCCGAAGAACACCTGATCGACGTTCTCCTGCTTGCTGCTGTCCACCACTTCCGCGAGATCCAGGCGCTTGCCAAGAAAACGTATGCGCCGGTCGATCTCGCGCAGCCGCCGCTTGCCGTAGATATAGTCGCCGTTCTCGGAGCGGTCGCCGTTCGAAGCGGCCCACGAGACGAGCCTGACCACTTCCGGGCGATCCGTATCCAGAAGCTGGAGCAGTTCGTCACGCAGCCGCTGGTGGCCCTGAGGCGTGATGTAGTTCTTCGTGCCCGCCGGGACGTCCGGCTGGCCGAGTTCGAGGTCGTCGTCGGTGTCGTCCGACTCTTTGACAAATGCCTTGTTCATGATGCTGATCGATGCCGATTGATGTCGAATTTCTGGAAAGTACTTGCTTTCGAAACATCAACTTACCACGCCGAGGCCTTCTTTCGCCGGAGGCCGGTCGATAGAAAATTCGACAAGTCGGCCAGAACCCCTTCCTTTTCGGAATAGGCTTGGCTATAATTCCGCTTCTGCGTGCGGCTGTAGCTCAGTTGGATAGAGTACTTGGCTACGAACCAAGGGGTCGTGGGTTCGAATCCTGCCAGCCGCACCATCTTTCGAAGGGCCTTCCATACGGAAGGCCCTTTTTGTTTGTCGCGAATCCCGGCGCGGTCTATTGACGTGGCGCCGAGCCGATATCGCCGATACCCAGGTTTGGCCTCGGCACGTCCTCCACCGACACCACGGCACTCGACTCCCCGATCGCCTCCGCTCGCGCTCCCAGCAAAGTCTGAGAGCGGCGCGGGAATTCGTCGTCGACGGTATCGCCGAACGCGTGCCGCACGAACGCGCGCAACAAGGCGATGCGCAGCGACGCGCCGCGCCCTTCGACGGGCTTGCCGGCCTTGTCGAAAGTCACCGTGCAGACCACCTCGCCGCGCCCGTGATCCTGCATTTCGAGCCTGCAGGCCCGCTCCAGAACGACGGCTGCCGCCTCCCACGACGTCGACGGCAAGAAACGCCCGTCCCAGGGCTTGCCGCGATCGTTTCCGCGAATGGCAAGCGTCTCTCCGCTATCGGTGAAGTGAATTTCTCGGATGAATTCGTGCAGCCCGCGCGCGACCCAATAGTCGAGCGTGGCGCTTTCGAGATCGGAAGTGTTCATTGCGGCGCTCTCTCCTGTTCGTCGAACGACGACAGGCATGCACGTCACGTACCCGCACCGCGTCAGTAGTCGGCGCGCTCGCGGTCGATGCGCATGCCGCCGTCCTGATTGCGGTGATGCGGTTCGTCGCTCGGACGTTCGCGCGCGATGCGCATCACATCCGGATTGGTGCGCACGCGGCGCATGACGTTCGCCAGATGCACGCGGTCGCTCACCTGGATGACGAAGCGCAGCATCTTCGCTTCCTGCGACACGTCTTCGTCCATCGCGATATGCACAATGTTCGCGTCCGCCGACGTGATATCCGCCGCGACGCGCGCGAACACGCCCTTCGTGTTCTTCACGAGCACCTTCACGGCGACATCGAAGAGACGTCCCGGCTGCGGCGCCCACGCGACGTCGATCCAGCGGCCGGGATCGCGCCGATGGATGCGCTGCGCCACGCGGCATTCGGTCGTGTGGATCGCCATGCCGAGCCCGATGCCGATGTAGCCCATGATGTCGTCGCCGGGAATCGGGCGGCAGCACGGCGACAACTGCACCGACATGCCTTCCGTGCCCGTGATGACGACCGGCGGCGCGGTATTCGTGTTGTGATGCTCGCGATGCGGATGATCCTCGTCGTCGGCAAGGCCGTTCATCAGCACTTCGATGCGCTTGGCCATGACCGCCGCCACGCGCCGGCCGAGACCGATATCGGCGAAGATTTCCTGCCGCGTTTTGTTGCCGGTCCAGAGCACGAGCTTTTCCCACGCTTCCGGCGTGACATCCGACAGCGCGAGACCGTAACCCTTGAGACACTGATCGACGAGTCGCTCGCCCAACTGGACGGACTCGTTCAGGCGCATCGTCTTCAGATAGTGACGGATGGCCGAGCGCGCCTTGCCGGTGCGCACGAAGCCGAGCCACGCGGGATTCGGCTTCGAATACGGCGCGGTGATCACCTCGACGATATCGCCGCTCTTCAGCTCCGTGCGCAGCGGCAGAAGCTCGTTGTTGATCTTCACCGCGACGCACTGGTTGCCCAGGTCGCTGTGGATCGAATACGCGAAGTCGAGCGCAGTCGCGCCGCGCGGCAGCGGCATGATCTTCGACTTCGGCGTGAATACGTAGACGGCGTCCGGGAACAGGTCGATCTTGACGTGTTCGAGGAATTCGCTCGAATCGCCCGCTTCGCTTTGAATATCCAGCAACGACTTGAGCCATTGATGCGCGCGCTTTTGCACGTCGTTCAGGTCCGCGCCGCCGTTCTTGTACAGCCAGTGCGCCGCGACGCCGGCTTCGGCGATCTCGTGCATCTTGCGCGTGCGGATCTGGAACTCGATCGGCGCGCCGAACGGGCCGACCAGCGTGGTGTGCAAGGACTGATAGCCGTTCACTTTCGGAATGGCGATGTAATCCTTGAACTTGCCCGGCACGGGCTTGTAGAGCGCATGCAGCGCGCCGATGCACGTATAGCACTCCAGCGCGCTCTCGACGACGACGCGAAAACCGTACACGTCGAGCACTTGCGAGAACGACAACTGCTTGTCGCGCATCTTCTTGTAGATGCTGAAGATCGTTTTCTCGCGGCCGGTGACTTCGGCGTTGATCTTCGCATCCGCGATGGTGCGCTGCACCGCTTCGAGAATCTTCCCGACCACCTCACGCCGATTGCCGCGCGCCGCCTTGACCGCTTTTTCGAGCGTCGCGTAACGGGTCGGATTGAAGTTCGCGAAGGAAAGATCCTGCAGTTCGCGATAGGTATTGTTCAGGCCGAGCCGATGCGCGATCGGCGCGTAGATGTCCAGCGTCTCGCGCGCGACGCGCCGGCGTTTTTCCGGCGGCACCGCGCCGAGCGTGCGCATGTTGTGCAGCCGGTCGGCGAGCTTGACGAGAATCACGCGCACGTCGCGCGCCATCGCGAGCAACATCTTGCGGAAGTTTTCCGCCTGCGCTTCCTCGCGATTGCGGAATTCCATCTTGTCCAGCTTGGACAAGCCGTCGACCAGTTCCGCGACCTTCGCGCCGAAACGCTCCGCGATCTCGGTTTTGGTCACGCCTTGGTCTTCGATCACGTCATGCAGCAGCGCCGCCATGATCGATTGCGCGTCGAGCTTCCAGCTCGCGCAGATTTCCGCCACCGCGACCGGATGCGTGATGTACGGCTCGCCGCTCTGGCGATACTGCCCGAGATGCGCTTCGTCGCTGAAGTGGAAAGCCGCCTTGACTTCCTTGATCTCTTCCGGAGTGATGTAACTCGCGAGCTCGTTGGTCAGTTTCGCGATGGAAACGACGTCGTGCTTGCGCGGTTGCTCCGGCGTGGCGGTCGGACCGAACAGATGGCGGAAAGACTGTTCGAGAACCGCATCGATGTACTTGCGCGCCGCGTGCGGCTTTTCGGCATCGAGCACCGAATCGGCGTCGATTTCGATGTCGGGGTCCACGGTGGTGGAGATGGGCAACGGTGTCTGACTCATCTTCCCCTCCGTGGTGACGTGACGCGCTTGGTGGTCGGTCGCAAAAAATGAAACCGTGTAGAACTGCGGCCCTTAGACGGGCACCTTCTTCAGCATTTCGATGCCAACCTGGCCCGAGGCGATCTCGCGCAGCGCGACGACGGTCGGCTTGTCGCGGCTCTCGATTTTCGGCGTGTGGCCCTGCGCGAGCTGGCGCGCGCGATACGTTGCCGCAAGCGCGAGCTCGAAGCGATTCGGGATTTGTTTCAGGCAGTCTTCGACGGTGATGCGGGCCATGTTTGTTTCCTTCGGAATATGGGTTTTATTCTACCTTATGTGACCGATCGACCCGGCCACCGCGGTGTGTCACGCTTGCGGCGTGGAGTGGATGCCGAGGTCCACGAAAAGCTGCGTGTTGCGCGCGTATTGCGACGTGAAGCGCAGGCGCGTCGCGGCGACGAGACAGCGCAGTTCGTTGAGCGCGCGATCGAAGTTCTCGTTGATGAGGACGTACTCCGCTTCCGATGCATGCGCCATCTCGCTACCGGCCGCGAGCAAACGCCGCACGATCACTTTTTCGGAATCCTGGCCGCGTTTCTTGAGGCGATCTTCGAGCGCGTCGAGCGACGGCGGCAGAATGAAAATTTCCACCGCGTTGCGGAACTGCTTCTTCACCTGCTGCGCGCCCTGCCAGTCGATTTCCAGCAGCACGTCATGGCCCTGCTTCATTTGCTCGGCGATCCACAGCTTCGACGTGGCGTAGTAGTTGCCGTGCACTTCGGCGCTTTCGAGGAATTCGCCTTTCTCGCGTCGCTCCATGAATTCATCGACGGACACGAAGTGATACTGCAAGCCGTTGGTTTCCTTCGAACGCGCTTCACGCGTCGTGTACGAAACCGACAGGAGAATGTCCCGATCCTCGGCGAGCAGCGCGTTCACGAGCGTGGACTTGCCCGCGCCCGAGGGCGCGACGACCATGAACAGGTTGCCGGGATAGATGCCCGTGTAGTGGCTGTGCGAGCGGTGCGTGGTATTCGGCATGATGTCGCGTTACTCCAGATTCTGTACTTGCTCGCGCATTTGCTCGATGAGCAGCTTGAGCGTCATCGAGGCATCGGCGAGTTCCTTCGCGGCGGCCTTCGAGCCGAGCGTGTTCGCTTCGCGATTCAGCTCCTGCATCATGAAGTCGAGGCGCTTGCCGACCTTGCCGCCTTTTTGCAGCACGTGGCGCGTTTCGTTCAGATGCGCGGTGAGACGCTGCAATTCTTCCGCGATGTCGATGCGGATGCCGTACATCGTCACTTCCTGGCGAATGCGCTCGGCGATTTCCTCGCGCGGCACGCTCGTCGTCACTGTCGCGCCGCCCTCGTTGGTCGCGATGCCGAGCGCGTCTTGCAGACGCTCGACGATCTTCTGCTGATGCTTCGCGATGAGTTCGGGCACGAGCGGCGTGATGCGCGCGACGATCGTTTCCATCTCCGTTACGTTGTCGATCAGCACTTTGCCGAGCGCCGCGCCTTCGCGCGCGCGCACTTCGATGAGATCGGCGATGGCCTGCTTGCCGCACGCGAGCACGGCTTCACGCAGCGTTTCCTGCGACACCGAGCCTTCCGCGAGCACGCCGGGCCAGCGCAGGATTTCGCCGGTGCGCATGCGCTCGGCGTCGGGGAAGATGTCGAGCACGGCGCGCTCTAGCGTAGCGAGTTGCTTGAGCGCTTCGCGATTGAGCGCGCCCGCGTTCGCCGTCTGCTCGACGCGATTCAGATTGATACGGATATCGACTTTGCCGCGCGAGAGCCTCGCCATCAGCATTTCGCGCAATTGCGGCTCGGTCGCGCGCACGTCTTCGGGCATGCGGAAATTCAGGTCGAGAAAGCGCGAATTCACCGTGCGCAATTCCACCGATACACCGACGCCCGAACCGCCGGCGCCATTGGGTCCCGCGCCATCCGCGACGACTTCGCGCGTCGCGCTGGCATAGCCTGTCATGCTGTAGATCATGGTACGTCTCGCGATTGAGAGCCTTCGTTGCGAAGACCCGTTCGATACGAAACGCCCGGCGCTGTCGAAAGTGCCTTTGAGTGGCCTGCGTTGGGCCGCCGGGCGAGGAATCCGCATTATCCCATTTTTGCCGCGAAGCCCGCCCGGACGTTGGGCCGGCGAGCGTGACGCGGGCAACGCCTGCAGGTGAATGACGATAAAATCGCTGAGTTTGCTGGTTCCACTCTCTTCTTTCGACACCCATGACCGACTCTCTTCTGCTCAAGCCTTCTCCTCCGCGCCCGAGCGGCCGTCGCGCGAATCAGTTGCGCGACGTGCGCATCACGCGGCATTACACGAAGCACGCGGAAGGCTCGGTGCTCGTCGAATTCGGCGATACCAAGGTGATCTGCACGGCGAGCATCGCCGAGCGCGTACCCGAATTTCTGCGCGGACGCGAGCAAGGCTGGCTGACCGCCGAATACGGCATGCTGCCGCGCGCGACGCACACGCGCAACGACCGCGAAGCCGCGCGCGGCAAGCAGACGGGCCGCACACAGGAGATTCAGCGGCTGATCGGCCGCGCGCTGCGCTCGGTGTTCGACCTCAACGCGCTCGGCGCGCGCACGCTGCACGTAGATTGCGACGTCATTCAGGCCGATGGCGGCACGCGCACGGCGAGCATCACGGGCGCGTTCGTCGCCGCGCACGATGCGGTGAGCAAGCTGCTGGCGTCAGGCAAGATCGCGAAGTCGCCGGTGAAGGACTTCGTCGCGGCGATTTCGGTCGGCGTCTTCGAAGGCGCGCCCGTGCTCGATCTCGACTACGACGAAGACTCGCAATGCGATACCGACATGAACGTCGTGATGACCGGCGCGGGCGGTTTCGTCGAAGTGCAGGGCACGGCCGAAGGCGCGCCGTTCACGCGCGACGAGATGAACCAGTTGATCGGGCTGGCCGACAGTGGCATCAGGGCGCTCATTCTGAAGCAGAAGGAAGCATTGGGGATTCACGGTGTCTGATGTCAATGGTCTTAGCCGCGTCGTGCTCGCATCGAACAATGCGGGCAAGCTGCGCGAATTCGCGGCGCTGCTGGACGCGGCGGGCATCGAGTTGATCGCCCAGGGCGAGCTCGGCGTGCCCGAAGCGCCCGAGCCCCATGCGACCTTCGTCGAAAACGCGCTGGCGAAGGCGCGGCATGCCGCAACGCTCACCGGCCTGCCCGCCCTCGCCGACGATTCGGGTCTCTGCGTGCGCGCGCTGAACGGCGCGCCGGGCGTGTATTCGGCGCGTTATGCGTCGATGAACGGTGGCGCAAAGAGCGACGCCGCGAACAACGCGCGCCTCGTCGCCGATCTCGCCGGTCAGGCCGATCGCCGCGCGTACTACTTCTGCGTGCTCGTGCTCGTGCGTCACGCCGACGATCCCGAGCCGCTCATCGCGGAAGGCCGCTGGCACGGCGAAGTGATCGATGCGCCGCGCGGCGCGCACGGCTTCGGCTACGATCCGCACTTCTTTCTGCCGACGCTCGGCGCGACCGCCGCCGAACTCGATCCCGCGCGCAAGAACGCGCTGAGCCATCGCGCGCTCGCGCTGCGTGAGCTGTTGCAACGACTGAAGGAACTTGCGTGAGCGCCGGGCCGAAAACCATCAACGTCGTGCAGGCTTTCACGTCGCCGGGGAGCATTCGGCTGACGTCGCTGCCGCCGCTCTCGCTGTACGTGCATTTCCCTTGGTGCGTGCGCAAGTGTCCGTACTGCGACTTCAACTCGCACGAATCGAAGGACGACACGTTCCCCGAGGAACGTTATCTCGACGCATTGCGCGCCGATCTCGAACGCGCGTTGCCGCTCGTGTGGGGACGGCAGGTGCATACGATCTTCATTGGCGGCGGCACGCCATCGCTCCTGTCGGCGAAAGGGCTGGACCGCCTTCTTTCCGATGCGCGCGCGCTGCTTCCCATCGACGCCGACGCCGAAATCACGCTCGAAGCCAATCCCGGCACGTTCGAGGCGGCCAAGTTCGCGTCGTTCCGGGCGAGCGGCGTGAATCGCTTGTCGGTCGGCATTCAAAGTTTCAACGAGGCGCATCTGAAGGCGCTCGGCCGCATTCACGATGCGACGCAGGCGAGAAAAGCCGTCGAAGCCGCCGCGAAGCACTTCGATAACTTCAACCTCGACCTGATGTTCGCGCTGCCGCAGCAATCGCTCGACGAGTGCCGGCACGATATCGAGACTGCCCTATCCTTCGCGCCGCCGCATCTGTCGCTGTATCACCTGACGATGGAGCCGAACACGCTCTTCGCCAAATACCCGCCCGCGCTCCCCGACGACGACGCATCCGCCGACATGCAGGACTGGATTCACGAGCGCACGCGCGACGCCGGTTACGCGCACTATGAAGTTTCGGCGTATGCGAAGCCGCATCGCCAGAGCCGGCACAACCTGAACTACTGGCGCTTCGGCGATTACCTCGGCATCGGCGCGGGCGCGCATACGAAGCTGTCGTTTCCGTCGAAGATTCTGCGCCAGGCGCGCTTCAAGCATCCCGCGACTTACATGGATCAGGCGCTCTCGCCCACGGAAACCGCGATTCAGGAGGAACGCGAAGTCGGGCCGCGCGACCTGCCCTTCGAGTTCATGCTGAACACGCTGCGTCTCGCCGAAGGCTTTCCGGTGCATTCGTTCGTCGAGCGCACGGGGTTGGCGCTGTCCGCGATCGAGCCCGCGCTCGTCGAGGCGGAGAAGCGCGGGCTCATCACGCGCGACATCGAACGCATTGCGCCCACTGAGCTCGGCCAGCGCTTTCTCAACGATCTGCAGGAGCTGTTCTTGAAGGATCCGCAAAATTGAGCGCGCCGACGATGGCGCCGGACTCGGTGATGCGGCATCGCCCGTTTGCGCTCTTCTGGAGCGCGCGCGTGATGTCGTCGGTGGCGTTCCAGATGATGTCGGTCGCGATCGGATGGCAGGTCTATTCGATCACGCATAGCGCCTACGCGCTCGGTCTCGTCGGGCTCGCGCAATTTCTGCCGATGTTCGTGCTGACGCTCGTCGTCGGGCACGTCGCGGATCGTTACGACAGGCGCGTGATCGCGTATGTGTGCCAGTCGATCGAGGGCGTCGCCGCCCTCGTGCTTTGTCTGGGCGCTTGGCACGGATGGCACGACGTCGCGCCGATCTACGCGATCGCCGCCATCACCGGCGCGGCGCGCGCGTTCGAATCGCCGTCGATGGCCGCGCTCCTGCCCAATCTCGTCGCACGCAATCAGTTGCAGCACGCCAGCGCGTGGTCGACCTCCGCGAATCAGACCGCGCAGATCCTCGGACCCGCGATGGGCGGCGTGCTGTACGGGCTCGGCACGTTGACCGTGTACGGCGCGGTGAGCGTCGCGTTCCTCGTGGCGGCCTGCGCGGTGGCCGCGATCAGGATCGACGAAGCCGTGCGCATGCGCGCGCCGTTGTCGTTCGAGGCGCTTTTTTCGGGCATCGGATTCATCCGCAGCAAGCCTGTGATCCTCGGCGCGCTGTCGCTCGATCTCTTCGCGGTGCTGCTCGGCGGCGCGACCGCGCTCTTGCCTGTTTATGCACACGACATCCTGCACACGGGGCCGTGGGGACTCGGGATTCTGCGGGCCGCGCCCGCAGCCGGCGCGCTCGCCGGATCGATCTGGCTCGCGCATTTTCCGTTGCGGCAGCGCGCGGGCACTGCGCTTTTCGGCGGCGTGGTCGCGTTCGGTATTGCGACGATCGTGTTCGGGCTGTCGCACAATATCTATGTGTCGCTGGTCGCGCTCGCGGCGCTCGGGGCGTCGGACGTGATCAGCGTGGTCGTGCGTATGTCGCTCGTGCAATTGCAGACGCCCGATGAGATGCGCGGACGCGTCGGCGCGATCAATTCGCTGTTCATCGGCACGTCGAATCAGCTCGGCGAGTTTGAGTCAGGGATGACGGCGGGGCTCTTCGGCGCGGTGCCGGCGGTGCTGATCGGCGGGGTCGGCACGATCATCGTCGCGCTTTTTTGGATGCGCCTTTTCCCCGCGCTCAGGGCGACGAAGTCGCTCGAAGGCTGAGCGTTCCTGCGCCGCGATGACTTTGCGCTACAATACGCGCCTTGCTGGAGGTGTGGCCGAGCGGTTTAAGGCACCGGTCTTGAAAACCGGCGAAGGAGCGATCCTTCCGTGAGTTCGAATCTCACCGCCTCCGCCAGAATGAATAAAGCCTCGTAGCATTTCAAATGCTCACGGGGCTTTTTCATTCGTTCTTCGATTTTTCGACGACTTTGACCCTTCACCGTGACACGTTAAGCACACGTTCAAACGCCGTGTCGTCGAACAGCGAAGCACTGAGCGCAACGGCGATCGTGTCAAATCGCCAAACCATCATGTGCCGACTGCCTCGGCAGCAATGGCGGCGCACTATTCAACCTTCTAGCTCGTCAATTCGAAATCCTTATCAAAACCGAAAGCACCCGCACTTTCAGACAAAACACGTAGGCATCGCGTCGCGAGCCAAGTATCTTCTCCTTGCCTCCTTCCGAGTTTCCCCCATGCTCGATTCGAAGGAGGCCTTCAATGGGAAGACTGGACTTGGGCCTCGCAACTCGCGAGGCCGTTTTTTCGCCCTTTCCCTGCACGATCACGCCCCTGCGAAAAATCGATGTGAACACGACGGCCGTAACGCCCTCTAACCGCCTCATCGATAACAACGCGGAGAATCACCCATGAAGCCAGGCCGCATCATGCCCATCCTCTTCGGCTGCGTCGCCGCCGTGAGCCTGTCGGCGCATGCCCAGCCGCAGCCCAACGCGCAATGGCGTGCAACAGAGGCAACACTCTTCGACCTGATCCAAAACGGATATGGAATCGTCGCGGTGACGAGCGTAGCCGCGCGCAGCTCCGGCCTGCCCGAAGACACCTTCGTGCTTCAGAAAAACAATAGCCTTTTCCGCTGCGTGGAGACGCGCGCGGCCGAATCCGGCGCAGTCCGCTCAACCGCGCCGATTCGCTGCGCGGAACTCGTCAAGCCCTACACCGAGTAATCGACACGATAACCTCAATTATCGTCGGATCTGACGGGCGGCCGAACGTGCGGAACAGGCTCCGCTTTGGCCGCGTCGGGTTTGGGCGCGGCGCGCTTCGATTCGCCCTTGGAATCCGCCGCGGAAGCCGGCTGCCGTTCCCGTGCGGGCGCGCCCGACGGTGCAGGATGGTTCTTGCGTGACATGGCATTCTCCCGAAAAACCGGGGACATCCCCTTTCCACAGTAACACCGGCTCGTCGATGCCGCACACGCCGCGCGCGGCTCAGCCTACCGGCGCCTCGCCCTCGCCCGATTGCTTGCCCGGGCGGTCGTTCGGGCCTTGCTTGCGGTTTTCGTCATCGCGCTCCGGCAGCTTGCTTTTCTCGTTGTCGCTGTGGTCGGCAGTCTTTCCGTCTTCGGGACGATTCGTCTCAGTGTTCATGGCGCCCTCCTTGAGTGCTTTTGAATGAAAGCATCGGCAGCAAGTCTCGCGCCCGCGCGTGTGCAAGCGCACGAATCCGTTGCGCTCGCCCACTTTGCAGCGACTACCATTGAAGTAACGCCAATTTCGCTTTTGCCTGCGATGTCCGCGCCACGTTCCTGCTGTGCCGCCTTTGCGCTCTTCCTCGCGTTGACGATGTGCGCCTGCACGATCACGCCACCGCCGAGCGTGGTGGCCGCGCGCGCGCCCGCGCCGGCCGTCTCCGGCCAAACTCTCGACGATTACAAGGCGCGCATCGCGCAGCGCATCTTCGAGCGCAATCCGTCGCTCGTGCTGAAGGGCACGCCGCAAGCGATGCTGCGCTCGTTCGTGCTCGTGTCGTTCACGGTGGACCGCGGCGGGCGGCTGGTCGAATCGTCGGTGTATCGCACCAATGGCGATGACGAAGCCGAAGCCACCGCGCTCGCCTCTCTGCGCCGCGCATCGCCGCTGCCCGCGCCGCCTGCGCGTCTTTTGAACGGCAAGGGTCAACTGGAGCTTTTCGAAGGCTGGATGTTCAACGACAACGGCCAGTTCCAGCTACAAACCTCGCACTCGCCGCAGGCCACGGCCATCGATTGATTGGCGCTCCGTCCGCACGCTCGTTATAATTTTTGGCACCCCGGCCGGACCCGCTTCCGGTGTGGCCTTCGCCTCGCGCTCACCCCGCGCGTCGGACGAAGCGCCCGGGCGCAGCCCGACTGCGCCGCGACACCGCGCGCCACTCGCGCGCCGTCAAACCCTGGCTTTCCTGCCATTGCATCGCAATCCCTACAAAAAGCTGACGCGCGTCGACGGCGACACCGTTCGTCATTTCGATCGCTCTTGCCCGGCGATGCGCGCGACAATGCCTTGCACCAAAGCAACACGACAACGGAGACAACATGGCCTCACCCTCGCTTTCCGCCGCAAAGCCCGGCGACGGAGCCCAAAGCGCTTCTCGCGTGATTTTCGCGAGCTTCATCGGCACCGCGATCGAGTTCTACGACTTCTACGTCTACGCGACCGCCGCCGCGCTCGTCATCGGACCGGTATTCTTCCCGCACGACTCGCCCGCCGCGCAGGCGCTCTCGGCGTTCGTCACCTTCGGCATCGCGTTCGTCGCGCGTCCCATCGGCTCGTTCCTGTTCGGTCATTTCGGCGATCGCATCGGCCGCAAGTCGACGCTCGTCGCCTCGCTGCTCGTGATGGGCGTTTCGACGACGCTCATCGGCTTCGTGCCCGGCTACGATTCGATCGGCAGCGCGGCGCCCATCCTCCTGTGCATTCTGCGTTTCGGCCAGGGCATCGGACTCGGCGGCGAATGGGGCGGCGCGGCGCTGCTCGCGACCGAATACGCGCCGAAGGGCAAGCGCGGCCTTTTCGGCATGTTTCCGCAGCTTGGACCGTCGATCGGCTTTCTCGCGTCGAACGGCCTCTTCTTCGGTCTCGCGCTCTCGCTCTCCGACGAGCAATTCCGCAGCTGGGGCTGGCGCGTGCCGTTCATCGTGAGCGCGGTGCTGGTCGCGCTCGGCCTTTACGTGCGCCTGAAGATCGCCGAGACGCCCGCGTTTCGCACGGCTATCGAGCGCGAGGAGCGCGTGAAAGTGCCGATCGCGACCCTGCTCGGCAGCCATCTCGTGCCGACGCTGCTCGGCGCGTTCGCGATGGTCGTCTGCTACACGCTCTTCTATATCTCCACGGTGTTTTCGCTGTCCTACGGCGTCGCCAAGCTGCATTTCGCACGCGAGACGTTCCTCGGCCTGCTGTGCTTCGCCGTGCTGTTCATGGCGATCGCCACGCCGATTTCCGCGATCGCGAGCGACCGCTTCGGGCGCAGGCCGGTGCTGATCGTCGGTTGCCTGCTGGCGATTCTCTCCGGCTTCGCGATGGCCCCGCTTCTCGGCAGCGGCGACACAGTCCAGGTCGCGCTGTTTCTGACGATCGAGCTGTTCCTGATGGGCGTCACCTTCGCACCGATGGGCGCGCTCCTGCCCGAACTCTTCCCGACCAACGTGCGCTACACCGGCGCGGGCGTCGCGTACAACCTGGGCGGGATTCTGGGCGCGTCGGTGGCGCCATACATCGCGCAATTGCTCGCCAATCGCGGCGGACTGACGTGGGTCGGCGGCTATGTGTCGGCGGCGGCGGCTGTGAGCCTGATCGCCGTGTTGTGCATGCGCGAGACGCGCAACATCACGTTGGAGTGAGCCCGAGGAGAACCCACGGAAAACCGGCGCGTTCAGCGATCGCGCCGGTTGGCGGTGGGAACGGGCACGGGCCTGCCCTCGATGACCGGAATGCGCGGCGTCGGCCGCTCGGCGCCCTTCGCCCGCGCCGCCTTCGCCGCCTTGCGATCGGCCCAGAAGCGCGCGAGCGCGAGCAGGCTGACGATAGCGATGCCATCGGCGATAAGCCCGAGAATCCAGTGCGACGGATAGCGCCCAAGCCCGAGCACGCCCATCGCGCGCAGCGCCGAATCCAGCACGAGCGACACGCACGTGCCCGCGATGAAGCACACGAGCCCCTGCTGCCCGATCGTGACGACGCCCGGCAACTTGCGCGCGAGCTTGCCGATCCATCCCGCATACACGCCGCGCGCGACGATCCACGCGATGGCCGCAAAGCTCACGATGCGCAGCGTCGCGAGATTCTGCTTCATGTATCCCGGCGGCGCCTGCGTTTCGAGGAAAAGCTTGAAGAACGCGAAGGTCAGCGCGACGGCGATCGCTCCGGCGGTCAGCCAGCGCGCGATCTTGCCGGCGTGAAATTCGTCGCTGATCGGCTGCACGCGCGCGAGCACGCCGGTCATGAACATCAATTGCCAGGCAAACGGATTGAACGCCCACGCTTCGCCGTACGTGCCCGGCAGGAAACGCAGGAGCGGCATGGCCGCGAGCCACACGAACAGGCTGCCGAACATCGCGATG
Organism: Caballeronia glebae; assembly: GCF_001545035.1. Taxonomy (GTDB): domain Bacteria; phylum Pseudomonadota; class Gammaproteobacteria; order Burkholderiales; family Burkholderiaceae; genus Caballeronia; species Caballeronia glebae. The sequence continues at coordinate 107,979 of NZ_FCOJ02000014.1, forward strand.
ACCGGTTTTTTCTGCGCGAGCGGCACGATGACCGGCACGGCGAGCGCGAACACCGAGTACATCGGCAATACCGCGGAAAGATACGGCTGCTGACGCAGCAACGCGATATCGACGGTGAGGCCGAACGGCCGCGTGAGAAAGGTCGGCCACTCGGTGTACTGGACCATCGGCGTGTCGACTTGCAGCGCCATCAGAATTGCGCCGCCGATCAGCATCAGAAACGCCGTGAACAGATACGCGCGATAGATTTCCCAACTGCGTTTGAAAAAGCGTCGGCGGGCGGCTGAATCGCTACGGCGAGTCGCAAGCGCCGTATAAGCCGCCGCCGACGCATAACCTCCAAGAAACACGAATACTTCAGCGGAATCGCAGAATGCATATTGGTGCAGCGTAAAGCGCGACAACACGCTTCCCGTTATATGGTCCACCGCGATAATGAGCAGCACGATTCCTCGAAAGAAATCGACTTCGAGAGAACGTGTCGTCGGGGAAGTCATCTGGCGAATGCTCCGCGAACCTGCGGTTTCGGCGCGCGGCCGGAGTGGCCGGCGCACATACGGGGTTTGTACCTAGTCTAAAAAGAAAATTCCCTTAATCGACGAGTATTTAAGCTAACACCCGATGCCAGTCGGCAAGGTGGCGGGAAAATGACTTTTTTGTCCGCTATCCAGTAAATCTGCCGCTGCCTATACTCGAAACAAGTTCGACAAAAACAACTCGCGGAAACTTCTGCCGCGAACCAAAAAGGGGCTGGGATGCGTATTCATCTGGAAAGCGCTCATCTCGTCGCGATGATCGCCATCGCGCTTCTCACGGCATTGCTCCTCGCAATCAAATTTCGGCCGGCGACGTGGCGGGGCGTGATTTTCGAAGCCGTCATCGCGAATGTCGGCGCGATTCTGGCGGTGCTCGCCTTCGAAGTGCTCACCGCGTGACGCGGCCAGCGCCCGCTTCACGCGGCGGACCTGCAAAAAAAATTCCGCATCGGTTGAACTTTCCCCCGCTCGCGCGCTCAGAGCAGGTAATACCGTTCGCGCGGGTCGCTCGTCGAACCAAACGCACGGCTCTCTTCTCCTCTCCGCTCCTGCTTATGGCGGGAGCGTTTCTTGGGCGCCCGGCGAAAGCCTCGCGCCTGTTCTTTTTTCTGGAACCGGCAAGACGCTGCGCGTTCGCCGTTTTTGAAACGGCCATCGCATGATCCGCGCGCTCCGCTCCCTCTCGATCATCACCGCACGACGCACGCGCAGCCTGTGGCGCCGCTACGGCGTCTTCTGGCTCGGCGCGATCCTGGTCGGGCTCGTCGCCGTCTACTACGCCCGGCTGATCGACTGGGGCTTCAGCCTCTTCTCCGATGCGCGCAGCGCGCATCCGTGGCTACCGCTCGTCGTCACGCCGGCCGCCACGGCGCTCTGCGTCTTCGTCACGCGACGTTTCTTCCGCGGCTCGGAAGGCAGCGGCATTCCTCAGGTCATCGCCGTGCTCGATAGCCCGACATCGGCGGCCGGCGGGCGGCTGCTCACCTTGCGGATTCTCGTCGCGAAGATCGCCGTGTCGTTCGTCGCGATACTCGGCGGACTCACGATCGGCCGGGAAGGTCCGACCGTGCAGATCGGCGCGGCGCTGATGTTCAACATGCGACGCCTGTATCCGCGCTCCAATTCGCTGATCGAGAGGCAACTCGTGCTCGCGGGCGCGGCGGCGGGATTGTCGGCGGCGTTCAACACGCCGCTCGCGGGCATCGTGTTCGCCATCGAGGAACTCACACGCAGCTTCGAAGTGCGCACGAGCGGCGTGCTCATCACGGGCATTCTCATCGCGGGCGTCGTCGCGCTCGGGCTGAACGGCAATTACACGTACTTCGGCACGATCCAGGCCGGCGCGACGTTTCCGAAGTTCTTCGCGGTGGCGGTCGTCGTGACGGGCGTCGTCACCGGCATCGGCGGCGGCGTGTTCTGCTGGTTGTTGCTCAATACGAGCAAATGGATTCCCGCGCCGCTGCGCCGCCTCCACGCATCACGGCCGGTCGCGTTCGCCGCGCTTTGCGGCTTCATCATCGCCGGCGTCGGATTGCTCGCCGGCGGCACGACTTTCGGCAGCGGCTACGCCGAAGCGCGCGGCCTGCTCGAAGGGCGCGAACATCTGTCGATGTTCTATCCGCTTCTCAAGATGATCTCGATGATCGGCTCGTACCTGCCCGGCATTCCGGGCGGCATCTTCGCGCCTTCGCTGTCGATCGGCGCGGGCTTCGGCAACGTGCTGCACGCGCTCTTTCCGCACATGTCCCTCGCCGTGCTGATCGCGCTCGCGATGGTCGGCTACCTCGCCGCCGTCACGCAGTCGCCGATCACGGCGTTCGTCATCGTCATGGAGATGATCAACGGCCACGCGCTCGTGATTTCGCTGATGGCGACGGCGCTGATTTCGAGCCGTGCGTCGCGTTTCTTTGCGCCACCGCTTTACGAAGCGCTGTCGGAGCGCTATATGACGCCGCCCGCGCCGCCCGCGCCCTCGCCGGAAGTACCGGACGACGACGCGACGAAGGCCGGCGACGAACCCGCTCCACAACGCTGAATCATCGGTCGATGAACGCGGAGTTCAGCGAACCGAAAGCGGAAAACATCGAAAACTCCACGCGCAAACGATAGCGCCCAAGCAAAAGAGCCAGAATCGCGCGATTCTGGCTCTTTCGAAATACGCGGCGCACAAGCACGCGCCGCGCGGCATCATGCCTGCGGAATCTCGATCTTCACTTCCAGCACTTCCAGATCGTCCTGACGTTCGAGACTGACTCGAATATCGTCATCGGAAATCTTCACGTACTTCGAAATCACTGCAACCAGTTCCCGTTGCAACGCCGGCAGATAATCGGCGGCGGCTTTGCCACCCGCGCGCTCGTGCGCAATGATCAACTGCAAGCGTTCCTTCGCGACCGTAGCGGACTTCTTCTTCTCGCCCAGCAAAAACGAAAGAATCGACATTGCGTCCCCTTACTTGGTGCCGAAAATGCGTTGCAGCAAACCGGGCTTCTGATAATCGGTGAAGCGCAGCGCCTTTTCCTCGCCGAGGAAACGCGACACCACGTCCTTGTACGATTCCGCGACATCCGTGCCATCCAGATGCACGGCCGGCAAACCCTGGTTCGATGCATGCAGCACCGCTTCCGATTCCGGAATCACGCCGATCAGATCGATGCGCAGGATTTCCTGGATGTCGGAGAGCGACAGCATTTCGCCCTCGCTCACGCGCTTCGGGTTGTAGCGCGTGATGAGCAGATGTTCCTTGACCGGTTCCTTGCCTTCGATCGCGCGCTTGGTCTTCGACGACAGAATGCCGAGAATGCGGTCCGAATCGCGCACGGAAGACACTTCCGGATTGGTCACGACGAGCGCTTCGTCGGCGAAGTGCATCGCCATCAGCGCGCCGGATTCGATACCCGCCGGCGAATCGCACACGATGTATTCGAAGTCCATCTTGATCAATTCGTCGATGACCTTCTCGACGCCTTCGAGCGTGAGCGCTTCCTTATCGCGCGTCTGCGACGCCGGCATGATGAAGAGGTTCTCGCACTTCTTGTCCTTGATGAGCGCCTGATGCAGGTTCGCCTCGCCCTGAATGACGTTGATCAGGTCGTACACCACGCGGCGTTCGCAACCCATGATGAGGTCGAGATTGCGCAGACCGACATCGAAGTCGATCACGGCCGTCTTGTGGCCGCGCAATGCGAGCGCCGATGCAAAGCTCGCGCTGGTGGTCGTCTTGCCGACGCCGCCCTTCCCCGAAGTCACCACAATGATTTTTGCCATACAAGTACCTTGTGTTCGTCAAATAGGTCCGCTCGCCTTGCCATCGAGCGCGCGCCAGGGGCATCGGGCGCGCGAGTCGATCCGACCCGTCAGGTCAGCCGCAGCGGTTCGATCATGAGTTTTTCTTCGTTCAGCCAGATCTGCACCGGCTTGCTGAGCACGTCGGCCGGCAGCGGGTTCTCGGTCGTCCGATAGATACCCGCGATGGAGATGAGTTCCGGTTCGAGACAGGTGCAGAAGATGCGCGCGTCGAGATTGCCATGCACGCCCGCGAGCGCGCGGCCTCGCAACGGCGCATAGATATGGATATTGCCTTCGGCGATCACCTCGGCCCCGTACGACACGAGCCCGAGCACGACGAGATCGCCCTTCGCGTAGACCTGCTGCCCCGAGCGCAGCGGACGATCGATGATGGTCACGGGCGCCGGCAGCGCGGGCGGTGGCGGCGTGTTCGCGACCGCGGCTTCGATCACGGCGGCGGCCTCGGTGTTGGGCTTGGCTTCGTCGGCGGAAGGCTTGGGCGCGCCGCGCCGGTCGCGCGCTTCGAGAATCGGCAGGCCGCCCGCGTTCGCCCATTGAATCGCCCACGTCTGCGCAGGCAGCGCGACGATGCCGATCGGCCGCATGCGCACGCTCTTCAGCAAGGTCTCCAGTTCCGCGAGCGATATGCGCTCGCCCTCGCCTTCCTTCGCGGAATCAGCGAGACGGCGCACGTCGATGGCGACGACATCGCCTGCGAAGAATTCGGGAGTCGCTTCGAAACGCCGCGTGAGTTCGCTGCGCAAGGCATCGAGGTCGGGAGTCTTGACGACGAAGAGAAGCGTGTCGACGGAGCCGCTGCGCAGTTCGAAAAAGGGCGTTTTGTTGAGCGACATAAGAACAGCCAAAAATTTTGCGTATTTTACAGGCGTTGCCGCACACGGCCATATTTTTTAAGACCGATTTCAGCTAATGGCAAACGAGAAGTGTGTGCTGCGAACGCGTACGACGAACACGCGGGCAGCGAAGACGGACTAGAAGCGCACGCGCGTCACTCGTCCTCTTCCGGATGCATGTGGCGCACGAAGAGCGACTCGGCTTCTTCTTCGTGAGACGGCATCGCGCGACGATCGCCGGTGGGACCGAAACCGAGGCGCTCGTAGAAGCGCACCGCGGTGCGATTCTCGCCGGATATCCACGCATGCACCTCGGCGACGCCCTGCCGCGCGAGCCATCGCGACGCCACGTTCACGAGCAGTTCGCCGCCGCGCAGATGCCGCACGGCCGGCGCGACCCACAGCGCGTTCACGAATGCGCGCGCGTTCGGCGTCTCTTCGATATACGCGTGCACGAGACCGCAAGGATGACCTTCGGTGTAGAGCAGAAACGTCGCGAGCCGGGGCGAAGCCGCGTGCAGCGCGGCGGTTTCGTCGAAGGACGACGGGTCGACCAGCAGCGTAGCTTCCAGCGTTTCGCCGAATGCATACGGCGCTTCGCGCAGCGAAGCCGTGCGAAGCTCGCGCAAAACCGAACCTTGTTGCGCGGCGATGCGGCTGACGGTCAATGAGGGACTCATGCGGACGCTCATGCAGACTATTTCTCTCTGGCTTTCAGGCGGGATGCGCGTGCGGCTCTGCCGGCCGGTCCGGTGCTCGGGCCATTGGCATAGCTTCAACCGAACGGGCGAACCCGTCAATTCCTAAATCCCGCAAAAGTGCTTTGCAGCGCACACGAGATGGCGCAGCCGCATTCACGGCGCGGCGTATTGGCCGGTGCCGTCCGGCCACGGCGTGAGCACTTCGAAGCCGTCGTCGGTCACGGCGACCATGTGCTCCCATTGCGCGGACAGCGAGCGGTCCTTGGTCGTCACGGTCCAGCCGTCGCGCGACTGTTGCGTGGCGGCGCGACCCGCGTTGATCATCGGCTCGATCGTGAAAACGAGGCCCGGCTTCAGACGCAGGCCCGCGCCGCGCTGCCCGTAGTGCAGCACTTGCGGATCTTCGTGATACACGCGGCCGATACCGTGGCCGCAATATTCGCGCACCACAGAAAAACCTTCGCGATGCGCAACGCTCTGGATCGCCGCGCCGACGTCGCCGAGCGTCGCGCCCGGACGCACTTCGCGCATGCCGGCGACCATTGCTTCGTAGGTCGTTTCGGTGAGGCGGCGCGCTTGCTCGCTCGGCGTGCCGGCGTAGTACATGCGGCTCGTGTCGCCGTAGTAGCCGTCCTTGATGATCGCGACATCGATATTGATGATGTCGCCGTCCTTCAATTCCTTCGGCCCGGGAATGCCGTGGCAAACCACGTGATTTACCGAGGTGCAGACGGTCTTCGGAAAACCCATGTAGCCGACGTTCGCGGGCACGGCCTTCAGTTCGTCGACGATGAAGCGATTGCAGATGGCGTCGAGTTCGTCGGTGGTGACGCCCGGGCGGACGTGTTCGCCGATCATCGCGAGGACTTCGGCGGCCATGCGGCCGGAGATGCGCAATTTTTCGATGTCGGCGAGTGTCTTGAGCGTGATGGCCATTGAGCAATGCGAATGGGTTCGTGCCGCCTCGCGCGCGGGTTACTGCGTTATTGCCGGTGTTCGAGGCGGGCGGCAGGCGAGGACAATGGGCCCGATGATAGCACTCCCGCGCAGCCCCGCTTCTTGGAGAGGCGCTTGGGCGCTGCATTTCGAGGCTTCGGACGCGTTGTTTTCGCATGCGGCGCCGTCGTCGTTCGCCCTTGTGATGAGCGTCCGTTTGTGGTTTAGTGGCGCGACTTCTGACCCGCCGGAGCGTTATGAACCTGCATCGATTTGCTTTCCTTTGCGCCGCCTTGTCGGGCGTCGCCGCGCTTGCCGCCTGCAGCTCGACGAGCGGTCCCGAACTGCGTGCGTCGAAGCCCGTGATTCATGTTTCGTCGGCGCGGCCCGCCTCGGATATATCGAGTTGCCTGCAACGCATGATTCCGTCCGCGCAAGCGCGACGCGATCAAGGATCGACAGAGTTGCTGGTCGGATCGAATGCATGGCTCGTGACGCTCACGCCTTCGGCTTATGGGTCGAGCGTGAAGGTGCAGCAGTCTTCAAGCGACGATGGCGGCGTGCCCGAGCCGGAATTGCGCTTCGATATCGCGAGATGTACCACCTGAACCACCTGAGCGATGGCTCCGCCGCAACGAGGCGGGGCTCCACGCGAAGCCCAAAAAGCAAAACCCCGCAAGTCTCACGACTTGCGGGGTTTTTAGTGTCTTGGCGGAGAGGGTGGGATTCGAACCCACGGTACGGGAAAACCGTACGCCTGATTTCGAGTCAGGTACATTCGACCACTCTGCCACCTCTCCGTCTACCCTTGCGGGTCTTCGCGAACTGGTCGTTGCTCAACGAAGAACGAAAGTATATCCAACCCTTTCGTGCTTTCCAAGCCCCTTATTGAAAATAAAAGTCAGGCCGACGCGGAAACTTCGATTCTTTCCACTCCGCGCATGTACGGTCGCAGCACCGCCGGGATCGTCACCGATCCGTCCGCGTTCTGGAAGTTTTCCAGCACCGCGACGAGCGTGCGGCCGACCGCCAGTCCCGAGCCGTTCAGCGTATGCACGAACTCGGGCTTGCCCTGCGCGTTACGAAAGCGCGCCTGCATGCGACGCGCCTGGAATGCCTCGGTGTTCGAGCAGCTCGAAATCTCGCGATACGTGTTCTGCGCCGGCAGCCACACTTCGAGATCGAACGTCTTCGTCGCCGAAAAGCCCATGTCGCCGGTACACAGCGTGATCACGCGATACGGCAGTTCCAGCTTCTGGAGAATCGTCTCCGCCTGGCCGACCATTTCGTCGAGCGCGGCATAGGAATGCTCCGGCGCGACGATCTGCACCATCTCGACCTTGTCGAACTGATGCTGACGGATCAGGCCGCGCGTATCGCGCCCGTACGAGCCCGCTTCCGAACGGAAGCACGGCGAATGCGCGGTCAGCTTCACCGGCAGCGCACTGGCTTCGATGATGCTGTCGCGCACCGTGTTGGTGAGCGAAATCTCCGAGGTCGAGATGAGGTACTGCGTGACGATGTTCTCGTCGCCGCCCTTCTCGACACGAAACATGTCGTCGGCGAACTTGGGCAACTGGCCCGTGCCGTAGAGAATCTCCGGATTCACGATATACGGCGTGTACGCCTCGGTGTAGCCGTGCTGCTCCGTGTGCGTGTCGATCATGAACTGCGCGAGCGCGCGATGCAGCCGCGCGATCGGCCCGCGCAGCAGCGTGAAGCGCGCGCCCGACAGCTTCGCGCCCGTTTCGAAATCGAGACCGAGCGGCGCGCCGACATCGACGTGATCCTTGATTTCGAAGTCGAACGAACGCGGCGCGCCCCAACGCCGCACTTCGACGTTCTGCGTCTCGTCGTTGCCGACCGGCACGCTCTCGTGCGGCACGTTCGGCACAGTCAGCATGAGATCCGACAGACGCTTCTGGACGTCGTCCAGCTTCGCCGCCGACTCCTTCATCGTGTCGCCGATGCCGCCCACTTCCGCCATCACTGCCGACGTGTCCTCGCCGCGGCCTTTCATCGCGCCGATCTGCTTCGACAGGCTGTTGCGGCGCGCCTGCAGTTCTTCGGTGCGGGTCTGGATGTCGCGGCGCTCGGCTTCGAGCGCGGCGAACGCGGCGACGTCGAGCGTGTAGCCTCGATCGGCGAGACGCTTCGCGACGCCGTCCAGGTCTTTGCGGAGGGTTTGAATGTCGAGCATGGCGGGGCTGCTTTGTCAGGTAATCGGAAACGCCGATTTTAGCGCACGGTCATCGCGCGCCGGGCGGGATCGGCGTTTGTGCCGCGTGAAACGCGATTCGCCCGGGCGCGAAACGAACATCGGCGAATTCATCGCTTCTTCTCGTCGCGATGCTCGCGCCGCCACGCTTCATCGAGTTCGGCGAGGCGCGCGAGTTTCTCGCCGATCTTGCCTTCGAGCCCGCGCGGCGTCGGCTGATACCAGGACGGGTCGCGCATGCCGTCGGGTAGATAGGTTTCGCCGGCGGCGTAAGCGTCGGGCTCGTCGTGCGCGTAGCGATATTCGTGGCCGTAGCCCAGTTCTTTCATCAGCTTGGTCGGCGCGTTGCGCAGATGCACCGGCACGCCGCGCGACTGGTCGCGGCCGACGAAGCGCCGCGCCTCGTTATACGCGTTGTATCCCGCGTTCGATTTCGGCGCGACGGCCAGATAGATGAGCGCCTGGGCGAGCGCCAGTTCGCCTTCCGGCGAGCCGAGCCGCTCGTAGGTTTCGGCGGCATCGAGCGCGATGCGCGCGCCGCGAGGATCGGCCAGACCGATATCCTCCCACGCCATGCGCACGAAGCGCCGCGCCATGTAGCGCGGGTCCGCGCCGCCGTCGAGCATGCGGCAGAACCAGTAAAGCGCCGCGTCCGGATTGCTGCCGCGCACCGATTTGTGCAGCGCGCTGATCTGGTCGTAGAACGCGTCGCCGCCCTTGTCGAAGCGGCGCAGATTTTCCGCCAGCGCGCTGCCGAGCAGCGCGCCGTCGACTTCCGTCTGTTTTTTCTGCGCCGCCGCGCGCGCGACGATCTCCAGATTGTTCAGCAGCTTGCGGCCGTCGCCGTCGGCCGAGCCGATCAGCGCGTCGCGGGCTTCGTCGGTGAACGTAAGGCCGCCGAGCTCCTTCGTCGCGCGTTCGAGCAGCTCCTTCAGTTCGTCGGCGTCGAGACTTTTCAGCACGTACACCGCCGCGCGCGACAATAACGCGCTGTTCACCTCGAACGACGGATTCTCCGTCGTCGCGCCGACAAACACGAACAAACCGGATTCGACGTGCGGCAAGAACGCATCCTGCTGGCTCTTGTTGAAGCGATGCACCTCGTCCACGAACACGAGCGTCTGATGCCCGTTCGCGCGATGAATCTGCGCCATTTCCACCGCCTCGCGGATATCCTTGACGCCGGACAGCACGGCCGAGAGCGAGATGAACTGCGCGTGGAACGCGTCGGCCATGAGGCGCGCGAGCGTGGTCTTGCCGACGCCGGGCGGACCCCAGAGAATCATCGAATGCGCCTCGCCCGATTCGAACGCGACGCGCAGCGGTTTGCTCGGCCCGAGCAGATGCTTCTGGCCGATCACGTCGTCGACGGTGCGGGGGCGCAGGCGCTCCGCGAGCGGAACGGTGCCACGGTTTTCTTCGAACATGTGCTGTGCGATGCGGGTTGACGCAGTTGGGTGGATCGCGGCGATAATCTCGCGCTTCGAGAAGGCGCGGCGTGACCGCAGAATCGGGTCATTATGACAGCCTGAGAGCGGCGAGCTTCGCGTGAAGCGGGCCACGCGCTTTTCTGACACCGCTTCGACAATATAAGGACGCAATCCGATGGCGCAAGAGCCCACCACGAACGCCGCGGCGCACGGCGAAACTTCGACCTACGCGCCGCTCACGCCCGTGCCGCCCGAGCGGCGCGCATTCGGCACGCGCGACGCCTTCGCGCTGTGGTTCTCGCTCGGCATCGGTCTCTTGGTCGCGCAGGCGGGCGCGCTGCTGGTGCCGGGATTGTCGCTGCCGCATGCGCTGGCGGCGATCCTCATCGGCTCGGTGATAGGCGTGCTGCTGCTCGCGCTCGCGGGCGTCGTCGGTGCGGACACGGGGCTCGCGGCGATGTCGTCGCTGCGGCCGACGCTCGGCGTGCGCGGCGCGTCGGTGCCGGCGGTGCTCAACGCGATCCAGCTCGTCGGCTGGGGCTCGTTCGAGATCATCGTGATGCGCGATTCCGCCGACGCGCTCGCGAAGCAGTCCTTCCATCTTTCGATGCCGCTCGTCTGGACGCTCATCTTCGGCGCGCTCGCGACGCTGCTCGCCGTGAGCGGCCCGCTCTCCTTCGTGCGGCGCTTTCTGCGGACCTGGGGAATATGGCTCCTGCTCGGCGGCGCGGGCTGGCTCACGTGGAATCTGCTCGCCAAGCACGATCTCGCCACGTTGATGGCGCGCCCCGGCACCGGCGAGATGGCGTTTGGCGCGGGCATCGATCTCGTCGTCGCGATGCCGCTGTCGTGGCTGCCGCTGATCGCCGATTACACGCGTTTCGGCAAGAACGCGGGCGGCGCGTTCCGCGGCACGCTCTTCGGCTACGGCATCGCGAATCTGTGGTTCTATGCGCTCGGCGCGATCTACGGGCTCGCGGCGGGCGGCGGCGATGCGCTCCTCACGACCGCGCTCGCGCAGGCGGGCGGCGGCCTTGCGCTCTTCCTCATCCTGATCGATGAAATCGACAACGCCTTCGCCGACATCCATTCCGCCGCCGTTTCGACCGGCACGTTCTGGGCGCGCGCCGGCGTGCCGATGCTCTCGTGCGCGTTCGGCGCGCTATGCACGCTCGTCGCGCTCGCCGTCGAAATGGGCAAGTATCAGAACTTCCTGCTGCTGATCGGCTCGGTGTTCGCGCCGCTCTTCGGCGTCGTGCTGGCGGATCACTTCATCGTGCGCAAGCGCCGCATCGAAGCCGCCGTGCTCGCCGATGTCAACGGACGCTACGGCTTTTCCGGCGGATGGCACGTGAGCGCGTTCATCGCGTGGAGCATTGGAATCGCGGCGTATCACGCGATCAATCAATGGCTGCCGAATCTCGGCGCGACGCTGCCCGCGCTCGCGCTCGGCGCGGTGTGTTATCTGTTGCTCGTGGCGGGCGGACGACGCGCTTACGCGTAACGCCCGCATGAGAAAAGCCGCCGGATTCGACCGATCCGGCGGCTTTTTCACATCGACGCGTCCACGTTCACTTCGTCATTTCGCCGCGCGATACTCCACGCCCGGCAGCACGCACAGCAACTCGAATGCGAGGTTTGCGGCGAGCAGCGCGGTCGTGCCGAACGGATCGTAGGGCGGCGCGACTTCCACCAGATCAGCGCCGACAATGTTCAGCCCGCGCGCGCCGCGCACGATCTCCAGCGCCTGCGGCACGGTCAGCCCGGCGATTTCCGGCGTGCCGGTGCCGGGCGCGAACGCGGGATCGATGCCGTCGATATCGAACGTGATGTACACCGGGCCGTCGCCCATCTGCGCGCGCACTTCGTTCATCAAGGGCGCGAGCGACTTGTTCCAGCACTCTTCCGTCTGCACGACGCGAAAACCCTGCTCGCGGCACCAGTCGAAATCGCCCGCTTCGTAACCCGTGCCGCGCAGGCCGATCTGCACGACGCGCGAACAATCGAGCAAGCCCTCTTCAACCGCGCGGCGAAACGGCGTGCCGTGCGCGATCTTCTCGCCGAACATCGTGTCGTTGACGTCCGCGTGGGCGTCGATATGAATCAGCCCGACCTTGCCGTGCTTCGCGTGAATCGCCCGCAGGATCGGCAGCGCGATCGTGTGATCGCCGCCGAGCGTGAGCGGCTTGCAGTCGTGCTTCAGGATCTCGCGGTACGCGCGCTCGATACGGTCGATCGAATCTAGCAGGTTGTACGGATTGATCGCGACATCGCCGATATCCGCGACGCGCAGCGAATCGAACGGCGCGGCGCGCGTCGCCATGTTGTACGGGCGCAGCAGCACGGACTCGCTGCGCACCTGGCGCGGGCCGAAGCGCGCGCCGGTCCGATTCGACGTGCCGAGATCGAACGGCACGCCGACGAAGCACGCATCCAGCCCTTCGGCCGACTGGACGTGCGGCAGGCGCATCATCGTCGTGATGCCGCCGCAACGCGGCATCTGATTGCCCGAAAGCGGCTGCGGGCGCTCGGCGCGCTGTTCGAGAAAGTGCGAATCGAAGTGTTCGGCGGGAGCGAAAAGCGAGGATGTATTCATGGCGTCCGATGGCTGTACGTGTTCAATCCCGCAATTAATAGCCGCTTTCCGGCGAAGATGAAATGGCGACGAATTTAACTTAACATCGATATTTATCGATGTATCGCTGGCGGCCATGTTCACTCATCTTTCCGATCTCGATCTGCGGCTCATCCGCGTGTTTCTCGCGATCGCCGATGCGGGCGGCGTGTCGTCCGCGCAGGCGACGCTCAACGTCGGGCAATCGACCATCAGCACGCAACTCGCGACGCTGGAAACGCGGCTCGGCTACCGCCTTTGCGAGCGCGGCCGCGGCGGTTTCGCGCTGACTTCGCGCGGCGAGCAGTTCGTCGAGGCGTGCCGCACGCTGCTCGCGGCCGTCGATACCTTCGACTCGACCGCGCGCAATGTCGGCCGGAAGCTCGTCGGCACGCTCACGCTCGGGATGATCGGCAATACGCCCGTCAGCGCGAACGCGCGCGTCAGTCAGGCGATCGCGCGTTTCCGGCAGCGCGACGAATCGGTGCGGTTCGCGGTGCTCGTGCGCTCGCCGGGCGAACTCGAAGAGATGCTGCTGGCCGAGCGCATCCAGATGGCGATCGGGTACTTCTGGCATCGCGTGCCGTCGCTCGAATACACCGAAATTTTCGCGGAGGATCAGCTCGCGTATTGCGCACGCGAGCATCCGTTGTTCGCGCGGGCGGGACGCGTCGGCGTTGCGCAGGCATTCGAGCACGACTGGGCCTGGCGCAGTTACCCGCTGCCCGAAGCCGGCGAACTCACGCCGCGCAACATCGGCGCGGTCGCCGACAACATGGAAGCTGTCGCGATGCTCGTGTTGTCGGGCCGCCATCTCGGCTATCTGCCCGAGCATTTCGCCGCGCCCTACGTGAAGGAGGGCTTGCTCGCGCCGCTGAATCCGCGAGCAATGCGCTATCGCGTCGCGTTCCAGATGGTCACGCGCGCGGCGCGTGCGAGCGGCGCGAGCGACGCAAAGCGCGAGATCGTGGAAGCGTTTCTGGAGGACATGGCCGCGGCGCACGCGGCCTTCGATTGAAAAGGGCGCGTTCGTCGCGCCCTTCGCGGATCAACCGTTGATCACATCCGCGCCTTTGGGCACGGTGAACTTGAAGGTATCGCGCTTGATCGGCGGGTTCTTCGTGATATTCGAGAACGTCAGCAGCGTCACGTTGCCGAAGACGTCGTGCAACTCCATCGCCTGCAGATTGCCGTCCTTGAAGCCGATGCCGACCGTTTCGAACTGCGTGTCCTTCGCTTTCGGCGTGAGTTCGAGCCAGTCGATGCCGCCCTTCTCGCCCGCATCGCGCAGATTGAAGTTCTTTTCCAGATCGTTGCTGCCGAAGAGAATCGCCGCCGGACTCGCACCGAGCGAGCCGCCGAGGGCGCGGACCGTGACCTGATTCAGATCCTTGTCGTAGACGTAGAGCTTGTCGCCGTCGGCCTGCAAAATCTGCGAATACGGCTTCTCATACGACCAGATGAACTTGCCCGGCCGCGCGAACATGAACGTGCCGCTGGAGGTTGCGCCCTTGGTCGGCACCTGCGTCGAGGTCGCGCCGTTGTTCGCCTTGCCGGGCGCCTTGATTTCCTGCTGCATGAAGTCGCCGCGCGCCGCGTGGACCTGCGACACGAACGCCTTCAACTGCTCCGTGCCGCTCGCGAATGCGTGCGATGCGAACAGCATCGACGCCGAAAACATCGCCGCGCCGATCGCCTTGATCGCCGTGCGCCCCGTGTATTGCTTCATTGTTTTGTTCTCCGTGTAATGCCCGCCGCGCGCGATGAGACGCGTCATTCCGCGTCGCGCGCCGGCGTCAGGATTTCGCGGTTGCCGTTCGACGACATGGTCGAGACGAGTCCCGAGTTCTCCATCTGTTCGAGCAAACGCGCCGCGCGGTTGTAGCCGATGCGCAAATGCCGCTGCACGAGCGAAATCGACGCGCGCCGGTTCTTGATGACGACCTCGACCGCCTGGTCGTACAGGGGATCGGACTCGCCATCGGCGCCAGCGGTTCCGCCCGCGCCCGCCGAGCCTTCGTCGCCATCGCCCGCGAGACCGCCTTCCAGAATGCCTTCGATATAGTTCGGCTCGCCCTGCTCCTTCAGCTTGTCGACCACGCGATGCACTTCCTCGTCGGACACGAACGCGCCGTGTACGCGCACCGGCAGACCCGAACCCGGCGGCAGATAGAGCATGTCGCCCATGCCGAGCAGCGACTCCGCGCCCATTTGATCCAGAATCGTGCGCGAATCGATCTTCGACGACACCTGGAACGCCATGCGCGTCGGCACGTTCGCCTTGATGAGGCCGGTGATCACATCGACCGAAGGACGCTGGGTCGCGAGAATCAGGTGGATGCCCGCCGCGCGCGCCTTCTGCGCGATCCGCGCGATCAGCTCTTCGACCTTCTTGCCGACGACCATCATCAGGTCGGCGAGTTCGTCGATCACGACGACGATGTGCGGCAGGCGCGTGAGCGGCTCGGGCTCGTCGGGCGTGAGGCTGAACGGATTCGGAATCTTTTCGTCGCGCTTTTTCGCTTCGTCGATCTTGGTGTTGAAGCTCGCGAGATTGCGCACGCCCATCTTGCTCAGCAGCTTGTAGCGGCGCTCCATTTCGGCGACCGCCCAGGTGAGCGCGTGGCCAGCCTGCCGCATGTCGGTGACGACCGGGCACAACAGGTGGGGAATGCCTTCGTAGACGCTCATTTCGAGCATCTTCGGATCGATGAGGATGAGGCGCACCTGTTCCGCGCTCGCCTTGTAGAGCAGCGAGAGGATCATCGCGTTGATGCCGACCGACTTGCCCGAACCCGTGGTACCGGCGACGAGCAAATGCGGCATCTTCGCGAGATCGGCGCAGACCGGATTGCCGCCGATGTCCTTGCCGAGGCCCATCGTGAGCGGCGACGCGCCGTTCGCATAGACCTCGGAGCCGAGAATCTCGGAGAGCTTGACTGTTTGACGGCGCTGGTTCGGCAATTCGAGCGCCATGAAGTTCTTGCCGGGAATGGTCTCGACGACGCGAATCGACACGAGCGACAGCGAGCGCGCGAGATCCTTCGCGAGACCGACGATCTGGCTGCCCTTCACGCCCGTCGCCGGCTCGATTTCGTAGCGCGTGACGACCGGTCCCGGATACGCGGCGACCACGCTCACATCGACGCCGAAATCCTTCAGCTTCTTCTCGATGAGACGCGACGTGTATTCGAGCGTATCGGCGGCGATGGTTTCCTGCGTCTTCGGCGGCGGATCGAGAAGCGCCAGCGGCGGCAAGGTGGAATCGCCCGGAAGGTCCTTGAAGAGCGGCACCTGCTTTTCCTTCTCGGCGCGTTCGGAGCGCGCGGGCGTGGGCGCGGCGGGCACGATCATCACCGGCTCGTGATCCTCGCTCTTTTCGCGCGAGCGCACGACCTTGCCTTCGCGCTTCGATGCCGCCGCTTCGCCGAGCTTGCGGTCGCGTCCGGCTTCGTGGCGCAGTTGCGCGCCGGTGATCGCGTCGAGAATGCCGTCACCGACCTTCTCGCACACGGAAAGCCACGAGAAGCGGAAATAGAGCGAAAGGCCGATCGCGAGCGCGATCAGCAGGAACAGCGTCGCGCCGGTGAAGCCGAGCGCATGCGAAACCTGACGCGCGACCACGTCGCCGACGACGCCGCCCGGCGCGCGCGGCAACTGCACCTTGAGCGACCACATGCGCAGCGCCTCGATGCCGTCGCTCGCGAGCAGCACGAGCACGAAGGCGAATGCTTCGGCAAGCCAGGTGCGGTCCTTCGGCGCGTCTTTATCGACGACTGGGGGTTGCGTGATACGTCTGTAATTCGCGACGATACGCCGCGCGAGCAGCACGATCAGCCAATAGGAAGACAGCCCGAAGACGAGCAGCAGGATGTCGGACGTGTACGCGCCGACGCGCCCCGCCCAGTTCGAGATGTGATCGACGCTCACCGCGTGGGTCCAGCTCGGGTCCTTGCGGCTGTACGAGATGAGCGCCATGACGAGGAACAGTCCGAGTGCGACCTGGAGAATCCAGCGAATCTCGGTGAAGAGCCGCGACATGCGGTGCGGCAATGCCTGCGGGCTCGCGGAATAAGTAGCTTTGGCCATTGATTCGGTGTCGCTTTGTGTCGCTTTTTGCGGCTCGCGCCGGTGCGCAAGAGCGGCATGGAACAGCGGCCTATTGTAAACGCTGCATTGCGGTGGAAGGCGCAAAAACGGGCGCGTTCTTGCAACCTTTAACACTCGTGACGCACTCGTCATGACGCGATATCGGCCCGGCGCGGCTATCAATCCGATTGAAAGGTTCATTCGGAAGGCTTTTCCAGCGGCCTTTATAATCCCCTTTTTGCACCTAAATACGGTTCATCGGAAGCGCCGGGCGTCGGGATTGCTGCGTTGCAGGCAATCGGCCGGAGTCATGAGGCGCGCATTCCGGGACCATCGATAACGGACCATCGTCATGTCTTCGCCCAAACACGCCAAAGTGCTGATTCTCGGTTCCGGCCCCGCCGGCTACTCCGCCGCCGTCTATGCCGCGCGCGCGAACCTGTCGCCGCTGCTCATCACCGGCCTCGCGCAAGGCGGCCAGCTGATGACCACCACGGACGTCGAGAACTGGCCGGCGGACCCGTCGGGCGTGCAGGGCCCCGAACTGATGCAGCGTTTCGAGGAACACGCGCGCCGCTTCAACACCGAGATCGTGTTCGATCACATCCACACCGCGAAGCTCAACGAGCGCCCTTTCCGTCTGATCGGCGATTCGGGCGAGTACACCTGCGACTCGCTCGTCATTGCGACGGGCGCATCGGCGCAATATCTCGGCGTGCCTTCCGAAGAAGCGTTCATGGGCAAGGGCGTGTCGGCCTGCGCGACCTGCGACGGCTTTTTCTATCGCAACGGTGAAGTCGCCGTGATCGGCGGCGGCAATACGGCCGTCGAGGAAGCGATCTATCTCGCGGGCATCGCGAAGAAGGTCACGGTCGTGCATCGCCGCGACAAGTTCCGCGCCGAGCCGATTCTCATCGACCGCCTGCTCGCGAAGGAAAAGGAAGGCATCGTCGATATCAAGTGGAATCACGTGCTCGACGAAGTCACCGGCGACGCGACGGGCGTCACGGGCCTGCGCATCAAGGACACGCAGTCGGGCACGACGAGCGACATCGCGCTGCAAGGCGTGTTCGTCGCGATCGGGCACAAGCCGAACACCGATCTCTTCGTCAACCAGCTCGAAATGAAGAACGGCTACATCATCACGAAGGGCGGCACGAGCGGCGACGCAACCGCGACGAGCATCGCCGGCGTGTTCGCGGCGGGCGACGTGCAGGATCACGTCTATCGGCAGGCGATCACGAGCGCGGGCACGGGCTGCATGGCCGCGCTCGATGCGCAGCGTTATCTCGAAACCATCGACGAGACGCCGACGCCGCATTCGATGAGTCACGAAGCGGATCGCTGATCGCTGATCGCTGATCGAGCGTCCGGCCGGGCGCGGGAAGGCGCGGCGAGCCGATAGAATGGAGTTCGCCCGCGTCTGATGCGCTTCGTGTCGCCGCGCAAGAACGACGGGCCACGGTTCATGCCGCCGGCCCGTTTTCGTTTCGGCGCGCGCGGGCTGTGGTTCCACGCGACGGCGTCCGGCACGCGGCGCGCGTGGCACAATCGGCGCGCCACGCGTCGAGTCCGATCTCCGACCCATTCCGCTGGCCGAACGATGCCGAAGAATCTCCCTCATCCGAACGAACCGAAAGTCCGTCGCAAGGAAGCGCCGCGCCCGAGCGCGCCCGTAGAAACCAGACCGGTCGATGCGCGCGATGTCGCCGCCGCCGTGAAACGCGAAGGTCTGTCGGGTCTGTCGTCGCTGAAGCGCGCGCTGAAGGCCGATGTCGAGAAGCGCGAGGTTCAGCGCGTCACGGCGGCGCGCGCCGAGCGCGAAGCCGTCGCGGATGCCGATGAGTTTCGTCGCGCGATCGGCGAAATCGCGCCGCTTAAAACGCCGCCGCGCACGACCGTCACGCGCGTGCCGCCGCCGCCCGTGCCGCTGCAAAGCCTTCGCGACGAAGAGGCCGTGCTGCACGAAGCGCTCTCCGACGAATACGATCCCGAAAGCCTGCTCGACATCGACGAGACGCTGTCCTTTTGCCGCCCCGGCATCAGCCAGGAAGTCGTCAGGAAGCTGCGGCGCGGCGCATGGGTCGTGCAGGCGCAGCTCGATCTGCACGGCATGCGCCGCGAAGAAGCGCGCGAGGCGCTCGCGGAATTCATCCGCGAAGCAGTGAAACGCGGACTGCGTTGCCTGCGCGTAATTCACGGGAAAGGACTCGGCTCTATCGGAAAGGAACCGGTGCTCAAGGGCAAGGTGCGCGCGTGGCTCGTGCAGAAGTCCGAGGTGATCGCGTTCTGTCATGCGCGGCCGCACGACGGCGGCGCGGGCGCGGTGCTCGTGCTGTTGCAGCCGGGCGGCGCGGGGCGCCATCACAATCATCCGCAGGACAAGTCGCAAGACCGGAGCCTCGGCAAGATCCGCGATCCGGGGCCGGACAGTGCATCCTAGACTCAGCCTCGCCATCACCATCATGGAGGCGCTCGCGATTTTCGCGTACGCCTTCTCCGGGCTCATCGAGGCGCGCAAGCGCCGGCTCGACGCGGTCGGCGCCTTTCTCGTCGCGCTCGTGACCGCGTTCGGCGGCGGCACGGTGCGCGACGTGCTGCTCTCGCGCCGCCCTTTCTACTGGGTCGAGCATCAGGACTACGTGCTTTTGATCTTCGCCATGGCGATCTTCGCGCCGATTTTCCTGCGCGTCACGTCACGGCTCTTCGATCAGCGCGCGCTCCTCATCACCGATGCGATCGGGCTCGGGCTCTTCAGCGTGTCGGGCACCTCGATCGCGCTCGACGCGCAGATGCCCGCCTTCACCGCAACGATGATGGGCGTCATCACCGGCGTGTTCGGCGGCGTTCTGCGCGACGTGCTCTGCAACGAAATTCCGCTGATCCTGCGCGACTCACGCCCTTACGCGGTCTGCGCGTTCGCCGGCTGCTGGATCTACCTGGGGCTCGATCGGCTCGACGTCGACACGATCTACAACGTGCTCATCTCGACGGCGTTCATCCTGATCGCGCGGCTCATCACCTTCAAGTTCGATATCCGCCTGCCGCATTAGACGCATCGACGCGCCCGTGTGCGAATCAGGCGGGAAAACCCCTCCATTTGCTACAATCGCGTAGTTTTCTAGCCCCGCATCCGGCCGCGGTGCAGCCCGCTCCGGTCGCCATCACGCACACAGAATATGAATATCGAGCAAGCGCGTTTCAACATGATCGAGCAGCAGATTCGTCCGTGGGAAGTGCTGGACCAGGACGTGTTGAACCTGCTCGCAATCGTCAGGCGCGAGAACTTCGTTCCCGCCGCGTACCGCAACATCGCTTTTGCGGACCTCGACATTCCGCTGCCCGGCGGCGAGCGCATGCTTTCGCCCAAGGTCGAAGCGCGCATCCTGCAGGAACTCGCGGTTCACAAGGGCGAAACCGTGCTGGAAATCGGCGCTGGCTCCGGCTACATGGCGGCGCTGCTCGCGCATCGTGGCCGCAGCGTGACGACGGTCGAAATCTCGCCGGAACTCGCCGGTTTCGCGAAGCAGAACCTCGCGGCGAACGGCGTGACGAACGTCGAAGTGATCACCGGCGACGGCGCGCTCGGCTGGAATCAGGGCGCGCCTTACGACGTGATCTGCGTCTCGGGCGGGCTGCCGGTCATGCCGCAGGAATTTCTGGAGCAACTGAAGATCGGCGGGCGCATCGCGGCGTTCGTCGGCGCGGCGCCGGTCATGAAGGCGCAGATCATCACGCGCGTGGACGAAAAGCAGTTCCGCGTGTCCGACGTGTTCGAAACGCTCGTCGCGCCGCTGAAGAACGCGGTGCATCCGTCCCAGTTCAAGTTCTAAGCTGAAAGCGCGAAGCCGGCCGTGTCCGGCATCGCGCGTCCTGCCGGAATATCCATGCAAAACCTCACCGCACCCGAACTCGCCGCGTGGCTCGCGGATGCCTCGCGCCCCGCTCCCGTTCTGCTCGACGTGCGCGAGCCCTGGGAAATCCAGACGGCGAAGATGGACAACATCGTGACGATCCCGATGCGCGACATCCCCGCGCGCAGCGAAGAACTCGACGACGAAGCGCAGATCGTCTGCATCTGCCATCACGGCGCGCGCAGCGCACAGGTCGCGATGTTCCTGGAATCGCGCGGCTTCACGAAGACCTTCAATCTGTACGGCGGCATCGACGCATGGTCGCGTCAGGTCGATCCCTCGGTTCCAACGTACTAATCGCAATCTCGCTTCGCGCCGCGTTTCGCACGCGGCGCGAAAACGCGCTCATCCCTGGCTCGACCACAGCGCCGTGCCGCGCGCCGAAAAAATAACCAGATATCCGTTCGACAGGATGTCCGCAAACGCGCCCGGATTGCCCGATGTGTGCGTCTGCCAGACCATTGCGCCGTTGTTGTCGTACATCGCCAGATTGCCGTCCTCCTGCATGCGCACTTCCACGCCCGGCGTGCCGCTCACATGCGATGACCAGATCGTCGCGCCGTTCATCACGGCGACGAGATAGCCGTCGCTTCGCAGGCTCAACTGGACGTTTCCACCGCACGCCGCGACCGATTGTCCCTCCGCGAGGCCCTCGCCCATCGCGATCCGCCCGCACGCCGTCGGCGCGTTGATCGGCGGCAGCGCCGCGAACCAGCCCAGATCGACGGCATTGGCGATCGCCTGCATGCCGGTATCGTCCGGATGCAGGTCGTCGCCGCTGTTGTAGGCGCGCACGAACGCGGTGGAATCGTCCGTGCCCACGGGGTTGCCCAGCGCCGCGGCCTGATCGAGCACGGCGTCGCAGCCGCTGGCCTTGCTGCGCAGGTACGCATTCACCGTCTGGCGCGTGTTCTCGATCTCGGGCGTCCATTCGTCCAGGCCTTGAAAAGGCGTGAGCGTCGAGCAGATCAGCCCCACTTTCGCCGCGGCCGTCTGCTGGACGAGTTGCTGATACGCGCCGATGAGTTGCTGCGCGCTCGGCGGATTGCCGCTGATGAGATTGTTCACCGCGTCGTCGGAGACGATCACCCACTTCACGTTGGGCTGCCCGAGCACGTCACGGGCGAAGCGCGTGAGCCCGGCCTGGCCCGAGCCGTTCGTAAAGAAATCGTTTCCGCTGATGCCCTGATTCAGCACGCCGACCGTCATGCCCGAGCGGATGAGCCGTTCCGCGAGCCGGTTCGGCCAGCGCCGGTTCGTGTTGGGCGTGGACGCGACGCCGTCCGTGATCGACGCACCGAACGTGACCACCGCGCCCGTCGCCGCGGCGTTCATCACGTCGACATTGGTGAGGAAATAGTACGACTGCTCGCCCGCCGCGTTCACGACACCGCCCGTGAACGCCGGGTCCGCGCTGACGTCGCCCGGCGCGATCCAGTTGTCCTGCAGGCCCTCGATATGTCCGGTCGATCCCGGCGGCGTCTGCGACGGAATGTGGAAGCTCACGACGATGTCGGTAAGCGCCGGCACCTGAAACGGAATGGCGTCGGTCTGCACCGTGCCGCCGACCGGAATCGTCACATAGGGCTGCCCGTTGAAAGTCGCGGCTTTATCCGTGCCGGCGACCGTGCGCGCCCCGCTCGCACGGCGGGCAATATGCACGTCGCCGAGCGTGATGGGCTTCGTCCCGAAGAGATTGGAGAACGTCAGGCGCGCCGCCGTGCCGCCGATACTCGTATGCACGACGTGGCGAATCGTCTGATTGTTGAAGCCGGGATCGGCCGTGACGTCGGGCGCGGCGGCCCAGGTTCCGGTCCACCGCGCGGAGGTGATGACGCCCTGCGCGAAATAATGCGATGTATCGGGCCAGGACAAAATAACGACGAGCACAAGCCCGATGAACGTGTGTAGCCCTCGTTTCACGCCGCCTCCGTGGTCGATGGGCAGCGGCGCTCCGAACGCGCGCGCACCCATCTTTCGATTCGGTAAAACGTGACTAGACCATCTTGTCCAGACGGCGGCCGTGCGCTGGCGCACAGACAAGGCGAAAACGGCGGTACGGAAAGTGCGCTAAAAAGAAAAGGGCTGCATGAGCATCTTGCTCGGGCAGCCCGTTTCTGAAATCCCGCGAAGGACAGCGGTCGATCAGACGACGTTCATCGCCAGCGCGCTCGCGCGATAATGCTCCGCCGCTTTCGCCGTGTCGCCCAGTTGCTCGTGCAGACGGGCGAGCGCGCGATGTGTGCGGATCTTGAGCGGCTCGTTGTCGGCGAGTTTCAACGCCGATTCGAGGAACGCCTGCGCCTTGCCCCACAACTGCTGATGCAGACACAACCGTCCGAGCGTGAAAAGCAGATCGGCGTCTTCGGTGCGTTCCTTCTGCCACGCTTCCGCGCGCTGGATCAACGGGAACGCGTCGCCGCCGACGATGCAATCCGGATAGCGCCGCAAGAGCCGCGCGTCCCAGTTGTGCGCGAGCGCATCTTCGACGATCTTCTTCGCCTCCGCGCGACGATCGAGCGCGATCAGCAGTTCCGCGGCGAGATCGGCGAGACGCGGCGACTGGCGCTCGGTCGCCGACAGCGATTGCCACAATTCGAGCAACGCGTCCGGATTGTGGCGGCGGTCGCGCAACAAGTTTTCCGCCGCGACCTGACGCAGCCGCACCGCGACCGCCGGATGCAGCGCCTCGCGCTTTTCCAGCATGCGCACGAGCTTCAGCACCTCGCCCCAGTTTTTCAACTGCTGCTGCGCGCGCAGCGCGATCTGTTGCGCGTGGATGCGCCGGCCGCCCTGCGCCTGCATTTCCGTGAGCGCGACGAGCGCGCCGTCGGCGTCGCGGCCGTCGGCGCGCATGTCGGCGGTGGCCATCAGGCGCGCGTCCTGCCAGTCCGCGCCCGACACGTGCGCGAGCCATTCGTCGCGGCGCGCGTATTCGTGCAGACGATGCGCCGCGTTTGCGCCGATGAGCCCGGCCGCGCCCTTATTGTCGGCGACCGACAACGCATCGCGCGCAGCTTTCTCGGCCTTCGAGAAGCGGCCGGCGTACAGATGCCCGATCGCATCGCGCAGCGACGAATTCGCCTTTGCAAGCTTGCTGCGCGCGCGGTAGGCGGCGACGCGCGAGGGCATTTTCCACACGCCGCGCGTCGCACGGATGATCGCGTACAGCACGATGAACAGCACGACCAGCGCGACCGCGAACAGGTTGAGCGACATGTCCACGCGATACGGCGGGATCACGAGCAGAATTTGGCCGCCGTTGAAGCCACCGACCGTCGCGACGATCACCGCGACGGCGAACAGCAGCGCGAGCCAGATGAGTCCACGAATCGTCATCATCCGCCTCGCTTGAACTGATGGACGGCGGCGAGGCTGGCGTTCAGGTTCGGCACGGCGACGGCGAGCGATGCCTGATCGACCTGCTTCACGAGATCGCGCACGGCCTGCACTTTCTTCGACGACGCGTCGAAGTAGCGCCCGAGCGCGGCGTCGGCTGCGTGCAGATCCGACTTGAGCGCCGGCTCGCTGCGCGACAAAAGCGACAGACGCGCGGACAAGAGGCGCAGCTTCACGTTCTCGCGCACGAAGTAGCCCTGATCGGGCGAGGTGAGCATTGCGTCGGCGTTATCGATACGGCGCACCGACACGAGGCTCGACAACTGCTGACCGATGCCGCTCGTGATCTGACGCCACAGCACCTTCCAGCGCGGCTCGCCGGTCGCCGCTGCGATCGACGCGCTGTTGCCCGGCTCGGCCGTCTGCGCGCGGGCGCGGGCGATCGGCGCCTCGCCCGAGAGCGGCAACTGGTCGATCTGGTCGATGGCCGTGTCGAGCTTGATTGCGAGACCGGTGAGATCGGTCGTGGGCGTGGCCTTCAGCTTGTCCATGTCCTGCGCGATGGCCTTGCGGATCGCGACGACCTGCGGACCGTTGGTCGCGGCGAGACGCGTGTCGGCGCTTTGCAGCGCGAAGAGCGCGAGTTGCACGTTGCCGGTCAGTTGCAACTGCTGGCTTGCGCTCGACAGAATCTGCTCGACCTCGGCGACGGTCCAGTCGTCGCGATTGCTCGCGAGATCCTGATATTGCTGCTGCAGCGCCTGGCTGTGCGCTTCGGCGTCGGCGAGCTTGCCCTGCAACTGGATGAGCTGCGTGTTCAGCGCGCCGGTCGCGCTCGCGGCTTGATCGGCTTTCGCGCGCAGATCGGCGTTTTGCTCGTCGGACTGCGCGAGGCGCTGCGACAGTTGCGCGTCGGTGCGGTCGAACTTGCGGTTCAGGAAGAAGGCGCCCGCGCCCGCCGCCACCGCCAGAATGACGACGACGAGCCACAACACCACGATGCCCGCGCCGCCGCGACGCTTCTGCTGCTCAAAAGGCGTGAAGGGCGTGTTCGGCGGCAAGGGCGGTGTCACGTTCGGCTGAGGTGAAGCTTTCTTGGAATCGTTCGAATCAGTCATGCGTGATTGAGCCGTTTGGTGGGCCGGCGCGGTGGCCGGATTGGCGTCCGTCGGCGCGGATGAATGGATCGAGCTCGATGCGCTCGCTTGCGCGTGGGCCTCCGGATCGCGTGATACCGCCGCCTGCGCGAACGCGGCGGCGCTTTCGAGCGGGAACAGCGCTTCCAGCGCGTGCGCGATGCGCTCGTCGCCCGCGCCGGACACCGTAATCCTATCAAAACCCGCTCCGCGCGCGGCCTCGGCGATGCGCGGATGCGGGCAGACGAACGGCGCGCGCTTGAGCAGCACGATTTCGTCGGCGGTGAGATGTTCGTGCGCGAGCTCGTCGAGATTGCGCACGCCTTCGGAACTCGTCAGCAGCCATGCATGCGGTTGTCCGGCGAGCAGTTCGTGGATGTGCTCCCACTTTTGCATCGACGGTTCCGGCAGCACCCGCCGATACGCGGCGGCTTTCTCGACCCGCGCGCCCGCTTGCGCGAGGCGATCGGCGAGCCATTCGCGGCCGCCGTCGCCGCGCACAATCAGCACGCGCTTGCCTTCAAGACCGGTCGTGCCGAACTGCGCTTCGATCGCGGTGAAGAGCGCCTCGGAATCGAAGCGCGGGTCCATTTCTTCCGCCGACGGACTGATCACGCGATGCGACGGCGCATGCACGCCCTGCCGCGCGAGCGCCGAGACCGAGCCCGGACCGACGACCGCAACCGGCAGGTCCGCGGGCCACGGCGCGCCGAGCCGGCTGAACGCATGATCGATCGCATTCGGCGACACGAACACGACGAGCGCGTAACGCCCAGGCGCTTCGGGCGGGAGAAAAAGCTCGTCGAGCGCGGCGCGCAGCGGCGCATCGTCGGCGACGGGCGCGATATCGATGAGCGGGAATTCGAGCGTCTCGAAGCCGGCGCCCGCAAGCAGCGCGAGCAGCGCGGACGACTGTCCGCCAGGACGCGTGACGACGACGGTGGCGCGGCGCTCGCTCGCCATCAGGACTTCGGCCCCGAGGGCGGCGCGTTCGGGCCGTCGGCGCGGCTCGTGGTCGTGAGCCCGGCGACGATCTCCATCGCGCCTTGCGCTTCGAGATCCGACGACACGCGGCGGCCGAGCGCGAGCGCGGCGGCGAGATCGGGCGAACGCACGGACTCTTCCGCGCGCAGCACACGCTCGCCATCGGGCGTCGACACCGCGCCGCGAAGATACAGCGCGCCCTCTCGCCACACGGCATGCGCCGCGAGCGGCACTTCGCAACTGCCGCCGAGCGCGCGCGACACCGCGCGTTCCGCCTCGACCGCGAGCGCGGTTTTTTCGTCATGCAACGGTGCGAGCCACGCGGCGAGATCGGCGCGATCCGCGCGAATTTCGATGCCGAGCGCGCCCTGCCCCGCCGCCGGCAAGCTCTCCGACGGATCGAGCAGCGCACGGATACGCGCTTCCAGACCGAGACGCTTCAGTCCCGCGGCCGCCAGAATGATCGCCGCGTACTCGCCGCGATCGAGTTTGCCGAGGCGCGTATCGAGATTGCCGCGCAACGGACGCACTTCGAGATGAGGAAAGCGCGCGCGGATCATGGCCTCGCGCCGCAGACTCGACGTGCCGACGATGCTGCCCGCCGGCAGCGCGTCGAGCGATGCGTAATGCGGCGACACGAATGCATCGCGCGGATCTTCGCGCTCCATGATGGCGCCGAGCGTGAAGCCTTCGGGCAGTTCCATCGGCACGTCTTTGAGCGAATGCACGGCGAGATCGGCGCGGCCCTCGGCGAGCGCGGCTTCGAGTTCCTTCACGAACAAACCCTTGCCGCCGACCTTCGACAACGTGCGATCCAGAATCTGATCGCCGCGTGTCGTCATTCCGAGGATTTTCACGTCGCAAGATGGATATAATTTGTGCAGCGCACACCGCACGTGCTCGGCCTGCCACATCGCAAGCCGGCTTTCCCGCGAAGCGATGATAATGCTCGCGGGCGGTGTCGTTGAATGCGTCTCGGAATTCATTGATGCTCGATCGAATGACGGGATGGATGAATAGACATTAGCGAACAATGGTAGCACGCACGCCAGGGTCCACCGACACACAGGCAGCGCGCGAGAGCCTTGTCCGAAGCGCCTTTCGGGGCGTCCGCGGTGCGTTCATACCGGCGTGAAAGACGGCCCGAGCCGTATCGCGCACGCGGAACGCTTCGGGCGCGAAGAAGGCGGCGGCATGCTTTCGCCGGTTCGACGCACGGCCGTTCGCGCGGCCTGCGGTTTCCTGCCGATGCGGCGCCCGTCCGGGCCGCCGGATCATGTCGATGCCCCCTGGCTTCGCAGCTTTCGAGAGGAACCCAACGTGACGTCTTCTGGATCGGCTCGCCCGGCGCGCCGCAACGCCGCATTGCCCAAGTCTTCCTCCTCCGACGCGCCCCGCGCGGCGTCGTCGCCCATCGTCACGAAGGCCGCGACGGCCGCGAAGTCATCGAAAGCGGCCATCGCGCCGAAACCGAAGCCCGGCATCAAGGCCGCGGCCAAGCGCGTCGCGACCAAGGCGAAAGCGCCGCGCGGCAACGGCGCGGCCGCCGCGAAGCCCGCGAGCCGCACGCGCGACGACAAAGACCGCCCGCTCTTCGAGGACATTCGCTTTCTCGGCCGGCTGCTCGGCGAAGTGCTGCGCGAGCAGGAAGGCGACGCCGTGTTCGACGTGGTCGAGGCCATTCGTCAGACGGCCGTGAAGTTTCGCCGCGAGGACGATGTCGAAGCGTCCCAGACGCTCGAAAAGAAACTGCGCGCGCTGTCGCCGGAACAGACTGTGTCGGTCGTGCGCGCGTTCAGCTACTTCTCGCATCTCGCGAACATTGCCGAAGACCGCCATCACAATCGCCGCCGCCGCATTCACGCGCTCGCGGGCTCGGGCTCGCAGCCGGGCACCATCGCGTATGCCATCGAGCGCATGCGCGAGCACAAGAACATCAGCGCGACGCGCAAGTTGCTGGAGAAGTTTTTCGGCGATGCGCTGATCGTGCCCGTGCTCACCGCGCATCCGACCGAAGTCTCGCGCAAGAGCATTCTCGACGCGCAGCACGACATCGCGCGTTTGCTCGCCGAACGCGATCAGGAACTGACCACGCGCGAACGTGCGCAGAACGCAGCCGTGCTGCGCGCGCGCGTGACGTCGCTCTGGCAGACGCGCATGTTGCGCGACGCACGTCTGTCCGTCGCCGATGAAATCGACAACGCGCTCTCCTACTATCGCGCGACCTTCCTCGCCGAGATTCCCGCGCTCTACGCCGATATCGAAGGCGCGCTCGCCGAACACGGCCTGCCCGTGCGCCTGCCGCCGTTCTTCCAGATGGGAAGCTGGATCGGCGGCGACCGCGACGGCAATCCGTTCGTCACCGGCGAAACGCTCGAAACCGCGATCACGCGTCAGGCGATCGTAATCTTCGAACACTATCTGGAAGAGACGCACAAGCTCGGCGCGGAATTGTCCGTATCGAACTTGCTCGCCGGTTCGAGCGATGCGTTGAAAGCGCTCGCCGACTCATCGCCGGATCAGTCGCCGCATCGCACGGACGAGCCGTATCGGCGCGCGCTCATCGGCATGTACACCCGGCTC
>NZ_FCOJ02000006.1 GCF_001545035.1 Caballeronia glebae
CGCCGAAGCGCCGATCTTCAGCGTGGCCGACTACGGTCTCGTCGGCGATCTGTTCTCGGTCGTGCCGGAACTGGTGAAAGAGCTCGGCTAAACCGCGCCGTGTGAGTCGAACACTCGCCATATAAAAAGAGGAAAGGGCGCGACGAACGTTGCGCCCTTTTTTTGTACCCGAATACGCGATTGGGAGGAGACAGGACCATGAGCTACCGCGCACCGGTCAAGGACATGTTGTTCGTAGTGAAGGAACTGGCGGATATCGACAGCATCGCCGCGCTGCCCGGTCACGAAGACGCGGGCTTCGACACGGCGCACGCCGTCGTCGAGGAAGCCGCGCGCTTTTGCGGCGAAGTGATCGCGCCGCTGAACGTCGACGGCGACCGCAATCCCAGCGCGTGGGCGAATGGCGAGGTCACGACGACGCCCGGCTTCAAGGACGCGTTCCGTCAGTTTGCGGAAGGCGGCTGGCAAGGCGTCGTGCATCCGGCGGACTTCGGCGGCCAGGGCTTGCCGAAACTCATCGCGACGCCGTGCATCGAAGCGCTGAACTCCGCGAATCTCTCTTTCGCGTTGTGTCCGCTGCTCACGGATGGCGCGATCGAGGCGCTCCTCACCGCCGGCAGCGACGAGCAGAAGGCGCGCTATCTGCCGAAATTCATCACGGGCGAATGGACCGGCACGATGAATCTGACCGAGCCGCAGGCCGGTTCCGATCTCGCGCTCGTGCGCACGCGCGCCGTGCCGCAAGGCGACAACACGTACAAGGTCTTCGGCACGAAGATCTTCATTACTTACGGCGAACACGACATGGCGAAGAACATCGTTCATCTCGTGCTTGCGCGCACGCCGGACGCGCCCGAAGGCGTGAAAGGCATCTCGCTTTTTCTCGTGCCGAAGTTCCTCGTCAACGACGACGGCTCGCTCGGCGAGCGCAACGACGTGCACTGCGTGTCGATCGAGCACAAGCTCGGCATCAAGGCGAGCCCGACGGCCGTGCTGCAATACGGCGATCACGGCGGCGCGATCGGGTATTTGATCGGCGAGGAGAATCGCGGCCTCGAATACATGTTCATCATGATGAACGCGGCGCGGTTCGCGGTTGGCACGCAGGGCGTCGCGATCGCGGAGCGCGCGTATCAGCAGGCGGTTTCGTATGCGAAGGAGCGCGTGCAAAGCCGTCCCGTCGATGGCAGCGCGAAGGAGCCGGTGACGATCATCCATCATCCGGACGTGCGCCGCATGCTCTCGACGATGCGCGCCTATACCGAAGGCGCGCGCGCACTCGCTTACGTCGCGGCGGCGCACAGCGATCTCGCGCAGGACCATCCGGATGAGGACGCGAAGAAGAGCCATCAGGCGATCTACGAATACCTCGTGCCGATCGTGAAGGGCTTTTCCACGGAAATGTCCGTCGATGTCGCGAGTCTCGGCGTGCAAGTGCATGGCGGCATGGGCTTCATCGAAGAGACGGGCGCGGCGCAGCATTATCGCGATGCGCGCATTCTGCCGATCTACGAAGGCACGACGGCGATTCAGGCGAACGACCTCATTGGCCGCAAGACCGTGCGCGATGGCGGCCGCGTGGCGCAGGCGCTGCTCGCGCAGATCGATCAAACCATCGCGGCGCTCGCCGAGGTGGATGGCCAGCCGTTCAAGTCGATGCATCGTCACTTGAGCGCGGGAAGTTTGTCGTTGGCGCGCGCGATCGAGTTCGTCGTCGCGAAGATCAAGAGCGATCCCAATGCCGTGTTCGCGGGCAGCGTGCCGTATCTGCGGCTCGCGGGCATCGTGTTGTCGGGATGGCAGATGGCGCGCGCGATGCTCGTCTCGCAAGCAAAGCGTTCGGAAGACGAGCGCTTCCATTCCGCGAAAATCGCGACGGCCGAGTTTTTCGCGGCGCACATCCTGTCGCTTGCGCCGGGGATCGAGGCGTCGATCGTTAGCGCGAACGGCAACGAAGGCGTGCTCGCGCTGAGCGAAGATCAGTTCTGAGGGTATCTCCGCAAACGAAAACGGCGCCTCGAAGGCGCCGTCTTTTTGCGATGAAGCGAATTACGCGTTCGCGTATCCCGGACGCGTCTTCACGCCGACATCGCCGTAGTAGCGATGCACCGACAGATCGTCCGCACGGATCGCGGGCTGCTTGCCCGACATGAGATCTGCAAGCAATTGACCCGAACCGCACGACATCGTCCAGCCGAGCGTGCCGTGGCCCGTGTTGAGGAACAGGTTCGGCACCGGCGTGCGGCCGACGATCGGCGTGCCGTCCGGCGTCATCGGACGCAGGCCGGTCCAGAACGTGGCGCTCGCGGTGTCGCCGCCGCCCGGGAACAGGTCGTTCACGCACATTTCGAGTGTTTCGCGACGCGCCTGTTTCAGCTTCTTGTCGTAGCCGACGATTTCCGCCATGCCGCCCACGCGGATGCGGTCGTTAAAACGCGTGATCGCAATCTTGTACGTTTCGTCGAGCACGGTCGACACGGGCGCGCGATTTGCATCGACGATCGGCGCGGTGATCGAGTAGCCCTTCAGCGGATAGACCGGAATCTTCACGAGATCGCCGAGGAGCTTCGGCGAATACGAGCCGAGCGCGACGACATACGAATCCGCCGTCACCAGTTCCTTGCCGCAATGCACGCCGGCGATGCGGCCATTGGCGAGCGCGAGCGCGTCGATCGGCGTGTTGTAGCGGAACTTGACGCCGAGCGCTTCGGCCATCGCGGCGAGGCGCGTGGTGAACATCTGGCAGTCGCCGGTTTCGTCGTTCGGCAGACGCAGCCCGCCCGTCAGCTTGTGCGACACGGCGGCAAGCGCGGGTTCGGCCTTCTTGAGTTCGTCGGCGGTGAGCAACTCGAAGGGCACGTTCGCGTCCTTCAGCACGGCGATGTCCTTGCCCGCGCCATCGAATTGCTGCTGCGTGCGGAACAGTTGCAGCGTGCCGCCCGTGCGCCCTTCGTACGAAATGCCGGTGTCGGCGCGCAGCGCCTGCAAGCAGTCGCGGCTGTATTCGGCGAGACGGACCATGCGGCCCTTGTTCACCGTGTAGCGGTCTTGCGTGCAGTTGCGCAGCATCTGCCACATCCACTGCAACTGGTTCACCGTGCCGTCGAGACGGATCGCGAGCGGCGCGTGCTTCTCGAACATCCACTTCACGGCCTTGAGCGGCACGCCCGGCGCGGCCCACGGCGATGCATAACCCGGCGAGATCTGTCCGGCATTCGCGAAACTCGTTTCGAGCGCGGGTCCGGCTTCACGATCGATGACCGTGACTTCGTGACCGGCGCGAGCAAGGTAGTACGCGCTCGTCACGCCGACGACGCCGCTTCCGAGAATAACGATTCG
Source organism: Caballeronia glebae (assembly GCF_001545035.1). Lineage (GTDB taxonomy): Bacteria > Pseudomonadota > Gammaproteobacteria > Burkholderiales > Burkholderiaceae > Caballeronia > Caballeronia glebae. Next base: position 3,340 of record NZ_FCOJ02000006.1, read on the forward strand.
CATGTGATCTCCGTCCAGATTCGTGAAACTTCCGTCTGCTCGCGCTATAAGCTGATCGACGCGACAAACTGAAGCTCGTATAGTGTTATCGACTATGGTATGGACTTCGAGGCAGTTTTAGTTATTGTATTTGGTCGATTTTCAGGAAATAACTAATGCGAACACAGCGAAATCCGGTCCGCACACTCGACAAGCTCGACCACAAGATTTTGAACATTCTTCAGGAAGACGGGCGCATCGCGATGAAGGACCTGGCGGAGCGCGTCGGACTGTCCGTTACGCCGTGCATCGAGCGTGTGAAGCGCATGGAGCGCGACGGCGTCATCCTGGGCTATTACGCGCGCGTGAATCCGACCGAGCTGGGTGCGGCGCTGCTCGTGTTCGTCGAGATCACGCTGGATCACAAAAGCGGGAACATGTTCGAGCAATTCCGGCGCGAAGTGCAGAAGATTCCCGAAGTGCTCGAATGTCATCTCGTGTCGGGCGATTTCGACTACCTGATCAAGGCGCGGATCGGCGAGATGGCGGACTATCGCAAGCTGCTCGGGGACATCCTGCTGCAATTGCCCGGCGCGGTGCAGTCGAAGAGCTACGTGGTAATGGAGGAAATCAAGGAGACGCTGAAGATTCTCGTCGAGACGTGATTTTCCGCTTGCGACGAAGCCATGATACTGTATATTTATACAGTATTAATTGTGGGATTTTTGTCGCAATGTCATCGCCGGATCGTGAATATCCTGTCGCGCCGCCCGCTCCGTTGAAGGGGCGCGGCGCGGTCACGAATGTCCAGGGCCGCTACGAGAAAGACGAGCGCGAGCGTGTCGACGACGGCTGGCTGCATGCCACGGACGCGGAGAACGAAAGCGCGCCGCCGCTGCGCACGCAGGTGTTCGAGGAGCGCGCGAAAACCATCCTTACGCGCAACAGTTCGCCGGACATCCCGTTTTCCGTTTCGCTCAATCCTTATCGCGGATGCGAGCACGGCTGCATCTACTGTTTCGCGCGGCCCACGCACAGCTATCTCGGGCTCTCGCCCGGACTCGATTTCGAAAGCCGCATTTACGCGAAGATCAACGCGCCCGAATTGCTCGAACGCGAACTGGCGAAGCCGAACTACGAGCCCGAGCCGATCGCGCTGGGCGTCAACACGGACGCGTATCAGCCGGTCGAACGCGATCTTCAACTCACGCGGCGCGTCATTCGGGTGCTGCACGACTGTGGCCATCCGTTCGCGGCGATCACGAAGAGTTCGTTGATCGAGCGCGACATCGACCTGCTCGCGCCGATGGCCGAGCGCGGCCAGATGATGGCGGCGATCACCGTCACCACGCTCGATGCCGATATCGCACGCACGCTGGAGCCGCGCGCGGCCACGCCGTCGCGACGTCTGCGCACGATTCGCACGCTTGCCGAAGCGGGCATTCCGGTGGGCGTGAGCATCGCGCCGGTCATTCCGTTCGTGACGGAACCGGACATGGAGCGTGTTCTGGAAGCGTGCGCCGAGGCGGGTGCGACGAGCGCGAGCTATATCGTGCTGCGTCTGCCGTGGGAAGTCGCGCCGCTCTTCAAGGACTGGCTCGCCGCCCATTTCCCCGACCGCGCGGAGCGGGTGATGAGCCGCGTGCGCGACATGCGCGGCGGCAAGGATTACGACTCGAATTTCGCGACGCGCATGAAAGGCGAGGGCTTGTGGGCCGACATGCTGAAACAGCGTTTCCAGAAGGCAACGAAGCGACTTGGCCTGAACGCGCGACAGCGCGGCATTCTCGATATGTCCGAGTTTCAGCGGCCCGCGCAACGAGCGTCGCCGCCGCCCAGCCCGCAACTCGATCTATTTTGACGTTTTATTGCGACAGGGTTTTCGCCGCTTCGACCTGGCTTTCGAAATAGGTCTGGAACGTGAGCGCGAGACCGGTCATCAGCAGGAATGCGCCGAACAGCAGCGAAAAGATCACGACGAAGATGACCGTCCAGCCGGAGTTGCTGCTGCGGCCCGTGTGCGCGTTGAATTGCGCGTCCCATTTGGCGTCGGGCCGCAGGCCGTACACGATGGCCGAAAGGAACGCCGCGAGCAGCGAAACCGCGCCGGGAAACGCCAGCACCCAGCCGAGAATCGAGGTGCGCTCCGTCTCGGCGAGCAGCAGAAAGCCGAACGCGCCCATGACGATGCCCACGATATGCGCCCAGCCGTACTTGTCGCGCATGCCATACAGATAGAAGCGATGCAGGCCGATATAGCCGAACAGAAACGCCAGCGCGGCGGTCAGCGTTTTCGAGCGGAAGTACGGCGGAACAGGCTTGCCGGCCGGCTTCGAGCCGGATTGCGTGGCGATGGACGAGGAAGTCATCAGCGAAAGCGGTGGTGGGAAGAGGCGGAAGCCGCTTGGCGAGCCGGCGTTGGTCCGCCATTTTAAGCCCACGGCCGGGCGCGCCACCATTGACGTCGCCGCATCGGCGCGATTTTCGGTATCAGGAAAACGCGTCGAATTCGTGCCGAACGTCACGTGACATCCAAAAAATGCGTTAAGTGTTTGGTAGGGCGTCGGAATCCAGCTATAATCGCCTGTTCTCGTTGTTCCGAACCCCCGGTTTTCAAGGATTTCAGCATGGTCATCATCCGCTTGGCTCGTGGCGGCTCGAAGAAGCGCCCGTTTTACAACATCGTTGCAACCGATTCGCGTAGCCGCCGTGACGGCCGCTTCATCGAGCGCGTTGGTTTCTACAACCCGGTCGCGACCAAGGGCGAATCGCTGCGTATCGCGCAAGATCGCCTGACGTACTGGCAAGGCGTTGGCGCGCAACTGTCGCCGACGGTCCAGCGTCTCGTCAAGCAAGCTCAGCAAGCCCAGCCGGCTGCTTGAGCGCACTGCGTCGACACCGTATCAACTGCTTGAAACCTGCCCAAAGGTTCGCCGATGTCCGCTCGCGATTCTGAATCCGGCCGCGCATCGGAAAACATCGGCCGAACGAAGCCGGGGCAAGATGAAGGCTCCGCCACGTTTGGCGCGTTCGTCCGCAAGCCGGGCGCGCGCCGCGTGGCGGGCGACGTTTCGAGCGCCGAAAGCGGCAACGACCAGCCAGAGGCAGTGATCGAGCAGGTCGAGGCTTTGCCTGAAGACGCCGTCGAAGTCGGCTTCATCGTCGATTCTTACGGTCTCAAGGGTTGGGTCAAGATCGTGCCGCACGCGAACGGCAAGCAGGGCGGCGACGCGCTGCTGAGCGCCAGACGCTGGTGGCTCGTCAAAGGCCGCGATCGCAAGTCCGCGCGCTGTCTGCAGTCGAAAGTGCACGCCGATACCATCGTCGCGCGCATTGCCGGCTGCGACGACCGCGATGCGGCGCTCGCGCTGAAGGGTCATACGGTGAATATCGCGCGTAGCGATTTCCCGAGGCTCGACAGCGACGACGAATTCTACTGGGTCGATCTGATCGGCCTCGATGTCGAAAATGAAGCAGGCGTTGCGCTTGGCCGCGTCGCCGATCTGATCGACAACGGCGCGCATTCCATCCTGCGGATCGAGTATCCGGGCACGGACAAGGATGGCAAGCCCGTCACCGAAGAGCGGCTCATTCCGTTCGTCGGCGTATATGTGAAGACGGTGGACCGGGCGGCGAAGCGTATCGTCGTCGACTGGGACGCCGATTTTTGAACATCGGCACGTTACGGAGAGAGCGATGCAGTTCGATGTCGTGACGCTCTTTCCCGAAATGTTTCGCGCGCTGACCGACTGGGGCATTACCAGCCGGGCGGTGAAGCAGGAGCGGTTCGGTCTGCGCACGTGGAATCCGCGCGATTTCACTACGGACAACTACCGCAACGTCGACGATCGCCCGTACGGCGGCGGCCCCGGCATGGTCATGCTGGCGCGCCCGCTGGAAGACGCGATCCACGCGGCGAAGGCTGCGCAGCGCGAGCAGGGCATTGCGTCGACGCGCGTCGTGATGATGTCGCCGCAAGGTGCGAAACTGGATCACGATCGCGTGATGCGCCTGGCGCAAGATCCCGGTCTCGTGTTGCTGTGCGGCCGTTACGAAGCGATCGACCAGCGCCTGATCGACCGCGAAGTGGACGAAGAAGTAAGCCTCGGCGACTTCGTGCTATCCGGCGGAGAACTCCCCGCGATGGCGCTGATGGACGCCGTAGTGCGCCAGTTGCCGGGCGTGCTGAACGACGCGCAGTCGGCGGTGCAGGACAGTTTCGTCGACGTGTTGCTCGATTGTCCGCACTACACGCGTCCGGAAGAGTACGACGGCGTGCGTGTTCCCGATGTGCTGCTCGGCGGCCATCACAAGGAAATCGACGCGTGGCGTAGGCGCGAAGCATTGCGCAACACATTCAGCAAGCGGCCCGATCTGATCGAGCGGGCCCGCAGAAGCAAGATGTTGAGCCGTGCCGACGAGGCGTGGCTCGCAGAACTCGCGAAGAACGCGTCGAAGCCTGCATAGGTTTCGAGCGGACGAGCGGGAAAATGGGGGCGTCGAGTGGTATCGGCACCTGAAGCAAACCCATCCTCTACCGGGGCCTGACTCAGTTCAAGGCACACAACTCCGGCAAGATGGCACAAGGAGTCAGTAATGAATCTGATTGAGCAACTCGAGAAGGAAGAGATCGCACGCGTTCTGGGCGAGAAGAGCATCCCCGACTTCGCGCCGGGCGATACCGTCATCGTCAACGTGAACGTGGTCGAAGGCACGCGCAAGCGTGTTCAGGCTTACGAAGGCGTCGTCATCGCCAAGCGTAACCGTGGCCTGAACTCGAACTTCATCGTCCGCAAGATCTCGTCGGGCGAAGGCGTCGAGCGTACGTTCCAGACCTACTCGCCGCTGCTCGCGAGCATCGTCGTGAAGCGTCGTGGCGATGTTCGTCGCGCGAAGCTCTACTACCTGCGCGAGCGTTCGGGCAAGTCGGCTCGAATCAAGGAAAAGCTGGTGTTCAAGAGCAAGCCTGCTTCCGCAGAGTAAATTCTTGGCCAGACGCAGTACGGAAAAAGCACCCTCGCGGGTGCTTTTTTCTTTGGTGTGTTCAAATTGAGGCTTCGACAGCCCGACTCCCGACCCGTGTCCACCGGAAAGACTTCGACTCCCCGCATTCTCGAACCCGAAAAGATGCCCGTCCTCTCGACGGGTGAGACACTCCCGTCGGTTCCGCCCGAGCGCCTCACGCCGGAAGGCTTGCGCGCGCGTTTCGCGATGAATCTCGACTGGGCGCAGGAAGAGCGCGAGCAGCGCATCAAGGCGATCGGCGGCGATCCGCGCGTGGCGTCCGTGCTGGTGCCGCTCGTCGTGCGCGAGGGCGGGCTGACCGTGCTGCTGACTCAGCGCGCCGATCATTTGTCGGATCACGCCGGTCAGATCAGCTTCCCGGGCGGCCGCAGCGAGCCCGAGGACGCGGACGCCGCCGCCACCGCGCTGCGCGAAGCTTTCGAAGAAGTGGCGCTGGGCGCGCAACATTGCGAGATCATCGGTTCGATGCCCGAATATCTGACGGGCACGGGTTTCAAAGTGACGCCGGTCGTCGCGCTGGTGAATCCGCCCTTCACGTTGAAGGCCGATACGCGCGAAGTCGCCGATATTTTCGAAGTGCCGCTCGCGTGGCTCATGAATCCCGCGAATCATGAAGTGCGTGTCTTTCGCTGGGAAGGCGGCGAGCGTCGTTTTTTTGCCATGCCATATAGTCCCGGCGAAAGGAAGGCTCCTTATTTCATCTGGGGCGTAACGGCCGGCATGTTACGCAATTTTTATCGCTTCCTCGTGGCTCGCGCGTGAGCACGCGGAAAATCCGCGTGCCTGCTGTGCGTGGCGCAATTACTCGGCGCGTCGAAGGCGTCGGGCGCTGTGCTATCGTTACGCGAAACTCGAACTAATCCGACCGTTTCGGCGCTTCGCATGACTTTTTTCTCCGTATTGCTGGCTCTCGTCATTGAGCAAATGCGCGCGTTATCGCCGCACAATCCGATTTCGGCGTTGCTTCAATATCATGCGGAATCCACCGCGCATGGTTTCGATGCCGGCAAGGAAAAGCATGGCATCGTCGCGTGGCTCGTCGTCGTCTTGCCGTGGACGCTCTTCGTGGGCCTCGTCTATTACGTGCTGTATCGGATCAACTTCGTTCTGGCGTTTTTCTGGAACGTGGTGATCGTGTACTTCACGCTCGGCTTCCGGCAGTTCAGCCACTATTTCACCGATATCCACCTCGCGCTCAACAACGACGACGTGCCGCGTGCGCGCGAAGTGCTGACCGAATGGACCGGCATCGACACGGTCGACATGCCTGTGAGCGAAATCGTGCGGCACACGCTGGTTCACGCGGTGGTGGCGTCGCATCGGCATGTGTTCGGCGTGTTCTTCTGGTTTCTGATTCCAATAGGCCCGGCGGGTGCGGTGCTCTATCGCATCGCGGAATACCTGGCGCGCGCGTGGTCGAAGCCGAATCCCGAGCGCACCGCGGAATTCTCGTCGTTCGCCCAGCGCGCGTTCTTTTTCATCGATTGGGTGCCCGCGCGTCTTACGGCGCTCGGCTTCGCGATCGTCGGCAATTTCGAGGATGCGATCTACGCGTGGCGCAATCACGCGCGCCAATGGCCGGACGCGAACGAAGGCGTGTTGCTGGCAGCGGGCAGCGGCGCGCTGGGCGCGCGTCTCGCGGGGCCGCTCGCCGAGCCGCTTTCGGTCGAAGCGCTTGCGGTTGGTGAAGCGAGCCCGCTGCCGGTCGGCGACGACTGCACGCCGCGCACGCTGCAATCGGCCGTCGGCCTCGTATGGCGCGCGGTGATTCTGTGGATGTTGCTGCTGCTGATGCTGACGATCGCCGTGTGGCTCGCGTAATCAGTCGTCGAGAGGATCGCGCGCCGTCTGGCAATTCCAGCAGACGGTGAACTGCGGCTCCAGCCATTCACCGCAATGCATGCATTTCCAGGGCCGGGCGTTCGCGTCCGGCCCTTTTCTCGCGCGCTCCAGAAGGCGCAAGGCCAACGCTTCGTCGCGATCGTCGACGATCCATATTTCCGGCGCGCACTGATCCGCCGGAATCTCGCCCATCGCGCCATTCAGATATCGGTTGTGCAGCTGGCACGGCACGCCCGCGGCCGCCAGCACGTTCACCCAATGCTGCGCCGTGATGAGATTGGGGGCGCGCGTGAGCCGCTTCATCGAACGATCTGGCTGGCTTCGTGGACGAGTTGCACATAGAGCGCGTGGCGCGCGGGACGGATCTTGCCGGCGTCGACGGCTTCGAGCACCGCGCAGCCCGGCTCGTGCAGATGATGGCAGTTGTAGAAGCGGCAGTGTCCGAGATAAGGCCGGAAATCCGCGAAGGCGCGTTCGAGCTGGCCTTCCGACAGATGATGCAGGCCGAACTCCTGAAAACCCGGCGAGTCGATCAGCGCGCCGCCGCCGGGCAAGTCGTAGAGACGCGTGAACGTGGTCGTGTGACGGCCGCTGTTGAGCGCGGACGAAATCTCGCGCGTGGCGGCGTCGGCGTCGGGAACGAGCAGGTTCACGAGCGTCGATTTGCCCATGCCCGACTGGCCGAGCAGGATCGTCGCGCGGTCTTTGAGGCGCGCGTCGAGTTGCGGATGAACCTCGCCGGGCGCCATCTTCGCTGAAAGCTCGATCACCGTGTAGCCGAGTTCGCGATACGGCGCGAGACGCGCGCGCGCGGGCGCAAGCGCGCTTTCGACGTCGATCTTGTTGAGCACGATCAGCGATTCCAGCCCGTGCGCCTCAGCCGAAATCAACGCGCGGCCGAGCAGGTCTTCGCTGAAGTGCGGCTCGGTCCCGAGCACGATCAGCAGTTGATCGAGATTCGCCGCGAACAGCTTCGACTTGAATTGATCCGAGCGATAGAGCAGGTTGCGCCGCTCGCCGATCTCGACGATCACGCCTTGATCCGCCGACGACTGCTCGTAGACCACGCGATCGCCGACGGCCAGTTCGCTCTTCTTGCCGCGCGGGAAGCACTGAAGCATTGCGCCGCCGTCTTCGGGCGTGACGAGATAGTGGCGTCCGTGCGCCGCGATTACCGTGCCTTCGAAGCGCGCGCCCACGCTCGGACGCTTGAACTCGCGCGTCATGCGGCGTGTTGCATCAAGCGGTCGATGCGCTGCGAGGCGGGCGGATGCGAGTAATAGAACGCGGTGTAAATCGGATCGGGCGTGAGCGTCGACGCGTTGTCCTCGTACAGCTTGACAAGCGCGTTCACGAGATCCTTCGGATCGGTCTGACTGGCGGCGAAGGCGTCGGCTTCGAACTCGTTCTTTCGCGAAGTCAGGCTGCCAAGCGGCGTGATGAAGAACATGAACACCGGCAGCACGAGCATGAACAGCACCAGCGCAAGCCCGTTATTGCTGCCGACGAGCGACGGCCGCACGCCGAGGCCTTCATAGAACCACGTCGTCTGGATGAGCCAGCCGAGCAGCGCGAGCATCGCGAGGCTGATGCCGAACATGACGATCATGAGCTTCAGCACGTGGCGGCGCTTGAAGTGACCGAGCTCATGCGCGAGCACCGCTTCGATCTCGTTGCCCGAAAGACGCGCGAGCAACGTGTCGAAGAACACGATGCGCTTCGCCGCGCCGAAGCCGGTGAAATACGCGTTGCCGTGCGCCGACCGGCGGCTGCCGTCCATCACGAACAGGCCTTTGGCGGCGAAGCCCGTGCGCGACATCAGATTCGTGATGCGCGCGACGAGCGCCTCGTCTTTCAGCGGCTCGAACTTGTTGAAGAGCGGAGCGATGAAGGTCGGATAGATGGTCATCGCGAGCAACTGGAAAGCGACCCACACCATCCACGTCCAGAGCCACCAGAACGTGCCCGCGCGGTCCATCAGCCAGAGCGTGAGCAAGAGGAGCGGCGCGCCGATCACGATGGCGAGCACCGTGCCCTTCACGAGGTCGACGAAAAAGAGCTTCTTCGACATGCGGTTGAAGCCGAACTTTTCTTCGACCACGAAATGGCGGATGTAATCGAACGGCAGGTCGATGACGCTCGTGATCGCAACGACCGACGCCACCAGCGCGATCTGCCCGAGATAGTCGCGGCCGAGCCAGTCTGAAATGGCGAGATCGAGCGCCTGGACGCCGCCGAGCAGCGTCAGTGCAACGAGCACGACGGCGCTCGTGACGACTTCGATCATGGTGAGGCGCGTGCGCTCGACGGTGTAATCCGCGGCGCGCTGATGCGCCGTGAGCGGGATCGTGCCGCTGAACTGCGCGGGCACGCCATTGCGATGCGCGGCGACATGGCGAATCTGGCGCGACGCGAGCCACAGCTTGGTCGAAACCATGGCGACCAGGGCGACGACGAATATCGTCGAGAAGGCTTGGGTGAAGTTGGTCATCCGGGATTCCGATTGAACTATGCGAGAATTATAGGTTCTAGGCCGTGCCGGCGCGCATTGGCTTTACCCAACTCTCAGGCCGCTTTTCATGACCGACATCTCCGCCACGTCCGAAGCAGACGAAAACGCGCTCGTGCGCAGCGACATGAACCTCGTGTGGCTCGACATGGAGATGACCGGCCTCGATCCGGACAACGATCGCATTATCGAGATCGCGGTGGTCGTCACGAATTCGACGCTCGACAAAATGATCGAAGGCCCGGTGTTCGCGATTCATCAGACGGACGAAGCGCTCGGCCGCATGGACGAGTGGAATCGCAACACGCACGGGCGCTCGGGGCTGATCGAGCGCGTGAAGGCGTCCACCGTCGACGAAGCCGAAGCCACGCGTCAGATTCGCGATTTTCTCGGCCAGTACGTGCCGCCCGGCAAGTCGCCGATGTGCGGCAATTCCATCTGCCAGGACCGCCGCTTCATGGCGCGCTGGATGCCCGAGCTGGAAACGTTCTTCCACTACCGCAATCTCGACGTCAGCACGCTGAAGGAACTGTGCCGCCGCTGGCAGCCGGCGATTTACAAGGGCTTCCACAAACGCGCGATGCACACGGCGCTCGCCGACATTCACGAGTCCATCGACGAGCTCAAGTACTATCGCGAGCATTTCCTGATTCCGTCGGCGCCCGCCGCCGCGTCTTAATTCTTCGACGGGCGCAGCGCGCTTTTCGGACGGAACGCGGCGACCACTTCGGGCCGCGTTTCGATATACGGCCCGGCGATCAGATCGATGCAATACGGCACGGCCGCGAAAATGCCCGGCACTTTCGTCTTGCCGTCCGCGTCCTTCAAACCTTCGAGCGTTTCGCGGATCGACTTCGGCTGGCCGGGAAGATTAATGATCAGCGCGGCGTGATCGGCGGTTTCGCGAATTGCCGCGACCTGCCGCGAGAGAATGGCCGTCGGCACGAAATTCAGGCTGATCTGGCGCATTTGCTCGCCGAAGCCGGGCATCGGCTTCGTGGCGACGGCGAGCGTCGCCTCGGGCGTCACGTCGCGGCGCGACGGGCCGGTGCCGCCCGTCGTCAGCACGAGATCGCAGCCGTGGGTATCGACGAGTTCGACGAGCGTCGCGGAAATGGTCGCGGCGTCGTCCTGAATCAGCCGCGTTTCGGCCCGAAACGGCGTCGTGAGCGCCTCGCCGAGCCAGTCCATGAGCGACGGCAAACCCTTGTCCTCGTAGACGCCTTGCGACGCGCGATCGCTGATCGACACCAGTCCGACTATCAGCTCGTCACGCGTCGTCATCGCGATCGTCCTCGTCTTCTTCGATATCGTCGTTTTCAGCGCCCGCCGCGTTCTTGATCCACTGGAAGAGTTCGCGGTAATAGCGCGGCGGCTTCTGCTGCTCGCGCTCCTTGCGCGTATTGCGGATCAGCGTGCGGCCTTCCTGCGGATCGGCGCCCGGATGAGTGCGGATGAATTCGGTGAGGGCGGCGTCATCGGCGAGCAGTTGTTCGCGCGTGCGCTCGATCCAGTGCAGGCGCGCGGTCTCGCCCTTGTTGACGCCGCGATACGTGTCGAGCGCCGTGCGCAGCGCCGCGATTTCTTCTTCGTGCAGCGAGCGCATTACCTTGCCGACGTACTGCACCTGACGGCGCTTGCCTTCGTGGTCGGTGATGCGGCGCGCCTCGCGCACGGCGTCGTCGAGATGCTCGGGCATCGGCATGCGTTTGAGCGCGTCTTTGGGCAGCGCGATAAGCGCCTGGCCCAGCTCCTGCAGCTCGTGCATTTCGCGCTTCAGCTGAGATTTGCTCGGACGGTCGTAGCCGTTTTCGTCGGGCTCGCGCTCGTCGTCGCGGCCGGATTCGATCGGTTGAATGCGGGTTTTTCGGTTCATCCCGACATTGTAGCTCGCGGCCCGAATGCGTCCGAGCCTTGGCGCTCGAACCACGCGCCGACGCTGCGACAAAGCTTGGCGGGTGAATGCACGCGGTCCTTGCTATGATCGCGTGATACGCCGGTCCCGCTGCCCGACGCTGGTTGACGAGCGCATCGGCCGGGAATCCCGAAGCAATCACGACATGCGCGGGCGCGACACGCCCGACTTCCAAAGGCAACCGAAAAATGGCAGCAGACATGGACGTCAAGCAACGCTACTTCCCGCATACGCAGGACGAACTGAAGGAGATCGCCTCCGACATCCTGCGCTATGCGAAGGAACTCGGCGCGAGCGATGCCGCGACCGAGATTTCAGAAGGCGAAGGTCTGTCGGTGAGCGTGCGGCGCGGCGATGTGGAGACCATCGAGCACAATCGCGACAAGATGGTCGGCGTGACCGTGTTCATCGGCAAGAAGCGCGGCAACGCGAGCACCGCGGACTTCACGCGCGACGCGCTGCGCGACACGGTCGCGGCCGCGTACAACATTGCGCGATTCACGGCGGAAGACAGCGCGGCGGGCCTCGCCGAAGCCGAATTGCTGGAGAACGCGCCGCAGGACCTCGATCTTTATCATCCGTGGGATATCGACGCCGAAGAAGCCGCCGAGATCGCGCGTCGCGCCGAAAGCGCCGCTTTCGCTGTCGACAAGCGCGTGACCAATTCGGAAGGCGCGAGCGTGTCCGCGCAGCATTCGCAGTTCGTGCTCGCGACCTCGCGTGGCTTCATGGCGGGCTATCCGTACTCGCGTCACTACATCGCGTGCGCGCCGATCGCCGCCGCTGGCCGCGACATGCAGCGCGACGACTGGTACACGTCCAAGCGCGATGCGTCCGCGCTCGCCGCGCCCGAAGCGGTTGGCCGCTACGCCGCCGAGCGGGCGCTCGCGCGACTCAACGCGAAGAGCCTCGACACGCGCAAATGCCGCGTGCTGTTCGAGGCGCCGCTCGCCGCGGGCATTCTCGGCGCGTTCGTGCAGGCGGTGAGCGGCGGCGCGCTGTATCGCAAGACCACGTTTCTCGTCGACAGCCTGGGCAAGCCGGTGTTCGCGCCGCATATCCAGATCGTCGAGGACCCGCACGTTAAGGGCGGCATGGGCAGCGCGCCGTTCGACGAGGAAGGCGTGCGCACGCAGCGGCGCAGCGTGGTCGAGGATGGCATCGTGCAGGGCTATTTCCTGTCGACGTACTCGGCGCGCAAGCTCGGCATGCAGACGACCGGCAACGCAGGCGGTTCGCACAATCTGACGATGACGAGCACGGACACGAAGCCCGAAGACGACTTCGAGGCGATGCTCAAGAAGCTCGATACCGGCCTCTTGCTCACCGAACTGATGGGGCAGGGCGTGAACTACGTGACGGGCGACTATTCGCGCGGCGCGTCGGGTTTCTGGGTGGAGAACGGCAAGATCGTGCACGCCGTGGAGGAAATCACGGTGGCGAGCACGCTGCAGGAAATGTTCCGTCACGTCGAGGCGATCGGCGCGGATACCGTCGTGCGCGGCACAAAGGAAATCGGCTCGGTGCTGATCGAGCGGATGACGGTCGCGGGCCAGTAAGGCGCGTCCGTCGATAAAACGAAGGCTCCGGAGCGCATCCGGAGCCTTTTTTCATTCCGAAGGCGCAATGCGCTCGTAGGTCACGAACGCAAATGCGAAATCGTTCGGCGCGGCCGCGCGATGCGTTTCGCGCGACACTTCGCGCCACAACTCCGGATCGGCGGCGGGAAAGCGTGTGTCGCCGTCGAAATCGGCGTCGATCTCCGTGATGATCATCTTGTCCGCACGCCCGATGGCGTCCTGATACAACTGCGCGCCGCCGATCAGAAACGCTTCCTTCGCCGGTTCCAGCGCGAGCGCCGCTTCGAGGCTCGTCACCACGTCGCAGCCCTCGTAGCGGCGCGTGCCGTCGCGTGACACGACGATATTGCGTCGCCCCGGCAGCGGCCGGCCGATGGATTCGTGTGTCTTGCGGCCCATGATGATGGGGGCGCCCATCGTCGTGCGCTTGAAGAAGGCGAGGTCTTCGGACAGGCGCCAGGGCAGTTGGTTATCGCGTCCGATCACGCCATTGCGCGCGCGGGCGACGATCAGGGTCAGCGTCGTCATGAGAGTAGAGGTCGGGCGAACTGGCGCGCGCGGACCGCGCGGCCGGGGTCACGATTCTAACCGACGCGGCCGGCGCTCGACGCGCCGCGCGGGTTCACGCTTCCGGCGATTCGTCGGCGAGCGGCCGCGTCGTGTGCGACGGCGCGGGCGGGATTTCGTCCCATAGCGTGACGCTGACGCTCGAACCAATCGGGCGATTGTCGGGCAGGCGCGTCGCGGACAGTTCGTCCGCCTCCTCGCCGTTTTGTTGCGCGCCGGGTGTTTCACCGCGCCTTAAAGAACTATCGCGTGCCATCGTGACGACATAACCAAGGTAATTATTCCCGCGACGGAAATATCCGGAAATAAAGTAATCGTTCGACCGGTATAAACGAATAAGCGGGAGTTGATTGCAGGAAAAATTTGAACGCTCGTTCAGCAATGGTATTTCTTACCTTCCGGCGCGATACAAATCGAGCGAATTGCGTGCCATCGCCCGCAGACCATTGCTGCGCAACGAATCGAGAAAATCGGGAGAAAGTCCACTGGGGGAATTCAGGTGAAAACGTTTCACTGCTGAAACATGAAGGCAGAAAAACATGAAGTTCCCGTGAAATCGGTATAAGATTTTGTCTTATTAAATTGTGCGCAAAGTTTTTAATAATCGTGTGAGAAATTCTTGACAAGCCCGTCCTGTCAAGGTTTTGTGGCTAATCCGGTGCCTCTCGCGATATTTGTTTCCGGGGCTGCTGGGTTATAGTAGTCTCTCAAAAACAGCACAGAATCAGGCATAAAGGGTTTCGTGGAAGGGTGCGTGGTGTTTCGCGCCGTGTCCCGGGGGGCGGCATATCGAGTGGCAATTCCCTCTTAAGGCGTTTGCGAGAAACGTGCGAGGGCAGCGAAGTCTGCGATGTAGCGCGAGCCTTGAACTACGTGACCTTTTCAACGAATGTTGAACAAAGGATCTGAATAATGGACGTCGCTCGGCGGCAACTCATCTATGTGACTCGCGAACCAAGCGAGGCGCTGTGCGCGCGATTCGAGGAGCGCGGCTGGCATATCGAAATCGTCGCGAACGCGCGCGACACGCGCAAGGCTTTGCGCAGCGATCTGGCGACCGGCGGGCTGCTGGATCTGTCGAGTCATTTCGAATCGCATGAACTGGCGGCATTTGAATCGTCGCTCACGATGACCAACGTGGGCTGGGTCGCGGCCACCGTTGCCGGACAATTGGAAGACGCTGCCGTGCGGCGTCTGATTCGCGACTATTGCTTCGATTACGTGACGCTGCCGACGTCGAACGACCGTATCGTCGATTCCGTCGGTCATGCGTATGGCATGGTTTCGCTGCATGACGCCGCATCGAACGACGCGCGCAGCGAAGGCCGCGCCGAGGGCGAGATGGTCGGGTCGTGCGACGCGATGCTCGCGCTGTTCCGCTCGATCCGCAAGGTCGCGATGACCGATGCGCCCGTGTTCATCTCGGGCGAATCGGGCACCGGCAAGGAACTGACGGCCGTCGCCATTCACGAACGCTCCGCACGCCGCGATCAGCCGTTCGTCGCGATCAACTGCGGCGCGATTCCCGCGCATCTTCTGCAATCGGAGCTCTTCGGCTACGAACGCGGCGCTTTTACCGGCGCGAACCAGCGCAAGATCGGCCGCGTCGAAGCGGCTAACGGCGGCACGTTATTCCTCGATGAAATCGGCGATTTGCCGCTCGAAAGCCAGGCAAGCCTGTTGCGGTTCCTGCAGGAGCGCAAGGTGGAACGTCTCGGCGGACACGGCTCGACGCCGGTGGACGTGCGCATCATCTCCGCGACGCACGTCGACATGCAGACCGCGATGATCGAAGGGCGGTTCCGCGCGGACTTGTACCATCGGCTGTGCGTACTGCAGATCGACGAACCTCCGCTGCGCGCGCGCGGCAAGGACATCGAATTGCTCGCGAAACACATGCTCGACCGCTTCAAGAAGGACGCGAGCCGGCGGCTGCGCGGCTTCTCGCCGGATGCCATTGCCGCGATCCACAACTACGGCTGGCCGGGCAACGTGCGCGAGCTCATCAATCGCGTGCGGCGCGCGATCGTGATGTCGGAAGGGCGTCAGATCACGGCGCGCGATCTCGAACTCGGCGAATACGTCGAAGTCGCGCCGGTGTCGCTCGCGCAGGCGCGCGAGGCGGCCGAGCGGCAGGCGATCGAACTCGCGCTTTTGCGTCATCGCGGACGTCTCGGCGACGCGGCCCACGAGCTGGGCATTTCGCGCGTGACGCTGTATAGGCTGTTGAGCGCGCACGGAATGCGTCACATCGAGGTCGATGCGCCCTCGGAGCATGCCACGCGCGGCTGACAGCGAAACTGCGGTCATCCACCGGACGGGCGCCATAAGGCGCCCTTTTTTCGTGCCGCTGCTCTAAGCGCCCGCATCCATCGCTTGGTAAAATCTCGTCTTTACGCCTTCCGTTCGCGAGGGCGCGCAGCATATCCCAGGGAACATCGAATGAAACAGTATCTCGAGCTCGTCCAGACGATTCTCGATACCGGCACTTGGCAGGAAAACCGCACGGGCATCCGCACGATCAGCATTCCCGGCGCGATGCTGCGTTTCGACCTGCAGCAAGGCTTTCCGGCCGTGACCACGAAAAAGCTCGCGTTCAAGTCGGCGATCGGCGAACTCGTGGGCTTCTTGCGTGCGGCGAAGAGCGCGGCGGACTTCCGCGCGCTCGGCTGCAAGGTCTGGGATGCCAACGCCAACGAGAATCCGGAGTGGCTCGAAAATCCGTACCGGCAAGGCCCGGACGATCTCGGCGACGTCTACGGCGTGCAATGGCGCAAATGGCCCGCGTACAAGATCGTCGACGCCTGCGCGGGCGATCAGATCGCCGACGCGACGAATCGCGGCTTCCAGGTCGTGACGAGCTTCGTCGAAAACGGGCGCGAGCAGGTTCTGCTGTACAAGGCGATCGATCAGTTGCGTCAGTGTCTCGACACGATCATCGAGCGCCCGACCGACCGGCGCATTCTGTTTCACGCATGGAACCCGGCGAAGCTCGACGAAATCGCGCTGCCCGCGTGCCACCTGCTGTATCAGTTCATCCCGAACGCGGTGACGCGCGAGATTTCGCTGTGTCTGTACATTCGCAGCAATGACGTCGGGCTCGGCACGCCGTTCAATCTGACCGAGGGCGCGGCGCTTCTGCATCTCGTCGGCCGGTTGACGGGCTATAAGCCGCGCTGGTTCACGTATTTCATCGGCGATGCGCATATCTACGAAAATCAGCTCGACATGCTGCACGAGCAACTGAAGCGCGAGCCGCTGCCGTCGCCGCAGTTGATCATCTCGGATCGCGTGCCGGATTACGCGGTGACGAAGCGCTACGAGCCGCAGTGGCTGGAGAAGATCGAGCCGAAGGATTTCGCGCTCGAAGGCTACAAGCATCACGACGCGCTCACGGCGCCGATGGCGGTGTAGGCCGGGTTGCGTCGGTTCGCTTGCGAAAACGCGCGGTCGAGGCCGCGCGTTTTTTTTGCGCCCTCAACCGCGATGATGCTCGTTGCCGCCGCCGTGCTGCTGCGGTTGTTGCTGCGGCTGCTGAGGCTGCTGCGCCTGTTGCGGCTGCTGATGAGGCTCCTGACGTTGCATCTGCTGCGGCGGCGCCTGACGCGCTTCCTGATGCATCGGCTGGCGCGGCGGCTCCTGATGGATTGGCGGCCGCTGCGCTTCCGGCTGCGGACGAGGCTGCGGCATCTCATGACGCGGTTGCTGCTCGACCCGCGCCTGACGATAGGCCTCCGGCTGCGGCTGATGCTGTGGCGGCACGTGTTGGGCGAATGCAGGCTGCGCCGATGGATTGGGCGCACCGCGCTCGACGTGCGGCGCGTGATTGGGCTGCGGCTGCATCGATTGCATGGGCATACCGGGCGCGCCGTGATCGACACGCGGCGCGTCGTTCGCGTGCTGCGGCGGCGCCATCGGCGGCTGTGCCTGTCGCGGTGACGGACCTGGCCGGAACGCTTGCTGCGGCGCGCGCGGTTCACCAGCGACAGCATGCCCGCGCGATGGATCGCCGTGCGAAAAGCGCGGATCGTCGCCGCCGGGTTGCGCAGCTTGAGGCGGACGCGGAACGCCATTGCCATGCGGCGGCGCAGGCTGTGCGGGGACAGGCGCGGACGGCGCACCGCGGGCAATGACGGAACGCGCCGGTCCGTGCGTCGCCACGAGATGGACTTGATCGTTGCGCGCACCGTACCCATGCGCATCGCGATCTTGCTGCGCGTACCGGTCATGGAAACCCGGCGGCGCGACCGGCGCGCGCGTCGCGACCACCGGACGGCCGAATCGGCCCTGCGGCGGCCGATAATCCGCCCGCCGCGTGCCGGGCGCAAAACTGTCGCGCGTCGGCGCGATGCCCGGCGCGCCCGCGAAAAAGCGCGGATTGCGCCAGCGCGACGGATCGACCGCATAGGGCTGGCGTCCGACCGGCTGACCACGCACGAACATGTTCGCCGGGACAGCCGTCAGCCCGCGGCGCTCGCGATAGTTCACATACGTGTTGTTGATGTGCACCGACCGCTCGACATAGACATTGCGGTTCACGCGCTCGAAGTAGCGCGGACTCCAGCCATCGTGATGTGGACGCCACGCTTCGCCCGGGCCGAGCGGGAACCACGCGATGCCGGCCGCCGCGATGCCGCCGGCCGTCAGCGCGACGTTCCAGTCGGGGCCGCCGCCATCGCCATCGCCGACAAAGCCCACGAGCGCGGGCGAATACGCGGGCGGCGCGCTTGCCTCCATCGGGCCGGGCACCCACGCCCATTGCGATCCGATGGACGCCCATCGGCCATAGTGATACGGCGCGAAGCCCCACGGCGCGTCGTCGATCCAGGTCCATCCCCACGGGTTCTGCCACGCCCAGTGTCCCTGCCGATACGGCGCCCAGTCGGCGGAAACGGCGGTCGGCACCCAGACCGGACCGTACGATGGATCGTTGCGCCACGTGCCATTGGCATCGAGATCCTGATAACCGGGGACATCGCGCGATACGTACCGCGCCGAGACCGAGCGATCCTCGGATGCGTCGCGGCCCGCAGCCCATTGATCGAACGCGTCCGGCGCGGGCGCCGCATTCGCCGATGCCTGCTGCAGATTCGTGCCCTCGAAGGTCATCTGCTGACCGCCCGCGAGCTGCACCGAGCCGCCGTCGCCATACGCGGTGACGCCGCCGCTTCGCACCGTCACGGTCGTCGCGCGGCCATCGGGCGCGACGTCCACGCGCACGTCGCCGGGCGTCGTGATGGCGAGCGCGGTGTTGGGCGTGTCGATCTCGTAGCGCGTGCCGGGCGGCAGTTCGCGCACGCGCGTCGAGAGCGTTCCCTGGGGGACTTTGAGTTGCGCGGTGTCGTCGTCGAGCGCGAGGACCGACAGAGCGGTCGACGAGCCGAGCCGCACCGCCGTCGAGCCGATATGCAGTTCGGAGCGCGCGTTCTCGTCGTTCCAGAGCTGATCGCCGGTCGTGAGCGGACGATTGATCTGCGCGTAGGTCCATTCGGACGCGCCCGCGGGTTCGGTCGTCACCGTGCCCGCCGTGTAGTTCAGCCGCGCGATGCGTCCGGGCGGATCGCCCTGTCCGGGCTGGACCGCCACCGTGGACTGAGACTGCGCAAACGCGCCGATCCCCGATGTAGATAACACCGCGCACAAGGTGGCGGCGGCGATGGTCCTGATTTTCATTGTGTTCTCCGGCGGCCGCGCGTTCGTCCCGTTCGACGCGTGGGGTTCGCGCGGCCTACCGGATCAATGTATCGCCCGCGCCTGTATCCGTACGATGCCGTTTGTAACGGCGCGCAGGTGCGCGTAACAAAGCTTTATCGCGCGGAGAGGAAGTCTTCGAAGTGCCGATGTCCCGACGGCGTCACGCGCAATATGCGGCGTTTCGCCGTGTGCTCGATCCAGCCGCGCGACTCGCACGCTTCGAGAAAGGCCGCGCCGAGCGCGCCGCCCAGATGCGGCCGTCGCTCGCTCCAGTCGATGCACGTGCACGCGAACCGTCGCCGCCGCGCGCGCTGCGCCTTCAGATCGATGCCGAGTTCGGCGAAGGCTTGCGCGCCTTCTTGAGTCGCGTCGAGCGCGGCGGGGCCGTGCGCCTGTTCGCGACGATCGGCGGCGAGCCAGTTGCGCGCGAGCATCCGGTCGAAGAGCTGCACGGCGAGTTCGCCCGCGAGATGGTCGTAGCAGGTGCGCGCGAAACGCATCTCCACGGGCACGGCGCACGGCGGGCGTTCCGGCGTGCGCTGCGGCGCGCTCGCCCGCGCGAGATTGGCGAGCGCTTCGATGGCGGCGGCGATATCCGGCGTCGCGATCCGGTAGTAACGATGCCGCCCGCTCACTTCGAGCGCGAGCAGTCCGCCTTCGGTCAGCCGCGCGAGATGCCCGCTCGCCGCCGACGGCGACAGCCCCGCGATCATCGTCAGTTCGCCGGCGGGACGCGCGGTGCCGTCCATCAGCGACCAGAGCATGGCGGCGCGGCCCGGATCGGCGATCAGCGCGCCGATGCGCGACAGTCCGGGAAAATGCCGCGCGCGGGACTCGGCGTTGTCGAAAGCGGGGTTCATGGCGATGTCCGTATCGGGCGAAGTATTCGATGCGCCCACTCTAGCGCGACCGGGCAACCGACGTTTCACCGCGCGCCGAAATGTCGATGCGCGAAGCGCGGCGCTAGAATGACCGCTGGCATTTCGAAGCAGCAGGGGAGATTTCCATGTCCAGATTCATTCTCGCGAGCGCGATGGGCGTTCTCATGCTCTGCGCGGGCTGTGCGGGCGCGCCGTCGTCATCGGCGGGCGGCGGCGGCAGCATGACGATGTACGGCACGATCGATCAGGGCATTACCGTTCACGATTGAATATTGCCGATCCTATAATCGGCATTTATTCGCAGCCTGAGACGGGTTTCCCATGAATACGCCGACCTCATCTCCGATTCCCGCGGTCCCGAAAAGCCGCGCTGAAACCACCTTCCGCTTTCTCGCCGAGCCGACTTCGGTGAATTTCGGCGGCAAGGTGCATGGCGGCGCGCTGATGAAATGGATCGACGAAACCGCCTACGCCTGCGCCGCGATGTGGTCCGGGCGCTACGCGGTCACGGTGAGCGTGGGCAATATCCGCTTCCGGCGGCCGATTCTCGTCGGCAATCTGGTCGAGTTACGTGCGCGCGTCGTGACGACGGGGCGCACCAGCATGCACATCCACATTTCCGTGCATGCGGGCGATCCGAAAGTCGGCGAGCTTGAGCAGACGACCGATTGCCTGATGGTTTTCGTCGCCGTCGACGAAAAAGGGCAGCCGACGCCCGTGCCCGCCTTCGTGCCGGAATCGGAAGAGGAGAAGCGTCTCGCGAAATACGCGATCGACGTGAAGGACGCGCTCGATGCGATCGTCGAGCTGAAGCCGGAAGAGGTCGCGGCGGGAAAGGTCTGATCCCGCCGCGTCTTCAAATTTGAACGCGCTTACCTTTTCCCCACCATATCGCCCGGCTTGACCCATTCGTCGAACTGCTCGCCGGTCACATAACCGAGCGCGAGCGCAGCGGCCTTGAGCGTGGAGCCGTCCTTGTGCGCTTTCTTCGCGATCTGCGCGGCTTTGTCATAGCCGATGTGCGGATTCAGCGCCGTCACGAGCATCAGCGATTCGTTGAGCAGACTGTCGATGCGCTTCAAGTTCGGCTCGATACCCACCGCGCAGTTGTCGTTGAAGCTTTGCGCGCCGTCCGCGAGCAGGCGGATCGATTGCAGCACGTTGTGCGCGATCATCGGCCGGAAGACGTTCAGTTCGAAGTTGCCGCTCGCGCCGCCGAAATTCACCGCGACGTCGTTGCCGAACACCTGGCAGCAGAGCATGGTCACGGCTTCGGATTGCGTCGGATTGACCTTGCCCGGCATGATCGAGCTGCCCGGCTCGTTCTCCGGAATCGACAGTTCGCCGAGTCCGCAGCGCGGTCCGCTCGCGAGCCAGCGGATGTCGTTGGCGATCTTCATCATGCTCGCCGCGACCGTCTTCAACGCGCCGTGCGCGGCGACGAGCGCATCGGCGGCGGCCATTACCTCGAACTTGTTCGGCGCGGTTTCGAAGGGCAGGCCGGTGAGCTTGCCGATTGCCTGCGCGACCTTGGTCGCGAATTGCGGATGCGCGTTCAGTCCCGTGCCGACCGCCGTGCCGCCCTGCGCGAGCTGATACAGATGCGGCAGCGCCGCCTCGACGTGCTTCATGCCGTGATCGAGCTGCGCGACGTAGCCCGAGAACTCCTGCCCGAGCGTGAGCGGCGTCGCGTCCTGCAGATGCGTGCGGCCGATCTTCACGATTGTGTCGAACGCCTTGGCTTTTGCGTCGAGCGTATCGCGCAGCGTCTTGAGCGACGGAATCAGATGCTTCTTGATCGCCACCGCCGCGGCGACGTGCATCGCGGTAGGAAACACGTCGTTCGACGACTGGCCGCGATTCACGTCGTCGTTCGGATGCACGAGGCGCTCCTCGCCGCGCACGCCGCCCATGATCTCGCTCGCGCGATTGGCGATCACCTCGTTGAGGTTCATGTTGGTCTGCGTGCCCGAGCCGGTTTGCCACACGGCAAGCGGAAATTCATCGGGATGCTTGCCGTCGATGATTTCCTCGGCCGCCTGAACGATCGCGCGCGCCTTGTTCGAATCGAGCACCTTCAGCCCTTCGTTCACTTCGGCGGCCGCGTGCTTCACGATCGCGAGCGCCGTGATCAGCTCGGGCGACTGCTTTTCCGTGGAAATCTTGAAGTTTTGCAGCGAGCGCTGCGTCTGCGCGCCCCAGAGTTTGTCGTTCGGCACGGCGATCTCGCCGAACGTGTCCTTCTCCATCCGTACGTCGCCCTTCGCGTTGTTTGACATGGCGTGAAATTCCTTACGAGTTGAATCAAAGCTGCGAGTCGACGGGCAGCAACATGAAGAGGCCCGTCATCGCGTTGCGATAAAAACCTGCTTCGGGATCGAAATTGTAGGTGACGAGACTGCCGTTCGCCTCGCCGATCCAGACGAGGCCCGACTGCGGCGCGCCCGTGCGCCGAAGCTCCTCTGTCACCGCCGCGCTCGCCAATTGCACCTGCCAGCTCACCTTCGGCGAGATGCCGTTCGCGAACAATCTGGCGGTTTCTTCCGCGATCGGCTTGCTGTGAATCACGAGCGCAAGCTCGGTGTTCAACTTCGCCGAACGCGGATCGAGATTCATGGAGCCGATCACGAGGATACTCCGATCGATCACATAGGCCTTCGCATGCAGGCTCGCGCGCGACTTCGAGCCGAACAGACCCGCGCGCGGACTGCTTTCGCCTTCGGCCTGAATCGGCTTGAATTCGTACAGCTCGACGCCGTTTTGCAGCATCGGAATACGATATGGCCCGTAGCCCGCCTGCACGGCGACGGCATCGGTCGCGGCGAGCGAATTCGTCAGCACCGCGACGCGCACGTGACGCTTGGTCACATCGGCGAGCGCCTTCACGCCCACGTCGTGCGGCACGAAATAGGGCGACAGGATCAGGAATTCGCTCTGCGCGTCTTTCAGAAGATCGACGAGACGCTCCATCGGCGGACTTTTGTAGTCGTCGCTCGGATGCTCGATCTTCGACGGCGAATCGACCCAAAACTCGGTCGGCGCCCACACGAGGCCCATTTCCTCGCGCGAAATCTGCTGCGCGAGCGGTGTCGCGTTGAGCGGTTTCGCGTTCAGCGGTTCGGCTTGCTGGCGCCAGTGCGCGCGCAGGTCGTCGCGGGTTTTGTCGAGTTCCGCGGAATCGAACTTCTGCTTGTTCAGCGCGCGCAGCGGATAGGCGAGCGAGCTGTTCCAGTAGTCGTCGAAGCTCGCGGAAATTTTCTGCGTCACCGGGCCGGCGGCGAAGACGTCGAGATCGCGGAACTGCAAGGTCGGACTCGCGCTGAAGTACTCGTCGCCGAGATTGCGCCCGCCGACGATCGCGATCTGGTTGTCCGCGATCATCGCCTTGTTGTGCATGCGGCGCGTGAAGTGGTCGAGATTCGTGAATAAATTCTGCGTGCGCTCGGAGAAGCTGCGTTGCGCGCTGCCGAACGGGTTGAAGACGCGAATCTCGATCTTGTCGTGCGAGTTGAGCGCCGCCATGATCCGGTCGATGTCCTTGAAGTTCAGATCGTCGACCAGCATGCGCACGCGCACGCCGCGATCCGCCGCGTACAGCGCCGAGCCGAGCAGAAGCTTGCCCGTGTTGTCTTCGTTGGCGATGTAGTACTGCATGTCGAGCGTCTTCGTCGCCGCGCGTGCGAGCGCGATGCGGGCCTGCAGCGCGTCGGTGCCGGTTGGCAAGAGACGCACGGCCGATTCATCCGGATGCTGCTTTTCGAGCGGCGCGAGGGCGGCCGCGAGCGGCGTCGCCTCGGCCGCTGACAGCGCGCGGCTCACCGGCCGGTCGAACGCCGTCGCGGGCGGACGCGTCGCGCAACCGGCGACGAGCGTCGTCATCGTCAGGACGACGGCTAGCTTGCGCGCGGCAGCGCTGAGTCTTCGTTTCGGCGTGACGCGCTGGTCCGCGTCCTCGTGATTTCCGTCACACTGCGCAACTTCCCACCATCCCCGGTTTTCCGACACTTCGATTCCTCGTTATGGTCGTCGCGACTTGGCGCGTTTCGACGTTTTCGTGTTTGCGGCACAAGGAAGCAAGGAGCGTTCTCGGGCCGAATTTCGAAATGATTCTATGGGAAATCGGAAAAGGACCGAATGTCGAACTGCGCGATGGGATACAGACGAAAAAAAGCCCGCTGGTTAGAGCGGGCTTGCAACCCCTGTCACAGATGTCTCAAGGAGGAGACGGGTTCATCCTAGCAATGCGTCCCACGCCGACCAACCAAGCATTGGTGCTATGCAAATCGGCGCGCGACTCGGGTGCTTATCAGACGTGGCCGTGCGGCGCGGCGCTGGCGGCGTCGGCGTCTTCCGGTTTCGGCGCGATGCCGGTCTCGATGAAGCGCCGGCTGATGCGATGAAACCGCAGCGTCATCAGCACGGCGACGCTCGCGAGCCCGGCGGCGAGTCCCCACCACAGGCCCTTTGCGCCGAGTTCGAAGTGAAACGCGAGCACGTAGCCGGTCGGAAAGCCGACGCCCCAGTAGCCGAAGGCGGCGGCGAGCATCGGAATGCGCGTGTCTTTCAGGCCGCGCAGGCAGCCGGAGCCGACCGTCTGCATGCCGTCGACGATCTGGAACACCGCCGCGACGCCGAGCAGCGACGCCGCGAGCGCGACGGTATGCGCGTTGGCGGGATCGTCGAGATGCAGATACAGGCCGACGATCACGCGCGGCACGGTGAGCAGCACGAGCCCGGAGCACATCATGAAGCCGACGCCCAGCGCCACCGCGACGAACCCCGCATGCCGCGCCGCTTCGGGCACGCCCGCGCCGACCCAGTAGCCGACGCGCACATTGGCTGCCTGACCGATCGCGAGCGGCACCATGAACGCGACCGACGCGACGTTGAGCGCGATCTGATGCGCGGCGAGCGGCGCTTCGCCCAGCAGGCCGACCATCATGCCGGTGGCGAGAAAGAGCGTCGATTCGACGCCGTAGGTGATCGCGACCGGCCAGCCGATGCTGAAAAGCTCGCCCATCAGCGGCAGGCGTGGGCGCGCGCGCACGACGAAATGCCGGTAGCGCGGCCGCAGATGCAACACTGCGACGAGCGCGATAGCAATGCCCCAGACGGTGATCGTGGTCGCCACGGCCGAGCCGAGGAAGCCTTCGCGCGGCAGGCCGTAAGCACCGTGAATCAGACCGTAGTTTAGAAAGCCATTGACGAACACGCCGCCGATCGAGATCCACAAGAGCCTGCGCGCCGCGCCGATCGCGGGCAAAAACGCGCGCATCATTCCGGCCCCGATGAGGCTGGCCGGCGTCCCCCAGCGCAGCACCGCGCAGTATTCGCCGACGTTCCTCGCGAGCGTCGCGGGTTCGTTGAACGCAAGCAGAATCGGTTCGGCGTAGCTCAGCAGCGCGAACGCGGGCACGGCGAGCAGCACGGAGAGCAGCAGCCCGGTCCAGTAGATGCCCGGCACGCGGTGATCGGCATTCGCGCCGCGCGCGTGCGCGACCGACACGGAGACGGACGTCAGCACGCCCTGCAACAGCGTCACGACGACGAAAAAGAGGTTCGCGCCGAGGCCGCCCGCAGCAAGCGCATCGGGGCCGAGCGAGCCGAGCAGGATGGTGTCGGTGACGCCCATCGCCATCTGCGAGAGCTGCGCGATGGCAAGCGGCGCGGCGAGGCGCGCCGTATCGACGGCGTGGCGCGAGAGGCTCGGCGGTCCTTGATGCGCGCGCGCGGCGCGCGTGACTTGCGGTTGCATAACGGGTCGGATCGAAACAAAAGCGGCACGTCAGTCAGTGCACTGAGCGTCGCGGACTGGAATGCGAGGGGGCACAAGCGGAGCGCAGTGCGCCACGTGCGCTGGCGGAAAACCGACGCTACAAACCCGGCGCTGAAACACGAACGAAAGACAACTAGCTTATTGCCTCGCGCGCGGCGTGTCGATGACGCGTTCGCTTATTGCCGGATTTTGGCAATCGCGCGGCGTGTGCGCGCAAGGCCGTGCGCCAAGTCGTGGCGCGGCTACTCCGGCGCGCGCACGTGGATCGTCTGGCCGTCGAGTTTCACTTTCTGACCCGCGCGGATTTTGCAGGTTTTGCGCATCTCCACACGACCGTCGACGGAGACATCGCCCATTGCGACGCGCGCCTTCGCCGAGCCGCCGCTGTCCGCGAGACCCATCAGCTTGAGCAGATTGTGGAGTTCGATGAAGTCGCCCGTGAGCGTGAATTGGAGTGGCGGCATGAGGCGGGGCGACGCGCGAAACGCGGAAGAAAGACTCAATGATAAACCACGCCCGGGCATGCGCCGTGCGTATGGCCATTGCGGGACCGGTAATCGGAACGCAAGGGAAGTGGTTGGCAATTGTAGCCAGATGAAACCGTCGGTAACAGTGACTGGTTTTCGAGAACTCGCCCGATTAGTCGCCGGTCCGACCGTTTGATCGATGCAGCTTCGGTCATCTTTCGAATCGACAAAAGTCGCGCGGATCGCTCGTTTCATTGTCTCGGAGCGCCGCCGACGCCAACTAAAGAGAGGACTAGCTCATGACTCGCACACGAATCCTTTTGATCGGCACAGCCATCGCCACGTTCGCTGCCTCGGGCGCCTACGCGCAAACCGCGACGCAGCCCGCGCCGGTTCAACCGCAAGCAATGCAGGCCCAGACCACGCAACCGATGACACCGCCGCAGCAGAATCTCGTCGCGCCCGCGCCGACCGATCCGCTCGTCCAGCGTCGTAACGCGAACGCGCAGGCGAATGCCGAATATCGCGCGTCGAAGAAGGCGTCGAAGTCCGAACTGAAGGCGGAGAACCAGCAGGCCAAGGCGCAATACAAGGAAGAGGTGCAGAACGCGAAGATCAACCGCAAGGCCGACAAGGATGCCGCCAAGGCCGAATTGAACGCGACCGCGCCGACCGCGCCGAAGGACACCGGCCTGCAACACTGAGCCTGAATCGCCGCGAGGCCGCGTTTCACGGCGCTCGCGGCATCGAAAAAGGGAGAAGACCATGAATCGAAAAACCAATGCATTGCTGGCCGCGCTGATCGCTGGAACGTTCGCTAGCGCGAGCGTGGCATCGTTCGCACAGACGACGTCCGACGCCCCGAGCGCCGCTGATCAGAAGGCCGCGAAGGAACAGAGCAAGGCCGACAAAAAGGGCGCTGTCGCGCAAGCCAAGGCCGACAAGAAAAAGACCGAAGCGCAGTCCGACGCCAACGAAGCCGCCGCCGACGCGAAAGTGAAGAACGCGAAGAAGGCAGACTAACGCCGTCTTTTGCGGCAATCCGAGCCCGGTTCCTCGCGAACCGGGCTCGTTGCTTTTGGGGCCAAAACCTTAGCCACGCCAAAGACTTGCGCGCGCGGGTTGTATGGATATACAGTGTGCGTCACTCATTTCCCGCCGCCTTTCCGCCACGTGCTCACGCTCCCCGACACCGCTGAATCCACCGCTGAATCTGCCGCTAAGCAAGTCGCCGACTACCTCGCGAAGCTCAATGAGGCGCAGCGTCAAGCCGTCGAATTCGGAGTCGACGAACCGGGACGCGCGGGCGGGCCGCTGCTCGTCATCGCGGGCGCGGGCTCGGGCAAGACGAATACGCTCGCGCATCGCGTCGCGCATCTGCTGGTGAAGGGCGCCGATCCGCATCGCATCCTGCTGCTCACGTTTTCGCGCCGCGCGGCGCTCGAAATGACGCGGCGCGTGTCGCGCATCGCGACGAACGCGCTCGGCAAGCGAAGCGCCATCGCGCAGGGTCTCACGTGGTCGGGCACGTTCCACAGCGTCGGCGCGCGGCTTCTGCGCGATTACGCCGATCTCGTCGGACTCGCGCCGTCGTTCACGATCAACGATCGCGAGGATTCCGCCGATCTCATGAACCTCGTGCGGCACGAGTTGGGTCTGTCGTCGAAGGAAAAGCGCTTTCCCGCGAAATCGACATGCTTCGCGATCTACTCGCGCGTCGTCAATACGGGCGCGTCATTAGCGACCGTGCTCGATCAGTCGTATCCGTGGTGCCGCGAATGGGAAGCGGATTTGAAGCGTCTGTTCGCCGCATACGTGGCCGCTAAACAGGCGCAAAGCGTGCTCGATTACGACGACCTGCTGCTCTATTGGTCGCATCTCGCGGCGGAGCCATCGGTGGCGGCGGATCTCGCGAGCCGTTTCGATCACGTGCTCGTCGACGAATATCAAGACACGAACCGGCTGCAGGCGTCCATCCTGCTCGCGATGAAACCGGACGGGCGCGGCCTCACGGTTGTCGGCGACGATGCGCAGTCCATCTATTCGTTTCGCGGCGCGACGGTGCGCAATATCCTCGATTTTCCCGGCCATTTCGATCCGCCGGCCGCGACCGTCACGCTCGATCGCAACTACCGTTCGACACTGCCGATTCTCGAAGCGTCGAACGCCGTGATCGGGCTCGCATCGGAGCGCTACACGAAGAATCTGTGGACCGACAAGGCATCGGCGCAGAAGCCGCGCGTGGTGTGCGTCGCCGACGAAGCCGACCAGGCGCGCTATGTCGTCGAGAAAGTGCTGGAAGCGCGCGAGGCGGGCATGAAGCTCAAGGCGCAAGCGGTGTTGTTTCGCGCCGCGCATCACAGCGCGACGCTCGAAATCGAACTCACGCGCCGGAACATTCCGTTCGTGAAGTTCGGCGGGCTCAAGTTTCTCGATTCCGTCCACGTGAAGGACGTGCTCGCGGTGCTGCGCTGGGCGGAGAATCCGCGCGATCGCGTCGCGGGCTTTCGGGTCGCGCAGTTGTTGCCGGGCGTCGGGCCCGCGATCGCCGGGCGCTTGCTGGATAGCGTGAGCGCGCCCGACGCGGTGGCATCGAACGCGATGGCCGCGTTCGCCGCGCCCGCGCGCGCCAGCGAGGACTGGCCGCGCTTCGTCGGCCTGATGGCGAAGCTTTGCGGCCGTGAATCGGGCTGGCCCGCCGAGTTCGAAATGATCCGGCGGTGGTACGAGCCGCATCTGGAGCGCAATCACGAAGACGCGGCGATTCGCATCGGCGACGTGTTGCAGATGGAAAGCATCGCGGCGACGTATCCCACGCGCGAGCGCTTTCTCACCGAGCTCACGCTCGATCCGCCCGACGCGACCAGCGACGAATCCGGCGTGCCGATGCTCGACGAAGACTATCTGATTCTCTCGACGATCCATTCGGCGAAGGGTCAGGAATGGCGCAACGTGTTCGTGCTGAACGGCGTCGACGGCTGCATTCCGTCCGACCTGGGCACGGGCAGCGACGAGGAAATCGACGAGGAGCGGCGGCTGTTATATGTTGCGATGACGCGCGCGAAGGAAGATCTGCACATCGTCACGCCGCAGCGTTTCTACGTGCACAACCAGACGCATCTCGGCGACCGGCACGTGTGGGCGCAACGCACGCGCTTCATCCCGGAGCATCTGATGCGCAATTTCGAAGCGGCCGCGTGGCCGCCGGTGATCGCGCCCGCCGCGCCGACGGCAGCGGGTCTGGCGGCGGCCGCGAAAGCGAAGATCGATATCGCGGCGCGCCTGAAAGGAATGTGGGACTGACTCGAAGCGCGCTCAGCGCTGCGCGCCCGAGGCACGCGGCGCGCGCGGCGAAGGCGAGAAAATGCTGCGCAGCCACGCGGCGAAGCGCGTGAAGCCGTCGTACGGTTCGTCGATGAAAAGCTCCGGCCGCAGCGCGCGCAGATATTCCAGCACTTGCTGCGCTTCCTGCTTCTGGATCGAGCCGTAGACAATGCCGAGCCGCAGCAGACAACGCAATTCGCCGAGCTTCTCGCGCGCGGTCGAACCGACGCTCGTTTCCACCGAAATCTTCGTTTCGTACACGCGCTGACGCAGCGAATCGGCGAGACGCCACGCGGGCGTCTGCATCTTCTCCTCGACTTCACGAATATCCGCCGCCGCTGATTTGATCTGCGCGGCGAGCACGTCGACCTGCGACACGTCGCCGTTCGCCTCGGTGACGATCGCCGTCGCCCATTCGCGCGACGCCCTGACGAGATCCTCGGCGGTCCAGTCGGCGCGAATCGCGAACGCGAAGCCGTGCTCCGCCGCCTGGCGGATCAGGATTTCGACGACGTCCGGAAACTCCTTGTCGAGCGCGCGCTTGGCCCACGCATATTGACCGTGCGTGAGCATGCGCTGCACCGCCTGCTCGGTGAGCGGCGTGTTGTTGTCGAGGAGCTTCGCGCGCAGGAAGTCCTCGAACGACGGCGTGACGAATTGCGGATCCAGCTTCAGCGACAGACGCGTGAACGCTTCGAAATCGCGATGCAGCGAAGCGATCGTTTCGTCGCGAAACGAAAGTGTGATTTGACGCATGTTGGTTCCCGGTTCCGCCTCCGGATTTCGAAGGCGGGAAAAGCTGTCGGCGCCGCTTCTCGGGCGGAGTCCATTCGTTTCTGATATCGGCGCGCTTTCCGGGAACTTGAGGATTCTTCGATGCTTTTTGAAAGCCGTTTAATGGCTGATCGGGCGGAAACGTCTAACGCAGCACGGCGAACTGCCACACGAAAAACACCGCGAGCGATACCGCGATGGTCAAAAGCGGCCGTTTCGTGAGCACGCAAACGATAATCGCGACGATCGCCGCCACGAGTTGCGGATTGCGCCAGGTGATTTCCGCGCCGTTGCCGTGCGGCGAGACGGTCATCGGCACGATGATCGCGGTGAGCACCGTCACCGGCACGAACGAGAGCGCGGTGCGCACGA
Organism: Caballeronia glebae; assembly: GCF_001545035.1. Lineage (GTDB taxonomy): Bacteria > Pseudomonadota > Gammaproteobacteria > Burkholderiales > Burkholderiaceae > Caballeronia > Caballeronia glebae. The sequence goes on from NZ_FCOJ02000006.1 coordinate 34,045, forward strand.
TCGGCGGAAAGGGCAGGCGTTCGCCCAGCACGAACACGGCGGCGCGGATCGCGAACGTAACGGCCGCCATGCCGAATATCAACGTGACGTAGTTCATTGCGTGCGCTCCTTGGCGTTCTTCAGACGATGCTTCGCTTGCGGCCGGTTTTCCATCAGCGTGAGCAGCATGCCCACCGCCACGCCGACGAACACCGCCGCGAGCAGGCCGAGCTTGTACGGCCAGCCTTGCCACGCGAACGACAGCACGCCCGACGCGAGCGCCGCCGCGACGAAGCGCACGGCGACCAGTTGCGGCACGATGATCGCGATGAACGTGGCGACCATCGCGAAGTCGAGTCCGAGCGACTTCAAACCGGGAAACGCCGCGCCGAACAGCAGGCCGAGGAGCGTCCACAACTGCCAGTTCAGGTACATCGCGACGCCGGAGCCGAAGAAGTAATGCGGTCCGGTTTCGCCCGGCGCGCGCTTTTGATAGTGCGCATACGCAACGGCGAAGACTTCGTCGGTCATGATGCCCGCGAGCGCCCAGCGCCAGCGGCGCGGCAGATGCGCGACATACGGCGCGAGCGTCGCGGAATACAGCACGTGACGCAGGTTGACGACGAGCGTCGTCGCCCAGATGACGGCGAAGCTCGCGTGCGACGCGATCAGGCCGACCGCGATGAACTGCGCGGAGCCCGCGAACACCACGAGCGACATCAACTGGCCGTGCCAGAGCGCGAGCGGACTTGCCGTGACGAGCGTGCCGAAGATCACGCCGAAGGGCGCGGCGCCGATCATCATCGGGATGGTGTCGCGGGCGCCGGCGGCGAATTCGCGCAGCGCCGATTCGGGCGGACGAGCGGACGATTGAGCGGGTGATGCTTTCAAGATTTCCTCCTATGGAAGCGAGGATACGCAAAACGCCGGCCGACATGCTTGTACGTTCTTGCGCTTTCCCGGCGTGTTTGCGCGATCAGCGCCAGCGGCCGGGCGGCACGCCGAACGTTCGCTTGAAATGACGCGTGAAGTGACTCTGATCCGTGAAGCCGCTCGCCGCCGCGACATCGGTCACGGACGCGCCCGCGCGCAACGCCGGCAGCGCGCGCACGATGCGGACCTGATTGCGCCACGCGTGCGGCGCGAGACCGGTTTCGCGCGTGAAAAGGCGCGCGGCGTGGAAGGTCGAGAGACCGACCGTCTGCGCGAGTTCGGCGAGCGTGACCGGTTCGAGAAGATCGTCGGCGAGGCGGGATTTCATCTTCGCGACGCGGTGCGCGTCGGCGGCGAGCGGTGCGATGCCGGGGCGTTCGAGCGCGTGACGGCCGAGCAGGGTCGTCACGGCATCGACGAGCGCCAGTTCCGCGGCCAGCGGATCGACGCCGTTTTCCAGCAGGCGATGCGCGACCAGCAAACGCCGCGCGAGATCGGGATCGCGAATGATCTCGTCGGGAAACCACGGCGACGATTCCGGCCGGCCCGACATGTCCCGCGCGAGATTTTCGACTAACGGCACCGGCAGATAGAACACGCGATAGCGCCAGCCCGCATCGACTGCGCGCGCGCCGGTATGCACCTCGCCCGGATTGATCACCGGCACCGAACCGGCCTCGGCCACGTGATGCGCGCCGCGATAGTCGAAGCACTCCGCGCCCGCTTCGATCACGGGCACCGTGTACGCGTCGTGCCAGTGCGGCGAAAACTCGTGATCGTAGTACTCGGCCGTGACCATGTCCGCGTCCGGCACGAGCGGCGTGCGCCAGTAGCGTGCGGCATTGCGGAAACGGTCGGCGTGCATGGTCGGGCGATTCTGAGATGAGCGGAATCGCTCAGTTTACAACTTTGCCTCGCGCCGGGCCGGACAGTTGCGCGTCACTTCACCGGTATGGACGTGCCTTCGGGCATCGGCACCGCCGTCACACTGTTTTTCGGGCTGCCAGTCGCGACCCGGTCGCTGTAAGTCAGATAGACGAGCGTATTGCGCTTCGTATCGACGATGCGCACCACATGCAGCGTCTTGAAGATGAACGACATGCCGGCGGAAAACACGTCGGTTTTCTGCTTGAGCGGTTCGGCGATCCTGATCGGCCCGACCTGACGGCAGGCGATCGACGCTTCGGTCGGATCTTCGGCGATGCCGAGCGTGCCTTTCACGCCGCCCGTGCGCGCGCGGGACACATAGCAGGTCACGCCATGAACGAGCGGATCGTCATACGCATCCACGCTCACGCGATCCGAGCCGGTGAAGCGGAAATTCGTGTTGACGCTGGCGATTTCCTCCGCGTGCGCGAGTCCCGCGCCGAAGAAGACAGCAAGCGATGCGGCGAGCGCGAGGACGGAGCGGTTCATCGTCATCCTTCGAAAAAGAGAAAGGGCGTCGTATTGTATCGACGCCCTTGGCTCTTCGATGCATCTCTTGCTCGCATGCGTTCAATGAAAGATCAGGTAAAGAATCACCAGCACGATCACGGGCACGCCGAGCAGCCATCCGAGTAGGTAAGGCATGTTGTCCTCCTTCGCATGTTGTTGTTGACGATTCAAGTATCGCGAGGAAGAGCGGGGCGCGTTAGCCGTGCGTGTCCGAAATGCGTGTAGGCGATGTCCTATCATCACTTTCTTACGGCTTACAGATTCGTAATGTGATCAGACTTACGCGACCCGGTTTCGCTTCGCCGGGACGTCGCGATACAGCGTGCGTACGTAATCGAGATGCGCGCCCGCGCACTCGCGCGCACGCGCCGGATCGCGCGCGACGATCGCATCGAAGATCGCGCGATGCTGCGTCATTAGATTCGCTTCGACATCGTCGTCGTAATCGACGAGACGGTGCGAGGTGAGCATCGATTCCCGCACCAGTTCGTTGAGCCCGTGCATCACGTGCGTGAGGGCGACGTTGTGCGTCGCGTCCGCGATGGCGAGATGGAACGCCGCGTCCTTTTCCGCGATGCGCGTGCTTTTGTCGGCGACGGCGGTTTGCAGCGCGTCGAACGCGGCGGCGATGCGCGCCAGATCGGTCTCGGTGGCCCGTTCGGCGGCGTAGGCGGTCGAGAGCGTTTCGAGGCCGTGACGCAGTTCGAGCACGTCGGCGCTCGCGTTCGGCTGTTGTTCGAGCAGCGCGGCGAGCGGATGCGACACGAGCGGCGCCGTCACATCCGATACGACGAAACCGCCGCGCCCGACCGCGCGAATGAAGCCGTCCGATTCCAGCCGGATCAGCGCCTCGCGCAGCGACGGGCGCGACACGTTCAACTGCTCGGCCAGATCGCGCTCGGCGGGCAGGCGCTGACCGGGCAGCAGCGCGCCGTTCGAAATCAATTCCCGAATCTGCCCCGACACGACATCGGAAAGACGCACGCGGGCGTAGGAATGGGCATGGACGGGCTGAAATGTCATCGTTCGACGGAGGTTCAGGATAGAAACCGGGGAATGTCCGAGTTTGACACGAAAGAAGCGCGTCATTAAAGTCTTGGTCAGACCAAGCTTACCAAATTCCCCACATATGGATCGTCATGAAAGTTGCCCTGTTCGTTCCCTGTTTCATCGACGCGTTCTATCCGCAGATCGGCATCGCCACGCTCGAATTGCTCGAACGGCTGGGCGTGGAGGTCGACTATCCGCAGGATCAGACGTGCTGCGGCCAGCCGATGGCCAACAGCGGCGCGCACAAGGACGCCGCCGGCGCCGAGCGCGTGTTCGCCCGCAATTTTGCCGACTACGACTACGTCGTCGGACCATCGGCGAGTTGCGTGCATCACGTGCGCGAGCACTTGACGGCGATCGAGCAGACGAGCGCCGTGCAGAAGGTGCGTCGCAATACCTACGAACTCGTCGAATTTCTGCACGACGTGCTGAAGGTGCGCGAGTTTCCGTGGGCCGAATTTCCGCACAAGGTCGGGCTGCACAATAGTTGCAGCGCCGTGCGGCATCTGCGCGAGACGTCGAATTCGGAAGTGGCGGGCACGCCGTACTCGAAGCCGCGCGCGCTGCTCGAAGGCGTGAAGGGCATCGAGTTCGTCGCGCCCGCGCGTCCCGACGAATGCTGCGGCTTCGGCGGCACGTTCTCGGTGACGGAAGAGGCCGTCTCCGTGCGCATGGGGCAGGACAAGGTGCGCGATCATGTCGGCGCGGGCGCGGAGTACATCGTGTCGGGCGACATGTCGTGTCTCATGCATCAGCAAGGTTGCGCCGAACGCATGAAACTCGACGCGCGCTTCATTCATATCGCACAGGTTCTGAACGGAGCGAGCGCATGAGCAAGACCATACGGGTCGATCACGCGAAGGCGGCGGGCGCGTTCCTGCAGAAGGCCGATCACGTCGCATTCCACGACAAACGTCTGTGGGACTTGCGCAGCAAGCGCGACGCGCAGGCGCACGGCATCCCCGAATGGGAGGCGATGCGCGATCTCGCGTCGGGGATCAAGGAACACACGCTGTCCAATCTCGCCGATTACATCGCGCAGTTCGTCGATCGGGCCGAGAAAAACGGCGTCGTCGTGCATTTCGCGGCGAACGCGCAGGAGCACAACGAACTCGTCTACACGTTGATGAGCGAGCGCGGCATGACATCGCTCGTGAAGAGCAAGTCGATGCTCACCGACGAGTGCTACATGCGCGACTATCTCGAACCGCGCGGCATCACGGTGATGGAAACCGATCTCGGCGAGCGCATCCAGCAGCTCGATCATCAGGACCCGAGCCATATGGTCGTGCCCGCGGTGCATAAGCTGCGCGCGGACGTGGCCGAGTTGTTCGGCAAGACCATCGGCACCGATCCGAACAACAGCGACATCCACTATCTCGCCGAAAGCCAGCGCATGAACACGCGGCCGTATTTCGTGCGCGAGAAGACGGCGGGAATGACCGGCTGCAACTTCGCGGTTGCGGAGACGGGCACGGTCGTCGTGTGTACGAACGAAGGCAACGCCGATTTGTCGGCGAACGTGCCGCCGCTGCATATCGCGTCAATCGGCATCGAGAAGATCATTCCGACGATCGCCGATCTCGGCGTGTTCGTGCGCATGCTGTCGAGGAGCGCGCTCGGCTCGCCGATCACGCAGTACACGTCGCACTTTCGCGCGCCGCGTCCGGGCACGGAGATGCACTTCATCCTCGTCGATAACGGCCGCTCCGAACGGCTCGCGATGGACGACTTCTGGTACTCGCTCAAGTGCATCCGTTGCGGCGCATGCATGAATACGTGTCCGGTGTATCGGAGAAGCGGCGGGCTGTCGTATGGCGGGACCTATTCGGGGCCGATCGGCGCGATCATCAATCCGACGCACGATCTGAAACGCTATAGCGCGCTGCCGTTCGCCTCGACGATGAACGGCAGTTGCACGAACGTGTGCCCTGTGAAGGTGAACATCCACGAGCAGATCTACAAGTGGCGCGAAGTGATCGCCGAGAAGCACGAAGTGCCGTTCGTGAAGCAGGAAGTCCTGAAGATGGCCGGACGCCTGCTCGCGAGTCCGACGCTGTATCGCGCGACGGTCGCATCGCTGGGCGGCGCGCTGAAGCGTCTGCCCAACTTCATGCTCTACAACCCGCTCAACATCTGGGGGCGCGGGCGCGATCTGCCCGAAGCGCCCGCCGAGACTTTTCACGAGTGGTACAGGAAAAACCGGAAGCTCGATAAATGACGACTCGCGAAGCTTTTCTGTCGAAGATCCGCGCGGCGCAGCCCGCATCGCGCGCCCGCCCCGACGTGCCCGTGTTCCCGGCGCCCGCTGGCGATCTGAAGGCGCGCTTCACGGCCGCGCTGGCTGCAATGGGCGGCACGTGCGTCGAAGCGGCGAGCCTGAGCGACGTGAACGCGCTGATCGCATCGCGCTTTGCGGATGCGAAGGTGACCGCATCGGCGGTGCCGGGCGTCGATGGCACGCGGCCGCTTTCACCCGACACCGTTCCGGCATCGCTTCAGGACGTCGACGTGGGCATCGTGAGAGGGCGCTTCGGCGTGGCCGAAACCGGCTCGGTGTGGTTCAGCGAGCAAGAATACGTCGTGAACGCGATCGGCTATCTGTCGCAGCATCTCGTCGTGCTGCTCGATCCCGCGCTGCTCGTCGAGGGCTTGCAGCAGGTGTATCGACGCGACGATTTCGCATCGGCGCGCTATGCGGTACTCGTGACGGGACCGTCGGCCACGGCGGATATCGAAGGCGTGCTAATTCGCGGCGCACAGGGCGTGCGCTCGCTGACCGTGGTCTGGCTTGCGTGAGGCGTCGTTGGTTTCAGAAAACCGCGACAACGCGTGAGCAGCGCGAGCGCAAAAACAAAAAGCCCAGTCAAGCGACTGGGCTTTTTGATTGAAGCTTTTGGCTCCCCGACCTGGGCTCGAACCAGGGACCTACGGATTAACAGTCCGGCGCTCTACCAACTGAGCTATCGGGGAACAACTGAAACACGTGCGACTAAGTTAAAAAACCCAGCCGATTGACTGAGTTCTTTTGAAATCTATTTGCTGGAGTTTTTGGCTCCCCGACCTGGGCTCGAACCAGGGACCTACGGATTAACAGTCCGGCGCTCTACCAACTGAGCTATCGGGGAACAACTGAAACACGTGCGACTAAGTTAAAAAACCCAGCCGATTGACTGAGTTCTTTTGAAATCTATTTGCTGGAGTTTTTGGCTCCCCGACCTGGGCTCGAACCAGGGACCTACGGATTAACAGTCCGGCGCTCTACCAACTGAGCTATCGGGGAACATCTACAGCAGAGAAGCGGAATTATAGGGGGCTGTTTTTAGCGTGTCAACGCTCAATCTTCATGCGACACGCATTTTTGCAATCGAATGATGCTCGCGCGTGGGCGATGGCCCGTATCAACGTTCGAGCAGATTCAGCTTTTCCTTGACGTCCTTGAACTCGTCCGCCTCGGGAAGCGACCCCTTGGTTTTCGTGATGCTCGGCCAGCCACGCGCGAGATCGGCGTTCAGTTCGGTGAAGTGTTGCTGGTCTCCGGGCACGTCTTCTTCAGCGTAGATTGCGTTCACCGGGCACTCGGCCACGCAGACGGCGCAGTCGATGCACTCGTCGGGATCGATCGCGAGAAAGTTGGGACCTTCGCGGAAGCAATCCACCGGGCACACGTCCACGCAATCGGTGTACTTGCACTTGATGCAGCTTTCGGTCACAACGTGAGTCATTCAGGCTCCTGCATGCGGAATTCGTGGGGGCGGCGCCTTGGGCGGCTACATAGGCCGGGAGGTGCGCGTGCCGAAACGCATATTGTAGCGTAACGGTAAAAGCGGGCACGAGCCGCACGACGCGCCCTTTATATCGATTCGTGATGTATGTATGCGCGGCTTCGTAAAAGGGTGGCGCATGGGTCATGTCCTCGCGCGCATTCGGGTAACATGGCCCCAAAGGCACAAGGCCTCGCGCTGGCGAGAAGGCTCGGCGCGCAGTCACTTCGCGTGGATGTTCCAGTCAGAACCATGATCATCAATTCGCTGCTCGATACCGACCTCTACAAGTTCACGATGATGCAGGTCGTGCTGCATCACTTCCCGGCGGCGCATGTCGAATATCGCTTCCGCTGCCGCACGCCCAGCGTGGATCTCGTGCCGTATATCGACGAGATTCGCGACGAGGTGCGTCAACTCTGCAATCTACGCTTCAAGGAAGAGGAGCTGGATTATCTGCGGCGCATGCGCTTCATCAAGAGCGACTTCATCGATTTCCTCGCGCTCTTCCATCTGAACGAAAAGTCCATTCGTATTGCGCCGTCGCCGAAGAAGAACGGCGAGATCGACATCGAGATCGAGGGGCCGTGGCTGCACACGATTCTCTTCGAGATTCCGGTGCTCGCGATCGTCAACGAAGTCTATTTCCGCAACACGCAGCGCAAGCCCGAATTCGAAACCGGCCGCGAGCGCCTGCGCGAAAAGATCAAGCTGCTCGCCACGCCGCCCGAATATTCCGACTGCAAGATCGCCGATTACGGCACGCGCCGCCGCTTTTCGGGACAGTGGCACGAGGAAGTCGTCCTGACGCTGAAGGACAGGCTCGGCGCGCAGTTCGCCGGCACGAGCAACTGCTTTTATGCGATGAAGCACGGCTTGCGGCCGCTTGGCACGATGGCGCACGAGTACTTGCAGGCGTGTCAGGCACTCGGTCCGCGCCTGCGCGACTCGCAGATCTTCGGCTTCGAGATGTGGGCGAAGGAATATCGCGGCGACCTCGGGATCGCGCTGTCGGACGTCTACGGCATGAAGGCGTTCCTGCGCGACTTCGACATGTACTTCTGCAAGCTGTTCGACGGCGCGCGCCACGATTCCGGCGATCCCTTCGACTGGGGCGAGCGCCTCATCCGGCATTACGAGGAAAACCGCTGCGATCCGCGCACGAAGGTTCTCGTGTTCTCCGACGCGCTCGATATTCCCAAGGTGCTGCAACTGTACGAGCGTTTCCGCGGGCGTTGTCAGCTCGCTTTCGGCGTCGGCACGAATCTCACCAACGATCTCGGTTATCAGCCGCTGCAGATCGTCGTGAAGATGGTTCGCTGCAATGGTCAGCCGGTCGCGAAACTCTCGGATTCCCCCGGCAAGAACATGTGCGACGACAAGGCGTATCTCGCCTATCTGCGTCAGGTGTTCGGCATCGAGCAGCGGGTGGGCGAGGACTGAGCGCCACGCATTCGTGCATTCGTGCATTCGGCCTATGCCGTTCGGCCGAGGTTCGTGCGTGTATGCCGCTCGCTATAATTCGGACGCGTCGTCGATCAATCCGGCGCGCACGAATCTCAAGCACGCCAACACGAGGACGGCACCATGGATACATCGGCCGCGCGCCGCAATATTCTCGCGCGCATTCGCAGCGCGCAGGGCCGTCGCGGCGCCGCAACGGATGCCGAGCGCGCTACGGCGCAAGAGTACGTGGAGCGTCATCCGGAAGGTCCGCGTCCGCCGTTGCCTCACACGCGTGCCGAACTGATCGCGCGCTTCACACTCGAAGCGGAGCGTCTTTCCACGACGGTTGCCGAAGTCGAGTCGCTCGACAATGCACCCGCCGAAGCCGCTCGCTATCTTCAGTCGCTGAATCTTTCCCTTTCCGGCGATGTCGTCGCGTGGCCGGCGCTCGCGCATTTGCGCTGGGCCGACGCGGGCATCCAGGCATCGTTTCGCAAGCCCGCCGACGCCGATCTCGTCGGCATCACCGGGTGCTTTTGCGCGACGGCGGAAACCGGTTCGCTCGTGTTGCTCTCGGGCGCCGAGACGCCCGCATCCGGCGCGCTTTTGCCCCAGACGCATATCGCGATCGTGCCGGCATCGCGCATCGTCGCCGCGCATGAAGATGCGTTCGCGTTGATGCGCGCCGAGCGGGGCGAGTTGCCGCGCGCGGTGAACTTCGTGTCGGGACCGTCGCGCACCGGCGATATCGAACAGACCATCGTGCTCGGCGCGCATGGGCCGTATCGCGTGCATGTGATCATCGTGCGCGGAGCGTGAGTCACATGCGGCGTCTGGTTTTTTGCGCGATGGGCGCAACGCTCGCGCTGATCGCCGCGCCCGCCGCCGCCACCGCTGCCACGCACGACGGCGCGACGCTCGCGGCGACGTGGAGCATACCGTTCATCGGCATGCTGCTTTCCATCGCGGTGTTTCCGCTCGTCGCGCCGAAGCTTTGGCATCACCATTTCGGCAAGATCGCGGCGGCGTGGGCAATCGCGTTTCTCGCGCCGTTCGCGCTCGCGTTCGGATTCGGCACGGCGGCCAGCGTGCTCGTCCATGCGATGCTCGAAGAATACGTGCCGTTCATCGTGCTGCTGGCGTCGCTTTATACGGTCGCGGGCGGTATTTGCGTGCGCGGCAATCTGCACGGCTCGGCGCGTCTCAATACCGGATTGCTCGCGCTCGGTACCGCGCTCGCGAGCGTCATGGGTACGACGGGCGCTGCCATGCTGCTGATCCGCCCGCTCTTGCGCGCGAACGACAACCGCAAGCATGTCGTGCATGTCGTCGTGTTCTTCATCTTTCTCGTGGCGAATGCGGGTGGTTCGCTCACGCCGCTCGGCGATCCGCCGCTCTTCCTCGGCTTTCTGAACGGCGTCGGCTTCTTCTGGACGACGGTGCATCTCGCGCTTCCCATGCTTTTCGTCTGCGCCGTGCTTCTCGCCGTGTTCTACGCGCTGGACAGTTTCTACTGGCGCAGACACGACGCGCGATCCGCCTTTCTCGATCCGACGCCCGATACGCCCCCGCTCGGCATCGACGGCAAGATAAATTTCGCGCTGCTCGCGGTGATCGTCGTGCTCGTGTTGATGAGCGGCGTCTGGAAACCCGGCATCGTGTTCGACGTGTTCGGCACGCATGTCCAATTGCAGAATCTCGCGCGCGACGTGCTGCTCGTCGTCGTGCTGCTCGCGTCGCTCGTGCTCACGCCGAAAAGCGCGCGCGCGGGCAATGCGTTCGACTGGGCGCCCATCGAGGAAGTCGCGAAGCTGTTCGCCGCAATCTTCGTCACCATCGCGCCCGTCATCATGATCCTGCGCGCGGGTGAATCGGGCGCGTTCGCGGGCATCGTGCACGCGGTGTCGGATGCGCACGGCAAGCCCGTCGACATCGCCTATTTCTGGGCGACCGGTCTTCTGTCGTCGTTTCTCGACAATGCGCCGACCTATCTCGTCTTCTTCAATCTCGCGGGCGGCGATGCCCGCACGCTCATGACCACCGACGCCACGACGCTCGCCGCCATCTCCGCGGGCGCGGTCTTCATGGGCGCGAACACGTATATCGGCAATGCGCCGAATTTCATGGTGAAGGCGATCGCCGAATCGCGCGGCGTGCGCATGCCGGGTTTCTTCGGCTTCATTGCGTGGTCCGGCGCGATTCTCTTGCCGCTTTTTGCTGTTTTCGGCTGGCTATTTTTCTAGGAGCAATCGATGAAGAAGGTACTTGTCGCGCGTCCCACTTTTCCCGATGTGATCGAGCGCCTCGAACAGTATTTCGATGTCGACACGAACCGCGGCGACGTGCTCCCGCAGGAAGAATTCGCACGGCGTCTGGCCGACAAGGACGGCGCGTTCACGGCGGGCGAGTGGGTCGGCGAGAAAGAGCTGGCGGGCGCGCCGAACCTGAAAGTCGTCGCGAACATGGCGGTCGGCTACAACAACTTCGACATGCACGCGTTCGACGCGCACAAGGTGCTCGGCACCAACACGCCCAACGTGCTGAACGAAACCACGGCCGATTTCGGCTGGGCGCTGATGATGGCGGCGGCGCGTCGCGTCACCGAATCCGAGCACTATCTGCGCGCGGGCAAATGGCAGAAGTGGTCCTTCGATTCGTTCCTCGGCGCCGATGTCCACGGCTCGACGCTCGGCGTGATCGGCATGGGGCGCATCGGGCAGGCGCTCGCGCGGCGTGCGGCCGGCTTCAACATGCGCGTGATTTATCACAACCGTTCGCGCGTCGCGCCGGAAATCGAGCGCGAGTTGAATGCCGAGTACGCGTCGAAGGAAGACCTGCTCAAGCGCGCCGATCATGTCGTGCTCGTCGTGCCTTATTCCAAGGAGAGCCATCACACGATCGGCGCGGCCGAACTCGCGCTCATGAAGCCGACGGCGACGCTCACGAATATCGCGCGTGGCGGCATCGTCGACGACGCGGCGTTGATCGCGGCGTTGCGCGAGAAGCGCATCGCGGCGGCGGGCATCGACGTGTTCGAGGGCGAGCCGAACTTCAATCCGGATTTCCTGCTGCTGGACAACGTCGTGCTGACGCCGCATATCGCGAGCGCGACCGAAGGCACGCGCCGCGCGATGGCCAATCTCGCGGCCGACAATCTCATCGCCGCACTGGGCGAAGGCCCGCGCGCCGGTAATCCGCCGAACCCAATCAATCCGGACGTACTAAAGAAATGATGGAACTGCTGGTTGGCGCGGTCGCCGTGTTGGCGATCGCGCTCGTAGTCTTGCTTGTCGCGCTCATCATGACGATGCGGCGCAACTCGAACGCGGTCATCTTCGACGAGTTCGAAGCGCTCACCGACCGCGTCAACGACATGGGCGAGGCCCACACGCGCGCGCAGGAACGGCTCGAACGCGGCTTGCGTGGCGATATCGCGGAAAACGCGCGCGTGTCGCGCATGGAGTCGCAGAGCGGCTTCGCGCAATTCCATCAGACGCTTTCGACGCAACTGGCGAACACGTCGAACGTGCAGAACGCGCAATTCGATGCGCTCGCGCAGCAACTCGCGCAACAGAGCCAGCAGGCGCGCGAGGAGCAAAGCAACGCGCTGAAGCGCTTCGCCGATTCCGTGTCGTTGCATCTCGCGCAACTTTCCGAAGCGAACGAGCGGCGGCTCGCGGAAGTCCGCGCGACGCTCGAAGCGCGCCTGAAGGACATCGAGGCGAACAACTCGACGAAGCTGGACGAAATGCGTCGCACCGTGGACGAGAAGCTGCACGCGACGCTTGAGCAGCGGCTCGGCGAGTCGTTCAAGCTCGTCTCCGACAGGCTGGAGCAGGTGCATCGCGGGCTCGGCGAGATGCAGACGCTCGCGGCGGGCGTCGGCGATCTGAAGAAGTTGCTGAGCAACGTCAAGACGCGCGGCATCTGGGGCGAAGTGCAGCTCGAAGCGCTGCTGGAACAGTTGCTCACGCCCGACCAGTACGCGAAGAACGTCGCGACGATTCCAAAAAGCAACGAGCGCGTAGAGTTCGCGATCAAGCTGCCCGGCCGCCACGACGCGCCGGGTGCGCCGGGCGATGTGGCCACGCCGGTGTGGCTGCCCATCGACGCGAAATTTCCGCGCGAGGACTACGAGCGCCTGATCGATGCGCAGGAACGCGCGGACCCGGTCGGAGTCGAGGACGCGTCGCGCGCGCTCGAAGGGCGTTTGCGTGCCGAGGCGAAGTCGATCGCGCAGAAGTACGTGGCGCCGCCTCACACGACGGACTTCGCATTGCTCTTCCTGCCGACGGAAGGCCTCTACGCGGAAGTCTTGCGCCGCCCGGGCTTGAGCGATTCGTTGCAGCGCGAGTATCGCGTGACCATCGCCGGACCGACGACGCTGACCGCGCTCCTAAACAGCTTGCAGATGGGTTTCCGCACGCTGGCCATCGAGAAGCGTTCGAGCGAGGTGTGGCAGGTGCTGGGCGCGGTGAAGACCGAATTCGGCAAGTTCGGCGAAGTGCTGGCCAGAACGAAGTCGCAGCTCGAAACCGTGACGCGCTCGATCGAAGCGGCGCAGACGCGCACGCGGCAGATGGGCAAGCGCCTGCGCGATGTCGAGGCGTTGCCGGGAGAACAGGCGGCGGGGCTGCTGGGCGATGCGTTGGGCGACGCGTTGGCCGATGCATCATCGCCCGAAGGCGACGACGAGCCCTGAGTTACGCGTTACGAGGCGAGTTGTTCGAGCGTCTCGCCCGTCACGCGCACGATGCGCCAGTCGGGCAGTACGGTCGCGCCCATCTTTTCATAGAAGTCGATGGCGTTTTGGTTCCAGTCGAGCACCGACCATTCGAAGCGGCCGCACTGGCGCTCGACCGCGAGTGCGGCGAGCTTCTTCAGCATCAGCGTGCCGAGACCACTGCCGCGCATCGACGGACGCACGTACAGGTCTTCGAGATACAGGCCGCGCTTGCCGAGGAAGGTCGAGAAGTTCTGGAAGAAAAGCGCGTAGCTGACGACTTCGCCCTCGACTTCTGCAACGAGTGCTTCGGCGGCGGGCCGTGAGCCGAACAGCGCATCATGCACGCCTTCTTCCGTCGCGATGAACAGATGCGTGAGTTTCTCGAACTCCGCGAGTTCGTACATCAGCCCGAAGATCGCGGCGACGTCGGCGGGCGTGGCCGCGCGGATGGCCGGGGCGCTCACGCTTCCTCCGGCGCGTCGGAGAGCACGATCTCGATGCCGCCGAAGCGCGACGCCACCCAGTTGTACGCGTGGCACGCGATCCACAGCAGGATGAAACCGAGAATCGCGTTCAGCAGCAGCGCGCTCGTGACGGTGCTCACTTCCACCGAGCCGTATCGCACGAACGCGACCACGACGCCGAGCAGCACGATGGGCACGCTGAAGGTCAGGTACACGAGGATCAGCGCCTTGGCGGTCTGTCCCGGTGCGATGAATGAAATCTGCTTTTTCATGGAAGGAAATCCCCGTCTATCGATGTAGGAATGTGGACTGGCGACGCCCGGTGCCGCGCTTGGGTCAGATCAGGCCGTCGAATGGCACGATTTCGACTTCGTCGCCCGCGTCGATGTCGCCGCGCGCGTGCTCGAGCACGAGGAAGCAGTTGGCTTCGCTCATCGAACTCAGCACGCCGGAACCCTGCGGGCCGGTGGTGACGACGCGAAAGCGGCCGTCGTCGTCACGCGTCGAGATGCCGCGCTGGAACTCGGTGCGGCCCGCGCGCTTTTTCATCGGCTCGGCGGCGATCGCGCGGATGACCGTGAGCGGCTGTCGCGTCGCGCCCGACATCGCCAGCAGCGCCTCGCGCACGATGAAGTAGAACGTCGCCATCACGGCGACCGGGTTGCCCGGCAAGCCGAAGAAGAGCGCCGACTCGCCCGTTCCCGCACGCTCGCCCGACCACAGGCGGCCGAACGCGAGCGGGCGGCCGGGGCGCATCGCGATCTTCCAGAAGGCGACGTCGCCGAGCGAATTCATCAGCTCGCGCGTGAAGTCCGCATCGCCGACCGACACGCCGCCCGAGCTGATGACGACATCGGCGTTCTCGGTCGCACGGCGGAGCGCCTTTTCGAGCGATGCACGATCGTCGCGCACGATGCCCAGATCGACCGTTTCGACGCCGAGCCGCTTGAGCATCGCGAAGAGCGTGTAGCGATTGCTGTCGTAGAGGCTGCCGGGGCTCAGCGTTTCGCCGACCGAGCGCAGTTCGTCGCCCGTCGAAAAAAACGCGACCGTGAGGCGCTTGCGAACCGGCACTTCGCCGATACCGAGCGACGCGAGCAAACCGAGATCCGATGCGCGCACAACGCGCCCCGCGAGCAGCGCCGGCTTGCCTTTCGCGAGATCTTCGCCCGACAGGCGGCGGTTCTGACCAGCACGGATCGCCGTGGATGAAAAGCGGATGGTCTCGCCTTCGCGCGTGACGAGTTCCTGCGGCACGACCGTGTCGCAGCCCGGTGGAATGAGCGCGCCCGTCATGATGCGCACGCACTGATCCGCGCCCGGCGTGCTTTCGAATGGCCGCCCGGCGAGCGCCGTGCCCGCGATGGACAAGCCGACGGTACTGCCGCCACGCGAGAGCACCTCGCCGGAGAACGCGTAACCGTCCATCGCCGAATTGTCGTAAGCGGGCACGTCGATGGGCGAGACCACATCTTCGGCGAGCACGCGACCGAGTGCGTCGTGCAGGCCCACGCGCTCGACCTGCACGTCCCGCGTGCGCGGCATGGCCCACTGACGCACGATTTCCTGCGCGGCTTCGACGGGCAGCGCATCGGGATCGTAGTGGGCGACGCAGGCGGAGAATTCCTTGGACGTGGTCATGAATCGGCGTGGATCGCGGCCGGAGTCCGGCGAAGAAGCAGCCACGAGGCCGCGCGGTGGTTGAGCGCCCGAACGCCGGATTGCCGCAACGGCGGAGGTCAGCGCACAGTCGGGTTGTCAGTCGATTTGAATGAGTCAGCGGCGTTCGAGATCGGCCAGCTGCTGTAAATCGTTGATATTGTAAAACGCGCGTTCATCGCGAAATTGGACTTCCACCGCCTTGTGGCGCGCGTACCACGCGCGGACCTTGCGCTCGCCCGCGTCGAGCCAGGCGTCCAGATCGTCGGCGAGCGAGGTGCGCAGCAACGCGAAAACGGGATGGGCCGTGACGTCGCCCGACGCATCGATCGTTGCTGCATACGCAACATTGCCGCCATGCGCGTCGAGCGCTTGCATCAGCGCCGCGCCGATGTGTTCGTCGACGAAAGGAGCGTCGCAAGGCGCGGTCAGGACGAATTCGGTGGTCGCGGCGCGCAGCGCGGCGGCGATGCCGGCGAGCGGTCCCGGGAAATCCGCGCGCGTGTCCGCGACGACGCGCGCGCCGAATGCCGCGCCGAGGCGCTCGTAATCTTCGACGGAACGGTTCGCGCTGATCAGGAGCGCGCTCGCCTGAGGCGCGATGCGCCGCATCACGTGCAGTGCGAGCGGTTCGCCGCGAAACGGCTGCATGCCCTTGTCGACGCCGCCCATGCGCGAGCCGCGCCCGCCCGCGAGCACGAGCGCGGTAACGCTGGACGATGAATGAGCGTTCAGCACGAGCGAACCGTCGCTCAGCCGCCGATGTACGACATTTCGACGCGGCGCGCATCTTCACGCGATGGCGCCGTTGCGCTGCCGCGCAATTGCGAATAGCGGTCGCCGCGCGCCTCCCAGATGTGCGCGATGGCCGACGCGACTTCCTCGTCGCTCGCGCCGCCGCGAATCAGGCCGCGCAGATCGTGGCCGCCAACCGCGAAGAGGCACAGATAAAGTTTGCCTTCCGTGGAAAGCCGCGCGCGGGTGCAGGAGTCGCAAAACGCGCGCGTAACGCTCGAAATCACACCGATTTCGCCGCTGCCGTCGCGATAGCCCCAGCGTTGAGCGGTTTCCGCCGCTGTATGGGCTTCGAGCGGTTCGAGCGGAAAGTGAGCGTCGATGTGCTCGACCACCTGCGCCGAAGGCAGCACTTCGCTCATGTTCCAGCCGTTCGACGCGCCGACATCCATGTATTCGATGAAGCGCAGAATCGTGCCGCTGCGTTTGAAATGGTGCGCCATGGGCACGATTTCCTGGTCGTTCGTGCCGCGTTTCACGACCATGTTCACTTTGATCGGGTCGAGCCCGGCGGCTTGCGCCATCTCGATGCCATTCAGCACGTCGGCGACTGCGAAATCGGCGTCGTTCATGCGGCGAAAGAGCGAATCGTCGAGCGCGTCGAGGCTGACGGTGACGCGTGACAAACCCGCGTCCTTCAGCGAGCGGGCCTTGCGTGCGAGGAGCGAACCGTTCGTGGTGAGCGTGATGTCGAGCGGGCGGCCTTCCGGCGTGCGCAACAGCGCCAGCCGTTCGATCAGGAATTCGATGTTCTTGCGCAGAAGCGGCTCGCCGCCCGTGAGGCGAATCTTTTCCACGCCATGCGCGACGAACACGCGCGCGAGCCGCTCGATTTCTTCGAACGAGAGCAGGGCGGCGTGCGGGAGAAACTGATAGTGCTTGTCGAACACTTCGCGCGGCATGCAGTACACGCAGCGGAAGTTGCAGCGGTCTGTCACGGAAATGCGCAAATCGCGCAACGGGCGCGCGAGCGTGTCCGTGAGCAGTCCGGACGGCGATGTAACGACGCCGGAGAAATCCGGAATCGCGCTGACATCGGCGAGAGGAATGATGCGTCGGGACATGGTTGCTCGCGGTCGGCTCGGCCGTGCGGCCTAGTTCGATTGATGGTTGGACTGTTCCATTTTAGCGGAACCGGGGCATCGGGACGCACTGACACGAAGTCGCGGTTTTCCCGCGGTTCAGCCGCGTTAGGGGACGACAAAGAAAAACGCCATCGACCGGGATCGATGGCGTTCTTGGTTTTTGCCCGAACGCCTAAGCGAACGGGTCGCGCGAGCGCGTTTAGTGGGCTTGTTGCTTGCCGGTTTCCACTTGCTGCATCGGCGTGGCGTCGGCGGGCGGGAGCGCTTTGCGCTCGCGCGGCGCGCGCACCGCCTCCGGCTCACGCGCGGCGGCGGCGCTCGCCTCGCGCAGCTTGCCTTCGTCGGTGTTCACCCAGACGAGGCCCGCCTGCTCCAGCATCGGCTGAAGGGTTTCGACGGCGATCGGCTTCGACGTTGCGGGTGCGGACGGCGCAGCGGCCTTCACCGGCTCCGCGACGACTGCGACAGGCGTTTGCGCAACCACTGGCGCGTGCGTCTGCGTTTCCGCGATTTCGACCGGCTTCACCGGTTCGACGGCCGTCGCATCGGGCGTCGGCGCGACGGCGGCGGTTTTCACCGGCTCGGCGATCTCGGCCGGCTCAGCCACGACAGGCTCGATGGGGACCGGCGCGGTTTCGACGGGCTTCGCAGCTTCGACGGGCTTCGGCTCCTCGGTCGCGACGGGCACGAACGGATCGGACGAATTCGTCTCGGCGACTTTCGACGACGCACCGAACGGATTTTCGACCGCCGGCGCCTGAGCGGGCTTGGCGAAGAGGTCGAAGTTCGTCGGTTCGGGCGTTTGCGCCTTCAGTTCGAAAGGCTCGGCCTCGGCGGCCTTCGCGACCGGTGCTTCTTCGGTTGCGGCGGGCGCTTGCTCTTGCGGCTTCGCTTCGACCGGCTGAGCGACCGGCTGCTGCGCCGACGGCTCCGTCGGCTGCGGTGCGGCAGGGCGGGTTTCGCGGCGCGCGGCTGCTTCCTGCGCGGCTTCGGCGTCGAACACGCCAGCTTGCGCGGAGGTGCTTTCCGCGAAGCCTTCCGATTCGGCGACGTCGGCCGCGTGGTTCACCGTCATGCCGTCCTCGTCGCGCTCGCGACGACCGCCACGACGACCGCGGCGACGGCGACGACGCTCCTCGCCATCACGTCCGCCAGCCTGATCGTATGCCGCATCGATGCCAGCTTGCTGCGCGTCGGCATTGGCTTGATCCGCTTCGACGATGTCCGACGGCACCGTTTCGCCTTGCGTCAGCGCTTCGACGGCGGCCTCCGGCTGCGGCTTGCGACGCTCGCCCCGTTCCGCGCGCTCGGTGCGCTCGCCACGGTCGGGACGCTCGCGGCGTTCCTGACGTTCGGCCGCTTCCGGACGGGCGGCGCGTTCCGCGTCGCGGTCGCGCGCTTCACGCGGCTCACGTGCTTCACGCGGCTCACGTGTTTCGCGCGGCTCGCGTGCTTCGCGTGCTTCGCGCGGCTCACGTGTTTCACGCGGCTCACGTGCTTCACGCGGTTCGCGCGCTTCACGCGGCTCGCGGACTTCCCGCAGCTCGCGTCCCTCGCGACCGCCACGCGCTTCGCGATCTTCACGACGGCCGCCCTGGCGCGTTGCGCCGTTGGCCCCCGTCGCCGTTCCTGCCGCCGCTCCTTCACGTCCGGCGCCACCGCCACGGCGATTGCGATTACGATCGCCGCCTCCTGTGCGTTCACCGCGCTCACGCGGCGCGCGCGTGGCCGGTTGCGCTTCGACCGGAGCAGGCGCGGGTTGCGCCTCAGGCTGAATACCGAAAAGATTCTTGATCCACGCGATGAACCCGCCGCTCGCCGGAACGGACGTCGGCACCGGCGCGGCCTCGACGGGCGCGGGCTTCACCGGCGCGCTCGGCGCGGGCTTCTCGGGCGTGATGCCCTTCACGGCCGCTTCCTGCTTCGGCTTCACTTCCTCGGTGCGCTTGCTGTAGCCGGTTTCCGACTCGAGTTCGCTCGCCGCTTCCACGGCCATCTTCCACGAGGCGCGCGGTTCGTCCAGACGCGCATCGTCGTGACGCAGACGCTCCAGCTTGTAGTGCGGCGTTTCGAGATGCTTGTTCGGGATCAGAACGACGTTGACCTTGAAGCGCGACTCGATCTTGTTGATTTCCGAGCGCTTTTCGTTCAGCAGGAAGGCGGTCACTTCGACCGGCACCTGGCAATGGATTGCCGCGGTGTGTTCCTTCATTGCTTCTTCCTGAATGATCCGCAGCACTTGCAGCGCGGACGATTCGGTATCGCGGATATGGCCCGTGCCATTGCAGCGCGGGCACGTCACGTGGCTGCCTTCCGACAACGCCGGACGCAGCCGCTGACGCGACAGTTCCATCAGGCCGAAACGCGAAATCTTGCCCATTTGTACGCGGGCGCGGTCGTGCTTCAACGCATCTTTCAGGCGCTGCTCGACTTCGCGCTGGCTCTTGGCCGACTCCATGTCGATGAAGTCGATCACGATCAGGCCGCCCAGGTCGCGCAGACGAAGCTGACGCGCGACTTCGTCGGCGGCTTCGAGATTGGTGCGCGTCGCGGTTTCCTCGATGTCCGCGCCCTTGGTCGCGCGCGCCGAGTTCACGTCGATGGCGACGAGCGCCTCGGTGTGATCGATCACGATCGCGCCGCCGGAAGGCAGCGGCACGGTGCGCGAGTACGCGGTTTCGATCTGATGCTCGATCTGGAAGCGCGAGAAGAGCGGCACGTCGTCGTGATAGCGCTTCACCTTCGAGACGTTGTCGGGCATCACGATATCCATGAAGGCGCGCGCCTGATCATGGATTTCGGTCGTGTCGATGAGGATTTCGCCGATATCCGGCTGGAAGTAGTCGCGAATCGCGCGAATGACGAGGCTCGATTCGAGATAAATCAGCATCGGCTGGCCGGCGACGCCGCTTTGCGACGCGGCTTCGATCGCGCGCCACAGTTGCATCAGGTAGTTCAGGTCCCACTGCAGCTCTTCAGCCGAACGGCCGATACCCGCCGTGCGCGCGATGATGCTCATGCCTTCCGGCAGTTCGAGCTGCGCCATGGTTTCGCGCAGTTCCTGCCGCTCGTCGCCCTCGATACGGCGCGACACGCCGCCGCCGCGCGGGTTGTTCGGCATCAGGACGAGGTAGCGTCCGGCCAGCGAGATGAACGTGGTCAGCGCCGCGCCCTTGTTGCCGCGCTCTTCCTTCTCGACCTGAACGATGAGTTCCTGGCCTTCGCGCAACGCATCTTGAATGCGCGCGGAGCGCATCTCGACGCCATCGCGGAAATACTGGCGAGCAACTTCCTTGAACGGCAGAAATCCGTGGCGGTCCTCGCCGTAGTTGACGAAGCAGGCTTCGAGCGACGGCTCGATGCGAGTGATGACTCCCTTGTAGATATTGCCTTTGCGCTGTTCGCGCCCGGCGGTTTCGATGTCGATGTCGATGAGCTTCTGCCCATCGACGATGGCGACGCGCAATTCTTCTTGCTGCGTCGCGTTAAACAGCATTCGTTTCATGAAACGGCTCCAGAATGGCTCCGTCCTCCCTCGTCGTGCGAGTCGGCGTCTGTGATGTGAATCGTCACGCGCGCGAAGCGGGAAGGTGGGCGTGCCACGCTTTTTTGTGTGTTGTCACAAAGCACGCTGGAGCGGGACTTCTGGCGGGAGAATTGCCGAAAGCAGGCTGCGGCTCCCAAATTGGGACGGCCGCGCCGTGGGGCGCATTGCGAAGCAACTGCGAGACGTTCGACGTATTCGCTCGGCCCGTGGCGAGGATGAACGGCGGCGCTGCGGTTCCGCGTCTCAAAATGGACGCGCCGAACCGACTCGCGCTCTTGCAAAGAGCCTGATTCCTCCCAACGGCGGCTGCGGGGAAGAGCGGTCTCGCGCAAACCAGCGCGATGCTTCGTGACCGATCCTCTTTGCTGCCATGCCGCGCCGGCGCGGCCGCGGGCTCGATTGCTCCCGTCGGCGCGCGGCCGTGTGTCTCGCCTCGTTTGCGGCGTCGTCGCACTTCGCAGAAATCAGCGCAGCAGCGATTTTCGCCGTCAGTTGTTCGCAAAACCGGCGAGCGTCGATTTGCCTTTTTCTCCCGCTCGCTGGCAGGGCCGATTTGGGCTGGCATCCGGCTTTTTCGCCGGGCGCCGTCGCTTCTCGCCGATAAAATTCTTTTTTACCAAAAATCCGTTACCGCGGCGATCGACTCGACCGAACGCGCCTGTGGGCTCCGTCCCTGCCGGTGATATCGCCGTGCGTGCAACTCGTTGCTCTCGATGTTCCGGGTGAGCAACCGACCTTGGGCGCAAGTAAAATGATGGTTTATCGCTTGCACCTGTACAGTCTGAATAATCCCGCCGCTGCTTGATCCTAAGCATCGACTTTTTCAGGCTGCTCGCAAATTATATTCAGAATGAATGAGTTAGGCAAAACATCCCATAAGCAGGTCGCAAGCGAACACGTGTCGATGATCGAAGTCGACGAGACCGCAGCCGGTCAGCGGATCGATAATTTCCTGCTGCGCGTGTGCAAGGGCGTGCCCAAGAGCCATATATACCGCATCCTTCGCAGCGGCGAAGTGCGCGTGAACAAAGGCCGCATCGACGCCGCGTACCGCCTCGAAATGGGCGATCTCGTGCGCGTGCCGCCGATCCGCACTGCGCAGCCAGACGAGCCGCCGGTATCGGCGAACGCGCCCGCGGCCGAGTTCCCGATCGTTTTCGAGGATGACCATCTCATCGTAATCGACAAGCCGTCGGGCGTCGCGGTGCACGGCGGCAGCGGCGTCGCGTTCGGCGTGATCGAGCAATTGCGCAACGCGCGGCCACACGCGAAATTCCTCGAACTGGTGCATCGGCTGGATCGCGAGACCTCGGGTGTGCTGATGCTTGCCAAGAAGCGCGCGGCGCTCGTCGGCCTGCACGAGCAAATACGCGAAAACCGTGTCGACAAGCGTTATTACGCGTGCGGCCACGGCGACTGGCAGAGCGACTGGGGCCGCAGACGCATCGTGAAGGCGCCGCTCCATAAATATGTCGCGGCGGACGGCGAGCGGCGCGTGCGCGTCCAGGAGAACGGACTGCCGTCGCACACGGTCTTCAATCTGATCGAGCGCTGGGGCGACTACGCGTGGGTCGAGGCGGAACTGAAAACCGGCCGCACGCACCAGATTCGCGTGCATATGGCGAGCATTGGCCTGCCGATTGCGGGCGATGCCAAATACGGCGATTTCGCTCTTAACAAGGAATTGGCTCGCCCGAGCGCGAAGCCTTCGCTAAAACGCATGTTTCTGCACGCATTTCGTCTGAAGATCGCGCATCCGGCGACGGGCGAGCCGCTGCAGTTCGAAGCGCCGCTGCCCGCCGAATGCAAGCGGTTCATCGAACAATTGAAAAAACGAGAGACAGAGTAAATGGCGCGGCAGCAATTCGATTTGATCGTTTTCGACTGGGACGGCACGCTGATGGATTCGACCGTCCACATCACGCGCAGCATTCAGGCTGCGTGCCGCGACCTCGGGCTGCCGGTTCCCGCCGATGAGTCCGCGAGCTATGTGATCGGCCTGGGCCTGAAAGACGCGCTGCAGATCTGCGCGCCGACGCTCGATCCGTCCGACTATCCGCGCCTGGCCGAACGTTACCGCTTCCATTTCCTGA
Organism: Caballeronia glebae; assembly: GCF_001545035.1. Classification (GTDB taxonomy): domain Bacteria; phylum Pseudomonadota; class Gammaproteobacteria; order Burkholderiales; family Burkholderiaceae; genus Caballeronia; species Caballeronia glebae. The sequence goes on from NZ_FCOJ02000006.1 coordinate 57,023, forward strand.
CGATGGGCCAGAAGACCGAGCTCTTCGACGGCGTGCGCGAGTTGCTGCGGGAATTGCGCGATCTCGGCTATTTTCTCGCGGTGGCGACGGGCAAGAGCCGCGTCGGGCTGAATCGCGCGCTCGACGAATCGCGGCTCACGAGTCTTTTCGACGGCACGCGCTGCGCGGACGAAACGTTCTCGAAGCCGCATCCCGCGATGCTTCACGAACTCACGCGCGAACTCGGCCAGGACCTCGGGCGCACGGTGATGATCGGCGACACGACGCACGATCTGCAGATGGCGATCAACGCGGGCGCGGCGTGCATCGGCGTCGGCTATGGCGCGCATCCGGCCGATTCGCTCGCGGCGCTCAAGCCGCAGTTCTGCGCCGACAGCGTCGCCTCGCTCGCCGGCTGGCTGCGGGAGCACGCATGACGCACCCGGCGCGGGACGCGGTGCGCGTGTGCGCATCGGACGAACTCGTCGATGGCGGCGCGGGCGTGCGCGTTCCGGCAACCGAGGCGAGCGGCGACGCCGTGATTTTTTTCGTGCGCTACGACGGGCGGCCCTACGGCTATCTGAACCGCTGCGCGCACGTGCCGATGGAGCTCGACTGGAACGAGGGCCAGTTCTTCGAAAGCTCGGGCCTATACTTGATGTGCGCCACGCACGGGGCGATTTACGAGCCCGACACGGGCAAATGCGTGGGCGGTCCTTGCCGCGGCGCACGCCTGCGGGCCGTCTCCGTCGAAGAGCGCGACACACCGGAAGGCCGCGCGGTCTTCTGGCTGCCCGACGACGCGTTGCGTCCCGCCTGATTTCTTTTCTACCGATCCACAACGCATGTCCGACAACTTTCCTCCCCGCAATAACGACAACTGGGAGCGCGACGCGCTCGAACGCATCGCGCTCGCCGCCATCCGCGAGCAGCGCGCCGCGCGTCGCTGGCGCATTTTCTTTCGCTTCGTGTTTCTCGGCGTGATCGCGTTGATCGCGTGGGGCGTGTTCGATTTCACCGGCGATCGCGTCGCGAAGGCGGGCAAGCACACGGCGCTCATCGAGCTGCAGGGCGAAATTTCCGCAAACAGCGATGCGAGCGCCGACAACATCGACGAGGCGCTTCAGAGCGCGTTCGAGGACGAGAACACGGCGGGCGTGATCCTGCGCATCAATAGTCCGGGCGGCAGTCCGGTGCAGGCGGGCATCATCAACGGCGAAATCCGGCGGCTGCGCGCGAAGTATCCGAAAACGCCGCTGTACGTGGTCGTCGACGACATGTGCGCGTCGGGCGGCTATTACGTCGCGGCGGCGGCGGACAAGATTTACGTGGACCGGGCGAGCATTGTCGGGTCGATCGGCGTGCTGATGGACGGTTTCGGCTTCACGGGCCTGATGGACAAGCTCGGCATCCAGCGCCGCATGCACACGTCGGGCGCGAACAAGGGCGCGTTCGATCCGTTCTCGCCGGAAACGCCCGCGATGAACGCGCACGCGCAGGCCATGCTCGATCAGATCCACACGCAATTCATCGACGCGGTGAAGCTCGGCCGGGGTAAGCGTCTGAAAGACGATCCGGAGCTGTTTTCCGGCATGTTCTGGACCGGCGAAAAGAGCGTCGAACTCGGTCTTGCCGACGGTTTCGGCGACGCCAGCTATGTGGCGCGCGAGGTCATCAAGCAGCCGGATATGGTCGATTACACGCAGAAGGAGAGTATCAGCGAGCGCGTGGTGCGGCGCTTCGGCGCATCTGTGGGCGATGCCGCCGTGCGCGCGCTCACGCTCGGCGGCAAGCCACAGTTGCGCTGAACTTACGAGGCTAGCAAGAGGAAGATCGCCGGGCGCTTGTGCAGGTCGGGCGCGGTCTGCTTCTTCCAGTCCGCCGCCGTGCGCGTGACGATGGTTTCGCCCGGCAGCGTCAGATCGACCGCGACGCAAATAAGCGTCGACGGCGCGCACGAGGCGACGAGCGTGTCGAGCATCGCGCGGTTTCGATAGGGCGTCTCAATGAAAATCTGCGTCTGATTGGCCTTGCGCGACAGTTGCTCCAGCTCGCGCAGGCGCTTTGCGCGCTCGCCGGCATCGACCGGCAGATAGCCGCTGAACGCGAAGCTCTGGCCGTTCATGCCCGAAGCCATCAGCGCGAGCAGGATCGAGCTTGGTCCGACGAGCGGCACGACCTTCACGCCACGCTGATGCGCGCGCCGCACAAGCAACGCGCCGGGATCGGCGACGGCGGGACAGCCCGCTTCGGAGACGAGGCCGGCGTCCGTGCCGGCGAGGATCGGCGCGAGCAGATTGTCGATCTCGGCCGCCTTCGTGTTCACGTTCAGTTCGCGCACCTCGATTTCCTGAATCGGGCGTTCCGTGCCCACTTTCTTAAGAAACGCGCGCGTTGTTTTGGCGTTTTCGCCGATGTAGTACGCGAGCGCGGAAGCCTGCGCGCGCACCGGTTCGGGCAGGACTTGGGCGAGCGCGGTGGCGTCGCCGTCGCCCAGCGTGTTCGGGATCAGATAGAGAACGCCGCTCATGCTGCCTCCAGAATCGGATAACCGGCGTTCACGAGCATTCCGGTCAACGCGATCAGCGGCAAGCCGATGAGCGCTGTCGGATCGTCGGATTCGATCGCTTCGAGCAGCGCGATGCCGAGGCCTTCCGCCTTGGCGCTGCCGGCGCAGTCGTACGGCGTTTCGGCGCGCAGATAGGTTTCGATCTGGGCATCCGAATAGCGGCGAAACCGCACGCGCGTGACGATATCGGCGGATTGCGCGCCGCCCGTGCGGCTGTCGAACAGGCAGAGGGCGCTATGGAATTCGACGCTGCGGCCGCGCATCGCCTGCAACTGCGCGAAGGCTTTTTCATGCGTGCCGGGTTTGCCGATCTGCGTGCCGTCGAAGGTCGCGACCTGATCGGAGCCGATCACGAGCGCGTTCGCCCGGTCGTCGCTAACGTTGCCGGCCGCGGCGCGCGCCTTGGCCATCGAGAGCCGCACGGCAGTCGCCTCGGGCGTTTCGCCGGCGAGCGGCGCTTCATCGATATCGGGCGAGACGACATCGAACGGAATGCGCAGGCGCGTCAGTAACTCGCGCCGATAAGGCGAACTGGACGCCAGAATCAGGCGCGGCGGCGTTTTTGAAGCTTCGGACATGGAGCGAATCCGGCAAAAATGGGTGAAAAAACGACGGGCTGCGGTTCAGCCCTTAAGTATTTGACTCGAAAGAACAAAGCCGATATGATTTTGGGCTTTTCATCGGTACGTGCTGACGAACCACGTCCGCTCGACGTCGATGAAGCCGGTTGAGCCGAAAGCGCCAGAAGCACGAATGCCGGTTCGATGCAAATTCGGGCAAGCCACGCCTGCATTGAATCTGCATCGCGGTGCATACTGAGCGCTCACCGGTAGCACTAACCCAGTAAGGCCCAAGCAGGAGCGCACATGACTCAGAATCCTGGCAAACCTGTGAGCCCCGCCGACCCGCGCGCGCTCGACATTTACGAATTCGCCACGAGCGGCAGGCAGGCAGCCGGCGCGCTGCGCGTGTCGCAGATGCCGCGCATGTTAGCCGAAGTGCCGGCGGATGTGCCAGAGCGCGACACCGCATTTACCTGGCAGGGCGAGGGCTCGACCCAGCCGGAACTGCAGGACAACGGCACGGACGCGCCGCAGCCGTATCTGCGTCTCGCGGTGCACGGTTCGGCGTGGCTCACGTGTCAACGCTGCCTTCAGCCGTATTCGCAACATCTCGATGTCGATGCAACGTATCGGATCGTGGCGACGGATGAAGAAGCGGATGAATTTCCGCTCGACGACGATGAAGTCGAAGTGATCGTGGGCTCGCGCCAGTTCGATCTCGTCGACTTGATCGAAGAGGAGTTGTTGTTGTCCTTGCCGCTCGTGCCCAAGCACAACGTATGTCCCGAGACGCACGAAAGCCTGCTTCCGGACGCGGTGGACGACGAGTCGGATGAAAGCGGTGCGACGGATGAGGACGAGAAACCGAATCCTTTTGCCGTGCTGGAAAAGCTCAAACAGGGCGGCTCCGACGACAAGAAGCACTGAATGGTTTTGTAGCACGCAACAAACTGGTAGCGCGATGTGCGCACCCGATGGCCGATCGGCCGAGGGCTGTCGGCGGATCGGGCTGTGTTAGAATTCGCAAAATTTTTCTGGAGTAATCATGGCAGTTCAGCAAAACAAGAAGTCGCCGTCGAAGCGCGGCATGCACCGTTCCCACGACTTCCTCACGGCGGCTCCCATTGCTGTCGAGCAGAGCACGGGCGAAGTGCATCTGCGCCACCACGTGAGCCCGAACGGCTACTATCGTGGCAAGAAAGTCATCAAGACGAAGAACGACTAAGCGTTCATTGACGCTCGATGTGCCCGCTGGAATCGTTTCGCGGGCGCGCGGGCGCAACTCGCTCTTGACACTTTCCCGGTACGACGAGAAAGCGGCATTTCACTGCCGCTTTTTTGTGGCCGAAATTCGTCGCTTTCCATGACTGTAAAGATAACCATCGACTGCATGGGAGGCGACCACGGTCCGGCCGTGACCGTTCCCGCTGCCGTCAGTTTCGTGCGCTCGCATCCCGACGCGCACCTGATGCTCGTCGGTCTAGAGCAGCCTATTCGCGCTCAGCTCAAGAAATGCAAGGCTTCCGATGAGCCGCGTCTGACCGTCGTTGCCGCCAGCGAAGTCGTCGCGATGGACGATCCCGTCGAAGTCGCGCTGCGCAAGAAAAAAGATTCGTCGATGCGCGTCGCGCTCAATCTCGTAAAAGAGGGCGAGGCGCAGACCTGCATTTCCGCCGGCAATACCGGCGCGCTCATGGCGGTGTCCCGCTATGTGCTGAAGACGCTCGCCGGTATCGAGCGGCCCGCTATCGCGTTCGCGATGCCGAGTCAGAAGGGCTACACCACCGTGCTCGACCTGGGCGCCAATGTCGATTGCGAACCCGGGCATCTGTTGCAATTCGCGGAGATGGGCCACGCGCTCGTTTCGGCGCTCGAAGGGCGTGAGCGGCCGACCATCGGGCTGCTCAATATCGGCGAAGAAGTCATCAAGGGCAACGAAACGATCAAGCGCGCGGGCGAACTCCTGCGCGCGAGCACGCTCAACTTCTACGGTAACGTGGAAGGGAACGACATCTACAAGGGCACGACCGATGTCGTCGTATGCGACGGATTCGTCGGCAATGTCGCGCTGAAGACCTCCGAAGGTCTCGCGAAGATGCTCGCCGATATGATCAAGGAAGAGTTCAGCCGCAACTTTGCCTCGAAGCTCATGGCGCTGGTCGCGCTGCCCGTGCTGAAGCGCTTCAAGAAGCGTGTCGATCCGGCGCAATATAACGGCGCGGCCTTGCTCGGCCTGCGCGGGCTGGTCATCAAAAGTCACGGTTCGGCCGAAGCCTTCGGGTTTGAATGGGCTATCAAACGCGGGTATGATGCCGTCAAAAATGGCGTGCTCGAACGCCTGGTGCGCGCGATGGAAGAGAACGCTCCCGCCGCGCGCGAGGCGGAGGCGGACGTTCCCGCGTCGACGGTCGTGGATCAATCGATCCAGCAGGCCGCTTCACAGCCAAACTCGCAGCCGAACCCGCCGGGCGAGTCCGGTCCTGCGCTACATTCGAAGGCATAATGGCTCAATCCAATCTTTACTCTCGCGTGCTTGGCACCGGCAGCTATCTGCCGTCCGAGCGTGTCACGAATCAGGACTTGGCGGACCGTCTCGCGAAGCAGGGCGTCGAAACCAATGACGAATGGATCGTCGCGCGCACCGGCATTCACGCGCGTCATTTTGCAGCAGCGGATCAAACCACGAGCGATCTCGCGCTGATCGCATCGCAGAAAGCGATCGAAGCGGCGGGCGTCGATCCGCAATCGATCGATCTGATCATCGTCGCGACCTCCACGCCGGACTTCGTGTTTCCGAGCACCGCGTGCCTGCTGCAGAACAAGCTCGGCATCAAGAACAACGGCGCGGCCTTCGACCTGCAAGCGGTGTGCTCCGGCTTCGCCTATGGCGTCGCGACGGCGGACAGCTTCATTCGCAGCGGCCTGAACCGCACGGCGCTCGTCGTCGGCGCGGAGACGTTCTCGCGCATCCTCGATTTCAACGATCGCACCACGTGCGTGCTGTTCGGCGATGGCGCGGGCGCGGTCGTGCTGCAGGCATCCGACGAACCGGGCGTGCTGTCGAGCGCGCTGCACGCGGACGGCAGCTATTCCGACATTCTCTGCACGCCGGGCAACGTGAACGGCGGCGTGGTTCAAGGCAGCGCGTTCCTGCACATGGACGGGCAGGCCGTGTTCAAGCTCGCGGTCAACGTGCTCGAAAAGGTCGCGCTCGAAGCGCTCGACAAGGCGAAGCTCACGGCGGAAGACATCGACTGGCTGATTCCGCATCAGGCCAATATCCGCATCATGCAAAGCACGGCGCGCAAGCTGCATCTGCCGGCGGAGCGCATGGTCGTGACGGTCGGCGAGCACGGCAACACGTCGGCGGCGTCGATTCCGCTCGCGCTCGACGTCGCGGTGCGCGACGGCCGCATCAAGCGCGGCGACAACATTCTCATCGAAGGCGTGGGCGGCGGCTTCACGTGGGGCGCGTCGGTCATCCGCTACTGATCGACTATCGATTCCCTCTACCCATTCGCAACTGATCCCTTCGTCACGACAGCCGCCGCGCGCCGTATGCGCGCGCGGCGCTTCGTCAGATACCGACGACATCGCGGATCATTCCAATCAACGAGGACGATATGAAATTTGCGTTCGTTTTCCCCGGACAAGGCTCGCAGTCCATCGGCATGCTCAACGCATTCGCCGATCACGCCATCGTGCGCGAGACCGTGCAGCAGGCTTCCGACGCGCTCGGCCAGGATCTCGGCAAGTTGATCGCCGAAGGCCCGGCTGAAGACCTGAACCTGACGACGAACACGCAGCCCGTCATGCTGACGGCCGCGTATGCGATCTATCGCGTATGGGAAAAGGAAACGGGTCTGAAGCCCGCGCTCGTCGCCGGCCACAGCCTCGGCGAGTACACCGCGCTGGTCGCGGCGGGCGCGCTCGCGTTCGCGGACGCGGTGCCGCTCGTGCGCTTTCGTGCGCAGGCGATGCAAAACGCGGTTCCGGTTGGCGTTGGCGGCATGGCGGCGATTCTCGGTCTCGACGACGACACCGTGCGCGCCGTGTGCGCGGAGGCATCGTCGGCGGGCGTCGTCGAAGCGGTGAACTTCAATGCGCCCGCGCAGGTGGTCATCGCCGGTTCGAAGGCGGCCGTGGAGAAGGCGTGCGAAGTGGCGAAGGCGAAGGGCGCAAAGCGCGCGTTGCCGCTGCCGGTTTCCGCGCCGTTTCATTCGTCGCTGCTCAAGCCCGCATCGGATCAATTGCGCGACTATCTCGCCAAGGTCGAGATCAAGGCGCCGCAGATTCCGCTGATCAATAACATCGATGTCGCGATCGTCAACGATCCTGCCGCGATCAAGGACGCGCTGGTGCGTCAGGCGGCGGGTCCCGTGCGCTGGGTCGAATGCGTTCAGGCGATGGCGAAAGACGGCGTCACGCACATCGTCGAATGCGGTCCGGGCAAGGTGCTCGCGGGTCTGACGAAGCGCATCGACGGCAGTCTCGTCGGCGGCTCGATTTTCGATCCGGCATCGCTCGAAGAAACGCGCAAACTGATCGCTGCGTGATCGCTGGATAAGGGAAGAAAAACATGAGCCTCGAAAATCAGGTAGCAATCGTCACGGGCGCGTCGCGTGGCATCGGACGCGCGATCGCGCTCGAACTCGCGAAGCAGGGCGCGACGGTCATCGGCACGGCGACGAGCGAAAGCGGCGCGGCGGGCATCAGCGAAGCGTTGCAGCAGGCGGGCGGCAAGGGCCGTGGCGCGGTGCTGAACGTGAACGACGCCGCCGCGGCGGATGCCTTCATCGACGGCATCGTCAAGGAATTCGGCACGCTGAACGTGCTCGTCAACAACGCGGGCATCACGAAGGATCAACTCGCGATGCGCATGAAGGACGACGAGTTCGACGCCGTCATCGACACCAATCTGCGCGCGGTGTTCCGCCTCTCTCGCGCCGTGCTGCGCCCGATGATGAAGGCGCGCGGCGGCCGCATCATCAACATCACGTCGGTGGTGGGTTCGTCGGGTAATCCCGGCCAGGCCAACTACGCGGCGGCGAAGGCTGGCGTCGCCGGCATGACGCGCGCGCTCGCGCGGGAAATCGGCAGCCGCGGCATCACCGTGAACTGCATCGCGCCGGGTTTCATCGACACGGACATGACCAAGGTTCTGCCGGAAGAGCAGCGCACCGCGCTCACCGCGTCTATCCCACTTGGCCGACTGGGCGCGCCCGAAGATATCGCGCATGCTGTGGCGTTCCTGGCCTCGCCGTTTGCCGGCTACATCACCGGCACGACGCTGCACGTGAACGGCGGCATGTACATGTAAGGCCTTAATAGGCATTTCGCAGAATTTCGCTTAATATCCGCGCCGGAACGGGCGCGCAAAATGCTCGAAGCAGCATCGTGCGCCCCGCTTCGCGCGGCAGTGAAGAATCGATGTAACGCCGACAGCCACCCGCCTGATGAAGGGCGCGGCACGGCAGAGCATGGAACTGACGCGTCGTATTTTGCGGGTCTAAACCTGATAAAATGCGCGCACTCGTATTTTTGAACTTTTTTTCCCTCGGAGGGCTGCATGGACAACATCGAACAGCGCGTGAAGAAGATCGTCGCCGAACAACTGGGCGTGGCGGAAGCCGAAATCAAGAACGAAGCATCGTTCGTGAACGATCTGGGCGCTGACTCGCTCGATACGGTCGAACTCGTGATGGCGCTGGAAGACGAATTCGGCATGGAAATTCCCGATGAAGAGGCCGAAAAGATCACCACGGTTCAGCAAGCGATCGACTACGCTCGCGCGAACGTCAAGGCCTAAGGCCGGACGCGCCAGCGACTCATCGCTCAATCAGCCGATGCATCGTCGCTGCGAACCGATTTGACAGCCACAGGGCACACAGGGCGGTTTCCTGTGGCCACTGTGGCTTTTGTTTTTCGTCATTCTATGGATAAGGGGTTACCGTGAGCCGTCGTCGAGTTGTTGTTACAGGCCTGGGGCTCGTTTCGCCTGTCGGCAATACTGTTGCCGACGGCTGGGCCAATCTGGTCGCGGGCAAGTCGGGCATCGCCAATATCACGAAGTTCGACGCAACGAACTTTTCCACGCGTTTCGCCGGCGAGGTGAAGGGCTTCAACATCGAAGACTACATGCCCGCCAAAGAGGCGCGCCATATGGATACCTTCATCCATTTTGGCTTCGCGGCGGGCGTTCAGGCCATGCAGGACAGCGGCCTCGAAATCACCGATGAAAACTCGGAGCGCGTGGGCGTCGTGGTCGGTTCGGGCATCGGCGGTCTGCCGATGATCGAAATCACGCAGACCGAGTTGCTCAATCGCGGTCCGCGCCGCATTTCGCCTTTCTTCGTGCCGGCGTCGATCATCAACATGATCTCCGGCCATCTGTCGATCCGCTTCGGGCTGAAAGGCCCGAACCTGTCGATGGTCACGGCCTGCACCACCGGCCTGCACTGCATCGGCGAGGCATCGCGCCTGATCGAATACGGCGACGCGGACGTCATGATCGCGGGCGGCGCGGAAGCCACGGTTTCCCCGCTCGGCATCGGCGGTTTCGCGGCGGCGCGTGCACTGTCGCAGCGTAACGACGATCCTGCGACGGCGAGCCGTCCGTGGGACACCGACCGTGACGGCTTCGTGCTCGGCGAAGGCGCGGGCGTGATGGTGCTCGAAGAGTACGAGCACGCGAAAAAGCGCGGTGCGAGGATTTACGCGGAAGTGCTCGGCTACGGCATGAGCGGCGACGCGTATCACATGACCGCACCGCCGGAAGACGGCGACGGCGGCCGCCGCGCGATGGTCAACGCGATGAAGAACGCGCGCATCAACCCCGACGAAGTGAACTACGTCAACGCGCACGGTACGTCGACGCCGCTCGGCGACATCGCGGAGACGATCGGCATCACGCGCGCGCTCGGGGATCACGCAAAGAAGGTCGTGGTGAACTCCACCAAGTCGATGACCGGCCATCTGCTGGGCGGCGCGGGCGGCCTGGAGTCGGTGTTCACCGTGCTGGCGCTCCACAATCAGGTGTCGCCGCCGACCATCAACATCTTCAACCAGGATCCGAAGTGCGACCTGGACTACTGCGCGAACACCGCGCGGGAGATGAAGATCGACGTGGCGGTGAAGAACTCGTTCGGCTTCGGCGGCACGAACGGCTCGCTCGTCTTCAAGCGCTACTGAGCACGACGCGCTCGTCAGCACGGGGAATCGATATGACGAGCGTATGTGTGGATCGGCCGCATTGTGACGCAGGCGTCGCAATGCGGCCGTCGCGTTTCTTGGCGGGTGCGATGCTCGGGTTCATCGGCGTCGCGGGTGCGGCGGTGTTCCAGTGCGTTTTCGCGCATGCGGAGCACGCCGGGCATGCCGCCGTGGCCTGCGCGGTTACGCTGGCGGCGCTCGGGCTGGCGTCCTGTCGCTGGATGCGCGCGCAGCCATCGGCCATCGGTCTCCTTTCCGACGGCCTCGCGCTCTGGAGCCGGAGCGGCGAGATGCGGCACACTCGCATCGCGGGATGCGCGCAATGGAGCGGGCGCCTGCTCGCGCTGACGCTTCTCGACACGCGCGGGCGACGCGAATCGCTCCTCGTCGCCGCAGATTCCGTCGATGCCGATACCTTTCGCCAGCTTTCAGTCCAGGCTCGCCGCGCGGCGGCGTCGCACCTGTAACGACTGTAACGGCGCATGAGCGTTCCGGCTGCCTTACAGGCGGTAACGCTACAATAGCCGTCCGCGCAATACCCCAAGTCAAACGGATTTCCCAGGTGAGCGAAAAAGAAATCGACCAATTGCTGGTCGAGCGTGTTCAGAAGGGCGACAAGGCCGCGTTCGAACTGCTGGTCGCCAAATACCAGCGCAAGATCATTCGACTGATCTCGCGCCTCGTGCGCGACCCCGCCGAGGTCGAGGACGTCGCCCAGGACGCCTTTATCAAGGCCTACCGCGCGCTGCCGCAGTTTCGCGGCGAATCGGCGTTCTATACCTGGCTCTACCGGATTGCCGTGAACACGGCAAAGAACTATCTTGCGACTCAAGGCCGCCGCGCTCCCACTTCTACCGAAGCCGATGCAGAAGAAGCGGAAACTTTCTCCGACGCAGACCAACTAAGGGATATCAACACGCCCGAGTCGATGTTGATGAGCAAGCAGATCGCTCAGACTGTCAACGCCGCGATGGCGTTGCTGCCCGAGGAATTGCGCACCGCCATCACGCTTCGGGAGATTGAAGGACTGAGTTACGAGGAAATCGCCGAAATGATGAATTGCCCCATCGGCACCGTCAGATCGAGAATTTTTCGTGCTCGCGAGGCCATTGCGGCAAAATTGCGTCCATTGTTGGACACTCCCGAAGGCAAGCGCTGGTAAGCGGCGCAATCCTCGGGGCAGGGACGCGATATCTGGGTTGGTGGTGTCACAACGGGATGTGGTCAAGATGGGGAGCATCATGGGGTCGGTCTCGATGCAAAATCAAACACAGGCGGGTTTGCGCGGCGAACGCATGTCGGCGTTCGTCGACGGTGAATCGCTCGACGAAATTGGCAGCATCGGCCAGTTTCTCGCGGACCTGAAAGGCGACGAACGCGCCGCGTGGTCGGAATATCACCTGATCGGCGACGCCATGCGCTCCGACGATCTCGCGGTGGACCCGGCGCGCAGCAGAGCGTTCATGGCGGCATTCTCTGCTCGCTTCGAGGCCGAGGCGCACGTGCTTGCGCCGGCCGCGCTGCCGGCTGTTGCGGCGAAAGCGCGGGGCGGCGCGTTGCTCCGTCGCGTCATGCCGGCCTTTGCGGTTGCCGCGGCCGCCGCCACGCTGACGTGGATCGTCGTGCCGCAACTGCAAGGCGTCGATCGCCACGGCGGTACGCAGGTCGCAAGCGTCGCACCGGCGGATTCGTCGATGCAACGCGTGGCGCTCGCGTCGGTGCCGGAGGCGACCACGCGCACACCGATCGTCGAAGCGAACATCATCCGCGACGCGAATCTCGATCAATACCTCGAAGCGCATCAGCAGTTCTCCCAGCAGCCCGCGATGCCCGGTTCGATGCCCCTGATTCGCGCGGCAGCTATAACGCAAGGCCAATAATTAGATGCTGAGTGTGCGGTTGAATAAAACAGGATACTGGGGGCGGCTGCCGGCGTTGATGCTCTGCGCAGCCGCGTTGTTGACGGCGGCAAAGAGCTCATTCGCTCAGCAAGACGATCCCGCCGTTGCTCGCAAAACAGCCGCCGCTCTGCTAAACCGCATCCACGAAGCGGCCCAGCAGCAAAATTTCGAGGGCACGTTCGTCTATCAGCGCGGCGCGACGGTGCAGTCGTCGCGTATCACGCATGTCGCGACCCGTAGCGACGGCGAATACGAATCGCTCGAAAGTCTCGATGGCGCACCGCGCAAGATGCTGCGCCACGACGACGACATGTTCACCTTCGTACCGGAGCGCCATCTGCTCGTGGTCGAGCATCGGCAAAATCGGGATTCGTTCCCGGCGCTGCTGTCGACGAGCGGCGATCAGGTGCTCTCGGTCTACGAGCCGAAGCTATTGGGCACGGACCGCGTAGCCGGCATCGAAAGCCAGGTGCTGGAGCTCGATCCGAAAGATTCCTATCGTTTTGCCTACAAGCTGTGGGCCGACGCGAAAACCGGCTTGCTGCTGCGCGCCCAGACGCTCGATCCGGACGGGCAAGTGCTGGAACAACTCTCTTTCTCGCAGGTACGTATTGGCGGGCCGATCGACAAGGCGCCCATTGCGAACGGCATTCGCAGCACGTCGGGCTGGACCGTGGTGCGGCCGCCGGTGCAGCCGGTCGACATGGCGGCGCAGGGCTGGCAACTGACGCCGAATATCGCCGGGTTTCGCAAGATTCGCGAACTCCGCCGTCCGATGGCGTCGAGCCAGCAGGGCCAGCCGCCGATTCCGGTCGATCAGGCCGTGTTCTCCGACGGCCTCGCGACGATCTCGGTTTTTGTCGAGCCGGTGGAGAAAAATACGCGCAAGGAAGGCGCGGGTAATAGCGGGGCGACGCACGTACTAGTGAAGCGTCGCGGGGATTTCTGGATTACCTTGCTGGGTGAAGTGCCGCAAGCCACATTGCAGCAATTTGCTTCTACCATAGAATACAAGCCTTCCAAGTAATCCAGATCCCGGCCCCCAACCTATGAGCAACTTCTCGCTGCGCAAGTTCATCGCGGCCGCGGCGCTCGCCGTGTGTCTGCCGTTCGTATCGCAATCTGCGTCAGCGGCGCCCACGGTGAACCTGCCGGATTTCACAACGCTTGTCGACAAGGTGGGGCCTTCGGTCGTGAACATTCGCACGACCTCGCGCGTCGGTTCGGGCAGCGATCTGCGCGGCCTGCCGCCGGGTCTCGATGAAGGCGACATGTCGGAGTTCTTCCGTCGCTTCTTCGGCATTCCGATGCCCGGTCAGCCTCCGCGCGGCGGTGGCGGTGGCGGTGGCGGCAACAACGGCGGCGGCAGTGGCGGCGATCAGGGCAAGGGCGGCAGCCGCAACGCGCCCGACGACAATCAGGACAACTCCGAGCAGAGCAGCGGCGTCGGCTCGGGCTTCATTCTGTCGACCGACGGCTACGTGATGACCAACGCCCACGTCGTCGACGACGCGGACACGATCTACGTCACGCTCACCGACAAACGTGAATTCAAGGCGCGTCTCATCGGTGTAGACGAGCGCACGGATGTGGCCGTCGTGAAGATCAGCGCGTCGAATCTTCCGGCGATCACCATCGGCGATTCGAACAAGGTGCGCGTCGGCGAGTGGGTGCTCGCAATCGGTTCGCCGTTCGGCCTCGACAACACCGTGACCGCGGGCATCGTCAGCGCGAAGGGGCGCGATACCGGCGATTACCTGCCGTTCATCCAGACCGACGTCGCCGTGAATCCGGGCAACTCGGGTGGTCCGCTCATCAACATGGCGGGCGAGGTGATCGGTATCAACTCGCAAATTTATAGCCGCACGGGCGGCTTCATGGGCATTTCGTTCGCGATTCCGATCGACGAAGCCATGCGCGTGGCGGAGCAGTTGAAGACGTCGGGCAAGGTGGTGCGCGGCCGTATCGCGGTGGCGATCGGCGAAGTGACCAAGGATGTCGCGGATTCGCTCGGCTTGCCGAAGTCGCAGGGCGCGCTTGTGTCGAGCGTCGAATCGGGCGGTCCGGCGGACAAGGCGGGCGTGCAGCCGGGCGACATCATCCTGAAGTTCAACGGCCAGAACGTCGAGACCGCGACCGATCTGCCGCGCATGGTCGGCGACACGAAGCCGGGTACGAAAACCACGCTCACGATCTGGCGCAAGGGCCAGACGCGCGATCTGTCGATCACCGTGGCCGAAATGCAGCCGGACAAGGTCGCGAAGACCGAGCAGAAGAAGACGCCGCAACCGAAGGAGCGCGCGAGCAACTCGCTCGGAATCGCGGTGAGCGACGTTCCCGCGGACCAGAAGAAGGCGCTCAAGCTGTCGAGCGGCGTTCAGGTCGATGCCGTCGAAGGGCCGGCCGCGCGCGCGGGTTTCCAGAAGGGCGACATCATCATGCGTATCGGCGATACGGATATCACGAGCGCGAAGCAGTTCCAGGAAGTCGCTCAAGGTCTGGACGCGAGCAAGATGGTCGCGATTCTCGTGCGTCGCGGCGACAACACGCAGTTCGTGCCGCTGCGCCCGCGCGTGCCGGCGCAAAAGTAGGCGCATGACTTCCGTTTCGGGCGCGCCATTCGTCCTGTACGGGCGCGCCTGGTGTCATCTTTGCGGGGACATGCGAGCCGAACTGGAGCCGATCGCCGCGCGACACGGCCTGGGCGTCGAATGGATCGACATCGACGAAGATCCTTTGCTGGAAGCGCGCTACGACGAGCGCGTGCCCGTGCTCACGCTCGATGGCGTCGAGTTGTGCCAGTACCGGCTCGACGCCCGCGCCGTGCACGCGGCGCTCGGTGCGCGCCGGCCGTGAAGGCGGCGAAGGCGAAATCCGCCGGGGCACCCCCGATTTCGGCTAAAATGCTGAGGTTTTCCCCTAATTTTCAAGGCGTGCTCCGCGTTGGTGAGGGCGCGCCTTTTTCGCTTTTTTTGGCTCGATCGGCACTGAATGGATCATATTCGTAACTTCTCGATCATCGCGCACATCGACCACGGCAAGTCGACGCTCGCTGACCGCATCATCCAGTTGTGTGGCGGCCTGTCCGACCGTGAGATGGAAGCGCAGGTGCTCGATTCGATGGACCTCGAGCGCGAACGCGGCATCACGATCAAGGCGCAAACCGCGGCGCTGACCTACAAGGCGCGCGACGGCCGTGTCTACAACCTGAACCTGATCGATACCCCGGGACACGTCGACTTCTCCTACGAAGTCAGCCGCTCGCTCTCCGCCTGCGAAGGCGCGCTGCTCGTCGTCGACGCGTCGCAAGGCGTCGAGGCGCAGACGGTCGCGAACTGCTACACGGCCATCGAACTCGGCGTCGAAGTCGTGCCGGTGCTCAACAAGATCGACCTGCCCGCCGCGAATCCCGAAAACGCGATCGAGGAAATCGAGGACGTGATTGGCATCGACGCGACCGACGCCGTGCATTGCAGCGCCAAAACCGGTCTGGGCGTCGAGGACGTGCTCGAATCGCTGATCGCGAAAGTGCCGCCGCCGAAGGGCGATACGGAAGCACCGTTGCAGGCGCTCATCATCGATTCGTGGTTCGACAACTACGTCGGCGTCGTGATGCTGGTACGCATCGTCAATGGCACGGTGAAGCCGAAAGACAAGATCAAGATGATGGCGACCGGCGCGCAATACCCGGTCGAGCACGTCGGCGTGTTCGCGCCGAAGTCGACGGATCTCTCGCAGTTGTCGGCGGGGCAGGTGGGCTTCGTGATCGCGGGCATCAAGGAACTGACGGCCGCGAAAGTGGGCGATACCGTCACGCTCTCGAACCGCCCCGCCGAAGCGCCGCTGCCGGGCTTCAAGGAAGTGAAGCCGCAGGTTTTCGCGGGTCTCTATCCGGTCGAGGCGAACCAGTACGACGCGCTGCGCGAATCGCTCGAAAAGCTGAAGCTCAACGACGCCTCGCTGCAATACGAGCCGGAAGTGTCGCAGGCGCTCGGCTTCGGTTTCCGCTGCGGTTTCCTCGGCCTGTTGCATATGGAAATCGTGCAGGAGCGGCTCGAACGCGAGTTCGACATGGACCTCATCACCACTGCGCCGACGGTGATCTACCAGGTCGTGCAGCGCGACGGCACCACCATTTCCGTCGAGAACCCGGCGAAGATGCCGGAGCCGCCGAAGATCGAGGAAGTGCGCGAGCCGATCGTCACCGTGAACCTGTACATGCCGCAGGAATATGTCGGCTCGGTCATCACGCTGTGCACGGCCAAGCGCGGCACGCAGATCAACATGCAGTATCACGGGCGTCAGGTGCAGTTGACCTACGAAATCCCGATGGCGGAAATCGTGCTCGACTTCTTCGACCGTCTGAAGTCGACGTCGCGCGGCTATGCGTCGATGGACTACGAGTTCAAGGAGTATCGCGCGGCCGACGTGGTCAAGGTCGATATGCTCATCAACGGCGACAAGGTCGATGCGCTGTCGGTCATCGTGCACCGTTCGCAGAGCCAGCATCGCGGCCGCGAAGTGGCGTCGAAGATGCGCGAGCTGATTCCGCGCCAGATGTACGACGTGGCGATTCAGGCGACCATCGGCTCGAACATCATCGCGCGCGAGAACATCAAGGCGCTGCGCAAGAACGTGCTTGCGAAGTGCTACGGCGGCGACATCTCGCGCAAGAAGAAGCTGCTCGAAAAGCAGAAGGCCGGCAAGAAGCGCATGAAGCAGGTCGGCTCGGTCGAAATCCCGCAAGAGGCTTTCCTGGCGATTCTGCGCGTCGACGACTGATGCGGGCGCCGCGAAGCAAACAACGATAACAACCGGAAGCGATTGATGAATTTCGCATTGATTCTTTTGATTCTCGTCGTATTGACGGGTATTGCATGGGTGCTCGACAAACTGGTGTTCCTGCCGCAGCGGCGCCGCGCCGCCGAAGCCGCGGTGGCCGATTTCGACCGCCAGCAGGAGCGCGTCGGTGAGCGCTTCGCCGACGAGAACGCTGCGCAGACGCGCGCGCGCCTGCACGACGACAAGCTGCGTCAGCCGTGGTGGCTCGAATACACGGCGAGCTTCTTCCCGGTGATCCTCGCGGTGTTCGTGGTGCGCTCGTTCATTATCGAGCCGTTCAAGATTCCGTCGGGGTCGATGGTTCCGACGCTGCTCGTCGGCGACTTCATCCTCGTGAACAAGTACGAGTACGGCCTGCGTCTGCCGATCACGAACACGAAGATGACCAACGGCAGCCCGCTCAAGCGCGGCGATGTCGTCGTGTTCCGCTATCCGAAGGACGAATCGGTCGACTACATCAAGCGCGTGATCGGTCTGCCGGGCGACACCGTCGCGTACGAAGACAAAAAGCTCACGATCAACGGCAAGCCGGTGCCGGAGACGTCGTTGCCCGACTATTTCGACGACGAGCGCATCGGTTACGCGAAGCAGTTCGAGGAAGACCTCGACGGCCGCAAGAACGCGATCCTGAACAACCCGCAGGTGCCGCCGTTCGTGGTCGGCGCGGACGATTTCCCGTTCCGCGACAACTGCAACTACAACGCTCAAGGCGTCACGTGCAAGGTGCCGCCGGGCAACTACTTCATGATGGGCGACAACCGCGACAACAGCGCGGACAGCCGCTACTGGGGCTTCGTGCCTGACAAGAATATCGTCGGGCGCGCGTTCTTCATCTGGATGAACTTCAGCAATCTGAAGCGCGTCGGTTCGTTCCATTGAACACACACGACGCCGGCGCGTCCTGATAAGACCGCCGGCGTGACGAACGATTAAAACAAGCTCCGAAACGGCGTGAAGAAGCGCGGCTAACACCGTCTCGCCACGCGTTTTCCGGCGTGGACCGGCGCAATCGTCCGCCCGCGCGCCCGCGTTATACTCTCTCCATGCCATCTTCTCCGTTGGAAAGCCGGCTGCGGTACGAATTTCGCAATGCGGAATTACTGCGCCAGGCGATGACCCACCGCAGTCACAGCGCCACGCACAATGAACGGCTCGAATTTCTCGGCGATTCCGTTCTAAATTGCGTGGTGGCGGCGCTTTTGTTCCAGCGATTCAGCAAACTCGACGAAGGCGACTTGTCGCGCGTGCGCGCGAATCTGGTCAAACAGCAGTCGCTTTATGAAATCGCGCAGGCCTTGAATGTGTCCGAAGGCTTGCGGCTCGGCGAGGGCGAATTGCGCAGCGGCGGTTTCCGCCGTCCGTCGATTCTAGCCGACACGCTCGAAGCCATCTTCGGCGCCATCTTCCTCGACGGCGGTTTCGACGCCGCGTACACGGTCATCAAGCAGCTCTACACGCCGGTGCTGGACCACATCGATCCGCGCACCATCGGCAAGGATGCGAAGACGCTCCTGCAGGAATATCTTCAGGGCCACAAGATCGCGCTGCCGAACTATACGGTCGTCGCGACGCACGGCGCTGCGCACAATCAGCAGTTCGAAGTCGAATGCGCGGTGCCCAAGCTCGATGTGAAGGTGTCGGGTTCCGGCGCGAGCCGTCGCGCGGCCGAGCAGGCCGCGGCAAAAAAGGCGCTCGACGAAGTGATTACCGCCGCGCCGACGCTCGGCATGAAACCGAAGCGCAAGGGCGCGCGCGCGGCGAAGCAGGTCGAGCTCGAAGTGGTGCCCGGCGTCACCGGCATTCAGGCGGCGCTCGATCTGCGTTCGCCCGACCGTCGCGAGCGTCATCCTGGACCGCACGGCACGCAACAGGCATCGCAGGAACGCCCGGCCACCGCACCGCTCGCGGTCATTCGCGCGACGCACGTCGAGCCGTCGGCGGGTGCCTATGCAACCGCTGACAAGCCCGAACGCGCTGTCATCCACAAGCCGGAGAAATCGGCGAAGAGCGACTCGGCGCAGTCGTCCGAACGAAGCGCGACTGCCGGCGAGCCCGCGCCGTCCGACGGACACGACGAACGCGACGAACGCGACGAGCGCGACGACGAAGCAAAGACACGCAACAGCGCCGCCCCGGATGCGCCGGCGGGCCGCGTCGCGCGCGCCGCCGACGCCGGACACTGACGCGCCAGCCACGCACATCGCGCCCACGCGCCCCAACGATTTCTTGCCGCACACATCTATGAACGCTCCTACTTCTTCCGGTTTCCGCTGCGGCATGGTCGCGATCGTCGGCCGTCCCAATGTCGGCAAGTCGACGCTGATGAACGCACTCGTCGGCCAGAAGGTGAGCATCACCTCGCGCAAGGCGCAGACGACGCGCCACCGCATCACCGGCATCAACACCTTCGACGACGCGCAGTACATCTTCGTCGACACGCCCGGTTTTCAGACGCGCCACAGCACCGCGCTCAATCGCTCGCTGAACCGCGCGGTGACGTCGACGCTGACCTCCGTCGACGCGATTCTTTTCGTGATCGAAGCGGGCCGCTTCGGTCCCGACGACCAGAAAGTGCTCAACCTGATCCCGGCCGGCACGCCCACCTTGTTGATCGCCAACAAGCTCGATCGCGTCGGCGACAAGGCTTCGCTCTTTCCCTTCATGCAGCAGATGTCGGGCTTGCACAATTTCCGCGAGATCGTGCCGCTGTCCGCCAAGAATGTCGACGACATCAAGCGGCTTTTGTCTGTCGTGAAGCCGTATCTGCCGGAAGGCGAGCCGATCTACGGCGAGGACGATCTGACCGATCGCAGCGAGCGCTTTCTCGCCGCCGAAATCCTGCGTGAAAAAGTCTTCCGCTGGACCGGCGACGAGCTGCCGTACACGAGCACGGTGCTCATCGAAAAGTTCGAGACGGAAGGGCGTCTGCGCCGCGTGTTCGCGACGATTCTCGTCGATCGCGACGGCCACAAGGCGATGATCATCGGGCAGAAGGGCGCGAAGCTGAAGCAGATCAGCACCGACGCGCGGCTCGACATGGAAAAGCTCTTCGACGGTCCCGTCTATCTGGAAACTTTCGTCAAGGTGAAGAGCGGCTGGGCCGACAACGAGGCCGGTCTGCGCGCATACGGCTACGAGTGATGCATGGACGACGGTCCGAACGACGCCCGGATGATTCCGCCCGCCGATGATCGTCCCGACGACGACTTCGACGCGGACGAGCGCCCGGCCGCGCGCGCCGCGCCGAAGCGGCGTCGTGCGGCGCCGACGTCCGAGGCACCCGTCGCACCCGCCGCGCCGAGAAAGCCGCGTTCCGACTTTCGCGTCGCCGAGCAGCCGGGATTCGTGCTGCATAGCTATCCGTATCGCGAGACGAGTCTGATCATCGACGTGTTTTCGCGCGAGCATGGGCGCGTCGCGCTCGTCGCGAAGGGCGCGAAGCGTCCGCATTCCGCGTTGCGCGGCGTCTTGCAGACATTTCAGCCGCTCGGTCTTTCGTGGACCGGAAAAGGCGAAGTCCGCACGCTGACGACCGCCGAATGGGTCGGCGGCATGTTGCCTCTGGCCGGCGACGCTTTGCTGTGCGGCTTCTACGTCAACGAACTGCTCGTGAAGTTCTGCGCTCGCGAGGACGCGCATCCGGCGCTCTTCAACCATTACGTGCTGACGCTCTCGCGCCTCGCGCACGACGAGCCCGCCGCGCAAGTTCTGCGTTCGTTCGAATGCGTGCTTCTGCGCGAAACCGGCTACGCGATGAACCTCATGCGCACCGTCACGCGCCAGCCGGTCGTGGCCGATAGCCGCTATGTCTTCGATCCCGATCGCGGCGTGCGCGAAGTGTCGGACGATCTTCCCCCGCAATGGCCGGTGATTTCGGGGCAGACGCTCATCGACATGGAGCGCGACGACTACACGAACCCGCAGACCGCCGCGCAGGGCAAGACGCTGATGCGCTTTCTGCTGAATCATTACCTGGGCGGCACGCCGCTCGCCACCCGTCAGATATTGATCGACCTGCAAAAACTATGAGCTTCTTTCTCTCGTCGCCCGCGAATGTGATCGATCTGGGCGTGAATATCGATCACGTCGCCACGTTGCGCAACGCGCGCGGCACGTCCTATCCCGATCCGATCCGCGCGGCGCTCGCCGCCGAGGAAGCGGGCGCCGACGCCATCACGCTGCATCTGCGCGAAGATCGCCGTCATATCGTCGATGCCGATGTGCGCTCGCTGCGGCCGCTCCTCAAAACGCGCATGAATCTCGAATGCGCGGTGACGCGCGAGATGCTCGATATCGCGTGCGAAATCAGGCCGCACGATGTCTGCCTCGTGCCGGAGAAGCGTCAGGAAGTGACGACCGAAGGCGGCCTCGATGTCGCGGGCCAGTTCGAGGAAGTCAAGGCGGCCTGCAAGCAACTCGCCGATGCGGGCGCGCGCGTGTCGCTTTTCATCGATCCGGACGAGACGCAGATTCGCGCCGCGAAAGAAGCGGGCGCGCCCGTCATCGAACTGCACACGGGCCGTTATGCCGAAGCGCACGAAGAAGCCGGGCAGCGGCGCGAATTCGAGCGCGTCGCGGCGAGCGTCGATTTCGGCAACGTGCTCGGGCTCAAGGTGAACGCGGGCCACGGTCTGCACTACACCAACGTGCAGGCGATCGCCGCGCTGCCGGGCATCGTCGAGCTGAACATCGGACACGCGATCGTCGCGCATTCGATCTTCGCCGGCTGGGACAACGCCGTGCGCGAGATGAAGGCGATCATGGTCGCGTCGCGCCTCGCGTCGGCCAACGCGCGCTGAGCGGGCACGTCATGGCGATCTACGGAATCGGCACGGACGTCGTGCAAGTGAGCCGCGTCGCGGCGGTGATGACGCGCACCAAGGGCCGCTTCGCCGAAAAGGTGCTCGGGCCCGACGAACTGCGTATTTACCACGCGCGCAACGCGCGTTCCGAAGTGCGCGGTCTCGCGTTTCTCGCGACGCGCTTCTCGGCCAAGGAAGCGTTCTCGAAGGCGATCGGCCTCGGCATGCGCTGGCCGATGACCTGGCGCGCGCTGCAAACGCTCAACGAGCCGAGCGGCAAACCGATGGTCGCGGCATCCGGTGAGCTCGCGCAATGGCTCGAACAACGCGGCATTACCGCGAAGATCACGGTCAGCGACGAGCGCGATTACGCGGTGTCGTTCGTGATCGCGGAAGTGCCCGACCACGCCTGAATTCAATCCAACCAAGACTAAAAGCCAATTGAATCCGATGAAACGCACTCCCGGCCCCGTCATGCTCGACGTCGCCGGCACCACGCTGAACGACGCGGATATCGAGCGCCTCACGCATCCCATGACGGGCGGCATTATTCTTTTCGCGCGGCATTTCCAGGACCGAGCGCAACTCGTCGCGCTGACGGACGCGATCCGCGCGGTGCGCGATGACATCCTGATCGCCGTCGATCACGAAGGCGGCCGCGTGCAGCGCTTTCGCACCGACGGCTTCACCGTGCTGCCCGCGCCGGGCAAACTGGGCGAATTGTGGGACAAGGACGTGCTCGCCGCGACGAAGGCGGCGACCGCGTTCGGCTACGTGCTCGCGTCGGAGTTGCGCGCGTGCGGCATCGACATGAGTTTCACGCCGGTGCTCGATCTGAACTACGGGCAGTCGAAGGTGATCGGCGACCGTGCGCTGCACGGCGATCCGCGCGTCGTGACGATGCTCGCGAAGAGCCTGAATCACGGCCTCGCGCTCGCGGGCATGGCGAATTGCGGCAAGCATTTTCCGGGTCACGGTTTCGCCGCAGCCGATTCGCACGTCGCGCTGCCGACCGACGATCGCACGCTCGACGAAATCCTCGCCGCCGACGTGCGTCCGTACGACTGGCTCGGCATGTCGCTGGCATCGGTGATTCCCGCGCACGTGATCTACACGCAAGTCGACGACAAACCCGCCGGCTTCTCGCGCATCTGGCTGCAGGACATCCTGCGCGGCAAGCTCGGCTTCAACGGTGCGATTTTCAGCGACGATCTGTCGATGGAAGCCGCCCGCGCCGGCGGCACGCTTACCGAAGCCGCGACGGCCGCCTTGAGCGCGGGCTGCGACATGGTGCTGATCTGCAATCAGCCGCAAGAGGCGGGCAAGGTGCTGGAGCAACTGCGCTATACGCCGCCGAAGGCGTCGGAAGATCGGCTGAAGCGGATGCGTCCGCGCGGCAAGGCGTTGCGCTGGAGCAAGCTGCAGGCGCAGCCCGAATATCAGGCGGCGCGCGCGCTCGTCAAAGAGATGCTCGGCTAAACGAAAAGCGCCACGGATTCCGTGGCGCTTTTTCTTGAAACAGACGGAATCACGACGATTCCAGCTTCATTCGCTGCAGCTTGTTGTAGAGCGTCTTCGGGCTGATGCCGAGCAGCGTCGCCGCACGGTGACGCGTGCCGCCGACCGCTTCGAGCGTCGCGCGGATCAGCATGTCCTCGACGTCCGCGAGCGCGGTGCCGACCGTCACCTGCACGCTGCTGCCGTTGAGACCGCGTCCGCCGAGGCCGCCCGGCTCATCGACGCGCAGGGTTTCGATGGTCTCGCCCGAAGCGTGATAGGCGCGCCGCACGCGCTCGCGCATCTCGCGCACGTTGCCCGGCCATTCGTTCGCAATGCACTCGCGGATGAACGCGGGACTGATGCGCTTCGGCGATCCGCTCGTGATTCCGGCGATGTGATTCTCGCGGTTCAGTTCATCGACGAGCGTCTCCGCGATCAGCGCGATGTCGTCGTCTCGATCGCGCAGCGACGGCAGCATGATCGACGACGCCGACAGGCGCTGGAACAGGTCTTCGCGCATCGCGCCGCTCGCCACGGCTTCGCGCACCGGCGTGCGGGACGCGGCGATCAGGCGGAAGTCCGTCATGATGCGATTGCTGCCGCCCACGCGCATGAAGGTCTGCGAGTCGAGCGCGCGCAACAGCGCTTCCTGCTGCGCGGCGGGCAGCGAATCGATCTGGTCGAGGAACAGCGTGCCGCCGCCCGCCTGTTCGAGCAGACCCGGCTCGCGGTTCTCCGCGCCCGCGAACGCGTTACGTTCGTGGCCGAAGAGAATGCTTTCCATCGAGCGCGGCGTGCCGTCGGGGGCGTTGCGGCTCGCGGAGCAATCGAACGTGACGAACGGGCCTTTGCGACGGCGGCTCAATTGATGAATCGTGCGCGCCGCGATCTTCTTGCCCGTGCCGGGATCGCCGCAGATCAGCACGGCCGCTTCGGTCGGCGCGGTGTGTTCGATCAGATCGTAGACGTGCTGCATCGCTGCGCTGCGCCCGATCATGTCGCCGAAGTGGCCGAGGTCGCGCAGCGTCGAACGCAGCGACTGGACTTCTTCCGTCAGTTCGTACGGCCGCGGAATGCGCGCGAGGAGGCTGCGCAGCCGCGGAATGTTCACCGGCTTCAGCAGATAGTCCCAGATGCCGTGCCGCAAGCCCTCGATGGCGCTCTCGACCGTCGCATTGCCGGTCATCACGATAACCGGCAGCGCGCCGTCGGGCGGTTGCGAAGGCAGGCTCGGCAGCAAGTCGAGACCGCTGCCGTCCGGCAGATTCAGGTCGATCAGCACGACGTCGGGAATGAAGCGGGTGAGGGCGGAGCGCGCCTCGGCGAGCGTCGTCGCGGTATCGACGGAAAAGCCGTCTGCCGTGAGAATCGCGGACAGACCGGAGAGGCTATTGGGATCGTCTTCGACAATCAGTGCGTGTGGCATGGCGGACCAACGTATCAAAGTGGACTGTAATGCGCCGTCTCCGCGTGGGACCGGCGTGTCGTGGGCGGGAAACGGCGCCTCGTTCCGGCGTCCGGCGCGTGACCCGCTGCGGTTTTTGTCCTGCGTTACTCGTTCGTCATCTTTAGCTGCAAGCGCGTCAGTGCGGTCTCAGGTGCAGTTCGTTGCTGACCGACTGCACGCCCGGCACACCGCGCGCCACGGCGAGCGCTTTCTGGATCTGCACCTCCGAATCCACATATCCCGACAACTGCACGACGCCGCGATAGGTCGCGACGCTCACCGGCAACGGCTTCAGTCCCGGATCGGCGGAAAGCGCGGCTTTCACCCGGGCGGCCAGCGCGGCGTCGTCGGTTGCGATTTCGCCTCCCGTGCCCGTGTTCGCCGATGTCGCCGGGCTCGACTTGCAACCGGCGATGAAAGCGAAGGCAGGCAACGCGAGCGCCGCGACGATCAAAAACCGGCTCCGGATGAAAGGCGTGCTTTGCATGTCGGCTTGGAAATCTTGATCTTTGGACCGAGCAGAAACCGTGCCAGGCAGTTAAATTTTCCGATGGACGCAGTTCGCGCCAGCCGGACGCGAATTCCTGAGTGAATCGGTACTGGGCCTAATCGGGGTGCGACCGGTAAAGTTTGCCTGAAGTTGTCAAAAAATTCATGCAAAAGAAAAAGCGCCCGCGATGGGCGCTTTTTTGAACCGAACAGACGATGCGTTACACCGGCCGCCCAGCTTACGAAGCAGGGGCGTAAGGCTTACGCGCGGCTGCGATACTCGTTCGTGCGGGTATCGATTTCGATCTTGTCGCCGATGTTGCAGAAGAGCGGCACTTGCAGTTCGAAACCGGTGTTCAGCTTGGCGGTCTTCAGCACCTTGCCCGACGACGTGTCGCCCTTGACGGCCGGTTCCGTGTAAATGATTTCGCGAACCAGCGTGGTCGGCAGTTCGACCGAGATGGCCTTCTCGTTGTAGAACACGACTTCGCACGTCATGCCGTCTTCGAGATAGTTGAGCGCGTCGCCCATCATTTCGGCTTCGACTTCGAACTGGTTGTAGTCGGCGTCCATGAAAACGTACATCGGGTCGGCGAAGTACGAGTAGGTCACTTCCTTGCGATCGAGCACGACGACATCGA
This sequence comes from Caballeronia glebae, assembly GCF_001545035.1. Taxonomy (GTDB): domain Bacteria; phylum Pseudomonadota; class Gammaproteobacteria; order Burkholderiales; family Burkholderiaceae; genus Caballeronia; species Caballeronia glebae. The sequence goes on from NZ_FCOJ02000006.1 coordinate 82,968, forward strand.
ACTTGTCGTCTGCCTTGTAGACGGTTTCCATGCCGGCCGCGGTCAGCAGGTTCTTGAACTTCATCTTCACGACCGCGGAGTTGCGGCCCGACTTGTTGTACTCGGCGCGTTGCACGACCATGGCATCGCTGCCGATCATGACGACGTTGCCGACGCGGAGTTCTTGTGCGGTCTTCATAAAACTGGTCCTGTACGAATGTATATGGCTTGAATGCCTGGAATGAATCGATCGGACGGCGGCGGTGTCTCGGTTTTTATACCGCCGCCGTGCGAGAGTTCGGGCTAACGAGGGATCTGCCTCTAACTGACCTGCGCGGCGCAAAGCTGAAAGAATTCGACTTGGCTTTGCCGCTGCTTCCTCGGATAACCGCTTATTTTAACTGAGTTTTTGCTTATTTGGCCAGTCGATTGGCGCGCCCGAAACGCGGCGGCGCGCGATATTCATCTGGTCATTCGCGAGGCGGCGTGCGCAACGAGATTCCCGGCCAGATCGCCGACGCCCGCGAGTTCCTTCGCCCATTTCACGGCGCGGCGCTCCAGGTCGCGCCGATGCGCCCGGAGCTCCGCCCAGTCCGGCACGCCCGCGCCGTTCCAAGCGTGCCAGAAGCGCGCGAGCGCCTCCCGCGTGGACGGATCGAGCGTGCGCGTGTAATGCGCGAGCGCGGCGTCGAGCTTCGGCAGATGGGCGGCGTCGGCTTGCGGATAGATGTGCCAGACGAACGGCTTCATAGCCCATTGCGCGCGCACGAAGGAATCTTCGCCGCGCACGAAGTTGATGTCGGCGGCCCAGAGCAATTCGTCGAAACGCGATTGCTCGACGAAGCCGAGCGCGTGCGCCTGCAGCGCGCCCGCGCACGCCGTCGTTCCGGCCGTGAACTTCGGCACGCCGAAAAAGCGTGCGAGCGCGCCTGAGATGCGGCCTTCGGGCACGAGCAGCACCACGGGCGCATCGCCGTCGCGCCATTGCGTGAGGAGGGCGTCGACGGCCGGATTCTCGTACGCGAAGAGCGACACGACCGTATGCTCGCCGCCCGGCCGCTCGATGCCGACGCGCTCGCGCCACCACGCGTTCGCATCGAAGCGCTCGCGGCGCGCATCGAGATCGCGCTCCTTCAGCACGCCGCCCGTGCCGCGGCCGAACCCGGGAAAGAAAAAACTCTTGTCGAGCGGATAGCGCGGGTGCGGCGACGGCCGCATGTGGAAATCCGCGACCCAATCTTCGCCGCTCAGATATTCGAGATTGATCCACACGGGCTTCGGGTCGCGGCGCGCCATCGCGGCGATGTACGCATGCGGCAACTCGCACGCGAACGCCTCGATCACGACATCGGCGATGGCGAGCGTGTCGCCCGCATGCGCAGGCTCGCGCCAGTGTTCGATCGTGATGTCCATCGCGTCCTGACGCGGCAGCGTCGCGTCGACCTCGGGGCAGAGCGCATGAAATACCTTCAGATCGTCGACGAAAAGACGCACGCGCCAGCCGTGTTCCGCGCGCAACTGCCGCGCGAGGCGCCAGCACACGCCGATGTCGCCGAAATTGTCGACCACCGCGCAGAAGATGTCGCAGGCGAGTTCCGGATCGGCGGGAAGCGTAGTCATAAGGACGAAGGCGCGCGGCGTAATGTTCTAAACTGGCGATTCTAAGACAACGCTAGCGGCGCGGCTCGCACCCGCGCCGATGCTTTCCCGTCCCCTTGCTGCATGACTGACACCGACGCCCCCCAACCGGATTTCGACCCGAAGAAGACGCTTTCGCAATTGCCGCATATGCCTGGCGTGTACCGCTATTACGACGGCGACGGCAACGTGCTCTACGTCGGCAAAGCGCGCAATCTGAAAAAACGCGTGTCGAGCTACTTCACGAAGACGCTGCATTCGCCGCGCATCGCGATGATGGTCACGCGCATTCGCAAGATCGAGACGACCGTCACGCGCTCGGAAGCTGAAGCGCTGCTGCTCGAAAACAATCTGATCAAGGCGCTCACGCCGCGCTACAACATTCTTTTTCGCGACGACAAGTCGTATCCGTTCCTCAAGCTCACCGGCCACAAATTTCCGCGCATGGCGTATTACCGCGGCGCGGTCGACAAGAAGAATCAGTACTTCGGTCCGTTTCCGAGCGCGTGGGCGGTGCGCGAGAGCATCCAGATCCTGCAGCGCGTGTTCCAGTTGCGCACCTGCGAGGATTCGGTGTTCAACAACCGCACGCGGCCGTGCCTGCTGCATCAGATCGGCCGCTGCACGGCGCCGTGCACCGGTTTGATCGGCGAGGAGGACTACGCGCGCGACGTGTCGAACGCGTCGCGCTTTCTGCTCGGACGTCAGGGCGAAGTGATGAAGGAGCTGGAGCAGAAGATGCACGCGTTCGCCGCCGACCTGAAATTCGAGCAGGCGGCGGCGGTGCGCAATCAGATGAGTTCGCTCTCGACCGTGCTGCATCAGCAGGCGATCGAAGTGGGCGGCGAGAGCGACGTCGATATCCTCGCGGTCGTCGCGCTCGGCGGCAAGGTGTGCGTGAATCTCGCGATGGTGCGCGGCGGCCGTCATTTGGGCGACAAGGCGTATTTTCCGGCGCACGTCGAAAGCGCGATCGCGCTCGACGATGAAGACGATCTGCCCGATGTGGCCGATGTGGCCGATGTGGCCGATCTGCCCGATGTGGCCGATGTGGCCGATGCGGCCGATGTGGCCGATGTGGCCGATGTGGCCGATGTCGCCGATGTCGCCGATGTCGCCGATGTGGCCGATGTCACCGCTCTCGCCGAGACGCGCGCCGAAGCCGCAGATGAAACGCCCGTGGAAGCGAGCGCCGCTCCCGCGCCAGTCGAGACGGAAACGGAAGTCGAACCCGAAGCCGAACCCGAAGCCCGCGAAGGCGCGCTCGAATCCGAAGTGCTGGAAGCCTTCATGGCGCAGCATTACATCGGCAATCGCGTTCCGCCGGTGCTGGTCGTGAGTCACGCGCCGTCGAGCCGTGAACTCGTCGATCTGCTGATCGAGCAGGCGGGCCACAAGGTCACGCTGCTGCGTCAGCCGCAAGGCCAGAAGCGCGCGTGGCTCTCGATGGCCGAAAACAACGCCAAGCTCGCGCTCGCGCGTCTCTTGTCGGAGCAAGGCTCGCAGCAGGCGCGCACGCGCTCGCTCGCGGATACGCTCTCCATGGAGATGGACGATCTCGCGCAACTGCGCATCGAGTGCTTCGACGTCAGTCACACGATGGGCGAGGCGACGCAGGCGTCGTGCGTCGTGTATCACCATCACAAGATGCAGTCGGGCGAGTACCGGCGATACAACATCACCGGCATCACGCCCGGCGACGACTACGCTGCGATGCGCCAGGTGCTCACGCGCCGCTACGAGAAGATGGTCGCGCAGGCGGCCGCCAACGCGAACGACGAAGCCGCGACGCTGCAACCCGACGCCGCAGCCGATCCCAACGTCACGCCCGATGCCGCCGAACCGGTCGCGGCGGGCGGCACGCTGCCGAACATCGTGCTGATCGACGGCGGCAAGGGACAGGTCGAGATCGCGCGGCAGGTATTCTCCGAACTCGGACTGGATCACGGCATGCTGGTGGGTGTCGCGAAAGGGGAAGGGCGCAAGGTGGGACTCGAAACGCTGGTGTTCGCCGACGGCCGCGCGGCGCTCGAACTCGGCAAGGAAAGCGCGGCGCTGATGCTCGTCGCGCAGATTCGCGACGAGGCGCACCGCTTCGCGATCACCGGGATGCGCGCGAAGCGGGCGAAGGCCCGGCAGACTTCGCGGCTGGAGGAGCTGGAAGGCGTCGGCGCGAAACGCCGTCAGCGGCTCTTGTCGCGCTTTGGCGGGTTGCGCGGGGTGCAGGCGGCGAGCGTCGAGGACCTGGCGAGCGTCGAAGGCATTTCGCTCGCGCTCGCGCAGCAGATCTATCGTCAGTTGCATTGAGCCGCAAAGCCGCCGCGAGGGCTGCCGCACCGGTAGGCCGCCTTGTGAGCGCGGGGGCGACGCGGCACAATGGCGGCTTCCTTACATGTCCCTCAACCGTTTTCGCACATGCCGTTCAATCTACCGATCTTCCTGACGTGGCTGCGAATCGTGCTGATTCCGCTCGTTGTGGGCGTGTTCTATCTGCCGGACATGATGATGAGCCCGGAGCATCGCAACCTGCTCGGCATGGTCATCTTCGTGCTCGCCGCACTCACCGATTGGTTCGACGGCTTTCTCGCGCGCAAACTCAATCAGACATCGTCGTTCGGCGCGTTCCTCGATCCGGTCGCCGACAAGCTCATGGTCACGGCCGCGCTGCTCGTGCTCGTGCAGTTGTCGCGGCTGAACGCGGTGATCGCGCTCATCATCGTCGGACGCGAGATCACCATTTCGGCGCTGCGCGAGTGGATGGCGCAGATCGGCGCATCGAAGAGCGTCGCGGTGAATCAGCTCGGCAAGTTCAAGACCGTGTGCCAGATGGTCGCGATCCCGATGCTGCTCTTCTACGGGCCGCTGAAGATCGCCGGCACGCCCTGGCTGATCGACACACGCGTGTGGGGCTTGTGGCTCATCTATGTCGCCGCGTTCCTCACCGTCTGGTCGATGTTCTATTACATGAAGCTCGCGTGGCCGCAAATTCGCGAGCGCGGCGGCATGCTTTGAGGTGATCGACCGGCTCATTGCGAAAACTCGCATCGAACCGAAAAATTCCTCTCACAAAACTATTGACAGCCTTCTTTAGCTTCTACATAATCTCGTTTCTCTGACGCACGGCGCGACGCAGCAAGCGAAGCAAAAGCGAAAGAAGGCAGCAAAAATGCGGGAGTAGCTCAGTTGGTAGAGCGCAACCTTGCCAAGGTTGAGGTCGCGAGTTCGAGCCTCGTCTCCCGCTCCAGTCAAAGGGGAAGCCAAGCTTCCCTTTTTGTTTGGTGGCTCAGCCGGTTTAATGTCCGGTTTGCACCAAATCCGCTTGTGGCGCGGTAGCAAAGCGGTTATGCAGCGGCCTGCAAAGCCGTTTAGACCGGTTCGACTCCGGTCCGCGCCTCCACTTGAAAAGCCCTGATCCGTCAGGGCTTTTTCTTTTGGAGCGCCGAAAGCCAGCCGATTCTGCGTCCCGCCGCGGCACGGCATAATTGCAAGACTTCCGCCACACCAACTCCAATGACCGACTCAACCACCCAACTCGAATGGCGCTGGAAGCGTTTCGATGACCTGACGACGACCGAGGTCTACGACATGCTCGCGGCGCGCAGCGCCGTGTTCGTCGTCGAGCAGAACTGCGTGTATGGAGACATCGACGGGCTCGATATCGACGCGTGGCATCTCCTTGCGTATGGCGAAGGCGAGCAGCGTCCCACGCTCGCGGGCTATCTGCGTGTGCTGTTGCCGGGTCATCCGGACGAGAGCGAGAAGGACGTGCGCATCGGCCGCGTGCTGACGACCGCGCGCTTCCGCGGCCTCAAGCTCGGCAACGCGATGCTCGAACGCGCGCTCGAACACATTCTGAAGCAATGGCCCGATCAGCCGATCAGCCTGCACGCGCAAGCGCATTTGCAGCGTTTTTACGGCGCGTTCGGCTTCGTGCCGTCGTCGGGTCTGCATGACGAAGACGGCATACCGCACGTATGGATGCGCCGTCCCGGCTTCGAATCATGATGTCGTGGCCTTCGGGCCGCTAACCGGCGCGCCCGCGCCGCGTCCGTCGCGTTCCTTTCTCAGTCGCGAGCGCGCCGACAACCGCAGCCAGTGACGCAGCGCGATCAGCGCGCCTAACACGCTCATCATCGATCCGGGAATCCATAGCAAGAGGCCGCCGATCTGCTGATCGCGCATCGGCGTGATCCACGTGAACGCGCGGCCGCAAATGGAATAGATCGGATACAGCTCGTGCGGCGTGAAGAAAATGTACGCGCCGAGGAGAATCTGCGGCGGTATCGCGGCGATCACGACGAGAACCCGTCTGCCGGGCGCGAGGCGCGCGGGCGGCGCGGGGCGCGGGTCCAGAATCAGCCACCAGAAAAGCAGACCGTCGATCACCATGCTCCAGTTCATCACCCGATAAAGCCGGTAATCGAGCATCGCCTTGAAGTGGATCGGCGAAAGCAGCCAGAAGTAGATCAGCCCGACGAACAGCGCGACCGCGATTACGGGATTGAACACGATATCGAAGAAAACGCGCGCGATTCGGGTCTGCGCGGCCGGCCGCAGCCAGCGCCGCCGCCATTCGAATGGAACGCCCGCGCGCAGCGCCGCGCCCGGATGCGACAGCGCGATCAAAAACGGCCCGAGATGATGCAGCACGAGATGCTGCAGGCGATGCATGAAGAATTCGTGCTCGAAGAAGTAATCGAGCCGCGTGTGCAGCGCGACGTAGAGCGCGACGAGGCCGAACCAGAACGCGATGCGCCGCGAAATCGACACGCGCGCATGCCGCGCTCCGCGCGCGAACAGAATCCCCGCGACGAGCACCGCGATCACGACCGTCGGCGACGGCTCCCACGGATCGAGCCAGTAGAGCAGCGTGCCCATCGTCAGGCGTCCTTTGCGTGGATCACACGCTTCAGATCGGCGGCGATGGCATCGATCGAATCGTGATCGGTCGCGAGCAGGCGGGCGTGACCGGCGGCATCGAAGATATAGACGGCCGAGCTATGCGTGACTTCATACGCGCCGTCCGCGTCGCGCTTTTCCATCTGATACGCCACGCGATAACGCTGCGCGACCGACTCGATCGCGCGGTCGGTGCCTGTGAGACCGACCGCGTGTTTGTCGTCGAACGCGCGCACGTAGGATCGCAGGAGCGCGGGCGTGTCGCGCGCCGGATCGACCGAGACGAACACGATGCGCGTTGCGTCCGCGTCAGGCCCGACGCGCTGCAGCACCTGCATGAGGCGCGCCATCGTTTCGGGGCAGACGTCGGGGCAATGCGTGTAGCCGAAGTAGACGAGCGTCGTTTTTCCCGCGAACGACTGTCCGGTGACGGGCGCGCCGCCATCGTCGACGAGCGAGAAATCGAGGTCCGGCAAGTGACCCGATACATCGGTCAGATGCCACGGCTCGGCGGGCCTCGAACAGGCGGCGAGGGCGCACAGAGCGAGAACGGCGACGAGGCGTCGCGCGTGCCGTGCGGGAAAATCGGGGAATGAAGCGTGCATCGGGAATGGCGTTGCAGGATGATTCGATATGAACTCCGTCGCAAAATACACGCCTTTCGCTCGGCGCCAGCGCATCATCTCGCTATTGGACTATTTTTGAGACGATTTGCCGCATGATTCAAGCGCGCTGAAAGGGCGTGCGCTCAAGGCTGTAAGCTCGGAGCTTTCCGGGCCGAAAGCCTTCGCGCGGTAAGATGCGCACGCATTGCGTCGTCCGGAGCGGGCGCGCGCCACATCACAGGCAACCACAGGCCAAAGATCGATGCAAATTCTTCCCGATTCCCTGTCTCTTGCCGAGACCGCCTTTTTCTTCGATTTCGACGGCACGCTCGTCGAGCTCGCCTCGACGCCCGACGGCATCTTCGTGCCGCGCTCGGTGCCCGACATTCTCGCCGCGTTGAGACGCGCGACCAACGGTGCGGTCGCGGTCGTGTCGGGCCGTGGCATCGACAACATCGACTCGTTCCTGGAAATGGCCGATTTGCCCGTTGCGGGCTTGCACGGCGCGGAACGGCGCGATTCGAACGGCGACGTGCAGCGCATCGGCTTCAACGACGAGCGGCTGCTTCGTATGGAGCACGCGCTCGAAAAGGTCGTCAACGCGAATTCGGGCATGCTGCTCGAAATCAAGGGCGCGGCGCTCGCGCTGCATTTTCGCAATGCGCCCGACCGCGAACCGGCCGCGCGCGCGGCAACGCAAAAGCTCGTCGCGGACTACGCCGACGCCTATGTTTTGCAGCCGGGCAAGATGGTCTACGAAATCAAGCCGAAGGACGTCGACAAGGGCCGCGCGGTGCGCGCGTTCATGAGCGAGCCGCCGTTCACGGGACGCAGGCCGGTGTTCATCGGCGACGATCTCACTGACGAAAAAGGCTTTGCGGTGGTGAACGAATTCGATGGCCTTTCGATCAAGATCGGCCCCGGCGATACGGTGGCGCGCGCGCGCATCGAATCGGTCGAACTGCTGCTCGACTGGCTGCAGGTGATCGCGGGCACAGCGGGGAAGCACGCGTGAGTCGGCTGATCATCGTATCGAATCGCGTCGCGCCGATTTCCGAAGGCGGACCGGCCGCGGGCGGGCTCGCGGTCGGCGTGTACGACGCGCTGAAGGAAACCGGCGGCATGTGGTTCGGCTGGAGCGGGGACGTGCTCACGTCTCTTCCCGAAGGCATCAAGCTCGAAGAACACGGGCCGGTGACTTTCGCGACCATCGGCCTCGTGCGGCGCGATTACGACCAGTACTATCGCGGCTTTTCCAACGCGACGCTCTGGCCCGCGTTTCATTATCGGCCGGACCTGATCGAGTTCGACCGGCACGAATATGACGGCTACTGTCGCGTGAATCGCTGGCTCGCGGCGCAACTCGCGCCGCTGCTCAGGCCCGACGACGTGATCTGGGTGCACGACTATCACCTGATTCCGTTCGCGCAGGCGCTGCGCGCGCTGGGCGTGGGCAATCGCATCGGCTTCTTTTTGCACATTCCGTTTCCGGCGTCGCAGATTCTGTTGAGCGTGCCGCGTCATCGCGAACTGGTCGAGGCAATGTGCGCGTTCGATTTGCTCGGATTTCAGACGGAGCCGGATCTGCGCGCATTCTGCGATTACATCGAAACGGAAGCGGGCGGCGCGTTGCAGCGCGATGGCGCGAAGCCGGTCGAGATCCGCGCGTTCGGCCAGACGCTGCGCGCGTCGGCGTATCCGATCGGCGTCTATCCGGATGAAATCGCCGCGCTCGCGAAGGATGGCGAAAGCGGGCGCGACGTCGAAATCGTCAAGTCGACGCTGCATCATCGCAAGCTCGTGATGAGCGTCGATCGCCTGGATTATTCGAAAGGTCTCGTCGAGCGGTTTCGCGCGTTCGAGCGGCTGATCGAGCACGATCCGCATCAACGCAACAACGTGTCGTTTCTCCAGATCGCGCCGCCGACGCGTTCGGATGTCGACGCCTATCGCGACATTCGTCTGCAACTCGAAGCGGAATCGGGCCGCATCAACGGCCGATATGCCGAGCTGGACTGGACGCCGATTCGCTACATTCATCGCCAGTACGAGCGGCCGGTGCTCGCGGCGCTGTTCCGCGAGGCGCATGTGGGGCTCGTCACGCCGTTGCGCGATGGCATGAATCTCGTCGCGAAGGAATATGTGTCGGCGCAGGACCCGGACGATCCGGGCGTGCTCGTGCTCTCGCAGTTCGCGGGCGCGGCGCGCGAACTGACGGCGGCGCTTATCGTCAATCCGCTCGACATCGACGGCATGGCCGACGCGCTCGCCGCCGCGCTCAAAATGCCGCTCGCCGAACGCAAGGCGCGCTACGACGAGATGTACGCGCAAATGCGCGACAACAACGTGTCGGTGTGGCGCGACAACTTCCTACGCGACTTGAAGACGTGAAAAAGGCCGCGTTCCTTTCGGGAACGCGGCCTTCCAGTGCGCCAAGCGTTCAAGCCGGCTGTTTGTGCGGCGTCGCGACGATCGACGGCAACTTGCCGTGCTGCTTCGCGAGCAATTCGCGATACAGCCCCGGACGATCGCGCAATTCCTGCGGCGAACCGTCGTCGATCACCTTGCCCGCGCTCATCACGATGATGCGGTCGAAGTTCTGCAGCGTCGACAGACGGTGCGCGATCGCGACCACCGTGCGGCCGACCATCAGCCGGTCGAGCGCCTGCTGAATCGCTTCTTCCGAAGCACTGTCGAGCGCCGACGTCGCTTCGTCGAGCAGCAAAATCGGCGCGTTTTTCAGAATCGCGCGCGCGATCGCGATGCGCTGGCGCTGTCCGCCGGACAACTTCACGCCGCGGTCGCCGACGATCGTGTCGAATCCTTCCGGCATCGCCTCGATGAAATCCGTGCAGCGCGCCTCACGCGCGGCGGCGAATACTTCCTCGCGGCTCGCTTCCGGCCGGCCGTAGGCGATGTTCTCGAACACGGTGCGGTGAAACAGCGAAATATCCTGCGGCACGAGCGCGATCGCATGACGCAGGCTGTCCTGCGTGATCGCGCCGATATCCTGGCCGTCGATCTTGATGCTGCCCTTCTGCGTCTCGTAAAAGCGCTGCAGGAGCGCGAGCACGGTCGACTTGCCCGCGCCCGACTTGCCGATCAGCCCCACGCGCTGACCCGGCTCGATATGCAGATGGAAGTTGTCGAGAATCGCCCGGCGGCGCGGATACGCGAACGTCACGCCGTCGAAATCGACGCGGCCGCCCTGCGGCACGAGTTCGGTCGCGTCCGAGCGGTCCGGCATGCCGTGCGGCTCCAGCAGCGTCTGCACGGCTTCGGCGAGACGCGCGACGTGCTGCGTCACATCGACGAGCGCCACGGCCAGGTCGCGCGTGCCGTGGAGAATCGTGAAGCCGAGCGAGCTGACAAGCACGATATCGCCCGACGTCGCGCGACCTTGGGACCACAGCCACAGCGCCCAACCGAGCAGGCCGGCGGAGAGAATCGCCGTGACGACCGCGTGGAACAGGCGCAGCTTTTCGAGGTACAGCAGACTTTGCTGGCGCGCGACCATTTCGGCCTTCACGGTCGAGCCGAAGCGCTTTTGCTCGCGGAAAGTCATGCCGAACGCACGCACGAGCGCCATGTTGCCGATCACGTCGACGAGTTCGCCGTCCACCGACGCCGCCTTCGACGCGAAACTGTGATGCCGCGCCGAGCCGCGTTTCGCGAGCCGATAGAGAATCAGCGCGAGGACCAGCGACGCGGTCATGAGACCGGCGGCCATCAGCGGATTGACCGCGACGATCATCACGATGGCGCCCACCACCGCGATGCACGGCGGCAGAACGTTCCACGCCATTACGTTCTCGGAGGTGTAGATCGCGTTCGAGGTCGCCGTGATCCGGCTCGCGAGCATGCCGGGCTGTTTCTCGGAGAAGTACGTCGGCGAGTGGCCGGACAAATACGAGAAGAGATCGCGGCGCAAGTCGCCGGTGACGATCACGAAGACGTGCGCGCCGACCCAGCCGCCGACCCGCCACAGCATGTTGTCGGCGGCGATCAGCCCGACCAGGATCATGAACGCGCCCCATAACGGGCCGGGATGTCCGCGGCCTTGTCCGAGGACATCGATCAGATGTTTGATCGCGTACTGCGAGGCGAGGGCGCAGCCCACTGCGGCGAACACGCTTAAAAGCACGATCGAATGCGCGACGGGGTGACGGCGGATGTAGCGCATCAGGAACGCGAGCGGCCGATGCGCGTAGCTCGAAAGCTTCGCGTTGTGCGCGTTACGCTGGGAAACGGTGAGTTGGTCCAATGGTCTTTTTGGTCGTAGAGCGGTTGAGCGTGTGTTGCGCCTTCGGGCGAACTGACGTCAAGCGAGGCGACGCTGCGCCGTCTCCATCTTGAATTGTAGCCAGTATCGCGCTGCGGCAACGCGTATTCGGGCGTATGAAGTTCGGCGCATGTGGCCGTCCGAGCATCATCCACGGAAAAAATTGGGTGTCGCAAGCATTCTGGCCGACGGCATGGGCGCGCATTGTAAGCACATTGCACGACTTTTTGCGATGACACGCACGCGGACGGAGTGCGCGCCGATCCGCGGCAGCCAAATGAACAGCACGTGTCGCGCCCGACATGCGGTCCGGCGCCGCAAAGAGCTGAAGCGGCGGGTTCCGTGGCTCGAAGTGCGGACCGCCGCCCGAGCATCGCCGAAGCCCGTGCTCCAATTTAGAACAACCTTAATAAACAGGGGTTTGCAAAGTGTATCCCCCGTGTAACAAGGTAAATAAGTTGAAATGACTGCACGCGCGGGTCTGTAAAGGGCCCCATAATTCGATCCGGGTTTGCCCTTAGGCCATCGACAGGTTTTTGCAAGTTCTCGTCAACCGCCGCAGCGGACGCGCGTTAATTGCTGGCGCGCGGCGATTTTGAGATGCGGAACCGAAATTGCTTCATCTGAACGCCTGCGCGACCCAACCCGGTGATTAGCGACCCCGCTTTTTCACTCGAGCATCAGCCTTTGCGCCGCGGCCGTCGCGCCGCGGAAAGCTTCGCCCGAGCCGAGCGATTCGCTTCCCAACGTCAACATGACCGTAGTACTTGCCTGATTTTTCATTAGGAGTTTCACGACATGCGAATCGCTCAAATCGCGCCCCTCCACGAGGCTGTTCCGCCGAAGCTGTATGGCGGCACGGAACGCGTGGTGTCTTATCTGACCGAGGCACTCGTGGATGCTGGACACGATGTCACGCTCTTCGCGAGCGGTGATTCGCAGACGTCCGCGAAGCTCGAAGCCTTCTGGCCGCAGGCGCTGCGCCTCGATCCGACCATCCGCGACACGATGGCGCCGCACATGTTGCTGCTCGAAGAAGTCTGCCGCCGCGCCGACGAATTCGACGTGCTGCATTTCCACATCGACTACTATCCGTTCTCGCTGTTCGCGCGTCAGCCGGTGCCGTTCCTGACGACGATGCACGGCCGTCTCGATCTGCCCGAACTTCAGCCGGTCTTCAACACGTTCAACGACGTGCCGGTCATCTCGATTTCGGACAACCAGCGTCAGCCGCTGCCGCAGGCGCACTGGCTCTCGACGGTGTATCACGGTCTGCCGGAAAACCTGTTGAAGCCGATCCCGAACGTGGAGCCGGGTTATCTCGCGTTCCTCGGCCGCATCTCGCCGGAAAAGCGTGTCGACCGCGCAATCCGCATCGCGCAGGCCGCGGGCATGAAGATCAAGATCGCGGCGAAGCTCGACAAGGCCGACCGCGCGTACTACGAAGAAGAGATCAAGCCGCTCTTCGCGCTGCCGCACGTCGAGTACATCGGTGAAATCAGCGAAGCCGAGAAGACCGAGTTCCTCGGCAACGCCCACGCGCTGCTGTTCCCGATCGACTGGCCGGAGCCCTTCGGCCTCGTGATGATCGAAGCAATGGCTTGCGGCACGCCGGTGATCGCGTTCAATCGCGGCTCGGTGCCGGAAGTGATCGAGAACGGCGTCTCGGGCTTCGTCGTCGAAGACGAACTCTCGGCGATCGCCGCCGTGAAGCGCCTCGACACGCTGTCGCGCAAGAAGGTTCGCGCCGCGTTCGAAGCACGCTTCTCGTCGAAGGTCATGGCCGCGAACTACGTCAAGGTGTATGAAGAACTGCTGCGCCAGAAGCGCCGCACGGTTTTGCGCGAAGCCAACGCGAGCTAAGCCAAGTCTTGCCGCCTCGCGCGGCGTCGGCTACAAAACAACGCCCCGCGTGCCTCAAGGTACGCGGGGCGTTGTCGTAATAGCACATTCGGGCAGGCCTTACGCGCGACAGACCGCGCTACGCTTGTGAAACCTCTGACGACATCCGTAATCTCCCTATAATGACCGGGCTTCGCGATGCGCGGAGCGGCATGCATCGCACGTGGACAGGAGTATTTCTTTTGGCGAGACCCAAGCAAATCAGCGCGAGCCCGGCGCCGGGCGCGGGCACCGTGTTCGCATTGCGCGCCATCGGGCTGGTGCTCGCGGCGCGCTGGGCGTTATCGATGTCGCAAATGGGGTATCTGTCCTCGCTGCGCGCGATGACTTCCTCGCCGTGGGCGTGCGTGAACCTCGTCCTGATCTTTCTTCTGATCGTGCTGCCGGGCGCGAAGGCGCGCACGGAGCGGCCGCTGCATCCGCTGCCGCAATGGCTGCGGCAGGCATTACGCTTCATCGCGCTGCTGGCTTTCGGCTTCGCGATGTTTTCCGTCGGCGCGTTCGTCTGGAGTTCCGGATGGCGGCGCTTCACGCAGGCGCTCGCCGAGAGCAACGGCTGGCTCATCGTCGGCCCGGCGCTCTATGCCATCGTCATGTGGATCTGTCATCCGCGCGCGCTCTGGCGCACGAATATCGCGGCGCGGCGCTTCGCGATCGGCCGTTATGCGATCTCGCTCGATCCCGTCACGCGTACCGCCGTCGTGTGGGCGGAAAGCCGCAAGCTCGGCCAGTACGATGCGCGTGAGTTGTCGGTGAAATGGCCGGCGCCGCCGCCGGATGTCTCGTCGTCCACGACCCTGCTCACGCCGGCCACCGAGCCCGCCGCGCCGTCCATCCGCGCGAGCGGCGAAGTGCGGCGCGGCCTGTTCGCGCGCCGGCCGAAAATCGAATTGTTATGGGACTCGCCGGCCGCCGCCGGGCACAATCGCACCACCGTGTTCCGCGCGCCGCTCGCGAGCGAAGGCGATCGCAGTGCGGCGCGGGCGCTCGACGCATCGCTGCGTCAGGTGTGAGCCGTTCGCTTTCGTTCGTCGCCGTTCGTTTCTGCAAGCCGACATTGCCGTACACGTCGTTCCTGTCTCTTAAGGGAGGAAAGGATGTTGATACGTTGGTTGCTGGCCGCGCTTCATCTTCTTGCTTTCGGTTTCGCGCTCGGCTCGGTGCTCGCGCGCGCCCGCGCATTGCGGCGGCTCGATCCCGCCGAGTCCATTCAGGCGAACGAACTGCGTCTGCGTGACGTGTTCCGCCCGGATTCGGTGTGGGGCGTCACCGCGATCGTGCTGATCGTCACGGGCGTGACGCGCGCGTTCGGCGGACTGGAGAAGGGCGGCGCGTACTATCTGCACGAGCCGCTTTTCCATCTGAAGATGACGGCGCTCGTCGTGATTCTCCTTATCGAAGTCTCGCCGATGCTCGCGCTGATCCGCTGGCGCATCGCCGTTGCGCAGGGCGGGCCGATCGATCTCACGCGGGCGCGGCGCTTCGCCTGGCTGAGCGATCTGGAAGCCGGACTCGTGATCGTGATGGTGATCGCCGCGAGCGGGATGGCCCGGGGCGTGTGGGCATCGTAAGGTCGTCGTGTCGACCATTCGCCCGTTTGACCGGCTAAAAATGAAAAAGGCCCAAGTCGTGAGACCTGGGCCTTTTTATCTTCGGTGCTTGTCTTTACCAACACCAGAATCCTGGTGGGTAGTACTGGGATCGAACCAGTGACCCCTGCCGTGTGAAGGCAGTGCTCTACCGCTGAGCTAACCACCCGAAGAGAGACGAGATTATGTCAGGGGTTTCGGGTTTCGTAAAGAGCTTCTTAAAGCAAATCGCAAAAATTACGCAGGAACCGCATCGCCTTCCGCGGGAGCGGGTTCCGTGCGCCAGACGCTCGTGCCTTTGATTGCCTTATCGAGATCGCTCAGCACGGCTTCGTGCGCGGCGAGCTCGTCCGCGCTCGCGGAAATCACCGGCAGATCGAGATCGTCGAACGCGATACGCGAAGCGGCATCCGAGCCCGACGCGTGCTGATCGCCGAGCATGTCGATGACGAGGCTTTCCTGGCCGCGCGTCATCGACAGGTAGACCTCCGCGAGCAGTTCCGAGTCGAGCAGCGCGCCATGCAGCGTGCGATGCGCGTTGCTGACGCCGAAGCGGTCGCACAGCGCGTCGAGCGAATTGCGCTTGCCGGGGAACATTTGCTTGGCTTGCGCGAGCGAGTCGATCACGCCGGCGCAGGTCTCGGAGACTTTCGGCAGCCCGAGCTGCGCGAATTCCATGTCGAGAAAGCCGACGTCGAAGGGCGCGTTATGAATGATCAACTCCGCGTCCGCGATGAAGTCGCGCAGTTGCGCGGCGATCTCCGCGAACTTCGGCTTGTCGCTCAGGAATTCAGTGGTGAGGCCGTGCACGGCGAGCGCGCCGGGATCGCTGTCGCGTTCCGGATTCACGTAGATGTGCAGGTTGTTGCCCGTCAGCCGGCGGTTGACCAGCTCGACGCAGCCGATTTCGATGATCCGGTCGCCCGTCCTCGCGTTCAGACCGGTGGTTTCGGTGTCTAGTATCAGTTGGCGCATGGTTGGCGTGTATTCGTTTAGTTGTCCGCGAGCGAGCTCACGCCGCGATTGGCGAGCGCATCGGCGCGTTCGTTCTCGGGATGGCCGGCGTGGCCCTTGACCCAGCGCCATTCGATCTCATGCCCCGCGACGAGACTGTCGAGGCGCTTCCAGAGATCGGCGTTCTTGACGGGCGTCTTCGCGGCCGTCATCCAGTTCTTTTTCTTCCAGCCGTGAATCCATTCGCTAATGCCTTTCTGCACATATTGCGAATCGGTGTGAATGATCGCGCGACACGGGCGTTTCAACGCCTCGAGCGCGGCGATCACGGCCATCAGTTCCATGCGGTTGTTGGTGGTCGCGGCTTCTCCGCCGAACAGCTCCTTTTCCTGCGAGCCGAAACGCAGCAGCGCGCCCCAGCCGCCGGGACCGGGATTGCCTTTGCAGGCGCCGTCCGTGTAGATGTCGATTACCTTGTTCGATGCGGATTCTTGAGTCATCAATGCTCGTTGCGAGTCTCGTTGCGCGTGTGCGGAGCGGCGACTGGAGCCAGGCCAGGCGCGAGCGCGGGTTTCTTCAGCTTGCGCGGACCGATGAGACGCATGCCGCGCACGCGCTTCACCGCCGTGATCATGTATGCCGCGCCGAAAATGGGCCACCAGCGGTCGCCGGCGGCTTCCATGAATTGATAGCGTTGCAGCCATTTGTCGTTGACGAGCGGCGGACGATAGCAGCCGAAGCGCCCGCGTTCAAGATCGAATCCGAGCAGCTTGATCCAGTCTTTGATGCGCGTGAACGCGATCATCTCGTGAGCCGATGGCACGAACGGCCGTCCCGCCACCTTGCCGAGCGATTGTCGCGCCCCCCACAGGCTCAGCGAATTGAAGCCGAGAATGATCAACTGGCCTTCGGGCACCAGCACGCGTTCGGCTTCGCGCAGCAGCCGGTGCGGGTCGGGGGAGAATTCGAGCGTGTGCGGCAGCACGAGCAGATCGACGCTTTGCGCCTCGAAAGGCAGGTCGAGCAGATCGCACCACACGGTGCTGCGGCCATCGGGCGCGCTCGCGGCGGGCAGCGCGCTCACGCCGGGCATGGTCGCGCGCGGCGGCGTGTACGGCGCGCTCGACGCGCTTTCGGCATCGAGCACGAGCGCGCGGCCGGTCATGCGATTTTCGCGCAGCGCGTCGAGTTGCGGCATGCCGAGCTGCAGCGCGTGATAGCCGAAGACGTCCGACACCACGTGATCGAGCTGCGCCTGCTCCCATTCGAGCACGTAGCGTCCGGGCGCCGAGCTTGTCCAGGTGGGCCAGTCTATAATCGATCGGTCAGACATGTTCGGATTGCCGCATAGATGATCGCCATGAATTCGCTTGCCAAGAAATCGCCTGCTCAGGATGCACTCGAATACGTGCCGGTCCCGGCATTCGAGGACAACTACATCTGGCTCGTGTCGGACTCGCGCGATGCGGTCGTGGTCGACCCCGGCGACGCCGCGCCCGTCGAGGCCTATCTGGCCAAACGCGGTTGGCGGCTGACCGCTATTTTACTCACGCACCACCATCACGACCACGTCGGCGGCGTGAAAGCACTCCTCGATAGCCGAACGGCCACGGGGGGCATTCCCGTCTACGGCCCGGCTGGCGAGCGCATCGAGCATCTGACCCAGCGCGTCGCGGGTGGCGACACGGTGCGCATCGCGCGGCCGGCGCTGGAGTTTTCCGTGATCGACGTGCCGGGTCATACAGCCGGGCACATCGCGTATTTCCAGGCGGGCGACCCGCACGGGACGCCGCATCTTTTCTGCGGCGACACTCTGTTCGCGAGCGGCTGCGGGCGTCTCTTCGAAGGCACGCCGCAGCAAATGCTCGGTTCGCTCGACGCACTCGCCGCGCTGCCGGAAAACACCCAGGTTCACTGCGCGCATGAGTACACGCTCTCGAACATCAAATTCGCGCGCGCGTGCGAGCCTGACAATGCCGCGCTGCTGCGCTGGAGCGAGGACGCGAAGGCGTTGCGCGCCGCCGGTAAGCCGACTTTGCCGACGACCATTGGTCACGAAAAAGCGGTGAATCCGTTCCTGCGCGCGGACGTGCCGGCCATTCACGCGACACTCGCGTCGCAATTCGGCGCGCCGGTTTCGGACCGGCTCGAAGCGTTTCGGATGATGCGCGGCTGGAAGGATAAGTTCCGCTAACTCAGAAATATGTGGGGCCAACTTCAACCGAAACGTTGGAATCGACGTTAGATACAGGATTTTGCAGGGGTTTTACGCGCATTCCCATTGACGTCTTAAGTGCTGTTCCGTACTATCGGCTCCAAATTTCCAAGCATATCTTTTGGAATCAGACGTTCCATGCGACTAATCCTTAGCGCGCTGTCCGTCCTGATGCTCGCCGCGTGCGCGAGCCAGGGACCCACAGCGTCAGATCTTATTTCAGCGTCGGCTTCATCCGCCGCTTCGCAGCAACAGCAGCAAAAAGTCGCCGACACGATTCGCCGTACTGCAGCCGCCAAGGAAACCATCGACGTCGACAAGACGCCCGTGACCTCGCTCGCCGGTTCGTCCGATCTCTGGAACCGCATACGCGGCGGCTTCCAGATTCCCGATCTGCAAAGCGATCTCGTCGACATGCAGGTGAACTGGTACGCGCAGCGCCCCGACTATGTCGAGCGCATGACCACGCGCTCGCAGAAGTACCTGTATCACATCGTCGAGGAGCTGGAGCAGCGGCACATGCCGACCGAGCTCGCGCTCCTGCCGTTCATCGAATCGGCTTACAGCCCGCAGGCGCTGTCGGTCGCGAAGGCCGCGGGCATGTGGCAGTTCATGCCGGGCACGGGCCGCGACTACAAGCTGAAGCAGAACATGTGGCAGGACGAGCGCCGCGACGTGCTCGCGTCGACGTCCGCCGCGCTCGATTACCTTTCGCGTCTGCATGACATGTTCGGCGACTGGCATCTCGCGCTCGCCGCGTACAACTGGGGCGAGGGCAACGTGCAGCGCGCGATCGCGCGCAACGAGGCGGCGGGCTTGCCGACCGACTACGAAAGCCTGCGCATGCCCAACGAGACGCGCAACTACGTGCCGAAGCTGCAGGCCGTGAAGAACATCGTGAGCAATCCGCAGATGTACGGTCTCGCGCTGCCCGACATCCCGAATCACCCGTATTTCGTGACGGTCACGACCGCGCGCGACATCGACGTGACCATGGCTGCGAAGCTCGCCGGCATGAGCGTGGAGGAATTCCGCTCGCTGAATCCGTCGTTCGCGAAGCCCGTGATTCTCGGCGCGACCAATCCGCAGATCCTGCTGCCCTTCGACAACGCCACTTCCTTCCAGCGCAATCTTTCGTCGTATTCGGGCGCGCTGTCGTCGTGGACCACGTACACCGTCACCGAGCGCGCGCGTCCGGCGGCGATCGCCGACAAAATCGGCGTGGACGCGGACACGCTGATGTCCGTCAACCGTATTCCGGCGGGCATGCGCCTGAAGCCGGGCTCGACGATCGTCGTACCGCGCACGGACGACGACGACGAGGACATCAGCGCCGATGTCGCGGCGAACGCGATGCTCGCGATCGAGCGCGACGTGCCCGACACGCGCAAGCTCGTAATCCGCGTGCGCCGCAAGCAGTCGATCGGCACGCTGGCCGACCGCTACAACGTATCGCCGGCGCAGTTGCGCGCGTGGAATCGCACGCACGGCGAGATGTTTATGCCGGGGCAGGTGGTCGTGCTGCATGTGCCGTACGGCCGTTCGGTGCCGGCCGAGCCCGGCCCCGTGCGTGTGGAGACGGTGGCGGCGTCGAGCCGTTCATCGGGCGGCGTGTCCAGGATCGGCACGCGCGCGCCCGAGCCGAAGTCCTCACGCGGCGGCAAGACGACCGCCCATTCGTCGGGGAAGGTGACGAAAGTGTCGGCTTCGACGGCATCGAACGCGGCAAAGCCCGCCGCCTCGGCCAAGACTACGAAGCCGGCCGCCGCGTCCAAGAGCAGCAAGAAGAAATAACATTGGCGGTTTGCCCGAGCGATAACCCGCGCCGTCACCAAGGTGGCGGCGTATTTTTTTGGCGACGCCGCTAAACTGTCGATCCAGAAGAATAAATTAAGCGTCCGTTTCGCATGTCGTCCACCGTTCGTCTCCGTGTTTTTTCCCTGTTCGCCGCCGGCTACTTCGTCTCGTACGTGTTCCGCGGCGTCAATCTCGGCTTCGCGCCGCTCATCACGCACGAACTCGGCCTGTCCGGCGCCGATCTCGGCCTGCTGACGGCGCTGTATTTCATCGGCTTTGCGGCGGCGCAGATTCCCGTCGGCGTGCTGCTCGATCACTTTGGGCCAGCGCGCGTGACGGCCGGCATGCTCGTGTTCGCGGCGGCGGGCATCGGCGTGTTCGGCGCATCGCATGGTTTGGCCGGCCTGATGGCGGGGCGCTTGCTCATCGGCGTTGGCGTGTCGGTGTGTCTGGCCGCGGCGTTCAAGGCTTCGGCGCAGCAATTTCCGATATCGCGGCTGCCGCTCATCAATGGCTTCACGATGGCCGTCGGTGGATTGGGCGGCGTCGTCGTCGGGTCGCCGCTTTCGTCGTTGCTGCAATTCGCGACGTGGCGCCAGGTGTCTTTCGGGCTTGTCGTCTTCACGCTCGCCGTGGCGGGGGCGATTGCGCTGTTCGCGCCGAGCAAGCCGGATACGCATCATCAGGCGGACATCGTCACGCAGTTCAAGGGCACGTGGCACATCATGAAGAGCGCCGCGTTCTGGAAGATCGCGTCGTTTCCGGTTGTCACGCAGGGCGTGTTCTACGCGATGCAGTCGCTATGGATCAGCCCCTATCTCATCGACGTGATGAACCTCACGCCCGCGCATTCGTCCGCGATCGTCTCGGTGCTCGGCTTCGCGATGATGTTCGGCTCCATCGGCTTCGGCGCGGCGGCGCGCAGTCTGGAGCGGCGCGGCGTGTCGGTGTACGCGTTTTGCGGCGCCGGCATGGTGCTGTTCGTCGTCACACAATTGCTGATGATGCTGCGCGTGCCGCTGCCGCCCGCGGCGCTGATCATCGCATACGGCGTTTTCGGCGGCACGGGCATTCTGAGTTACGCGGTCGCGGCGAAATATTTCCCGTCGCACATGGCCGGGCGCGTGAATACGACGCTCACGCTCGTCATTTTCCTGCTGATCTTCGGCTTCCAGGTCGGCGTCGGCGCGATGCTGTCGCTATGGCCGGAGCAAGCGGGGCGCTATCCGGCATCGGCGCACATCGCGGTCTGGGCGGTGCTGGTCGCGCTGCAAGTCGCAAGCGCGATCTGGTACATGTTGCCGGGCCGCGCGCTGCACGAACGCGGCTCGGAAGCAGGGAGTGCGGCCCCGTAAACGGGGTGGTGCAAGGCAAGCGGACCGTTCCCAAATTTGGCGGATGTGTCAATTTAACGCTATAATTCGCAGGTTTGAGCATATCAACCCGCACCCTAGCGCCTACCTCCCACACACCGTCGTTCGCTGCGCCAGCCAGCGTGCGCCGCATGCCGCCGATCGCCTGCTTCGTCACCACGTTTGCCACGAGCAAGCGAGCTGATCCGAGCCGCGACGCGCGCCTCGCGAGCCGCCGCCACACTGCGCGAAGGAAACCCCTCGTTCTTCGAGCGACGGGAAGCCAAGCCTGAATTTCGGACAGACAGGTCGGTAACAGGGTGTTCCCCAAGGAGCTTCCCGTGTTGCCGTCATTTTCCCCCGCACTACTCGCACTTGCCGACGGCACGGTCTTTCGTGGTCAATCGATCGGCGCGCCCGGTTCGACGATCGGCGAAGTGGTGTTCAACACCGCTATCACGGGTTATCAGGAAATCCTGACCGATCCGAGCTACGCCCGCCAGATCGTCACGCTGACCTATCCGCACATCGGCAACTACGGCGTGAACGCCGAAGACGTCGAAGCCACCAAAGTCCATGCCGCCGGCCTCATCATTCGCGACCTGCCGGTGCTCGCATCCAACTTCCGTTCGGAGCAAAGCCTTTCCGATTATCTGAAGGCGCAAGGCGTCGTCGCGATCGCGGGCATCGACACGCGCAAGCTCACGCGTATCCTGCGCGAGAAGGGCGCGCAGAACGGCTGCGTTCTCGGCGGCAGCGACGACGAAGCGAAGGCGCTCGGCCTCGCGCGCTCGTTTCCGGGTCTCGCGGGCATGGACCTCGCGAAGGTCGTGTCGACCGAAAAGAGCTACGAATGGACGCAGACCGAATGGCGTCTCGGCAGCGGCTACGGCCGCCAGGAAGCGCCGAAATTCCGCGTCGTCGCGTTCGACTACGGCGTCAAGTTCAACATCCTGCGCATGCTGGCCGAGCGCGGTTGCCACGTGACCGTGCTGCCGGCGCAAGCGACTGCCGCTGACGCGCTCGCGCTCAGTCCGGACGGCATCTTCCTGTCGAACGGCCCCGGCGATCCGGAACCGTGCGACTACGCTATCGCCGCGACGCGCGAATTCATCGAGCGCGGCATTCCGACCTTCGGCATTTGCCTCGGCCATCAGATCATGGGCCTCGCCGTCGGCGCGAAGACGATGAAGATGAAGACCGGCCACCACGGCGCGAACCATCCGGTGAAGGACATGGACGATGGCCGCGTGGTGATCACGTCGCAGAACCACGGCTTCGCGGTCGATGCGTCGACGCTGCCCGCCAACGCGAAGGTCACGCACGTCTCGCTCTTCGACGGCACGCTGCAAGGTTTCGCGCTCACCGACAAGCCCGCGTTCTGCTTCCAGGGACACCCCGAAGCGTCGCCCGGCCCGCACGACATCGCGTATCTGTTCGACCGCTTCATCAAGCTGATGCAAGCGCAGAAGGTCGCCGCCTGAAGAACAGATCACAGAACACAGACATCGAGAGCAGTTATGCCGAAGCGCACAGACATCAAGAGCATCCTCATTATCGGCGCGGGCCCGATCATCATCGGCCAGGCGTGCGAGTTCGATTATTCGGGCGCGCAAGCATGTAAGGCGCTGCGCGAGGAAGGCTACAAGGTCATCCTCGTCAACAGCAATCCGGCGACGATCATGACCGACCCGAACACGGCCGACGTCACGTATATCGAGCCGATTTCGTGGGAAGTGGTCGAGCGCATCATCGCGAAGGAGCGCCCGGACGCGATCCTGCCGACCATGGGCGGACAGACCGCGCTCAACTGCGCGCTCGACCTGTTCCACCACGGCGTGCTGGAGAAGTACAAGGTCGAGCTGATCGGCGCGTCGCCGGAAGCGATCGACAAGGCGGAAGACCGCCAGAAGTTCAAGGACGCGATGACGAAGATCGGCCTCGGATCGGCCAAGTCGGGCATCGCGCATTCGATGGAAGAAGCGCTCGTCGTGCAGCAGCAGATCGCGGAAGCGACCGGCAGCGGCGGTTATCCGACCGTGATTCGTCCGTCGTTCACGCTGGGCGGTTCGGGCGGCGGCATCGCGTACAACAAGGAAGAGTTCGAGGAAATCTGCCGTCGCGGTCTCGATCTCTCGCCCACGCGCGAACTGCTGATCGAAGAATCGCTGCTCGGCTGGAAAGAGTACGAGATGGAAGTCGTCCGCGACAAAATGGACAACTGCATCATCGTCTGCTCGATCGAAAACCTCGACCCGATGGGCGTGCACACGGGCGACTCCATCACGGTCGCGCCGGCGCAGACGCTCACCGACAAAGAGTATCAAGTGCTCCGTAACGCGTCGCTCGCCGTGCTGCGCGAGATCGGCGTCGATACGGGCGGTTCGAACGTCCAGTTCGCGATCAACCCGGACGACGGCCGCATGGTCGTCATCGAAATGAATCCGCGCGTGTCGCGTTCGTCGGCGCTGGCCTCGAAGGCGACGGGCTTCCCGATCGCGAAGGTCGCCGCGAAGCTCGCGTGCGGCTACACGCTCGACGAACTCAAGAACGAAATCACCGGCGGACAAACGCCGGCATCGTTCGAACCGACGATCGATTACGTCGTGACGAAGGTGCCGCGCTTCGCGTTCGAGAAATTCCGCGAAGCCGATTCGCGCCTGACGACGCAGATGAAGTCCGTCGGCGAAGTCATGGCGATGGGCCGCACGTTCCAGGAATCGTTCCAGAAGGCGCTGCGCGGTCTGGAAGTCGGCGTCGACGGTCTCGATGAAAAGACCACGAGCCGCGACGAAGTCATCCGCGAGATTGGCGAGCCGGGCCCGGACCGCATCTGGTATCTCGGCGATGCGTTCCGCCTCGGCCTCACGATGGAAGAGATCTTCGAAGAGACGTCGATCGATCCGTGGTTCCTCGCGCAGATCGAACAGATCATCCTGAAGGAAAAGGCGCTCAAAGACCGCACGCTCGCGAGCCTCACGAAGGACGAACTGCTGTATCTGAAGAAGAGCGGCTTCTCGGATCGGCGTCTCGCGAAGCTCACCGGTTCGACGCAAACCGACGTGCGCAAGAAGCGTCATGAACTGAAGGTGCGTCCGGTCTACAAGCGCGTCGACACGTGCGCGGCCGAATTCGCGACCAACACCGCCTACATGTACTCGACCTACGAGGACGAGTGCGAAGCGAATCCGACGGACAAGAAGAAGATCATGGTGCTGGGCGGCGGCCCGAACCGGATCGGGCAGGGCATCGAGTTCGACTATTGCTGCGTGCACGCCGCGCTCGCAATGCGCGAAGACGGCTATGAAACCATCATGGTCAACTGCAATCCGGAGACGGTTTCCACCGACTACGACACGTCCGACCGTTTGTACTTCGAGTCGCTGACGCTCGAAGACGTGCTCGAAATCGTCGATCTGGAGAAGCCCGTCGGCGTGATCGTGCAGTACGGCGGCCAGACGCCGCTCAAGCTCGCGCTCGATCTCGAAGCTAACGGTGTGCCGATCATCGGCACGTCGCCGGACATGATCGACGCCGCCGAAGACCGCGAGCGCTTCCAGAAGCTGCTCAAGGAACTCGATCTGCGCCAGCCGCCGAATCGCACCGCGCGCGCGGAAGACGAAGCGCTGAAGCTGGCAGACGAAATCGGTTATCCGCTGGTCGTGCGTCCGTCGTATGTGCTCGGCGGCCGGGCGATGGAAATCGTCCACGAGCCGCGCGATCTCGAACGCTACATGCGCGAGGCGGTGAAGGTGTCGAACGATTCGCCGGTGCTGCTCGACCGCTTCCTGAACGACGCGATCGAATGCGACGTCGACTGCATTTCGGATGGCGACGACGTGTTCATCGGCGGCGTGATGGAGCACATCGAACAGGCCGGCGTGCATTCGGGCGACTCGGCATGCTCGCTGCCGCCGTATTCGCTGTCGAAGGAAACCGTCGATGAGCTCAAGCGCCAAACCGGCGCAATGGCAAAGGCGCTGAACGTCATCGGTCTGATGAACGTGCAGTTCGCCATCCAGCAGGTTCCGCAGGACGATGGCTCGAAGAAGGACGTCATCTACGTGCTGGAAGTGAACCCGCGTGCATCGCGCACGGTGCCGTATGTGTCGAAGGCGACGGGTTTGCCGCTCGCGAAGATCGCCGCGCGCGCGATGGTCGGTCAGAAGCTGAAGCAACAAGGCGTCACGAAGGAAGTGACTCCGCCGTACTTCAGCGTGAAGGAAGCCGTGTTCCCGTTCGTGAAGTTCCCGGCGGTCGATCCGGTGCTCGGACCCGAAATGCGTTCGACCGGCGAAGTGATGGGCGTTGGCCGCACCTTCGGCGAAGCGCTCTTCAAGTCGCAACTGGCGGCGGGCTCGCGCCTGCCGGAATCGGGCACGGTGCTTCTGACCGTGATGGACGCCGACAAGCCGAAGGCCGTCGAAGTCGCGCAGATGCTGCACGAACTCGGCTATCCGATCGTCGCGACCAAGGGCACGGCGGCGGCCATTGCGGCGGCGGGCGTGCCGGTGAAGACCGTCAACAAGGTGAAAGACGGCCGTCCGCACATCGTCGACATGATCAAGAACGGCGAGATTGCGCTGGTCTTCACGACTGTGGACGAAACGCGCGCCGCCATCGCCGATTCGCGCTCGATTCGCATGAGCGCGCAGGCCAACAAGGTCACGTATTACACGACCATGTCGGGCGCGCGCGCGGCGGTCGAGGGTTTGCGCTATCTGCGTGATTTGGAAGTCTATGATTTACAAGGCTTGCATGCTCGCCTAAACTAAGGCTTCGATTACCAGTCTAAGCATCACGAGCCGCGGTTAAGCGGCGTCTCTCGCCCAACGGGAGATGCGCTTAACCGCGGTAATTTTTTTGACGAAATTGTTTGTGAGTGGTTTATGAGCACGATTCCTTTGACGAAGCGCGGCGCGGAGTTGCTGCGCGACGAATTGCAACGCCTGAAGGCCGTGGAGCGTCCGGCGGTCATTACTGCGATCTCGGAGGCGCGCGCGCAAGGCGACCTGTCGGAAAACGCAGAGTACGATGCCGCGAAAGAGAAACAGGGTTTCATCGAGGGCCGCATCCTGGACATCGAGTCGAAGCTGGCCGCCGCGCAAGTGATCGACCCGACGCAGGTCGAAGCGGAAGGGCGCATTGTCTTCGGCGCGACCGTGGAACTGGAAGACCTCGAATCGGGCAACATGGTGACCTACCAGATCGTCGGCGATGACGAGGCCGACATCGATCACGGCCTCATCTCCGTGAGCTCGCCGATCGCGCGCGCACTGATCGCGAAGTCGGAAGGCGACGTGGCCTCGGTGCAGGCGCCGAGCGGCGCGCGCGAGTACGAGATCATTGCGGTTCGCTACGTCTGATGGAACACCGGCTTTTTCGCACCATCAGCATGGTCTGGGTCGGCAGCCTGCTGACTCTCGGCCTCGTCGCCGCGCCCGTTCTCTTTTCGATGCTCGACCGCACGTCGGCGGGCTCGGTGGCGGCGCAGCTCTTTCGCATCGAGGCGATCATCGGCGTGATCAGCGCGCTGGTGCTGATCATCATCGGCAATCGCTTCGTGAAAAGCGGCATCGTCGACTATAAACGCGTGCGGTGGATCGTCGCGGTAATGTTCGTGTGCGTGCTGATCGGTTACTTCGCGCTTCAGCCGTTCATGAACTCGTTGCGCATGGCCGCGCAGGAAGCAGGCACCGATCTCGCGAGCTCGCCGTATGCGAGGGAGTTCGGCATTCTGCACGGCATATCGAGCGCGATCTATCTGATCGAATGCCTGTTCGGCATTGCGCTGGTGTGGCGTTTGCCCGGTGCGGCGCCGGTCAAGATCGTGCCGAAGGGAAAATCCGCCAAGGTGGCGGCGAAACGAGCACGAAGCTGACGCGCGTTTTACACGGCGCGGCGCGTGCGTTCCATTCATTGGAAACGCACGCGCCGTTCAATCACTTCGTGGCCTGATGCTGGCGCTTCGAGCCGGCCTGACGTTTCTTCGCACGCTTCACGTTGCCGCCCGCGGTCACACGTTCGTTGCCCAGCACCTTCAGCGTCTGCTTCTTGGGCTTCTTGAAGGCGGGCCCATCACGCGTGATTTTCACTGCCTTGACGACGCGCGGCGCGCGGCCTTTCGACGAACGGTCCTCGGCGACTTCGCCCGCGCTCGGCGGCATGGTGCTGCGCGTGCGGGTGGAGCGGGTGGCGCGGCTTTTCGGGGCGGCACCCTCGGGGCGCCAGATCACTAGCAGCTTGCCGATATGCTGAATGGGCGCGGCGTTCAGGCGATCGCAGATTTCGTCGTAAATTTCGACGCGCGCTTCGCGTTCGTCGCCGAACACGCGGACCTTGATGAGCTGGTGCGCTTCGAGGTGCACGTTGATTTCTTTCAGCACGGCATCGGTCAGACCCTCCGCGCCGACGAGCACGACGGGCTTGAGCGCATGGGCCTGGGAGCGCAGTTCCGAGCGCTCGGCGGGGGAGAGTTTAAGAGCTGGCATGTGAAATTTGGGACTCGACTAAAATGTGGGCGGCGTGAGATACGCTCGCGGGGCGGTTTGAACACGCTAAACCGAAAGCGCATGGCTTCGTGCCAGATCTTTGGCGCATCGATCGCGCCACCGCCCACCAGAAACAGAACAGGCCGGATGCCCGGGATTTCGGGGCGCGAGCGCGCCGAGGACCGGTCCGGCCGACAAGACGCGTATTATCCGCTAAAAGCCCCGCGCGATGCAGCAAAATACGCACCCGGCGTGCTGTCAGCGCGCCACATGAGCTCAGGTTGAATGGCAAAGAACCGTTTTAATCATTCGTGGTTGCACGACCACATCAACGATCCTTACGTGAAGCTGGCACAGCGCGAGGGCTACCGCGCGCGCGCCGCATACAAGTTGAAGGAGATCGACGAGCAGGACAAGCTCATCAAGCCGGGGCAGGTCATCGTGGACCTCGGCTCGACGCCCGGCAGCTGGAGCCAGTACGCGCGCAACAAGCTCGCCCAGAGCGGCAAGCGCGACGCCGAGCGTCAGGGCGGTATCGACGGCACG
This sequence comes from Caballeronia glebae, assembly GCF_001545035.1. Taxonomy (GTDB): domain Bacteria; phylum Pseudomonadota; class Gammaproteobacteria; order Burkholderiales; family Burkholderiaceae; genus Caballeronia; species Caballeronia glebae. Next base: position 111,217 of record NZ_FCOJ02000006.1, read on the forward strand.
ATCATCGCGCTGGATCTTCTGCCGATGGAACCCATTGCGGACGTCACGTTCATCCAGGGCGACTTCCGCGAGGACGAGGTGCTCGCGCAGCTCGGTGAAATCCTCGGCGAGCGTCAGGTGGATCTTGTAATTTCCGACATGGCCCCCAACCTTTCAGGCGTAGCGACTGCGGATGCCGCGCGTATCGAGCATTTGTGCGATTTGGCGCTAGAGTTCGCGCAGAACCATCTGAAACCGGAGGGTGCGCTGCTTGTCAAATGTTTTCATGGCAGCGGATATAGTCAGATCGTCGAGAAGTTCAAGCAACAGTTCAAAGTGGTTGCGCCGCGCAAACCAAAAGCTTCTCGCGACAAATCGTCGGAGACTTTTATTCTCGGGCGGCGGCTCAAGCATCCGAACTGAGCAGCGCGTTCGAGCGATTAGGCGTTTATCTGCGATATTTTCACGGATTATGCCGAAAAAGGCCTGTCTGTCGCTGTTTGTGCGGTAGATAAACCTTATGGCAGGGGTTAGCGGTCTGGATTAGAATGCTTTGGTGGCGTCGCAAGGTTTATGTAGGCGCCCGTCTATGAGTGAGGAGTGGTGCTTTGAACAACAATATGTTCTCTAAGGCGGCAGTGTGGCTCGTGATCGCACTGGTGCTGTTCACGGTGTTCAAGCAGTTTGACAAGCCTCGCGTCCAGGAAGGTGTGTCCTATTCGCAGTTCATGGACGACGCGAAGAGCGGCAAAGTCAAGACCGTCACCGTTCAGGGCCGCAATCTCACGGTTACACCGGCAGATGGCCAGAAATACCAGATCGTGTCGCCCGGCGACATCTGGATGGTTGGCGATCTCATGAAATACGGCGTTCAGGTCAGCGGCAAGGCTGACGATGAACCGAACGCGCTCGTCTCGGCGCTGTACTACCTCGGGCCTACGATTCTCATCATCGGCTTCTGGTTCTACATGATGAGGCAGATGCAGGGCGGCGGGAAAGGCGGGGCGTTTTCGTTCGGCAAGTCGCGAGCGCGGCTGATCGACGAGAACAACAACGCAATCAATTTCACCGACGTCGCCGGTTGCGACGAAGCCAAGGAAGAAGTGTCCGAGCTGGTGGACTTCCTGCGCGATCCGCAGAAGTTCCAGAAACTGGGCGGACGCATACCACGCGGGGTGCTGCTGGTCGGGCCTCCGGGTACGGGTAAGACGCTGCTGGCGCGCGCCATCGCAGGTGAAGCGAAAGTGCCGTTCTTCAGCATTTCGGGTTCGGACTTCGTCGAAATGTTCGTCGGTGTCGGTGCGGCGCGCGTGCGCGACATGTTCGAGCAGGCGAAGAAGCATGCGCCTTGCATCGTATTCATCGACGAAATCGACGCGGTCGGTCGTCATCGCGGCGCGGGCATGGGCGGCGGCAACGACGAGCGCGAGCAGACGCTTAACCAGATGCTCGTCGAAATGGACGGCTTCGAGGCTAATTCCGGTGTCATCGTGATCGCGGCGACGAACCGTTCGGACGTGCTCGACAAAGCGCTGCTCCGTCCGGGCCGTTTCGACCGTCAGGTCTACGTCGGCCTGCCGGATATCCGCGGCCGCGAGCACATCATGAAGGTGCATCTGCGCAAGGTGCCGATTTCGAACGATGTGGATGCATCGGTCATCGCACGCGGCACGCCGGGTTTCTCGGGCGCCGACCTCGCCAACCTCGTGAACGAAGCGGCGCTGTTCGCCGCGCGTCGCGGCAAGCGAATTGTCGAGATGCAGGATTTCGAAGACGCGAAAGACAAGATTTTCATGGGTCCGGAGCGCAAGTCGGCTGTCATGCGCGAAGAAGAACGTCGCAATACGGCGTACCACGAGTCGGGCCACGCGGTGGTGGCGAAGCTTCTGCCGCACGCCGATCCGGTCCACAAGGTCTCGATCATGCCGCGCGGCTGGGCATTGGGTATCACGTGGCAGTTGCCGGAGCATGACCGTGTGAATCTCTATCGCAACAAGATGCTTGAGGAAATCGCGATCCTGTTCGGCGGCCGGGCAGCGGAAGAAGTGTTCCTGAATTCGATGTCGACGGGCGCTTCGAACGACTTCGAACGCGCGACGAAGATGGCGCGCGACATGGTGACGCGTTACGGCATGTCGGACGTACTCGGCACGATGGTCTACGTCGATACCGAAGAAAACGGCATGTTCGGCAAGATGGGCGCGAAGTCGGTGTCCGAAGCCACGCAGCAGAAGGTCGATGCGGAAATCCGCCGCATTCTCGACGAGCAATACGCGCTCGCCCGCAAGCTGCTGGAAGACAACCGCGACAAGGTCGAAGCGATGACCAGGGCGCTGCTCGAATGGGAAACCATCGACGCAGATCAGATCAGCGACATCATGGCGGATCGCCCGCCGCGTCCGCCGAAGAACCTGCCGCCTCCGTCCGGCGACACGCCGTCGGGTGGCAACAGCGGCAACGAGGTGAAGCCGGGGAACGCGCCGGCAACGGCCTGAGCCTCGTGACTTAATGCATGGGCCGGTGTGCATCGCACGCCGGCCCATTTCGCTTTATGGCCTCGTTTTAACAGGCCGCCGGACGTCGCACCTATATCGTCCGATGCCGCATCGAGTCCGATCCCGACCGAATCTGGCGTCGATCTCGTTTCCGTTCCCTGTTTCGTTCGACTCGCTTGAGCACACCGACCTCATCCCTGCTTTCAGCCGCGCCGCTCCAGTGCGGACGCTTTACGCTGACTTTCGAACGCCCGCTCGTCATGGGCATTCTTAACGTCACGCCGGATTCGTTCTCCGACGGCGGCCGCTTCATCTCGCGCGGCGCCGCGCTCGCCCGCGCTGAGCAGATGCTCGCCGATGGCGCCGACATGATCGATATCGGCGGCGAATCCACGCGTCCGGGTGCGCCGCCCGTGCCGCTCGACGAGGAACTCGAACGCGTCGTGCCGATCGTCGCGGCATTGCGCGCCGTTCAAGTGCCGCTTTCCGTCGATACCTACAAGCCGGCCGTGATGCGCGCCGCGCTCGACGCCGGCGCGGACATGATCAATGACATCTGGGGCCTGCGACGGGAAGGTGCGCTCGACGCCGTAAAGGACAGCGACTGCGGACTATGTGTGATGCACATGCTCGGCGAGCCGCGCACGATGCAACTCCACGAGCCGGTGTACGAAGACGTCGTCACCGAAGTGCGCGCTTTCTTCGCGGAGCGCGTCGCCGCGCTGGCGCATGCCGGGATTGCGGCGAAACGTATCAGTCTCGATCCGGGCTACGGCTTTGGAAAGACGGTCGAGCATAATTATTCGTTGCTCGCGCATCTCACGGCCACATTACCCGCCGGGACGCATTTTCCGTTGCTCGCGGGTATGTCGCGGAAATCGATGCTTGGCGCCGTCACCGGACGCGGCGCGGGCGAACGGCTCGCGGCGAGCGTCGCCGCGGCGGTTTGCGCGGCGGAGCGGGGCGCGGCGATCATCCGCGTTCACGACGTCGCGGAGACCGTCGATGCGCTGAAAGTCTGGCAGGCCACAAAGGATGCCGCCCGGAATGTGCATTATTGACACTGGCCTCATTCATCAGGAATTTGGGCGCAGGCGCGCGCCGATAGAACTCATTAACTAAAATCGCGGACCGATACGATGCGCCGCACGGTCGCGAGGAGGGTCAAGCAACAATGGCACGTCAATATTTTGGAACGGATGGCATCCGTGGGCGCGTAGGCGTCGCACCGATCACGCCGGACTTCGTACTCAAGCTCGGCTACGCGGCCGGGAAGGTGCTCGCGGGCGCCGACCGCGCCCAGCAGAAAAAGGGCAATCGTCCGACCGTGCTGATCGGCAAGGACACGCGCGTGTCGGGCTACATGCTCGAAGCCGCGCTGGAATCCGGCTTCTCGGCGGCGGGCGTCGACGTGATGCTGGCCGGCCCGATGCCGACGCCGGGCGTCGCGTATCTCACGCGCGCGCTGCGGCTGTCGGCGGGCGTTGTGATCAGCGCGTCGCACAATCCGTACAACGACAACGGCATCAAGTTTTTCTCCGCCGACGGCAACAAGCTGCCCGACGAAGTCGAGTTCGAAATCGAGCGGCAGCTTGAGCAGCCGATGGAATGCGCGCCTTCCGAACGCCTCGGTAAGGCGCGTCGCCTCGACGACGCGGGCGGGCGCTACATCGAATTCTGCAAGAGCACGTTCCCCGCGAACTTCGACCTGCGCGGGCTGAAGCTCGTCGTCGATTGCGCGCACGGCGCCGCGTACGACGTCGCGCCGCACGTTTTCCACGAGCTCGGCGCGGAAGTCGTGTCGATCGGCGTATCGCCGAACGGCTTCAACATCAACGACGGCGTCGGCGCGACGGCACCGGACGCGCTCGTGCGCGCCGTGCTGGAGCACAAGGCCGACATCGGCATCGCGCTCGATGGTGACGCGGACCGTCTGCAGATCGTCGATTCGTCCGGGCGCCTCTATAACGGCGACGAACTGCTTTACGTCCTGGTCAAAGACCGCATCGCGACCGACGGCAAGGTGGAAGGCGCCGTCGGCACGCTGATGACCAACATGGCCGTCGAAGTGGCGCTGAAGGAGGCGGGCGTGCAGTTCGTGCGCGCCGCGGTCGGCGACCGCTACGTGCTCGAAAAGCTGCGCGAGAACGGCTGGATGCTGGGCGCGGAAGGCTCGGGCCACATCCTGTCGCTGGATCGTCATTCGACCGGCGACGGCATCGTCTCGGCGCTCCTCGTGCTCGCGGCGATTCAGCGCAGCGGCAAGTCGCTCGCCGACCTGCTTCGCGGCGTCAGCCTGTTTCCGCAGAAGCTGATCAACGTGCGCATGAGCGCGGGCGCGGACTGGAAAGGCAGCGCCGAAATTCGCCGCGCGGTGGAGCAAGCCGAGCATTCCCTCCAATCGCACGGCCGGGTCTTGATTCGCGCGTCGGGAACCGAACCGGTCCTGCGCGTGATGGTGGAAGCGTCGGCGCAACAGGACGCAGTTCGGTACGCGGAAACGATTGCGCAGGTCGTGAAAGAAGCAACTTCGTAGGCATTTACTGCAGTTGTTCGCGTTTCGCTAAAAGCGGGCTTCGGCCCGCTTTTTTATTTGCAACGCAGTCTTTCCAAATCGGGTGTGATCAAACTTTCAGCACGTAAGCACAATGACATGCTGGCTTCACGATAAGTCATATTACTGTCACAGACTCCTCCTATATTTCGCGGTGTCGTCTCACACGCTCGAACGCTCAAACGACACACGCTCACTACTGGAGATCAAGAATGAAATTGATGCAAACCGCGCTGACCGGCCTGATTGGTGCAGTGTTCGCCATCTCCGCTCAAGCAGCCGACATCACCGGCGCGGGTTCCACCTTCGCAGCTCCGATCTACACCAAGTGGGCGGACGTCTACCAGAAGACGGGAGGCGGCAAGGTGAACTACCAGGGCATCGGCTCGTCGGGCGGTGTCAAGCAAATCATCGCGAAGACGGTGGATTTCGCAGGCTCGGACGCTCCACTGAAAGACGACGAACTCGCGAAGAACGGCCTGTTCCAGTTTCCGACCGTGGTGGGCGGCGTGGTGCCGGTGATCAACGTGCCGGGTGTGAAGGCCGGCGAAGTGACGCTGTCGGGCCAGGTGCTCGGCGACATCTACCTCGGCAAGATCAAGAAGTGGAACGACCCGGCGATCGCCGCGTTGAACCCGAAGGTCAAGCTGCCGGATACGGACATCGCGGTCGTGCGCCGCGCCGACGGCTCGGGCACCAGCTTCATCTGGACGAACTATCTGTCGAAGGTCAACGCCGACTGGAAGTCGAAGGTCGGCGAAGGTTCGACGGTCAACTGGCCGACGGGCACGGGCGGCAAGGGCAACGACGGCGTCGCGGCATTCGTGCAGCGTCTGCCGGGCGCGATCGGTTACGTGGAGTGGGCGTACGCGAAGCAGAACAAGATGACCTACGTCGGCCTGAAGAACTCGGCTGGCACGGTCGTCGAGCCGAAGACCGACACGTTCAAGGCAGCGGCCGCCGGCGCGGACTGGTCGAAGTCGTTCTATCAGATCCTGACGGACGAGCCGGGCAAGAACGCATGGCCGATCGTCGGCGCGACCTTCGTGCTGCTGCACGCGACGCAAGACAAGCCGGCGCAAGGCACGGAAACGCTGAAGTTCTTCGACTGGGCGTTCAAGAACGGCGGCCAGGCTGCGAACGATCTCGATTACATCTCGCTGCCGGATTCGGTCGTCGCGGAAATCAAGACGCAATGGAAGGCGAAGGTCAAGGACGCATCGGGCAAGTCGGTCGCGGAGTAAGCGGAGTAAACAGAGTAAGCGCAGTACACGTAGTTTGAAACTGTCTTAAGCTCTTTAAAGCCCGGACAGTCAGCAATGAGGAAAACCGCGCGGCGGGCCGAAGGGTCGGGCGCGCGGTCTGACACATAGCGAAACCAAGGCTCCCATGTCGGACATCAACTTATCGTCGGCCGTGCCGGCAGCGCATACGCAGCGCGCGCCGAGCCGCATCGGCGACATCATTTTCGGCGGCGTGACGCGGCTTGCGGCCATCGTCACGCTGCTCCTGCTTGGCGGCATCATCGTTTCGCTGCTCGTCGCGTCGATGCCGACCATCCAGAAATTCGGCCTCTCGTTCCTCTGGCGTTCGGAATGGGACCCGCCCAGCGACATGTTCGGCGCGCTCGTGCCCATCTACGGCACCATCGCGACGTCGCTCATCGCGCTCATCATCGCCGTGCCGGTGAGCTTCGGCATCGCGCTGTTTCTGACCGAACTCTCGCCCGCTTGGCTGCGCAGGCCGCTCGGCGTCGCGATCGAACTGCTCGCGGCGATCCCGTCGATCGTGTACGGCATGTGGGGCCTGCTCGTGTTCGCGCCGATCTTCGCGCAATACTTCGAGAAGCCGCTCGGCCATCTGCTCGGCGACGCGCCCTTTATCGGCATGTTCTTCCGGGGCGCGCCGATCGGCATCGGCATCCTGTGCGCCGGCGTCATTCTCGCGATCATGATCATCCCGTACATCGCCTCGGTGATGCGCGACGTGTTCGAAGTCACACCCGTGCTGCTGAAGGAATCGGCATACGGTATCGGCTGCACGACGTGGGAAGTGATGTGGAAGATCGTGCTGCCCTACACGCGCGCCGGTGTGATCGGCGGCGTAATGCTCGGCCTCGGACGCGCGCTCGGCGAGACGATGGCGGTCACGTTCGTCATCGGCAACACGAACCTGCTCGACAACGTGTCGCTCTTCTCGCCCGGCAACAGCATCACCTCGGCGCTCGCGAACGAATTCGCGGAAGCGAGTCCGGGCCTGCATACGTCGGCGTTGATGGAACTCGGTCTGATTCTCTTCGTGATCACGTTCTTCGTGCTCGCGTTCTCGAAGCTGATGCTTCTGCGCATGGAACGCGGGGAGGGCCGCAAATAATGAGCCGTCCCGCTACGTTCAACCAGGATGCGGATCGCGTCGAAGCCACGCGCCGGAAGTTGCAGCGCCGCCGCCGCGGCACGAATGCACTCGCGCTGACGCTCTCGCTCGTCGCGATGGCCTTCGGCCTGCTCTGGCTCGTGTGGATTCTCTTCACGACGCTCAAGCTCGGCATCGGCGGTTTGTCGGTAGAGCTGTTCACGCAGTCGACGCCGCCGCCGAACACCGATGGCGGCGGTCTCGCCAACGCGATCGTCGGCTCGCTGATGCTCGTCGTGCTCGCGACGTGCGTGGGCACGCCGCTCGGCATTCTCGCGGGCGTCTATCTCGCTGAATATGGCCAGAAGCGCTGGCTCGCGAGCGTCACGCGCTTTATCAACGACATTCTGTTGTCGGCGCCTTCGATCGTCGTCGGTCTGTTCGTGTATGCGATCGTCGTCGCGAAGATGAACCGCTTCTCGGGCTGGGCCGGCGTGATCGCGCTGGCCTTGCTGCAGATTCCGATCGTGATTCGTACGACCGAAAACATGCTGAAGCTCGTGCCGAACGCGTTGCGTGAAGCGGCGTTCGCACTTGGCACGCCCAAGTGGAAGATGGTGATGTCGATCACGCTGAAGGCGTCGGTCGGCGGGATCGTGACGGGCGTGTTGCTGGCGATCGCGCGCATCGCCGGCGAAACCGCGCCGCTGCTTTTCACGGCGCTGTCGAATCAGTTTTTCTCTTGGGACATGAATCAGCCGGTGGCCAATCTGCCGGTGACGATCTACAAGTTCGCGATGAGTCCGTTCCCGCAATGGCAATCGCTCGCGTGGGCGGGTGTGTTCCTGATTACGCTCGGCGTGCTGGGTCTGAATATCCTGGCGCGCGTGATCTTCTCGAAGAAATAAGGGTGGAGTGATTCCATGAACATGGTCGAAAGCGGTGTCAACCACCAGGAAAAGCCAGTCGAGCGCGCTTCGGCGCCGGGCAGCGTGCGTCCGGCGCACAGCTCGCCGCCGGCGGATTCCATCAAGCCGAAGATCGAGGTGAACAACCTCAATTTTTTCTACAACAAGTATCACGCGCTGAAGAACATCAACCTGCGCATTCCCGAGAAGAAAGTCACGGCTTTTATCGGTCCGTCGGGTTGCGGCAAGTCCACGCTTTTGCGCACGTTCAACAAGATGTATGCGCTTTATCCCGAGCAGCGCGCCGAGGGCGAGATCCTGATGGACGGCGCGAACCTGCTCGACACGACGCGCGACATCTCGCTCTTGCGCGCGCGCGTCGGCATGGTGTTTCAGAAGCCGACGCCGTTTCCGATGTCGATCTACGACAACATCGCGTTCGGCGTGAAGATGTTCGAGCAACTGTCGCGTTCGGAAATGGATGACCGCGTCGAATGGGCGCTCACCAAGGCCGCGCTCTGGACCGAAGTAAAGGACAAGCTGCAGCAGAGCGGCTACGGTTTGTCGGGCGGTCAGCAGCAGCGTCTGTGCATCGCGCGCGGCATCGCCATTCGCCCGGAAGTGCTGTTGCTCGACGAGCCTTGCTCGGCGCTCGACCCGATTTCGACGGGCCGCATCGAAGAGCTGATCGCCGAGCTGAAAAGCGACTACACGGTCGTCATCGTCACGCACAACATGCAGCAGGCGGCGCGTTGTTCGGACTACACTGCCTATATGTACCTCGGTGAATTGATCGAGTTCGGCGACACCGAAAAGATCTTCATCAAGCCGGCCCGCAAGGAAACGGAAGACTACATCACGGGCCGCTTCGGCTGATCGTCAGCCAGGTGAAACATAAGATTCTGGGAGCAGATATGTCCGATAAACATCTTTCGAGCCAGTTCGACGCCGACCTCAACGCAGTGTCGTCGAAAGTGCTGGAAATGGGCGGTCTCGTCGAGTCGCAGATCATCAACGCGATGCAGGCGCTGAACGAATTCGACATTGGCATTGCTGATCAGGTGATCGCGGCCGAAGTGCGTCTGAACACGATGGAAGTGGAGATCGACGAGGAGTGCAGCAACATCATCGCGCGCCGTCAGCCCGCCGCGCGCGACCTGCGTCTGCTCATGGCGATCTCGAAGACCATCACCAATCTCGAACGCGCCGGCGACGAGGCCGAGAAGATCGCCAAGCGCGTGAAGCGCATCAACGAAGACGGCGTGGGCCGCACGGTGAACATTGCCGAGATCAAGCTCTCGGGCGAGATGGCGGTGTCGATCCTGCGCCGCGCGCTCGATGCGTTCGCGCGTCTCGACACGGTCGCCGCCGCGCAGATCGTGCGCGACGACAAGGCCATCGACGATGAATTCCGCGCCTTCGTGCGCAAGCTCGTGACGTACATGATGGAAGACCCGCGCACGATTTCCGCGGGCCTCGACTATCTGTTCATCGCGAAGGCGGTGGAGCGTATCGGCGATCACGCGAAGAACATCGCGGAGTTCATCATCTATATCGTGAAGGGCACCGACGTGCGGCATATTTCGCGCGATCAGCTCGAACGAGAGGCGCTGAGTTAATCAGCGCAATCGCTTCATTTCAAGCAAAAGGTCAAGAGGTGCCGATGCCCAGCAGTATCCTCGTCGTCGAAGACGAACCCGCGATCTCCGAACTGATTTCGGTGAATCTTCAGCATGCGGGACATTGCCCGATTCGTGCGTATAACGCGGAACAGGCGCAAAACCTGATCAGTGATGTGTTGCCCGATCTCGTGCTGCTCGACTGGATGTTGCCGGGCAAGTCGGGCATCGCGTTCGCGCGCGATCTGCGCAACAACGAGCGCACGAAGCACATCCCGATCATCATGCTGACGGCGCGCGGCGACGAGCAGGACAAGGTGCTCGGCCTCGAAATCGGCGCGGACGATTACGTGACCAAGCCCTTTTCGCCGAAAGAGCTGATGGCGCGTATCAAGGCGGTTCTGCGCCGCCGCGCGCCGCAGTTGACCGAAGACGTGGTCGCGATCAACGGACTGCGTCTGGACCCGGCGACGCATCGCGTGGCGGCGAGTCATTCGGGCAACGACATCAAGCTCGATCTCGGCCCGACCGAATTCCGGCTGCTGCATTTCTTCATGACGCATCCGGAGCGCGTGCATAGCCGCACGCAATTGCTGGATCAGGTGTGGGGCGATCACGTGTTCGTCGAGGAGCGCACGGTCGATGTGCATATCAAGCGTCTGCGCGCCGCGCTCAAGCCGGCGGGTTGCGATGCTATGATCGAAACGGTGCGCGGCAGCGGATACCGGCTCGCGAAAAGCGCTTGAATTCTGGTTCAGCGTCATCCGCTTTAACTTGCCGCATCAACGTCACTCAGGCTCGCCGCCAACATGAACATCATCTGGACGCGTGCGATCGTGTCCCTCGCGCTGCTCGCCGTGCTCAGCGCCGCGATCGGCGCGTTCGCGGGCGTGCGCATCGCGCTCGCCTTCGCGGTGATCATGCTCGTCGTGCAAGGCATCTTCATCACGTATCACATGCAGCGCCTGTGGCGCCTGCTCGAAGCGCCGGTCTATGGCGAGGTGCCGAGCGCGCTCGGCATCTGGGGCGAAATCTACTACCGTCTGCACAAGCTCGCGAAGCGCTGGCACGCGCAAGTGCGTCAGGTCGAGCAACAGCATGCGCGCTTCATTCAGGCGATCCAGGCGTCACCGAACGGCGTCGCGATGCTCGACGATCACGATCAGATCGAGTGGTGCAACGCCATCGCCGAGAAGCACTTCGGCCTCGATGCGAAGCGCGACTTGCGTCAGCACATCACGCATCTCGTGCGCAGTCCGGATTTCGTCCGCTATCTGAACGCGCACCATTACGAAGAGATGCTCGTGATGCGCGGCATGGGCGTGAATCGCAAATACACGGTTTCGGTGCAGGTGTTTCCGTATGGCGACCATCGCAAGCTGCTTCTGACGCAGGACATCACGGAGCTGGAGCGCACGGATTCGATGCGCCGCGACTTCGTCGCCAATGTCTCGCATGAGTTGAAGACGCCGCTCACGGTGCTCTCGGGCTTTCTCGAAACCATGCGCGAATTGCCGCTCGATGAAGCCGATCGCATGCGTTATCTCGACATGATGGAGCAGCAGGCGTCCCGCATGCAGAACATCGTGCGCGATCTGCTCGTGCTCGCCAATCTCGAAGGCGATATGCGCCCGCCCGGCGACGAGCTTCTCGACATGCGCGCGGTGCTGCGTCATCTGGAAGACGACGCGAACAATCTGTCGAACGGGCGGCATCGCATCGCTTTTCATAGCGACGATGCGCTGACGGTCGCGGGCGTCGAGACCGAAGTGATGAGCGCGCTCGGCAATCTCGTCACGAACGCGGTGCGCTATACGCCGGACGGCGGGACGATCGAGGTGACGTGGCAGCGCATGAAAGATCGCGCGGTATTCACGGTGCGCGATAGCGGGCTCGGCATTCCCGCCGAGCATATTCCGCGCTTGACCGAACGTTTTTATCGCGTGGATCGCAGCCGGTCGCGGGATACGGGCGGTACCGGGCTTGGGCTTGCCATCGTCAAGCATGTGCTGCAACGGCACAACGCGGAGCTCGACGTGAAGAGCGAAGTGGGGAAGGGGAGTATGTTCATCGTGCGGTTTCCGGGATCGCGCACGGCGTTGAGGAAATCGCTGGCGGCGTAACGAACCACCCGCGAAGCAAGCGTCAAGAACAGAACTTCGCGAGCAATCCCAACTGCGCGTTACGAATCGATTTCCCCGCGCGACGCTTGCGATAGTGTCCATCGCTTTGCATGACCCACGCCGATTGATTGTCGCCGAGACACACCGACAAGCCTTCGGCGATAACCCGCCGCTTCAGCCGGCGATCGCGAATAGGGAACGCCACTTCCACCCGGCGGAAGAAGTTGCGATCCATCCAGTCGGCGCTCGACAGAAACACGTCTTCCTTGCCGTTCGCATAAAAATAGAAGATGCGATGATGTTCGAGAAAGCGCCCGACGATCGACCGAACTGTTATGTTCTCCGAAAGATCCTCCACGCCGGGCTTGAGCGAGCAAACTCCGCGCACGATCAGATCGATCTTCACGCCCGCATGCGAAGCCTCGTAAAGCGCGGCAATGACGGTAGGTTCCAATAAGGCATTCATCTTCGCGACGATGCGCGCACGTCTTCCCGCGCGCGCATGCTCGGCTTCGGCGCGAATCGCATCGATCAGCTTTGCGTGCAGCGTGAAAGGCGATTGCCATAACTGATGCAGCGCAATCTCGCCGCCGATGCCCGTCAGTTGCTGGAAGACGTGATGCACGTCCTCGCACATTTCCTGATCGGACGTCAGCAGGCCAAAGTCGGTATAAAGACGCGCCGTGCGCGGATGATAGTTGCCCGTGCCAAGATGCGCATAACGCTTCAGCACGAGCTTGCCGCCTTGCGACACGCGCCGCACGATCAGCATCATCTTCGCGTGGCACTTGTGGCCGACGACGCCGTACACCACGTGCGCGCCCACCGCTTCGAGCTGCGACGCCCAGTTGATGTTCGTCTCTTCGTCGAAGCGCGCGAGCAGCTCCACGACGACCGTCACTTCCTTGCCATTGCGCGCGGCCTGCATGAGCGCATCCATCAGCGGCGAATCGGTGCCGGTTCGATAGATGGTCTGCTTGATCGCGACGACTTGCGGATCTTTCGCGGCCTGAAGCAACAACTCCAGCACCGGCTGAAAACTCTCGTAAGGATGATGCAGCAGGATATCGCCCTGATCGATCGCATCGAAGAGATTCGACGTGTTCGCGATCGCCTTCGGCACCGACGGAATATGCGGCACGAACTTGAGGTCGGGACGATCGACCATTTCGGGCAACTGCATGAGCCGCACGAGATTCACCGCCCCGTTCACGCGATACAGATCGCGTTCGCTCAACTGACTTTCGTCGAGCAGACGCTGCACGAGATGCGGCGGCGTTTCCGCCGACACTTCGAGACGCACCGCGTTGCCCAGATGCCGCGCCGGCAATTCGCCCTGCAGCGCGACGCGCAGGTTGGTGATCTCGTCCTCGTCGACGAAAAGCTCGCTGTTGCGCGTGATGCGAAACTGATTGCAACCGCGCACGATGAGATGCGGAAACAGTTCGTTCACGAAATGCTGCATGAACGAACTCAGCAGCACGAAGCCATGCGGATAACCCGACAGCGCTTCGGGCATGCGCACGAGCCGCGGTAACGCGCGCGGCGCCTGCACGATGCCCATCATCGCCTGACGGCCGAAGGCATCGGTGCCTTCGAGCTCGACGACGAAGTTCAGGCTCTTGTTCAACACGCGCGGAAACGGATGCGCGGGATCGAGCCCGATCGGCGTCAGCACCGGCAGCAGTTCGTTCTGAAAGTAAGCGCGCGCCCACGCGGTCTGCTGCTCGGTCCAGTCTTCCGCACCGTGAAACCAGATGCCTTCCATTTCGAGCGCGGGCAGCACGATGTCATGCAGCATCGAATATTGCTGGCGCACGAGACGCTGCGCGCGTTCGGAGACGAGGTCGTAGACGTGCTGCAGCGACATGCCGTCTGGCGAGAGCGAGCCGGGATTGTCGCGCATTTGTTCTTGCAGTCCCGCCATGCGGACTTCAAAGAATTCGTCGAGATTGCTGCTGGTGATGCAGATGAAACGCAGGCGTTCCAACAGGGGAACCGTCGTGTCGGCGGCTTGCGCGAGGACGCGCTCGTTGAAACCTAGTATGCCCAGTTCGCGGTTGAATAGCGGATAGCGTATGGACATCGGAGGGAGGGAAGGAGTCTCGATCAGATGGGCAAGGGAACTTTCGGATGCTCTCACAGTATGATGTATTTTTTATGACAGAACGATTGTCACAAATTCTACTCACAATGCCGATAGCGTCGCTAGCGCGAACGCGCGATTGCGCACGAGACCGCCAGGGCCGCGCGTCAACCCGGCATAGAATAGAATTCGTGCGCTGCAACAGTGCCGCTGTGACAGTGCCTTTCCCACTTCACGATTTCTGGATATCCGATGGTCACACATCCCCATCTGCTTGCCGCGGTCGACCTCGGATCGAACAGTTTCCGGTTGATCGTCGGCCGAGTCGAGGAAACGCCCGCCGGCAGCCAGATCTATCAGGTCGACGCGTTGCGTGAGCCGGTGCGCCTCGGCGGCGGTCTGTCGAAGGACAAGATGCTCGACCGCGCGTCGCAGGTGCGCGGCTGGGATGCGCTCAAGCGCTTCGGCGAGCGTCTGCGCGACTTCCATCCCGACCAGGTGCGCGCGGTGGCCACCAATACGCTGCGCGTCGCGAAGAACGCGGACGACTTTCTCGTCGAGGCGCAAGCGGCGCTCGGCTTTCCGATCGAAGTCATCGCCGGGCGCGAGGAAGCGCGCCTCATCTACGCGGGCGCCGCGCATTCGGTGCCGGCGAGCGCGGGCAAGCGGCTCGTGGTCGATATCGGCGGCGGCTCGACGGAATTCATCATCGGGTCGCATTACACGCCGATCCACATGGAGAGCCTCTATATCGGCTGCGTGAGCCATAGCCGTCAGTTCTTCCCGGCCGGCAACGTCGACGAATACACGATGCGTCAGGCCGAGCTTGCCGCCAAGCGTGAAATCCAGATCATCTCCAGCGAATACAAGGGGACCGGCTGGGATCAGGCGATCGGCTCGTCGGGCACGGCGCGCGCGCTCGCGGAACTGATCGAGGCGAACGGCTTCAACGACGAAGGCATCACGCACGGCATCTCACGCGGCGGGCTGGAAAAGTTAAAGCGCGCGCTCATCAAGGCGGAGAACGTCAACCGGCTCAAGCTCGTCGCGCTCAAGCCCGATCGCATACCGGTGCTGGCGGGCGGCTTGTCGATCATGCTCGGCGTGTTCGAGGAACTGGGCGTCGAATATGCCGACACGACCGATGCCGCGCTGCGCCTCGGCGTGCTCTACGACTTGCTCGGGCGCTCGCAGCATCAGGACATGCGCACGGTGACGGTCGAAGGCTTCAAGCGCCGCTATGCCGTCGATGCCGCGCAGGCCGAACGCATCGGCGATCTGGCGATCAGCTTCTACGATCAACTCGGCGAACCCGACGATGACGTGCGCGAGGAGAACCGCATGTTCCTCGCGTGGGCCGCTTCGCTGCACGAGATCGGCTTGTCGATCGCGCATAGCGCCTATCACAAGCATTCGGCGTATATCGCGAGCAATGCCGACATGCCGGGTTTCTCGCGTACCGATCAGGCGCGTCTCGCCGCGCTCGTGTTGGGACACGCGGGCAAGCTCGGCAAGCTCGCGCAGGCGCGCGACGTCGAGTGGACGCTGCTCTTCTGTCTGCGGCTCGCGGCGCTGCTGTCGCGCCGCCGCACGGATGTCGGGCTCCCCGGCATAGAGGTGCGAAGGGCGGGCGGCGGTTTCGAAGTGCATCTGCCGAACGAGTGGGTGACGAATAATCCGCTCACCGATTACAGCCTCGTTCAGGAAGCGATGGAATGGGAGAAGATCGGCCGGCCCTATCGCGTGGTGTACACGGGCGACTGAATTCAGCGCCGCAAAAAAGACAAGGCCCCGTCGAATGAACGGGGCCTTGCGCGTTTTAGGGCTTCAGCGTCCCTGCATGTCGCCGATGAAATGGCGCGCGTATCGCGCGTTGATCTCGCAGAGACGGAAGAGCGTGAGGAAATCGGCGGTGTTGAAATCGGGGTCCCAGGCCGGCGCGCCGCAAATTTTCGCACCGAGGCGCAGATAGCCCTTCACGAGCGGCGGCGGGCTCACGTTCGCACCGGTGCGCAACTCTTCGACGGGCAGCGGCGTATGCGGGAACGCGCGGTATTCGGGCGCGGTGAGCGCATCGGCCGGCAGCGAGGTATAGAGATTCGCCGCGTAATGACCGCCGTCGATCATCCCGACGCTCGCGCAGCCGAGCATCGTTTCGTAGCCGTTTTGCATCATGTGCGCGGCGAGTCCGCCCCACAGCGACATGATGACCGCGCCGTTGCGATAGTCCGGATGCACGCACGAGCGGCCCACTTCGACGAGCTTCGGACGCAGGTGCGTGAGGCGCGAAACGTCGAACTCGCTTTCGGCGTAGAGACGCCCGACGCGCGCGGCCTGATGCGGCGGCAGCACGCGATACGTGCCCACTACCTGCAGCGTGTCGAGATCGCGCACGAGCAGGTGATCGCAATAGGCGTCGAAGGCGTCGACGTCGAGTCCGGCTGGGCCGGAAAGACGCGCGCCCATTTCTTCGGAGAACACGCGAAAGCGCAGGCGCTGCGCGTCGTGCAGGGCGTCGTCGTCACGCGCCCACGCAACTTGCAGGCGCTCGCGGCCCGTATTCGTTTCCGACGGGCGTGGAAGGTGACGGCGCGAATCGAGCGAGAGCGATGACGCTCCGCGTTGCAGGAAAGGCGTCGGCATATCTTGCATTGGCGTTCCTCGACAGGACGTTGCTGTGGCTTCAAGTCCTCGCCAATGTAGTAATGCACGGTGACGCTCGCATGGCATCGCAATGACGTTTCGATGAAACGACACCGGGATGAACGCGAGCTTATGGGCCTAGAGCAGGTCCGGATTGATCACGGCGCGCAGCACGCCGTGGCCGTCGCCGCCGCGTGTGCGGGACTGGAACCACCAGATGCCCGACTTCTTGATCGACCATTCCGCTTCGTGTCCCGTCATGATGAGCGCGGCGATGTGACCGAGCGTCGGCTGATGCCCGATTACGACAACCGTCTCCGCGATGCCGTCCGGCCAGCCGGCCGCATCGAGCGCCGCCTGCGCGCCGTTGCCGGGCGCGAGCGCGTCGATTACGCGATAACGGTCGCCGAAGGCCTCCGCCGTCTGGATCGTGCGCGTCGCGGGACTGGCGAGCAGCACGGCGTCACCCTCGATGCGCGGCTTCAGCCACTTCGCGATGCCTTGCGCCTGTTTGCGCCCGCGCGATGTAAGCTGCCGCGCGAGATCGGTCGACGCCTGATCTTCCGCTTCGGCGTGTCGCCAGAGAATGAGGTTCATCGAGTGTCTCCGAATGATGAGATTCGCTTTCGGACGTAGCAGAAAGATGCGTGCCCGCGTTGGGCATTGCGGACGTGCGTGAGGCACGTTACAATCTGCGGCTCGTCGGAGCGTAGCGCAGCCTGGTAGCGCATCTGATTTGGGATCAGAGGGTCGTAGGTTCGAATCCTATCGCTCCGACCACGATACACGAAGGGGTTACAAGTTACGGCTTGTAACCCCTTTGTCTTTTCTAAGCTCGTCCGGGAGTCTCATGTTGCGTACCGTTTCCGCCTTCGTCTGCGCCGTATTCTTCGCGCTCGGTCTGGCTGCTTGCGCGGAGCCGGCTCAACACAAGCACGTACCGCAAGATCCGCCCGACTACAAGGGCGTGCCGACGGACATGACGCCGCCCTCGATGATCACCGATCCGGCCAAACCACAGTAGGCAGCGACCCAGGAAACGCGAAGCCCCGATGCGGACGCACCGGGGCTTCTGACCCGCGCCAGCCGTTCGCGCGGAGTTTGGCGCGGGCTGACGTCAGTGTAGGAATTTGAGCGCGGCGTGCGTGTATGCGCTTGTTTCGGAGCGTAACGGGATGCAAGGACGCAGCGGCGCGCGTTGCAACGAGCGGTAATCGGAAACCGTTACTCGTCGCGCGAAATCAGAGGTGTTGATCCAGCGAAACATTTGCCGGCCGGGTATCATCGCCCGAATCTGTTGCAAATTGTATCTGCCATGAATCTGCTCTGGATTTTCGCCGCCGTTGCCCCGCTTGCCGTGGCATCGCTCATCGCGTTTGCCGCGCGTATCGATCCGCTGTCGGGGCATTGGCGCACGCGGGCGCGCAAAGACCGCTAAGACGAACGCCGCCTGCGAGGGCCACGAGCGTCACTGCTTGCAGCGGATGACCATCGAGCGATTCTTGATGTTCGCGCCGAGAATCCCGCCCAGAGTGCCGCCCGCGGTCGCGCCGTTGTCGGTATCCTTCGAGACCACGTCGTAACCATACGCGCCGCACATTTCGCCCGCCTGCTTGTAGCAGGCCGCCCAGCTCGTGCTGGCGTCGCCGCCGCTGCAGTTGATCGCGAAGCCGGTATCGCCCGAAGGCAGATAGGTCATCGTCGGGCCGCTCGCACAGCCGGCCAGCGCGCCGGTTAGCGCCAGAGCCGCGCCGAGCGCGGCCGTGTTCATCCTCATCGTCAATTTCATCGATTTTCCTCGTAACGACCGCCGGGTCTTCACCGCGGCGGCAGATAGCGCGCGGGGTCCGTCGAGCGGCCCATGTAGCGCACTTCGAAATGCAGCATCGTGCGATCGCTGTCGGTATCGCCCATTTCGGCGATTTGCTGGCCCTGCTGCACCGTCTGGCCTTCCTTCACCAGAAGCACGCGATTGTGGGCGTAGGCGGTCAGATATTCGTCGTCATGCTTGACGATCAGCATGTTGCCGTAGCCGCGCAGACCGTTGCCGGCGTAGACGACATTGCCGGTCGCGGCGGCGACGACGGGCGTGCCCGCCGCATTGGCGATGTCGATGCCCTTCGAATTCTTGCCGTCGAAGCCGCGAATGACGCTGCCCTGCGCGGGCCACACGAGCTTGACGCCCGGCCCGGGCTTGTTCGGCTCCGACGCCTGCGTGCTGGCGCCGCTCTTCGTACTGCCAGCAGTCGCCGCACCCGACGAATTCGCGACGCTCGCGCTGCCCGCCGGCGGCGCGATACGCAGCACCTGCCCGACCTCGATGGCGTCGGCATTCGTCAGCCCGTTCCAGCGCTTGACGTTCGCGATCGTGGTGCGATTCTCACGCGCGATCTTGGAAACCGTGTCCCCACGCTCCACGCGATAGAAACCCGGCGCGACCGGCCCCGTTCCACAAGCGGCCAGCACTGCGACGAGCGATGCGCAGACGAGCCGTCGAATTATTTTTTGCAAACCTGACCTCGCAAAGCACCGCCGCGGGAAGTGCCCGGCACAGCCGCGCGGCGAGTCGAAAGGCAGGATTTTACCGTCTCGGGTTTCCCCGTACAGAAAGACGCCGGTTCGCCTACGCCTCCGGTGCGACGACGAGCCTCAACGAAGCCGTCTCCGTCTTGCCCGGCGCGAGCCAGCGCAGACCGCGCCCGTTGTGGATTGCGTCGGGCAGGCCGATCCACGGCTCGACGCAATAGAAGTCCGAGGTATCCGATTCGGTCCAGGTCGTGACCGCGTACCACGGCACCGAATCCGGCTGCTGCAGCTCGAAGCTGATCGTGCGCTTCAGGCCCGGCAGCTTCAGCAACATCGGCTCGTCGGACTGGCGCGTGAGGCAATGAAACGTATCGACGATGCCCGGATCGGCGAGCGAATAACGCGGCAGGCCGGGCTCGCCTTCGGTGATCGAGCCGTCCGGAAGCTGACGGCGACGCTCGGTGCGCGGCAGCTCGACGCTGCTCTCCGCGCGCTGGCCGTGCGGCAGATGAAAATAAAAGTGATGCCCGGCGTAGTAGGGCAGCGCGACCTCGCCCGGATTCGACGTCGTTAGTTCGACTTCGAGCGTATTGCCGTCGATGATGCGGTACGCCGCCTCGAAGCGGAACGCGAACGGATAGCCGTCGCGCGTGGCGTCGCTGTCGACGAGCGTCATGCGCAGACCGTGGCCGTCGGCGTCGCGCGTGCAGGAAAAGGGCAGGTTGCGCGCGAAGCCGTGCGTCGGCAGCGCATGCACGACGCCTTCCGGGTCGCGCCATTTGCCGATTTCACCATCGACGAAATGTCGCCCGAGAAACGGAAAGAGCAGCGGATTGCCGCCGCGGATTTTCGCGGGATTGGACCAGTCCGGCGCGTCGGGCCAGTGGACGACCGGCTGGCCGCCGACGCGCCAGGTCATGAGCCGTCCGCCCGCGCGCGGCGCGAGCTGAATGGCGGCGCCGTCGCGCTCGATTTCGATGACGTCAGTTTCCGGTGACATGATGGCGGGTGCTCCGTTGAATGGCGAGGCGCCGCGCACGCTTGAACGGCGCGGCTCGAACCCGTCGATTCTGCCTTGGAATCCCGTCCGGAAAAACCCTTTGCGGGAAATTGCGACTGAGCAACGCATCTGCGATGTGTTGTTATATGCTCCCTGTGTTGGGAATCAGACGGACAAGGAGTAATCATGGATTTGGCGATGACAATGGGCGTCGCGATGTTTGCGCTCTTCGGCGCGAGCACGGCACTCTTTCTCTACAGCCTGAAGGTCTGACGGGCGACTGCGGATTTGCCACTCCGCGCGGCGTTCGCACGCGCGATTGCTTTCGTATTCCCTATACTCTGCTTTCGATATTGCTTCGTTTTACCGACGATTTACTTTCGACGCAATTTGTGTGCGGTAAGCGCTTGGCGCTCGATTTCGCCGACGGCATAATCGGTCCGGTTTGCGCGCCGTATCGACTCATCCTTCCTGTTCCACATTCCCTGATTGCCTCTTCAGGCTTCGCGTGACGCGAGGAATGGAACTGCACGGCGCGTCCTTCACTTTCCCCGAAAAAGGACCGACGCGTGACTTTGTGGTTTCTCGTATTTTTGAGCGTGCTCCAGGGCGTGACCGAACTCTTTCCGGTCAGCAGCCTCGGCCACACGCTGCTCGTTCCCGGCCTGATCGGCATGCACATCGACAAGCATGCGCCGCAATTGCTGCCGTTTCTCGTCGCGCTGCATCTCGGCACGGCCATCGCGCTGCTCTGGTATTTCCGCAAACGCTGGATCGCGCTGATCCGCGGTTTCGTCGCGTCGCTCGGCGGCCGCAAGAACGACGACGGCCACATGATGTGGGCGCTTATCATCGGCACGATTCCGACGGGCATCGTCGGTCTGGTGCTGGAAAAGCGGCTCGAAGCGCTCTTTCACGATCTGCGGATCGTCGCGGCGGCGTTGATCGTCAACGGCGTGCTTCTGTGGCTGGGCGACCGTCTGCAGAAAAGCCGCGCGATGCAGGCGCCGGAAAAGCTCACGTTCAAGCAGGCGTTTCTGGTCGGCCTGGCGCAGATCGGCGCGCTGATTCCGGGCTTTTCGCGCAGCGGTCTGACGATGATCGCGGGCGTGGGCGCGGGACTCACGGCGGAAGCGGCGGCGGAATTCTCGTTCCTGCTCGGCACGCCGATCATCTTCGCGGCGGGCGTGCTCGAATTGCCGAAGCTCTTCCACGCACCGGGCCAACTTGCCGATTCCATACTGGGCGGCGTGTTGACGGGCATCGCGGCGTATCTGAGCGTGCGCTTCCTGATGCGCTATTTCGAAGGCCACGGCAAGCTCGCGTCGTTCGGCGTGTATTGCGTGATCGCGGGAATCTTCTTCCTGAGCTGGTTCACGATGCATCCGCAGCCGGTGTGACCACTCGGGACAAGGGCGGCGGCGAATGAGGTAAAATCGCGGTCTCTTCTGATCGGCGGCGGTTTTCGCGTTTGCCTTTGTTTTCGCGTATGCCTTCGCGCGCTTTCGGTTCTCCGCCCTTAGCTCAGCTGGATAGAGCAACGGCCTTCTAAGCCGTAGGTCACACGTTCGAGTCGTGTAGGGCGGGCCAAATGGCCTGCACATAAGCGCAAAGCCCAGTCTTATCGGCTGGGCTTTCTGCTTTCTGCTTTCTGCTTCCCGCTTCCCGCTTCCCGGATAACCGCATCGAGGATCAGCAGGCCTAAGCGACGCATGCTGGCCCGCTTCCTGCCCTTCCTTTTTCCGCGTGCGCGCAGGGTTCCGGCAATCCTGCGCCCCGCAACGCATCGGAAAAATTAACCATCTCGTACAAGCCAAGCGTGCCGCCCAGCGACGGTGCGCCGATGCGTCATCGTGGCGCGCGGTGCGCCACAACGGTGACGGCGCGTGGCTGCATCGTCGAAAGAGGGTGACTTGAACAATCGAGCATACGAAACCAGTCCGGCGCAATGCTCGCTATGGAATCGCAAGAAGCTGCGCCTGCAAGCGGATTCGCGGCGCGTGCTGCTCGCGTTGCCGGAGCGCATGCTCGGCGCATCGCTCGCGTCGCTGTTCGAGCTGAAGGGCTTCCCGGCGCAGCTTGCGGTGGATGCGGCATCGGTCAGACGCGCCGTCGGGCAATGGCGTCCGCATGTGCTTTTTCTCGATACGCGGGTCGGTGGCTGCGGCAACTATGCGCTGGTCCGAGCGCTGCGCGAAGCCGATGACGACGCCAGTCGCCTCGTCATCGCGATGAGCGGTTTTCTGCCCGAAGAGCCGATCGCGCATCTCAAGGAAGCGGGCTACGACGGGCATTGCCGCCGTCCGTGTCCCGTGTGGCAGATGACCGATCTGCTCGACGAGTTCTTCGCGTGTCACGCGGTCCGTTGATGGCATCGGGCGCGCCGGCTTGTTGCCGCAGCGCGCGCGCATAGCTGCGCGGCCCGAATACGACATTGAGCGCGATCATCGCGACGAGGCTTGCGGCGAGCATCGTCCACGTCATCGAGAAGCCGCCGCTCACGTCGCGCACGATGCCCGCGACGACCGGCGCCGCCGCCGCGATGACGAAACCCACGCCCTGCACGAATGCGACGAGCCGCGCGGCCAACGCGGGATCGTCGGCGTGATCGAGCGTCAGCACGAGCGAGAGCGCGAACACGCCGCCCAGCCCGGCGCCGAGTAACGCGACCACCGCGAGCGGCGACCAAAGCGGCGCGACGACGAGCAGCGCGAAACCCGCGAATTGCGCGACGAGACCGAGCGCGATCCACGGGCGACGGTCCCGGCCGCCTCCGAAGCGCGCCGCCGCCATCGGCAACAGCAGCGCCGACGCCGCCTGGAACGCCGTGAGCATCGCCAGCAGCGCGCCGCTCTCGGTCACGCCGCGGCCGAGTTGCTGATAGTACGCGGGCATCCACGCGACGAGGCTCGTATAGCCGCCGTTGACGAGCCCGAAGAAGATCCCGAGCGTCCACGCGCGGCGATTGAGAAAGAGCGACGGCGCGCGTGGCGCGTGGCGCGTCGACGAGGCGCGCGGCAACGCGTCGGCGCGCATCAGCAGCATCCACACGGCGAGTGCGATCAGCGCGGGGACCGCCCAGAACGCGAGTCCCGCCTGCCACGAGACGCGCGATGCGACGGCCGGCGTGATGCTCGCGCCGAACCCGCCGCCCGCCATGATCGACGCGGAATAGAGACCCATCGCGAAGGGCAGGCGCGCGGCGAAGCGCGTTTTCATCACGCCGGGCAACAGCGCCTGAATGACCGCGACGCCCGTGCCCGCGATCGCCGCGCTCGCGATGAGCGCAGCCGCGCTCCCGCCGACGAGCCGCCCCGCGCACGCCGCGACGATCGCGATGAGGCCGAACGCGACGCCGCGCGCATTGCCGATCGAGCGTGACAGCGCGCCCGCGCCGAACGCGCACACGCCCATCGCGACGACGGGCAGACCGGTCAGCAACGACGCGCCGCGAAACGACAATCCCGTCGTGTGCAGAATCACGCCCATCAACGGGCTGACGGAGGTGAGCAACGGCCGCAGATTCAGGCCGATCGCGACGATCGCCGCGAGCCACGCGAGATTCGATGCGCGCGGATTCATCGCGGCTTCACCGGGGGCGATGCTTTCATGCGACGAAATCCTCCTGTGAAGCGTCAAATTTGGTTGACCATTCTAACGATATTTGGTCAACCAGAAATACGGCGAAACGAATAACCCGGATTCGTGCACGGCCCTGCGCGCTCGCTACAATGCGGTTCATCGCAAGCACGGCAAGGCATCATGGCATCGCGCAAGGACACATCATCGAACGAGATTTCCGCTGACGAGCGCGTCTACGCGGCGATCGCGTCCGCGCTCTTGCAGGGCAAACTCGCGCCCGGCGCGCAACTCGTCGAGCGCGAACTTGCCGCCGCGTTCGGCTGCACGCGCGGCGCGATCCGCAAGGTGCTCGCGCGGCTCGGTGCGGAAGGCAAGCTCACGCTGGAGGCGAATCGCGGCGCGTTCGTGCCGTCGCCGACGCCCGCCGGCATCCGCGAGGTTTATCGCGCGCGGCAAGTCGTGGAGGCGGGCATCGTCGCTTCGCTGTGCGGCGCTCTGAGCGCGCGGGCGAAGCGGGCGTTGCGCGCCCACGTCAAGGCCGAGCAGCGCGCGGTGAAGGCGGCAAGCGTGGCGGAATGCGTGCGTCTCGCGGGCCACTTTCACGTGCTGCTCGCGGAACTCGCGGGCACGCCGGAAGTGGCGGCGTTTCTCGCGAAACTCGTCGCGAAGACCGAGCTTTACAAGGCGCTTTTCGATCCGTCGAAGCTGTCGAACTGCTCGTCGGACGAACACGGACAACTCGTCGATGCCCTGGAGAACGGCGATCTCGACGCCGCGCTCACGTCGATGCGCACGCATCTCGACGAACTGGAAGCGCGCGTTCTCGCGCAAGCGAGCGAGACGCGCACGAGCGATCTGGCGACGCTCTTCGCGCCCGCGTGAACATCGATAAAAAAGGGCCGCGGCTTCGAAAGTCGCGGCCCTTTTTTCATTGCAACGCCTGCGGAAGACTTACTGCGAGAAGTCGAGCGCGTTGGTCAGATCGCCCATCTTCTGCGCACCGTTGGACACCAGCGCGGCGTCGCGCGCGGCGAGGCCCGGCAGCGTCGGCAAGCTGAAGCGCTTCGTGATGAGGCGCAGGATCGACGTGGTGTCGTACTGCGTGTGATCGACGAAGCCCTTCTTCGCGTAGGGCGAAATGATGAGCGCCGGAATCCGCGTGCCCGGGCCCCAGCGATCGCCCTTCGGCGGCGCGACGTGATCCCAGAAGCCGCCGTTTTCGTCGTAGGTCACGACGACGACCATGTTCTTCCACTGCGGGCTCTTCTGCAGATGCGAGATCAGATCGGCGATGTGCTGATCGCCCTGCGCGACGTCCGTGTAACCCGCGTGCTCGTTCAGGTTGCCCTGCGGCTTGTAGAACGCGACTTGCGGCAGCGTGCCCGCGTCAATCGCCTTGATGAACTCCGAACCGTTCGTGCCGCCGTCGAGCAGATGTTGCGCGCGGTTGGCCGTGCCCGGCGCGAGATCGGCGA
Organism: Caballeronia glebae; assembly: GCF_001545035.1. Taxonomy (GTDB): domain Bacteria; phylum Pseudomonadota; class Gammaproteobacteria; order Burkholderiales; family Burkholderiaceae; genus Caballeronia; species Caballeronia glebae. The sequence goes on from NZ_FCOJ02000006.1 coordinate 136,559, forward strand.
AGTAGTTGAACGGCTGATGATGCGTCTGGAAGTCGGGCACCACGTTGGTCGCGCCGTTGATGACCGAGCGGTCCGCGAGCGCCGCGGCCCACGAGCCGCCGTACCACGCCCAGCTCACGCCCGCGTTGTTCAGCAGATCGCCGATGTGCTGCTGCGTTTGCGGCGGCAGCGTATTGGCCTTGGTCGAATCGCCGAGAGCCGGATCGACGCCCGCGGGCGCCGGGTTGCCGCTCGGCTGATACGGCGGCTGCATCGTGTTGATCGCGTAGAAGTCGGGCGTGAGCGTGCCCGAGTTCACGAACTGCGCGTCAGCCGAGCCGGTGAGCGCCGAAGGCGGCGGATTCGTCTTGAGCTTGAGCGACACGCCATCTGCATTCACCGCCGAGATCGAGCCGGCCGCGACGCTCTTGTCCGCGTTCGGGTAGATCGGCGTGCACGCGCAGACGAGCCACTGGTGGTTCAGGAACGAGCCGCCGAACGCGCCCATGAAGAAGTTGTCCGCGAGCGTGTATTGCTGCGCGATCTTGTAGAGCGGCAGCTTCTCCGGCGGCGTGTCGTAGTGGCCCATCACGAGCGCGCCCGAATCGCCCCACGCGGCGAACTTGTCGTTCTTGCCGCCGTCGATCTGCATCTGGTTCTCGTAGAAACGGTGATACAGATCGCGCGTCGTGACGTTGAGCTGAATGTTGAAGCCCTTGGGATCGTCGATCGCGAACGGCTCGTTCGGCAGGTTCGTCGTCATCGCCGCGGTGATCGCGGGCGTCACGCCCGTCGCGGTCAGACCCGTCCAGATCGTCGGCAATGTCGGCAGCACGCTGCCGTCGCGATCGAGCTGCTGCGCGTTCGCCGCCGTCACGTTCTGCAGGCCGTTTGCGCCGGAGAAGTGTCCATACAGGTTATCGAAGCTGCGGTTTTCCGCGTAGATCACGACGACGTTCTTCACCGAAGAGATGTCGCTGTCGTTATGGTCGTCGCCGCCGCATGCGTAGAGGCCGAATGCAGCAGTTGCCACGAGCGGCACTGCGCAAACGAGTTTCTTGTTCATTGAAATTCTCTCTTGTGTTGGGGACCGGCGCACGGCGCGGGCTTCGTCGTCGAATAAGCCTTTGCTCGCCGGCGTGCGCAGTGTCGCAACGCAAATTGACGCGGCCATGTAATAAGGCTTTCGGTTGCGTAATGTTTGCTTAATAAATTTCGATCGCACGGGTCCGGGTCGAAAGCCTCGATGCTTGTCACATGAAAGACATGCGGGCGAAATACGCTTCGGCATCTTTCAATTCCGATTTCCACGTCCATGTCTTCGATGCGTTTGCCGTTCGTTCTGTGTTCCATCGCGCTTGCCGCGTTATCGGCGGCGATGAGCGGCTGCGATTCCCACGCGGCGGACAAGAACGCGAGCGCTGCGACGCAGGCTGCGACCCCCGTCGTGCCCCACGGCCAATCGCGCGCGGAAGTCTTCGCGCATGTGAAGCAGATCACGGCGCTCGGCGAGAAGCTCTTCTTCGATCCGTCGCTATCCGGCTCGGGCAAGCTCGCGTGCGCGTCGTGTCATAGCCCGAATCACGCGTTCGGGCCGCCGAACGCGCTGTCCGTGCAACTCGGCGGCAACGACATGCATCAGCCAGGTTTTCGCGCGGTGCCTTCGCTTGAGTATTTGCAGTCGGTTCCGGCTTTCACGCGTCACTTTCACGATTCCGACGACGAAGGCGACGAGAGCGTCGATGCCGGTCCGACCGGCGGCCTCACGTGGGACGGCCGCGTTGATCGCGGCTCGGATCAGGCGCGCATTCCGATCCTGTCGTCGTTCGAGATGGGCAGCACGCCCGCCGCGGTCGTCGCGGCCGTGAAGGCGTCGTCCTATGCCGGGGACTTCCGGCGCGCGTTCGGCGCCGATGTCTTCGATAGCGACGACAAGGCGTTCGCCTCGGTGCTGGAGTCGCTCGAAGCGTTCGAGCAATCGCCCGAAAAGTTCTATCCGTACACGAGCAAGTACGACGCGTTCCTCGCCGGCCGCGCGAAGCTCAACGACGCCGAGATGCACGGCCTGCGGCTCTTCAACGACGAGAACAAGGGCAACTGCGCGTCCTGCCACATCAGCCAGCGCGCGAAGGACGGCTCGCCGCCGCAGTTCAGCGACTTCGGCCTGATCGCGATCGGCGTACCGCGTAATCGCGCGTTGCCGATCAACCGGAACCCGAACTTCCACGATCTCGGCGCGTGCGGTCCCGAGCGCCGCGACCTGAAGGGCATGGACGAGTATTGCGGGATATTCCGCACGCCGTCGCTGCGCAACGTCGCGACGCGCAAGGCCTTCTTCCACAACGGCATCTATCATCGTCTGGACGACGTGGTGCGCTTCTATGTCGAGCGCGATACGAACCCCGAGAAGTTCTATCCGGTGTCGAAGCATGGCGTCGTCCAGAAGTTCGACGACTTGCCGAAGAAGTACTGGGAGAACATCAACACCGAGCCGCCGTTCGATCGCAAGAAGGGCGACAAGCCCGCGCTCGACGAAGCCGAGATCAAGGATGTCGTCGCGTTCCTCGGTACGCTCACCGACGGCTACGATCCGGCGAAGGACAAGAACTCGCAAAAGGGCATCGGCATCAACGAAATGAAGTCCGCGCAAAACTGAGGCGGCGCGGGCGGCGCGGCCCGCGCATCAATGCTATTCTCGTTGCTCGCGAAGGCCGGCGCATGCAGGAAGCCGCGAGGTCATCCGCGAAACAAACATCGCAACGAGGAGAATCTTCATGCCGATTCGAGATCGAGCGCTCGCTCGCGCCTGCATCCGGACGATCGCGGCAAGCGCGCTCGTCGCCGTGAGCGCGGCTGCATCCGCCGCCAATCTCGGCTTCCTGAACAACACGCCGATCAGCTACATGAAGCAGCGCGACCTGCAGGCGCTCAACAACGCCGCGCAGACCGCGCTCAACACGAAGCAGGACGGCGAATCGCTCGACTGGGACAACAAGGGCGCGGGCAATCCGGTACCGATCAACGGCACGGTGACGCCGCAGGAGAGCTTCGAGTCCGGCGGGCTCAAGTGCCGCAAGATCACGCTCGTCGCGCACGCGAAAGGGCAGACGCAAACCTGGACGCCGACCGCCTGCAAGGCGAGCGACGGCAAGTGGAAACTCAAGAAGCAGTGATGAACCGGGCAAGCGATAGATGACCGCGCGCAACGTATCGTGCGGCGTCGTGATTCTCAACGAACAGGGCGACGTCCTGCTCTGTCACGCCACCGAAACCACGCACTGGGACGTGCCCAAAGGTGCCTCCGATCCCGGCGAAAGCCCGCGCGAGGCGGCGTTGCGCGAGCTCGTCGAGGAGACGGGCATCGTGCTGCCCGCTGAACGCCTGAAGGATCTCGGACGCTTCGTGTATCGCCGCGACAAGGACCTGCATCTGTTCGCGGTGCGTGTTTCCGAAGACGAAGTGAAGCTCGAAAACTGCGTGTGCAAATCGTATTTCCCGCGCTACAGCGACGGCACCATGATTCCCGAGATGGATGCGTATCGCTGGGTCAGCCCGGCGGACGTCGATCGATTCGCGAGCCGCAGTCTCGCGCGTCTCTTTCAGACGACGCTATCGCTCGCGGAGCTGCACGAGACGCTCTGACCGACGCGATCAGTCGACCGTGCGGTCGTTGGGATTGGCGAAGAGCGTCTTCATTTCCGGCGACATCGGGAATTGCAGGTTGATGCCGTCCGGCGGAATCGGGCGCATGAACCAGGTCTCGTAGAGCTTCGTGGCTTCGCCCGAGCGCTGCATGTTGGCGATCACCTCGTCGACGATGCGCTTGAACACCGGATCGCCTTTTCTCATCATGCAGCCATACGCTTCGTTCGCAAGCGACGCGCCCGTGACCGTGTACTCGTTGCGCGCGGCGCCTTCCTGCGCGATCTTGCCGTAGAGAAGCGGATCGTCCATCACGAACGCGACCGCGCGGTCCGACTTGAGCGCGGCGAACGCCTCCGCATGATCGCGCGCGCTGATGATGCGAAGGTTCAGCGTCTTGTCGATGCTCATCTGCCGCAACATGCGCTCGTCCGACGTGCCCGCCGTCGTCACTACCGTCTTGTTCGCGAGATCGCCGTAGTCGCGAATGCCGGACTTTTTCTTCACGGCCATGCGAATGCCGTACTGGAAAAAACTGTTCGAGAACGCGACGAGCGGATCGCGGTCGGCCACGTGCGCGGTCGAACCGCACTCCAGATCGACCTGATTGTTCACGACATACGAGATGCGGTTCGCCGACGTGACCATCACGTTCTTGACCGCGAGATTCGGCAATTTGAGGCGCTTCTTGATCTCGTCGACGACTTTCAGCGCGATGTCGTAGGAGTAGCCCACCGGCTGCTGCTTCACCGTGTACGAGAACGGCACCGACGATTCGCGCGTGCCCAGCACGATCGCGCCGTTTTCCACGATCTTGCGCAGCGTCGCGGAGGGCGGCAACTGATCGACGTTGGCTTGCGCCGTCGCGAGGTCGGCTGCGGTGGCGGCGAGCGCGCCGGCGGATGCGAACAGGAGCAAAGAGGCGAGGGCGGCGCTTCGTTGCGCCCGCGTGCGGTGCGGCGCGAAGGAATGCGGCTGCTTCATGATGTCCTCGTTAGAAGCGGCGGGCGTGGGTTCTGCGGGCTAAATCGAGGACGCCGCGTGGCCGCGCGGCGCCCTTCTTGCGTCGATATCAGGCCGGTTTGCCCCAACTGTCGCGCAGGCTGACGATGCGGTTGAACACGGGCTTGCCCGGCTGCGAATCCACACGGTCCGCGACGAAATAGCCGTGCCGCTCGAACTGGAAGCGGTCTTCGGCGTTCGCGTCACGCGCGCTCGGTTCGAGATAGGCGTTCGCGACGCGCTTCGAATCCGGGTTGAGCGCATCGAGGAACTCCGCGCCGCCCGCGCCGGGCTGCGGCTCCTTGAAGAGACGGTCGTAGAGGCGCACTTCGGCCGCGTAGGCGGTCGCCGCGCTGACCCAGTGAATCGTGCCCTTCACCTTGTAGTTGTTCGCGCCTTCCGTGCCCGACTTGCTGTCCGGGAAGTAGTTGCAGTGCACGGCGGTAACGTTGCCGTTCTCGTCCTTGTCCGCGCCCGTGCATTCCACGATAAAGCCGTACTTCAGGCGCACCTTGTTGCCGGGGAAGAGGCGGAAATAGCCCTTCTGCGGCGTTTCCTGAAAGTCCTCGCGCTCGATCCACAACTCGCGCGAGAACGGGAACGCGCGCACGCCGCGATCCGGATGATGCGGATGCACCGGCGCGCTGCATGCCTCGCTCTGTCCTTCCGGGTAATTGTCGATGATGAGCTTGAGCGGATCGAGCACCGCGATCGCGCGCGGCGCTTTCTCGTCGAGATCGTCGCGCAGCGCGCCTTCGAGGACGCTCATGTCGATCCACGAATCGACCTTCGTCACGCCGACGCGCTCGACCATCAGGCGAATGCTCTCCGGCGTGAAGCCGCGACGGCGCACACCGGCGATGGTCGGCATGCGCGGATCGTCCCAGCCGTCGACGTGATTGTCCTGCACGAGTTGCAGCAGCTTGCGCTTGCTGGTGATCGCGTACGTGAGGTTCAGGCGCGAAAACTCGATCTGCTGCGGCAGCGGACGCTGGAACACGCCGTCGTTCGCGAGTTGCGCGAGGAACCAGTCGTAGAGCGGACGATGATCCTCGAATTCGAGCGTGCAGAGCGAGTGCGTGATGTTCTCGATCGCATCCGACACGCAGTGCGCGTAGTCGTACATCGGATAGATGCACCACGTGTCGCCGGTACGGTAGTGATGCGCGAAGCGGATGCGATAAATGACCGGATCGCGCATGTTGAAGTTCGGCGACGTCATGTCGATTTTCGCGCGCAGCACGTGCTCGCCTTCCTTGAACTCGCCCGCCTTCATGCGGCGGAAGAGGTCGAGGTTTTCCTCGGGCGAGCGCTCGCGATACGGCGAATTAATGCCGGCTTCGGTGGCCGAACCGCGCGTCGCGCGCATCTCTTCGGCCGTTTGACTATCGACGTATGCCTGGCCTTTCTTGACGAGCATTTCGGCGTATTCGTACAGCTTGTCGTAATAGTCGCTCGCGAAATACTGGTGCTCGGCGCCGTTCTTGTTCCAGTCGAAGCCCAGCCATTTCACGGCGTCGATGATCGACTCGACGTACTCGACGCTTTCCTTCTCGGGGTTCGTATCGTCGAAGCGCAAATGGCACACGCCGCCGTAATCCGCGGCGAGGCCGAAGTTCACGCAGATGCTCTTCGCATGGCCGATATGCAGATAGCCGTTCGGCTCGGGCGGAAAGCGCGTCTCGACTCGCTGCAACCATTTGCCGGAGCGGTTGTCGTCTTCGATGATGTTGCGAATGAAATTGGATGGCGCCGGAGCGTCGTTTCGATCGGTGTTCATGCGGAAAAAGTGGCAGCGGATGCGCTCGCGCGCGTGAAACGGTTCGGGAAGCGTTCGCGGCGAAAGTGAACCGGAAACGCGTACGAAGGCCTTGAATATTGGGTCGATTCTACCTTACGCAATCATCTGAGGCTGGCGGCGACCGTGTTCGAAAAACAGCTTGCGGCCCGTTTTGTCGCGCGATTCGCACAGCCGCGCCGTTTCGCGGGTTCCGTTACAGGGTGTGCGGCTCGTCACGCGCTTCGTAACCGCCGTAACGGAAAGTAAATCGCGTTGAAAGGCGCACGCGCGGCCTTTTAAGATCGGCTCGCCTGCATCGGTCGCGCCTGTCTCGGCGGCGGCCATGCACGAAAAGCACAACACATCACAACGACAATACAAGGAAGCCCATCATGAAGAAGATCGCCCTCACGACGCTCAAGTTCGCCGCCGCCGCGCTCGTATCGAGTCTCGCCGCCTGCGCGAACGTATCCCGCCAGCAGGCTCACGCCGGGGTCGGCGCGGCCGCCGGTGGCGCGCTCGGCTATCTGATCACGGGCGGGCCGATCGGCACGGTCGCGGGCGCGGCGGCGGGCGGTCTGGTCGGCGCGGGCGTTCGCTGATCCTGAACGGATCCTGAGCCGATCCCGAACCGATCGGCTCAGATCGCGCCCGATTCGCGCAATCGTGCGATTTTCGCCTCGTCGTAGCCGAGCACCTGGGCGAGCACGTCCGACGTGTGTTCGCCCAACAGCGGCGGATGCGTGCGCGCTTCGGGCGGCGTCGCGCTCATCTTGATCGGGCTCGCGACGAGCTTCACCGTGCCGGCCGTCGGATGCGGCAGATCGATCTGCATTTTGCGCGCGAGCACTTGCGGGTCCTCGAACACCTCGCCGAGATCGTTGATCGGACCGCACGGCACGCCCGCCGCTTCGAGTTCGGCGAGCCATTCGTGCTTGCCTTTGCGACGCACCATGTCCGCGAGCATCGGCACGAGGATGTCGCGGTTGCGCACGCGCGACGGGTTCGCCGCGAAGCGCGCGTCGTCGGCCAACTCGGCGCGTCCGCCCGCCACGACGAACTTGCGGAACTGCCCGTCGTTGCCCACGGCCACGATGATCCAGCCGTCGCTCGTCTGGAAGGTCTGATACGGCACGATGTTCGGATGCGCGTTGCCCCAGCGCACCGGCGGCTTGCCGCTCGCGAGGAAATTGGTGTTCATGTTGGCGAGCATCGCGACCTGCACGTCGAGCAGCGCCATGTCGATGTACTGCCCTTCGCCCGTGCGGTCGCGGTGAGCGAGCGCGGTCAGCACGCCGATGGTCGCGTACATGCCGGTCATCAGGTCCGCGATCGCCACGCCTGCTTTCTGCGGACCGCCGCCGGGCTGGCCGTCGCGCTCGCCGGTGATGCTCATGAAGCCGCCGATGCCCTGCACGATGAAATCGTAGCCCGCGCGCGACGCATACGGCCCCGTCTGCCCGAAACCAGTCACCGAGCAATACACGATGTCGGGCTTCACCACTTTCAGCGATTCGTAGTCGAGCCCGTACTTCTTCAGTTGCCCGGCCTTGTAGTTTTCAAGGACGACATCGCTCTGCGCGGCCAGTTCGCGCACGATCTGCTGACCTTCCGCCGTCGCGATATCGACCGTCACCGAGCGCTTGTTGCGGTTCGCCGCGAGATAGTACGCGGCCTCGTGCGTGTCCTCGCCGCCGGGCGTTTTCAGGTAGGGCGGCCCCCAATGGCGCGTGTCGTCGCCGGTTTCGGGGCGCTCGATCTTGATGACATCCGCGCCGAAATCGGCGAGGGTCTGCGCGCACCACGGTCCCGCCAGCACGCGGGTCAGGTCCAGCACGCGGATATGGCTCAAGGCTCCCATTCGATGGCTCGCTCGCTCAGGTTGTCTCTCCGGATTGCGACTGTCGCACAGAACCGCCGTGCGCGCGATACCGGACGGCCCGAGCCCGCGCGCCCGCGCCCGGTCGCGTGCGGCGAATCCCGTATAATCGACAATCACCCTTGTTCCGCTGGCAGCGCCTGTAAAAGGCCGCCCGCGGGCGCCATCAAAGAACCGAAGACACGCCCCGTACGCTATGAAAGCCGCCGAAATACGCGAGAAATTCCTGAAGTTTTTCGAATCGAAGGGCCATACGATCGTGCGTTCGTCGAGCCTCGTGCCCGGCAACGACCCGACGCTGCTCTTCACCAACTCGGGCATGGTCCAGTTCAAAGACGTGTTCCTGGGCAGCGAATCGCGTCCGTACTCGCGCGCGACCACCGCGCAGCGCAGCGTGCGCGCGGGCGGCAAGCACAACGATCTGGAGAACGTCGGCTACACCGCGCGCCATCACACGTTCTTCGAGATGCTCGGCAACTTCTCGTTCGGCGATTACTTCAAGCGCGACGCGATTCACTACTGCTGGGAATTGCTCACGAAGGTGTACAACCTGCCGGCGGAAAAGCTCACGGTCACGGTCTACCAGGAAGACGACGAAGCCTTCGATATCTGGGCGAAGGAAATCGGCGTGCCGGTCGAGCGCATCATCCGCATCGGCGACAACAAGGGCGCGCGCTACGCATCGGACAATTTCTGGCAGATGGCCGACACCGGTCCGTGCGGCCCGTGCTCCGAAGTGTTCTACGACCACGGCCCGGAAATCTGGGGCGGCCCGCCGGGATCGCCTGAAGAAGACGGCGACCGCTTCATCGAGATCTGGAATCTCGTGTTCATGCAGTTCAACCGCGACGCGCAAGGCAACATGACGCCGCTGCCCAAGCAGTGCGTCGATACCGGCATGGGCCTCGAACGCCTCGCCGCCGTGCTGCAGCACGTCCACAGCAACTACGAGATCGACCTGTTCCAGACGCTCATCAAGGCTGCTGGCCGCGAGACGAATACCGCCGATCTGGAAAACAACTCGCTGAAGGTCATCGCGGACCACATCCGCGCGTGCTCGTTCCTGATCGTCGACGGCGTGATTCCGGGCAACGAAGGCCGCGGCTACGTGCTGCGCCGCATCGTGCGCCGCGCGATCCGTCACGGCTACAAGCTCGGCAAGAAGGGCGCGTTCTTCAACAAGCTGGTGGCGGATCTCGTCGCGGAAATGGGCCCGGCGTATCCGGAACTCACCGACGCGCAACAACGCGTGACCGATGTCCTGCGTCAGGAAGAAGAGCGCTTCTTCGAGACCATCGAGCACGGCATGTCGATTCTCGAAGGCGAACTCGCCGATCTGGAAAAGAAAGGCGTGAAGCAACTGGACGGCGAACTCGCGTTCAAGCTGCACGACACCTACGGCTTCCCGCTCGATCTCACGGCGGACGTGTGCCGCGAGCGCGGCGTGACCGTGGACGAACCCGCGTTCGACGACGCGATGGCGCGTCAGCGCGACCAGGCGCGCGCGGCGGGCAAGTTCAAGATCGCGGCGGGCCTGGAATACTCGGGCGCGAAGTCCACGTTCCACGGCTACGAAAAGGAAATCTTCGACGACGCGAAAATCCTCGCGCTGTATGTCGAAGGCGCATCGGTCAAGGAAGCGAAGGACGGCCAGCAAGCCGTCGTCGTGCTCGATCACACGCCGTTCTACGCGGAGTCGGGCGGCCAGGTCGGCGATCAGGGCGTGCTCGCGAACGTGAACGTGCGCTTCGCCGTCGCCGATACGCTGAAGGTGCAGGCCGATGTCGTCGGTCATCACGGCACGGTCGAGCAGGGCACGCTCAAGGTCGGCGACGTCGTGAAGGCGGAAATCGACGGCGTGCGCCGTGCCCGCACCGCGCGCAATCACTCGGCCACGCATTTGATGCACAAGGCGTTGCGCGAAGTGCTCGGCGGCCACGTGCAGCAGAAAGGCTCGCTCGTCGATTCCGACAAGACGCGCTTCGACTTCGCGCACAACGCGCCGATGACGGACGACCAGATCCGCCGCGTCGAGCAAATCGTGAACAACGAGATCATCGCGAATGCGCCGGGCGTCGTGCGCGTCATGCCTTACGACGACGCGGTGAAGGGCGGCGCGATGGCGCTCTTCGGCGAAAAATACGGCGACACGGTGCGCGTGCTCGATCTCGGCTTCTCGCGCGAGCTGTGCGGCGGCACGCACGTGCAGCGCACGGGCGACATCGGCTTCTTCAAGATCGTGATGGAAGGCGGCGTCGCGGCGGGCATTCGCCGCGTCGAGGCGATCACCGGCGACAACGCGGTGCGCTACGTGCAGGAACTGGATCAGCGCATCAACGCGGCGGCGGGCGTGCTGAAGGCGCAACCGTCCGAACTGACGCAGCGCATTTCGCAGGTTCAGGAGCATGTGAAGTCGCTGGAGAAGGAACTGGGCGCGCTGAAATCGAAGCTCGCATCGAGCCAGGGCGACGAACTGGTCTCGAAGGCCGTCGACGTTGCCGGCGTGCAGGTGCTGGCCGCTCAACTCGAAGGCGCGGACGTGAAGACGCTGCGCGAAACCGTCGACAAGCTCAAGGACAAGCTGAAGAGCGCGGCGATCGTGCTCGCATCGGTGGATGGCGGCAAGGTCAGCCTGATCGCGGGCGTGACGCCGGATGCATCGAAGAAGGTCAAGGCGGGCGAGCTCGTCAACTTCGTCGCGCAGCAGGTCGGCGGCAAGGGCGGCGGCCGTCCCGACATGGCGCAGGCGGGCGGCACAGAACCGGCCAATCTGCAGGCCGCGCTGGCCGGCGTGACGGGCTGGGTGCAGCAGCAGCTTTAAGCGCTTTTCGCGTTCCGGCAGAAACGCTGGCAGAAACACGGCTCGATCTGACGAAGATCGGGCCGTTTTTGCTTACGGGCTGTCAGGCACATTGCGTGCATCTCTCCGATCACGTTCAACTAGAAAAGGGAGATGCATCATGAATCGCAAAATCGCATTGATCGCACTGACGTCGGCCATGCTCGCCGCGACCGGCGTCGCGCAGGCGAAGGGTTGCATCGAAGGCGCGGCGGTGGGCGGCGTTGCGGGCCACGTCGCGGGCAAGCACGGCACGGCGGGCGCCGTGGGTGGCTGCGCGATCGGCCATCACGAAGCCAGCAAGAAGGATAAGCAGGCGCAACAGGCCAACGCGGGCAACGCGGCGAGCGCGCCGAACAGCAAGTAAGCATCGCTCGGACCGGCGCCGCGGCGTGCGCCGGTTCGAGCCGCTAAAATGGCCGGATCGCCGGCCGCGCGAGATCATCCGCTCACGCGCGCCTCGTTCAAGCAAGGCCATCAACGCGACCCCATGACAGCGCCCACGGACCCGATCCAACACTTCGCCTCCGACAATTACGCAGGTATCTGCCCCGAAGCGCTGCAGGCGCTGATTCAGGCCAACACAAGCGGCCACGAGCCCGCCTACGGCGACGATTCGTGGACCGCGCAAGTCTGCGATCGCATTCGCGATCTCTTCCAGACCGATTGCGAAGTCTTCTTCGTGTTCAACGGCACGGCGGCGAATTCGCTCGCGCTCGCTTCGCTTTGTCAGTCGTATCACTCGGTGATTTGCCACGAACTCGCGCATATCGAAACCGATGAATGCGGCGGCCCCGAATTCTTCTCCGGCGGCTCGAAGCTGCTCACGGCGAAGGGCGAGAACGGCAAGCTCACGCCCGACGCTATCGAAGAACTCGTCACGAAACGCGCGGATATCCATTATCCGAAGCCGAAGGTCGTCGCGCTCACGCAGGCGACGGAAATCGGTACCGTCTACACCGTCGAGGAAATTCGCGCGATCGCGGCCATCGCCAAGCGAAGGCATCTGAAGATCCACATGGACGGCGCGCGTTTCGCGAACGCGGTCGCAACGTTGAACGTGCATCCGTCGGAGATTACGTGGCGCGCGGGCGTCGACGTGCTGTGCTTCGGCGGCACGAAAAACGGCTTGCCGGTGGGCGAGGCGGTCGTGTTCTTCGACAAGGCGCTCGCCGCCGATTTCGCGTATCGCCTCAAGCAGGCCGGCCAGCTCGCCTCGAAGATGCGCTTCATTTCCGCGCCGTGGCTGGGTCTGCTGGATAACGGCGTATGGCTGCGCAACGCGCGTCACGCGAACGCGATGGCTTCGTTGATGGCCGAGCGGCTCGCGGGCATTCCCGGCGTTTCGTTGCTCTTCAAGCCCGAATCGAACGCGGTGTTCGCGGAATTGCCGGCGCATGTCGCTTCGGCGCTGCGCGCGAAGGGCTGGCGCTTCTATCAGTTCATCGGCTCGGGCGGCTGCCGTCTGATGTGCGCGTGGGATACGGAACGCGAGACCGTCGAACGCTTCGCGGCCGAAGTGCGCGCGCTCTGCGCGTCGACCTAATCCGGATTGACACTTCCGGCGTGCGGCTCCAACATGGGCCGCACTTCTTCCACCGATGCTGACGCCATGGCCTTTATCTTCTACCTGACCCACATTCATCTCGGCTACGACGCGCTGGAAACGCTGCAAAGCGAATGCGCGCGCGTCGGCATGAAACGTCCGCTCGTTATCACCGATAAAGGCGTGGCGGCGGCGGGCTTGGCCGAGCGCGTGATCGAGAGCGCGAAGCTCGGTGCGCTGCCGGTGTTCGACGACACGCCGTCGAATCCGACCGAAGCGATGGTCCTCGCGGCCGCCGCGCAATACAAACGCGAACGCTGCGACGGGCTGATCGCGGTGGGCGGCGGTTCGTCGATCGATCTGGCGAAAGGCGTCGCGATCGCCGCGACGCACGACGAGCCGCTCACGACCTTCGCGACCATCGAAGGCGGCAGCGGCAAGATCACGGAGCGCGCGGCGCCGTTGATCGCGGTTCCGACCACATCGGGCACGGGCAGCGAAGTGGCTCGCGGCGCGATCGTCATCCTGAACGACGGGCGCAAGCTCGGCTTCCATTCGTGGCATCTGCTGCCGAAATCGGCGATCTGCGATCCGTCGCTCACGCTCGGCCTGCCGCCCGGGCTCACCGCCGCGACCGGCATGGACGCGATCGCGCATTGCATCGAGACGTTTCTCGCGCCCGCGTTCAATCCGCCCGCCGACGGCATCGCGCTCGACGGCCTCGAACGCGCCTGGGCCAACATCGAGCGCGCGACGCACGACGGCCAGGACCGCGACGCGCGCTTGAACATGATGTCTGCGTCGATGCAGGGCGCGATGGCGTTCCAGAAGGGCCTCGGCTGCGTGCATTCGCTGTCGCATCCGCTGGGCGGGCTCGCGGTGAACGGGCGCACGTCGCTGCATCACGGCACGCTGAACGCGGTCGTGCTGCCCGCCGTGCTGCGCTTCAACGAGAGCGCGCCGACGGTCGTCGCGGACCGGCGTTTCGCGCGCATGCGCCGCGTGATGAATCTCGCCAATAACGCCGACATCGCCCAGGCCGTACACGACATGACCGCGCGCCTCGGCCTGCCGACGCGTCTCTCGCAGATGGGCGTCGACGCAAGCATGTTCGACAAGGTGGTGAAGGGCGCGCTGGCGGACCATTGCCACAAGACGAATCCGCGCGAGGCGAGCGCCGACGATTATCGACGCATGCTGACGGAGTCTCTCTGAGCGATGAGCAAGCCGTCTCCGACCACGCGCGCGGATTACGCGCACTTTCTGCCGATCAGCACGCGCTGGTCGGATAACGACGTCTACGGGCACATCAACAACGTCGTCTATTACAGCTATTTCGACACGGTCGTGAACGAGTATCTGCTGCGCGCGGGCGTGCTCGATTTCAGCGAGGGCGAGACCATCGGCCTCGTCGTCGAGACGCGCTGCAATTTCTTCGCGCCGGTCGTGTTTCCGGAGCCGATCGAAGCGGGCCTGCGCGTCGAGCGGCTCGGCAACACGAGCGTGCGCTACGAAGTGGCGATCTTCACGCAAGGCTCCGAAGAAGCCGCGGCGCAGGGACATTTCGTGCATGTCTATGTGGATCGCGTGACGCGCAGGCCGGTGCCGTTGCCCGCGCCGCTCGTCGATGCGCTGCAGCCGCTCATCACCGGTTGAGGGTCGCGTCTTGCTTCAGTGGTTCTGCGTGAGTCTGCTCAACGGCGTGAGCGTGGGATTGCTGCTCTTCATGCTGTCGGCAGGGCTCACGCTGATTTTCTCGATGCTCGGCGTGCTCAACTTCGCGCACGCGAGTTTCTACATGCTCGGCGCGTATGTCGGGCAGGCGCTCGCCGCGTATGGCGGATTCTGGTTTGCGCTGTTGTGCGCGCCGCTGATCGTCGGCGTCGCCGGGGCCTTGTTCGAACGCCTGTTATTGCGCCGCGTGCATGCGCGCGGCGCGCTCGCCGAAATGCTGCTGACGTTCGGCGCGGCCATCGTCATAGGCGAGGGCGTGAAGCTCGTCTGGGGACTCGGGCCTTTGCCCGCCGCCATTCCACGCGTGCTGGACGGACCGCTTTTCACGCTCTATGGCGCATCGTTCGCGCGCTATCGCGTGTTCATGATGACGGTCGCCGTCGTCATGCTCGGCGCGCTCTGGCTCGTCTTGCGCGCATCGAAAACGGGACTCGTCGTGCGCGCGGCGCTCACGCATCCCGCTACCGTTGAAACGCTCGGTCATGACGTGCCGCGCGTGTTCACCACCGTCTTCGCCGTCGGCACCGCGCTCGCCGCGCTGGGGGGCGTGATCGGGGCGCCGCTCGCGGTCGTGGAACCGGCGATGGCCGATGCGATGGGCCCGATCGTTTTCGTCGTCGTCGTGATCGGCGGGCTCGGCTCGCTCGGCGGCGCGCTCGTCGCGTCGTTGCTGATCGGCTGCGTGCAGACCTTCGCGGTCGGTGCAAGCGCGACGGCGGGTGGCATCGCCGCATCGTTCGGTGTGACGTTGCCGCCCGCATGGGGCGCGCTGACGGTCGCGCAACTCGCGCCGGTGCTGCCGTATCTGTTGCTCGTCGCGATGCTGGCCGCACGGCCGCGCGGACTTTTCGGCGAGCGCACGCGAGATGCTTAAGCTCATGGCCGTGCTTTTTGTCGCGCTGATCGCAGCGCTCGCGCTGCCGCCGCTCGTCTTCGATCAATCGTGGCTGCTCGCGTATCTCGCGCAGACCGCCACGCTCATCGTCCTCGCGCTTTCGTACAACCTGTTGCTTGGCGAGACGGGTCTGCTCTCGTTCGGACACGCGGTCTATTCCGGTCTCGGCGCGTTCGCTGCCGCGCACGTGTTCAATCGCTTCGGCGTGCCGTTGCCGCTGCTGCCGTTCATCGGCGGATGCGCGGCGATGCTCGTCGCCATCGTTTTCGGCGCGATCTCGACGCAGCGCGCGGGCACCGCCTTCGCGATGATCACGCTCGGTATCGGCGAACTCGTCGCCGCGTGCGTGTGGCTCGTGCCGGGCTGGTTCGGCGGCGAGGGCGGCCTAACGATCGATCGCGCGAGCAGTCCGGCGTTCTTCGCGTTGACCTTCGGGCCGCCGCGCGAGGCGTATGCGCTGATCGCGTGCTGGTGCGTGATATCGGCACTCGCGATATTCGCGTTCTCACGCACGCCGATGTGCCGTCTCGCCAACGCCGTGCGCGACAATCCCGCGCGCGCCGCCGCGATCGGTTTCGCGCCCGCGCGCGTGCGCTTGCGCATGCTCGTCGTGTCGGCGTTCTTCGCGGGCATCGCGGGCGTGCTGGCGTTGATCAATGTCGAGCTGGTTTCGTCGGAAAGCGTCGGTCTCGCGCGTTCGACAAGCGTGCTGGTGGCGACCGTGATCGGCGGCGCGGGCACGTTCTTCGGGCCGATCGTCGGCGCGGTGCTGCTTACGTTCGAAAGCGTCGGGCTCGCGAGCGTCACGGCCGCGTGGCCGATGTATCTCGGGCTCTTCTTCATGTGGGTCGTCGTGGCGGCGCCGGAAGGCGTCGCGGGCCTAGTTCGGCGCGATGCCCGGTCGTTGTGCGCCGGAGCGCTGAGCGCGATCGTGTGGGGCGTCGCGGTCGTCGCGCCGGTCGAAGCGCTCTATGCGGGACGAAACGATATGCATGCGTGGCTCATCGCGTTGCCGTGCGCGTTGCTGGGCCTATGGCTCGCACGACGCGCGAGGACCGCGCGATGAACGCCGCGCTCGAATTGCACGGCGTCGTCAAGCGCTTCGGCGCGACGCGCGTGTTGCAAGGCGTCGCTCTGCAAGTCGCGAAGGGCGAACGGCACGCGCTCATCGGACCGAACGGCGCGGGCAAGTCCACGCTCTTCGATCTGATCTCGGGACGCGCGCGGCCCGACGACGGACGCATCGTCGCGAACGGAATCGATATAACGGGCAAGCCGCCGCAGCGCGTCTCGCGTTCGCTTGCGCGCAGCTTCCAGACGACGAGCGTGTTCGGCGGCTTGTCCGTGCTCGATAACCTGCGTTGCGCGGCGCTCGGCGCGGCATCTTCGCGCTTTATCGATCGATGGCTGCCCTCGCGTCGAATCGATGAACGCGCCCACGCGATGCTCGATGCCATCGGCCTTGCCGCGCGCGCCGACGAACGCGCGGCGCGCCTGACCTACGCGGAGCAACGCGCGCTCGATCTCGGCATTGCGCTGGCCACCGATGCACCGCTCATCCTGCTCGACGAGCCCACCGCCGGCATGAATCGCGCGGAGGCGACGCGCGCGCTCGACCTGATTCGCGCGACGACGCAAGGGCGCACGCTGCTCGTGATCGAGCATGACATGGACGCGGTGTTCGGTCTCGCGGATCGCATTTCGGTGCTCGTGCGAGGGCGCGTGATCGCAACCGATACGCCCGCCGGGATTCAGGCGAATCGCGATGTGCGGGAAGCCTATCTCGGCGGAGTCGCGCCATGAGCGCGCAACTGCGTATCGAGGATTTGCGCGCGTGGTACGGCGCGGCGCAAGTGCTGCACGGCGTGCATTTGTGCATCGACGAAGGCGAGGCGGTCGCGCTCGCCGGCCGCAACGGATCGGGACGATCGACGCTTGCGAAAGCCATCATGGGACTCGTGCGATGCGCGGGCGACATGCGCTATCGCGATGTCCCGCTCATCGGCTTGCGGCCGCATCGCATCGCGCGACTGGGCCTCGGTTACGTGCCCGAAACGCGCGACGTGTTCCCCGCGCTCACCGTGCGCGAAAACCTGTTGCTCGGCGAAAGGAAGGGCACGCGCTTCACGCCGCGCGATGCGTATCGATTGTTTCCGGCGCTAGAAGAACGCGCGTCGGTGAAGGCGGGCGCGCTATCGGGCGGCGAGCAGCAGATGCTCGCGCTCGCACGCACGCTGACGGGCGATCCGTCGCTCGTGGTCATCGACGAACCGGGCGAAGGACTCGCGCCGCAAGTGCTCGCGCAAGTGGCCGCGTGTCTCGCGATGCTGCGCGAGCGCGGTGTCGCGATGCTGCTGATCGAAGAACGATTGAGCATCGCGCGCACGCTCGATGCCCGCGTCGCGGTGATGGGACATGGCGCGATACAGTTCGACGGGCCATTCGCTTCGCTTGCTCGCGACGAGCAGGTCATGCGCGAATGGCTCTCCGTTGGCTAGTGCGCTAGGTTGACGCCTTGCTATCCCTTTCCACGATCCACTCGTGCTTCGGATCGTTCTTGAAGTGCCACGTGCGTTTGTTGCCCGCCATCACGTTCAGATAGTAGTTGTCGTAGCCATACGGCACGACCACCGGATGATATCCACGCGGCACCATGACGACATCGTGATTTTCGACGGCCATCGTTTCGTCGAGATCGCGTTCGTCGGTATAGACGCGCTGGAACGCGAACCCTTGAGGCGGATTCAATCGATGGTAGTACGTCTCTTCGAGCGAACTCTCGATGGGCACGTTGTCCTGATCGTGCTTGTGCGGCGGATAGCTCGACGCATGTCCGCCGGGCGTGCGCACTTCGACGACGAGCAATGACTCGGCCGCTTCCGTTTGCGGAAGAATGTCGCAGACGTAGCGCGTATTCGCGTTCTTGCCGCGCGTGGAGCGCTTGATCTGCGACGGCTCGATCAGGCGCGGCGGAAACTCGCCCTTCGCGGGCGCGCTTGCTACGCCGATTTCCGCGTCGCGTTCAGCGCGCACGATGGCGGCGAGCTTCGGCGGCACGTAGACGGCATACGGCGCGGCGTCCTCGAACACGCTGTCGCGCGAGCCGATCGACTGATAATGCTCGTCGCCTGCTTCGACGCTCACCGTGCCGGTCAACACGACGATGCAGCTTTCGCGATCCGCGTCGTACACGTGCACGACATCGCCCGCGTTCAGGCGATACGCCGCGAAGCCGACGTGCTTCCAGCCCGCGGAAGCGGGCGTGACGCGCGCGATGGTTTGTCCTTCGCGCGATGCTTTCACCAGCAGGCTCATGCTGCCTCCTTGAATGTTGCGTCGACGAGCGCACGCAGCGTGCGATAACCCTTGTCGGCGTACTCGTAGCTCGGCGCGATCACCGGGTCCTGTTCCGCTTCCACGACGAGCCAGCCTTCGTAATCGTGCTGCGCGAGACACGCGACGATGCCCGGATAATCCACGCAGCCGTCGCCTGGCACGGAGAACGCGCCGTTGATGACCGCATCGAGAAAGCTCCAGTTGCGATTGCGCGCGAGCTTCACGATTTCCGGGCGCACGTCCTTGCAATGCACATGGCACACGCGCGCGATGTGCTTTTGCAGCACGCTCAAGGCGTCGCCGCCCGCGAACGTGATGTGCCCCGCGTCGAACAGCAGACCCACGGCATCGTTCGTGAGCGCCATGAGGCGATCGACATCGGCGGGCGTTTCGACGTACGCGCCCATGTGATGATGATAGGCGACGCGCACGCCGCGCGAGAGCGTGAATTCGGCGAAGCGGTTCAGCCGTTCCGCGTACTCGCTCCATTGCGCGTCCGAGAAGAATCGCGGACGTTGATAGAGCGGTCGCGGCGCGCCTTGAATGGAGTTCGCGACTTCGCCGTAGACCATTACGGTCGCGCCGTTCTGTGCGAGCAGATCAAGATGCGGACCGACGGCTTCGATTTCCTCTTGCGCGCTGCGTTGCGCCAGCCTGCCCGAATACCAGCCGGACACGAGCGCGAGATCGTACTGCGCGAGCAAGGCTTTTAGCGCCTGCGGTTCGCGCGGAAATTTGTTGCCCAACTCGAAACCTTTATAGCCGATTTGCTTGCCTTCCGTGAGCGCGGTAGACAGAGGCGTCTCCCCGCCGAGCGAAGGCAGATCGTCGTTCATCCACGACAATGGATTGATGCCGATGCGGACGTTCAAAGGCATGATGCTTTGTCCTTTTGCGATGGTTTTCGGTCGGTTGTTCAAACCTTGGATTCTTGTCGGTCCATTGTTGCCCCTATGCGAAGCGGCAAACCGATTCAGCATGAAACGGCACCGGCCCGCTCTGCGCCCGATGAGTCCATCGGGGGCTGCATGTATTTCTCTACTAACGCTTCCATCTCGCTGCACGTGTGATTCGTTGGTTTCCCTTGCATACCCAGCGGCAGCGCGTAGCGCTGTGCCGGAGCTATTTGGTGCTGAACCAGCGCGCTAAAGCGACTAGCTAGTCAGACCGTGCGCGAGCCAAGCCCGGTAATTCCTATGAGGGCGACACTTAGGCGAGTGCCGCCTTGAACGAGAAAATTGTCTAACGTGCGTATGACCGCGGGCGTGAGAAGCTGCTTTCTTTGGTTACTTTCTTTGCAGCAGCAAAGAAAGTGACTGCCGCCCCGCACAGGGGCAGTGCCAATAGACCGACACGAATGCAAGTTTCCGCAGAAGCCCCATCAACTCCCCCGCGCCTTGACAGCGCGCTCATAAGCCTCGCGAGCAACCACGACAGCGGCGCGCTCGGACACTTCAGGCACGGCCACTTCCCACCACCATCCGCCTTCTTCCGTGGACCGCGCCGGATCGGTATCGATCGAAATCAGATAGCTTTGGTCCGCCGCGCGCGCGCGCTTCATCGCCGCTTGCAGTTCGTCGATGCTCGACACATGCTCCGACAACGCGCCGAGCGAACGCGCATGCAGCGCGAAATCGATCTGCGGCGCACCGGTCGCGCCTTGCTTGCAGTCATCGATGAGATTGTTGAACGGCGCACCGCCGCACGCTTGCTGCAATCGATTGATGCAACCAAACCCGCGATTATCGAGCAGCACGACGATCACCTTCGCGCCGAGCATGACCGATGTAGCAAGCTCGCTATTCATCATCAGATAACTGCCGTCGCCGACGATCACGATCACCTCGCGCTCGGGCCGCGCGAGCTTCACGCCGAGACCGCCCGCGATTTCATAGCCCATGCACGAATAACCGTACTCGACGTGATAACCGCCCGGCGCGCCCGTGCGCCACAGCTTCTGCAGATCGGCCGGCAGCGTGCCCGCCGCGCACACGACGATGTCCTTCGCGGGCGAATCATCGTCCGAGCGCTGCACCGCGCCGATGACATCGGCTTCGCGCGGCAACGCGCCATCCGCGACGGGCGTGTTCGTCACATGCGCGACGGTCTCGCGCCATTCGTTCGCGAGCCGATGCGCACGCGTCGTCCATTGCGCCGATGCGCGCCAGTCGCCGAGCGCTTCGGACAGCGCCTCCAGCGCGGCGCGCGCATCCGCCTGCACCGCGACGGCGTTCTGCTTGAGCGCATCGAGCGGATTGGCGTTGATCGCGACGAGCCGCGCCTGCGCGAAGAGCGTGTTCGAGCCGGTCGTGAAGTCCTGCAGACGCGTGCCCACGGCGAGCACGCAATCGCTCGCATTCGCGAGTTCGTTCGCAGCCGATGCGCCCGTCACGCCGATGCCGCCGACGTTCGACGCATCGTCCCAGCCAAGCGCGCCTTTGCCCGCCTGCGTCTCCGCGACCGGAAGGCCGTGCTTGTGCGCAAACTCGCGCAACGCATCGGCCGCGAGCCCGTACAGCACGCCGCCGCCCGATACGATCAACGGCTCGCGCGCTTCACGCAGGACGGCGGCGGCGCGCTGGATTTCGCGCGGAATCGGCGCGGGCGCATGAAACTCGACGACGCGCGGCTCGAAGAACGAAGCGGGGTAGTCGTACGCCATCGCCTGCACGTCTTGCGGCAGCGCGAGCGTGACGGGGCCGCACGATGCCGCGTCGGTGAGCACGCGAATCGCGCGCGGCAATGCGCTCAGCAACTGCGCCGGATGCACGATTCGATCGAAGTAGCGCGACACCGCTTTCAACGCGTCGTTCGCGGAGACGCCTCCATCGTGGCCGTCCTCGACTTGCTGCAATACCGGATCGGGCGCGCGCGACACGAAGATATCGCCCGGCAGCAACAGCACCGGCAAACGGTTCACGTGCGCGAGCGCCGCCGCCGTCACGAGATTGGTCGCGCCCGGGCCGATGGACGTCGTCACCGCCATCATGCGACGCCGCATGTGCGCCTTCGCATACGCGATCGCGCTATGCGCCATCGCCTGCTCGTTGTGCGCGCGATACGTCGGCAACTCATCGCGATGCCGATACAACGCCTCGCCGATACCCGCGACATTGCCATGCCCGAAGATCGCGAACACGCCGCCGAAAAGCGGCTCGCCGTGCTCGGTGCGTTGCGCCGCCAGATAGCGCACGAGCGCCTGAGCGGTGGTCAATCGAACGGTGGAACGCACGACAGTCTCCGTTTGCGTTGCGCGCTGGTTCATGCGGCCTGCTCCTGTCTCGCGTGAATGGAATCGGCGGATGCGCCGTGCGACGAACGCGCTTCGCGCCACGCGCCGATCAGCGTTTCGAACGTGCGGCGCACGCGCGCGATCAGTTCGCGGTCGTCGATCTCGTTGGCGAGCCACGCATGGCTCGGCTCATGAAAGATCGTGCGTCCGACGGTGAAGCCCTTGCAAGTCTTCGACGATGCCGCCGCCGCGAAGCCCGCGCGCAACTGATCGACGCCCGCCGACAAACCGAGCAGCACGACGCCGCGGCAATACGGATCGCGCTCGGCGATCAGCGCATCGATGGCTTGCCATTGCGTCGCGCTCATCGGTTCGAGCTTCCACCATTCCGGATAGATGCCCAGGTTGTAGAGACGCTTCAACGCGCGATACACGGTGTCGTCCTCGACCGGCGGGCCGTTCTTCGGCACGATCACTTCGAGCAGCAACTCGTTGCCGCTCGCCTGCACGGCATCGTAGAGCGCGCGCAATTGCGCTTCCTGTTCGAGGCGCACGTCATGCGGATGATCGGGGTGATATTGCACGAGGCACTTCGCAACCTGTTCGCGCGGCCATTGCGCGAGCGTCGTGCCGATCGAGCGGCCGTGATCGAATTCGAGCGGCATCGAGCCCGGCAATTCGACCGGTCGGCCGATCCACCAGCCGCGCCCCGTCGCCGCGTTCAACGCATCCTGTCCGTAACGATCGTCGATCAATACGCCGATGCGTCCTTCGAGCCCGAGTTCCTTCTCCGTCTGCGCGACGGCTTCGACGAACAGGTTCTTCAACGTCGCAATACGCGCTTCGTCCGCGCCCGTCTGCTGCGCGAGATCGAAGAACTGGTTGCGATGATCGAACGCGAAGCCGAGCACTTCATCCCATTGCTTGCGCTTCGGACTCACGCGATGCAGGCGCGCGAGCGTCGCATCGCGATCGGGGCGGCGCATGCGCGCGGGATCGTCCTTCGCGGCGGCGAGAAAGTAATCGAGCTCGGCGGGCGTGGGCATCGCGGGCGCGCAGCCGTGGCGCGACACGACGAGCGCGCCGCACGCGTTGGCCGAGCGCGCGCAGGCTTCGAGCGGCTCGTCGCGCAGCCATCCGGAGAGGAAGCCGGAGGCGAACGCATCGCCCGCGCCGAGCACGTTGAGCACTTCGACTTCGACGCCGCCGTGGACCGGCGCGTCGTCGATGGATGCGGGCACGGCGCCCTCGATGATCGAGCAGCCGAGCGGCCCGCGCTTCACGACGAGCGTCGCGTTCGTGACCTCGCGGACCATCGCGAGCGCATCGATAAGATGTTCCTTGCCTCCCGCGATACGAAACTCTTCTTCCGTGCCGATCACGAGATCGATCGACGGCAAGATGCGCTGCAAATGCGCGGTGACGTTTTCGTTCGCGATGAAACGCGTTTCGCCATCGGCCTTGGCCGTCAGCCCCCACAGCACCGGCCGATAGTCGATGTCGAGAATCGTACGCACGTCGTTGCGGCGCGCATAGTCGAGCGCGCGACGGCTCGTGCGGTTCACCTGTTCCGTCGAGAAATGCGTGCCCGTGATGAGCAACGCCTTCGACGACGCGATGTACGCCTCATCGAAATCGTTCTCGTCGACGGCCATGTCCGCGCAATTCTCGCGATAGAACACGAGCGGAAACGTGTCGCGATCTTCGAGGCCGAGCAGCACGAGCGCGGTGAGGCGTTCACGATCGATGCGCACGTGGCTCACGTCGCAGCCTTCGCGTTCGAGCGTCTCGGCGAGAAAGCGTCCCATGTGATCGTTGCCCACGCGCGCGAGCATCGACGATTCGAGCCCGAGCCGCGCGCAGCCGAACGCGATGTTCGCGGACGAGCCGCCGAGATACTTCGCGAACGTCGATACATCTTCGAGCCGCGCGCCGACGTTCTGCGCATAGAGATCGACGGCGAGGCGGCCGAGGCACACGATATCGCGCGTGCGATCCGGCGCGAAGCGAGAGGGGTTTTGCGTTGGCATGGATTCAATGTCCTCAGATCGTCGCGCCTTCGAGTTCGGTCATCATCTGCTGCATTTCGGCGCCGCCCGCCATCATGTCGAGCACTTCGTTCTTGCTGATGGTGTCCTTCGTGAACGTGCCCATCGAGCGGCCGCGATTGAGCAGCGTGAACGAATCGCCGATCGGATACGCGTGATGCACGTTATGCGTGATGAAAATCACCGAGATGCCTTTCTCGCGCGCCTTGTGAATCAGCTTCAGCACATTGAAGCTCTGCTTCACGCCGAGCGCGGCGGTCGGCTCGTCGAGGATCAGCACGCGCGCGCCGAAGTGAATCGCGCGGGCGATCGCGAGACATTGCTTCTCGCCGCCGGACATCGTGCCGATCGGCTGATGCGGATCGCGCACGTTGATGCCCATTTCCGCGAGCTTGGCGCGCGAGGTTTCGGCCGCGAGGTCGAGGTCCATCACGTTGATGCCGAAGCGCTTCTTCTGCGGCTCGCGGCCCATGAAGAAGTTGCGCGCGACGGACAAGAGCGGCACGAGCGCGAGATCCTGATACACGGTCGCGATGCCGAGATCGAGCGCTTCTTTCGGCGATTCGAATCTGACCGGCTCGCCGTCGACGAGATAGTCGCCGGAAGAGGGCAGATGCACGCCCGCGAGCGTCTTGATGAGCGTGGACTTGCCCGCGCCGTTATCGCCGAGCAGGCAATGCACTTCGCCGCGTTTGAGCCGCAACGTGACGCCGTTCAGCGCGATCACCTTGCCGAAAAACTTGCTGACGTTTTCGAGCGCGAGGATGTTGTCGTCTTGCATGATCGTTGCTCCTCTCATTGAGCCTGATTACTGAGCCTGTGACACGCGGCGGCGCACGTAGTGATTGAAGAGCACGGCGATGAGCAGCATCACGCCGAGGAACACGCGAAACCAGTCCGAACTCACGTTCGTATAAGTGATGCCGATCTGCACGACGCCGAAGATCAGCGCGCCGAAGCATGCGCCGATCACCGAGCCGTAGCCGCCCGTGAGCAAGGTGCCGCCGATGACCGCCGCGATGATCGCTTCGAACTCCTTTTGCAAGCCGCGATCCGCAGCGGCCGAGCCGATATCGCACACTTGCAGCACGGCGAACAGGCACGAGCAGAACGCGGTCAGCACGAACAGCGAAATCTTCACGCGCTTGACCGGCACGCCGACGTTCTTCGCGGCATTCGCGTCGCCGCCGACTGCGAGAATCCAGTTGCCGTAGCGCGTCTTGGCGAGCACGAACGCGCCGACCGCCGCGAGCGCGAGCCACCAGATGATGACCTTCGGAATGCCCGGCACGAGCGGTTCGCCGCTGTCGAGCAGCTTGCCGATTCCCATATGCGCGAGCCACGTGAACACGCCGTGGAGCGCGACGCCATGAAACAGCGTGTTGGCGATGGGATCGGCCTGCGCGAGATCGCCCACGCCCGAGATGATGGTGCGGTCCGCGAACATGATCGAGAGCGCGAGCGTGAGGCCGCGCAGGATGAACAGGAACGCAAGCGTGACGATGAACGACGGCAGCCGCGTTCGCATCACGAGATAGCCGTTCAGCGCGCCGAGCAGCATCGACATCACGAACGCGAAGAGAATTGCGAGCGAGAGCGGCCAGTGGAAATAGACCGAGGGCAGCGCGACCATCATGCCCGCGAAGCCGATCATCGAACCGATGGACAAGTCGAACTCGCCCGCGATCATCAAGAGACACGCGCCGACCGCGAGCAGGCCGAGATAGGCGGCCACTTGCGACCAGTTCATCACGCCGTCGAGGTTGAACATGCCCGACGAGCCCGCGCCGAAGCCGAACACGATAAACACGAGCACGGTGCCGGAAATCGCCGCGAACTCCGGGCGGTTCAGCAAATGACCGAACCACGATGTCCGGCGCACGCGCTCATCCGAGGGCTTTGCCGCGTCAGGTGTTTCAGCGTTGTCCTGCTGAGGGTTCACGTGAGGAGGGTAATGCTTGCCGGCTACGCCCATGATGGCTCCTTGAGACTCGATGTCGATGCGGTACCGATGCGCGCGCCCCCGCCGCGTCCGCGAACGGACGCAGCAAAGCGCGCTGTACGTTGATAAAAGCGGGCGATGCTAGAAGAGCCGCCCGAAGCAGGTCATGCCGGAATCAACGATATTGACCCGCGTACTTCACGACCTTGTCGAGATTTTCCTTGGTGATGAAACCCGGGCCCGAGCGAATGTTCTTGGGTCCGTACGACGGCTGCAATCCGTAGGTTTCGAGGCGCGCCTTGAACTTCGGATTCGCTTCGAGAATCTGGCGGATCTTCGCCGGATCGGTCGTGTGCTCCTTGTGCACGATTGCGAGCACCGCCACCGGGATATAGCCTTGCAGATACGGCTGCTGATCGATGGCGAACTTGATCGTGCCGTCCTTGATGGCCTTCGCGATGTCATCCGAAAAGTCGAAGGTCACGAAATACACCTTGTTTTGCAGGCCCATTTGCGTGACGGCCTTGAGCGTCGCGGAAGCGGGCGTCGGTCCGAGCGTGAGGATCGCCTGCGTGTCCGGATGATTGCGCAGGAACGCCGAGACCTTCGACTGAATCTCGGTCGGGTCCTGGCCCGAGTCGAGCGTCGCGGCTTTGTAGTCGACGCCGAGCGCATCGGCGAAACCGCGGCAGCGATCGAACGACACCGTGTTCGTCGCGATGTGATTCACGCACAGAAACGACTTGATGCCCGCGGCCTTGGCCTTCTCGCCCGCGGCCTTGCCCGCGACGTATTCCGGCTGGCCGACGTGCATGATCGCGCCGAGTTGCGCGCTCTGTTCCTCGGTGCCGGAGTTGATCGTCACGAGCGGAATCTTCTTCGCGGTGACTTTGTTGAGCGAGCTTTTCAGCACGTCGAAGTCGGCGATGGTGGTGATGACGCCGTCGTAGTTGCGCGCGGCGGCCTGCTCGATCAGGCGCGACATGTCCGCGATATCGCCGTTCGGCGGATTGCGGTAGTCCGTCTGCACGTTGAAGTCTTCATCGGCCTGCTTGATCGCGTTCTTAATGGTGTTCCACCACGAATCCGAGTCCGGCGCGTGGCTGATCAGCACGAACTTCGCGTCGGGCGCCGCGTGTGCGGGACTTGCCGCCATCATCGTTGCGCTGCACAACGCAGCAGCAGCCACCAGCGCGCGCAGCGCGGCCCGACCGTTGCAAATGGTCATTGTCTCCACCTATCTCGGTTGTTGTTTGGTGTGATGTTTCCCGAGCCGGCCGCTTGATGTGCCGTGCTCAGGACCAAGAGTAGGTCAGTTTTTGACGGTCTGCAACAGAAATTTCATTGGTGCGTCAAATGGAAAATGCATTCCAATTTGCTTGCCGTCTTCCTATAATCAGTTGCACGGCGCTCGCGATTCGAGCGCGCAAAAGACGAGCGTGGATATGGACGAAACAAGCACCGAAGCCCAGAGCGTCGACGAACTGATGCAGCGGATCACCGACGCCTACGACTCGCTGCCGCGCCAGTTGAAGAGCGTCGCGACGTATATCGAGCAACATCGCCCGAGCGTGATGATGGATCGCACGAGCGACATCGCGAGCGCGTGCGGCGTGCATGCGTCGGCGGTCGTGCGGTTTGCACAGCGTTTCGGCTTTTCCGGCTTCTCCGATCTGCAGGCGCTGTTCCGGCAGGCGTACACCGGCGCGGGCGGCTCGCAGCAGACGTATCAGCAGCGCATCCGCAAGCTCATCGACGAGAAGGCCGGCGACGCGTCGGGCGTGTCGGTCGCGCGCGAGTTCATCGCGGCGAGCCGCGCCGGTCTCGACGAACTAGAAGCAGGTCTCGACGACGCGCAATTCGAAGCCGCTGTCGAGATGCTTTCCCAGGCCGAGAACATCTACGTGATCGGCGTGCGCCGGTCGTTCGCGGTGGCGAGCTACATCGTCTATGCATTGCAGCACACGAAAAAGCGCGTGCATCTGATTTCGGGCTTCGGCGGCATGTTCCGCGAGCAGGTTCGCAGCGTGAAGAAGGGGGACGTGGTGGTCGCGATCAGCTTCGCGCCGTACGGCAAGGAAACGCAATATTGCGTGCGCGCCGCGCAGCATCACGGAGCTGCGACCCTCGTCATCACCGATAGCCAGCTTTCGCCGCTCGCGCGTCACGCGAGCGCGAGTCTGTTCGTGAAGGAGGGCAGCGCGTTCGCGTTCCGTTCGCTCACGAGCACCATTTGCCTGTGCCAGGCGTTGTTCATCGCGCTCGCGTACCGGCTTGAGTTGAACGTTGAAGAGTCCAAGGAGACAGGTGGCTATGACGATTGATGTGGCGGTGTTTGGGGCGGGGCGCATCGGCAGGATTCACGCGGCCAATCTCGCGCGGCAGCCGGGCGTGCGTCTGAAATACGTCGTCGATGTGAATCGCGACGCGGCCGCCGCGCTCGCGAAAGAGCATGGCGCAACGCTCGCCGATGTCGATGGCGCGTTAGGCGATGCGTCCATCGGCGCGACCGTCGTGTGTTCGAGCACGGACACGCACGCGGACCTGATTCTCGCGTCGGCGGCGCAGAAGAAACACGTGTTCTGCGAGAAGCCGGTCGATCTCGCGATCGAGCGTGCGCGCGCATGCGCCGATGCCGTCGCGAAGGCGGGCGTCGTCTGCATGATCGGCTTTCAGCGCCGCTTCGATCCGACCTTCTCGGCGGTGAAGGCGCGTATCGACGCGGGCGAGATCGGCGATCCGGAAATGCTGATCGTGACGAGCCGCGATCCGGGCGCGCCGCCCGTCGAGTACATCAAGCACTCGGGCGGCATCTTCAAGGACATGCTGATCCACGACTTCGACATCTTCCGCTGGATTCTCGACGACGAAGCCGACACGCTGCACGCGACGGGCAGTTGCCTCACCGATCCGGCCATCGCCGAGGCGGGCGACATCGATGCGACCGCGGTGACGATCCGCACGAAGCGCGGGCGTCTGTGCCAGATCAACACGGCGCGGCGCGCGGCGTATGGCTACGATCAGCGCTTCGAGCTGCTCGGCAGCGCGGGCATGTTGCAAGCGGGCAATGTGCGGCCCACCGAAGTCACCGCGTACACGGCGGCGGCGGTGTCGAGCGACAAGCCCGAGGCGTTCTTTCTCGAACGTTATCGCGCGGCATATGCGGCTGAAATCGCGCACTTCTTCGATGCGGTCAATCATGGCAAGCCGGTGCGAACCACCGTCGCGGACGGTCTCAAAGCGCTCGAACTCGCCGAAGCCGCGACGCTGTCGTGGCGCGAGAATCGCATCGTCAAGCTCGGGGAGAACGTCGCATGAACGCGGTGCGCTTCGGTATCGTCGGATTGGGCAGGCTCGGGCGGCGGCATGCGGAGAATCTCGCGTGGCGCGTGCCGGGCGCGAAGCTCGTCGCGGCGTGCAGTCCGGTTGCGGAAGAGCGCGAGTGGGCGCGGGAGAAGTTGCCGGAGTCGTCGCTCTACGCGGACTACGACGAACTGCTGACCGATGCGTCCATCGACGCCGTGTGGCTCGTCACGCCCACCTCGCTGCACGCCCGGCAGATCGTCGCCGCGTTGCGCGCGGGCAAGCACGTGTTCTGCGAGAAGCCGCTGTCGCTCGATCTCGCCGAATGCGACGCCGTGATCGAAGAGCACGCGCGTCATCCGCATCTGCACGTGATGATCGGCTTCGTGCGACGCTTCGATGCCAGCTATCGCGATGCGTTCGATAGCGTCGCGCACGGCGCGATCGGCCGGCCGTTCATGGTGCGCTCGCAGACCTGCGACAAGAACGATCCCGATGGTTTCTTCGTGCGATTCGCGCCGACATCGGGCGGGCTTTTTCTCGATTGCAGCGTGCATGACATCGAT
Organism: Caballeronia glebae; assembly: GCF_001545035.1. Lineage (GTDB taxonomy): Bacteria > Pseudomonadota > Gammaproteobacteria > Burkholderiales > Burkholderiaceae > Caballeronia > Caballeronia glebae. Next base: position 166,282 of record NZ_FCOJ02000006.1, read on the forward strand.
CTTTCGCGCTGGCTGCTCGGCAATCCGCGCGCGAAACGCGTGTATGCGAGCGGGACCATCGCGATTCACGAGGGCCTGCGCGAGTGCAACGACATCGACAATGGCGTGGGCACCATCGAATTCGAGGACGGGCGGCTGGCGGTGCTGTACGCATCGCGCACGATGGCGCACGGACACGACACGCAGACGGAAGTGATCGGCACGGCGGGCGCGCTGTCGGTGGGGCGCAATCCGCGCGCGAACCGCGTGGAAATCGCGGATGCGCACGGCATGCGCAATGCCTGCACGCCGACCTTCTTCGAACGCTTCGAGGACGCGTTTTTGCGCGAGGCGCAGGCGTTCGTCGCGTGGCTCAAGGAAGGGACGCCGACCGGACTCACGCTGGACGATGCACGCGAGGCGACGCGCATCGGAATCGCGATGCGGCAGGCCTACGAAAGCGGGACGGCGGTGGAATTGTGACCTCTGCGTTAAAATCGAACCTTCACCGAGCGCACACCTCACCGCCAGACAAAGGTTCAATCGCGATGGAAGTTCACAAGGAAGTCGACGCGCGCGGGCTCAACTGCCCGTTGCCGATCCTGCGGGCAAAGAAGGCGCTCGCCGACATGACGAGCGGTCAGATTCTGAAAGTGCTCGCAACCGACCCGGGATCGCAACGCGATTTCGCGGCGTTCGCCAAGCAGACCGGCAACGAAATCGTCGAATCGACGGCACAGGACAAGACGTTCATCTTCCTGATGCGCCGACGCTGAACGAGACTTGCAGGCGCCCAAAAGCAAAAAGCCCGTCACGCAGGTGACGGGCTTTTTTTAAGCCGAAGCGGTTCGACCCTTTACTCTTCGAGAATCGGCGCGCGATTGCGCAGATATTCCTCGAATTCCTTCTTCACTTCCGGGTGACGCAGCGCGAACTCGACTGTTGCCTTGAGATAACCGAGCTTGCTGCCGCAGTCGAAGCGCGTGCCGTGATACTTGTACGCGAGCACTTGCTCATCCGACAGCAGCGACTGGATCGCGTCCGTCAGTTGCAGTTCGCCGCCCGCGCCCGGCTTCACCGCGCGGATGTGATCGAAGATGCGCGGCTTCAGCACGTAACGGCCGACCACGCCCAGGCTCGACGGCGCCACGGCCGGTTCCGGCTTCTCGACGATGCCCGCCAGCTTGAAGATGTTGTCTTCCCACTCCTTGCCGTCGATGATGCCGTAGGACTTCGAGTCCTCAGGCGGGATTTCTTCCACGCCGATCACCGAGCTGTGATAGTGGTCGAAGACTTCGATCATCTGCGTCATTACGGGCGGCTTGCCGTGCAGCAAGTCGTCCGCGAGGATCACGGCGAACGGGTTGTCGCCGACGAGCTTCTCCGCGCACAGCACCGCATGGCCGAGACCGAGCGCTTCGGCCTGACGCACATAGAAGCAATCGACATGGCTCGGCTTGATGCTGCGCACGAGTTCCAGCAGCTTGTCCTTGCCGCGCGCTTCGAGTTCGGCTTCGATCTCGTAGGACTTGTCGAAGTGATCTTCGATGGCACGCTTGCTGCGGCCAGTCACGAAGATCATTTCGGTGATGCCCGCAGCCATTGCTTCTTCGACCGCGTATTGAATCAGCGGCTTGTCGACGACGGGCAGCATTTCCTTCGGGCTGGCCTTGGTCGCCGGAAGGAACCGCGTGCCCAGGCCTGCGACGGGGAAAACCGCTTTGGTAACTTTTAGCATGTGACCCTGATCCTCTTAATCAATAAAACGTCGAGATTGGCGGAGCGGATCGAAATGACTCGAACCTCAAATTTACGCGGGCAGACGCAATATTTGCGCCTGAAGCTTCTCGATAGTGGTTCCATATTCTGCCAGCCTTTTGCGCTCCTGTTCAACGACAGCGGCCGGCGCTTTTGAAACAAAGCTTTCGTTTTCGAGTTTCGCGTTACATTTCACGATCTCGGCGGTGAGACGGTCCACTTCCTTGGTCAAGCGCTCGCGTTCCGCGGCGACATCGATCTCGACCTTCAGCACGAGCTTGCTCGTCCCGACGATCGCTACGGGCGCGCCGTGGGCTTCCTTGTCGAGGGCGGCTTCGTCGTCGATGATCTTCACCTCGGACAGACGCGCGAGGGCGGCGATATACGGCGCAAACGCGGAGAGGCGCGCCGCATCGCCGTGCGCGAGCAACGGCACCTTCACCGCGGGCGACAAATTCATCTCGCCACGCAGATTACGACATGCATCGATGACGGTCTTCAGTTCGGCGACCCACTGTTCGGACGATCCATCGATTTTTTTCTGCTCGGCGCGCGGATAGGGCTGCGTCATGATCGACACTTCGCCTTCCTTCGCGCCTTGCGGGAACGCGTCGGTCAGAGGAGCGACCTTCTGCCACAGCGCTTCGGTGATGAAAGGAATGATCGGATGCGCGAGCCGCAGCACGGTTTCCAGCACGCGCAACAGCGTGCGGCGCGTCGCGGTCTGCTGCTCCGGCGTGCCGGTCTGGATCTGCACCTTCGCGAGTTCCAGATACCAGTCGCAGTATTCGTCCCACACGAACTTGTAAATCGCGCTCGCGACGTTGTCGAAACGATAATCCGCGAAACCTTTCTCCACTTCGGCTTCCACGCGCTGAAGCAGCGATACGATCCAGCGGTCCGCCTGCGAGTAGTCCGTGTAGCCGCCCGGGCCGCAATCGCCCGGCTTGCACGCGCCCGGCTTCGCAAAACCGCAATCGTGGCCTTCGCAGTTCATCAGCACGAAACGCGTGGCGTTCCAGAGCTTGTTGCAGAAGTTGCGATAGCCCTCGCAACGCGCGAGATCGAAGTTCACGTTGCGCCCGAGCGTGGCCATCGAGGCCATCGTGAAGCGCAGCGCGTCGGTGCCGAACGACGGAATGCCTTCGGGGAACTCCTTGCGCGTCTTCTTCTCGATCTGCGCGGCGGCCTTCGGATTCATGAGGCCGGTCGTGCGCTTCGCGACGAGCGATTCGAGGTCGATGCCATCGACGATATCGATCGGATCGAGCGTGTTGCCCTTGCTCTTCGACATCTTCTGGCCTTCGGCGTCGCGCACGAGGCCGTGCACATAGACGGTGTCGAATGGCACCTTACCGGTGAAATGCGTGGTCATCATCACCATTCTGGCGACCCAGAAGAAGATGATATCGAAGCCCGTCACGAGTACCGACGACGGCAGGAACGCCTTCAATTCCTTCGTCTCGTTCGGCCAGCCGAGCGACGAGAACGGCACGAGCGCGGACGAAAACCATGTGTCGAGCACGTCTTCGTCGCGCTTGAGCACGCCTTTGTAGCCCTGCGCGTCGGCTTCGGCGCGGGCTTCGTCTTCCGTCTTCGCGACGAAAATCTCGCCGTTCTCGCCGTACCACGCGGGAATCTGATGGCCCCACCACAACTGACGCGAAATGCACCAGTCCTGGATGTTTTCGAGCCATTGATAGTACGTGGTGCTCCAGTTTTCCGGCACGAACCGGATCTGGCCGCTACGCACGACATCGAGCGACGTTTCCGTGATCGACTTGCCCGGATTGAACGTGCCTTCGGGCGCGGGCTTGCTCATCGCGACGAACCACTGGTCCGTTAGCATCGGCTCGATGACCACGTTCGTGCGGTCGCCGCGCGGCACCATCAGCTTGTGCGGCTTCACGGATTCGAGCAGGCCGAGCGCTTCGAGATCTTTCACGACGACCTTGCGCGCGTCGAAGCGATCCATGCCGCGATACTTCTCGGGCGCGTTGTCGTTGATCTTCGCGTCGAGCGTGAGGATTTCGATCTGCGGCAGCTTGTGGCGCTGGCCGACGGCGTAGTCGTTGAAGTCGTGCGCGGGCGTGACTTTCACGACGCCCGTACCGAATTCGCGGTCGACGTAATCATCCGCGATGACCGGAATTTCGCGATCGCACAGCGGCAGCATGACCGTCTTGCCGATCAGATGCTGATAGCGCTCGTCTTCCGGATGCACCATCACGGCGACGTCGCCGAGCATGGTTTCGGGGCGCGTCGTCGCCACGGTGAGATGGCCCGAGCCATCCGGCAGCGGATACTGGATGTGCCACAGGCTGCCGTTTTCTTCCTCGCTCACCACTTCGAGATCGGAGACGGCCGTGCCGAGCACCGGGTCCCAGTTCACGAGACGTTTGCCGCGATAGATGAGGCCTTGCTTGTAGAGCGTGACGAACACGTCGCGCACGGCGGCCGACATCTTGTCGTCCATCGTGAAGTATTCGCGCGACCAGTCGATCGATGCGCCGAGGCGGCGCACCTGATTCGTGATCGTCGAGCCGGATTGCTGCTTCCATGCCCAGACGCGCTTGAGGAATTCATCGCGGCCGAGGTCGTGACGCGAGATGCCCTGCGCGTCGAGCTGACGTTCGACGACGATCTGCGTCGCGATGCCCGCGTGGTCCGTGCCCGGCACCCACAGCGTGTTCTCGCCGAGCATGCGGTGATAGCGCGTGAGGCCATCCATGATGGTCTGGTTGAACGCGTGCCCCATGTGCAGCGTGCCGGTGACGTTCGGCGGCGGCAACTGGATGGAGAAATTCTTCGCGCCTTCCTTAAACGTGGGGGCGGACAGCCCGCGCTTTTCCCATTCCGGGCCCCATTGGGACTCGATGTTTTGAGGCTCGAAGCTCTTCGCAAGCGTGTTGTCGCTCATTGTGGAATCTGCCGAAAAATGCGTGAAAAAATGCGGGGGAATCCCCAATTATAAGGTTCCGCGCGCACAGTCGGCCGAATTCGCCCGGCAGCCGCGCGCCATCTCGCGGCCGGCGGCTCGATCGGCGCGGTCTTATAATGTTCGGCCCGCCGCCAGAGTTTTTCTGGCCCGCTTTCCTGCCGTTGCCTTTCTCCCATGCCCGACCTGCTCGCGAATCTGAATCCCGAACAACTCGCCGCCGTGACGCTCCCGGACGAGCCCGCGCTCATTCTCGCGGGCGCCGGCAGCGGCAAGACGCGCGTGCTCATCACGCGCATCGCCTGGCTGATCCGGCAGGGCTACGCGTCGCCGCCCACCGTGCTCGCCGTCACCTTCACGAACAAGGCCGCGCGCGAAATGATGGCGCGCCTGTCCGCGCTGTTGCCCATCGACACGCGCGGCATGTGGATCGGCACCTTCCACGGCCTGTGCAACCGCATGCTGCGCGCGCATTACCGCGACGCCGGCCTGCCGCAAACCTTCCAGATTCTCGACACGGCCGACCAGCTTTCCGCCATCAAACGGCTGATGAAGGGCCTGAACGTAGACGACGAGAAATATCCGGCGAAGAACCTGCAGTACTTCATCAACAACGCCAAGGAGCAGGGCCTGCGTCCGAAGGGCGTCGATGCGACCGACGCGTTCAACCGCAAGTTCGTCGAGCTGTACGAAGCCTACGATCAGCAATGCCAGCGTGAAGGCGTCGTCGATTTTCCGGAACTGCTGCTGCGTTGTTATGAACTGCTCGCGCACAATCCGCCGCTGCGCGCGCATTATCAGGCGCGCTTTCGCAACATTCTCGTCGACGAGTTCCAGGATACGAACAAGCTGCAGTACGCGTGGCTCAAGCTGCTCGCGGGCGAGCACAACGCGATCTTCGCGGTCGGCGACGACGACCAGTCGATCTACGCGTTCCGCGGCGCGAACGTCGGCAATATGCACGATTTCGAGCGCGAATTCCGCGTGCGCAATCTCATCAAGCTGGAGCAGAACTATCGCTCGCACGGCCATATTCTCGACACTGCGAACTATCTGATCGCGAACAACGCCAACCGGCTCGGCAAGAACCTGCGCACCGACGCGGGCCACGGCGAGCCGGTGCGCGTCTACGAGGCCGCGACGGATTCGCAGGAAGCGGGCTGGATCGTCGAGGAGATCAAGGCGCTCATTAATACGGGCTTGTCGCGCGGCGAGGTCGCGGTGCTCTATCGCAGCAACGCGCAGTCGCGGACCATCGAGCATACGCTCGTGAACGCGGGCATTCCGTATCGCGTGTACGGGGGTCTGCGCTTCTTCGAGCGGCAGGAAGTGAAGCACGCGCTCGCGTATCTGCGTCTCATCGACAACCCGAACGACGATACCGCGTTCGCGCGCGTCGTCAATTTCCCGACGCGCGGAATCGGCGCGCGTTCCATCGAGCAAGTGGCCGATGCGGCGCGTCTCTACAACTGTTCGATGGCCGCCGCCGTGCCCTACGTGACCGGCAAGGCCGGCACGAGTCTCGGCGCGTTCGCGACGCTCATCGCGAAAATGCGCGCCGAAACGCAGCAGATGAGCCTGCCGGAAACGGTCGAATACGTCGTGCGCGCGAGCGGTCTCGCCGCGTTCTACGAAACCGAGCGCGAAGGCCAGGATCGTCTCGAAAACTTGCAGGAAGTCGTGAATGCGGCGGCCGCGTTCGTGAGCGAGGAAGGCTACGGCCTCGACACGCCCGCGCGTTCAATCCCGCTGCGCCCGGGCGCGACGTCGGCGCCGGAGATCGCGGCCGTGAGCGAGGACGGCGAGATCGAAGTGCTCGATGCGCCCGGCATCGCCGATCCCGCGCAGAATCCGGACACGATGACGCCGCTCGCCGGTTTCCTGTCGCACGCATCGCTCGAAGCCGGCGACAACCAGGCGCAGGCCGGCCAGGACGCCGTGCAGTTGATGACCGTGCACGCGGCGAAGGGTCTCGAATTCACGGCGGTGTTCATCACCGGGCTGGAGGAAGGCCTGTTCCCGCACGAGAACAGCGCGAAGGAAGCCGACGGGCTGGAGGAAGAACGGCGGCTGGCGTATGTGGCGATCACGCGCGCGAAGGAGCGGCTTTATCTGTCGTTCGCGCAGAGCCGCATGCTGCACGGCCAGACGCGCTACAACATCCGCTCGCGTTTCTTCGACGAACTGCCCGAAGGCTCGCTCAAGTGGCTCACGCCGAAGATCGAGGCGGGCGCGCGCTGGGGCGGACGCGCCGACAACGCCGGTTGGGGCCGCGACTGGTTCGCGCGTCCCGGACACGAGCGCGGCGGTTCTTCTCACGGCGCGGCCCAGACGCAGGAAAGATTGCCGTCGTTCGCCAACGAGCAGCGCGCGGCCGAGTCCGGCTTCAAGGTCGGCCAGGCCGTGTTCCATACGAAGTTCGGCGAAGGCACGGTCACGGCGCTGGAAGGCTCCGGCGGGGACGCGCGCGCGCAAGTGCGCTTCAAGCGCCACGGCGAGAAATGGCTCGCACTGGCGGTCGCGAAACTTCAGGCCGTCGAATGAAGACGAAGCGGCTCGGCATCATGGCGGCGCTGCCGCAGGAACTGGGCGATCTCATCGCGCAGATGCGGGCCGCGGGCGAAGTCCGCACGGTGACGCTCGGCCAGCGCGAGTACTACATCGGCGACGCGCACGGGCTGCCGGCCGTCGTCACGCTCGCGCGCATCGGCAAGGTGGCGGCGGCCGCGACCGCGAGCGCGCTCGTCCACGTGTTCGACGCCGATGCGATTGTCTTCACGGGCGTCGCGGGCGGCGTGCGGGCGGACGTGCAAGTGGGCGACGTGGTCGTCGCGGATGCGTTGATGCAGCACGATCTCGACGCGTCGCCGCTCTTCCCGCGCTACGAAGTGCCGCTGCTCGACCGCGCGCGCTTCGACGCCGATCGCGCGCTTTCCGATGCGCTCGCCGCCGCCGCCGATGCATTCATCGCCGAGGAAGGCGGCGCGCTGGCGGAGCGCTTCGCCGTCGCCGCGCCGCGCGTGCATCGCGGGCTCGTCGTGAGCGGCGATCGATTCATCGCGAGCCACGACGCGCTTTTCGCCTTGCGCGATGCGCTGCCGGACGCGCTCGCGGTCGAAATGGAAGGCGCGGCCATCGCGCAGGTCTGCTACGAGCATGGCGTGCCGTGCGCGGTCGTGCGGACCATTTCCGACGCGGCCGACGCCGCCGCGCCGCTCTCGTTCACCGAATTCCTCACGTCGATCGCGGCGACTTACTCGTCGGGCATTTTGTCGCGCTTTCTGCGCGCGGCGGGCTGATTCGGCGCCAAAACCCGAGCGGGCAAAGGTTTCGGCAGCCCGCGCATCGCCTAAATTCCTGCTTGTAGTTGAGAATGATTCTCAATACAATGACTCGCACAGCGTGAGGCACAGACAGGAGGCCCGACGACATGACCAACGATTTCACCGCCAGCCGCATGACAGGCGAAACGCGCCCGGCGTGCGAGAGAGGCGAGCGGGGTGAGCGTTGCGCTATTTCGGCGAACGCCGCGAAAGTTCTCGAAACGACGCGCCGCGCGTGGAGCGAGGCGACGGCTCAGGCGCCGAAAGAGGCGGCTCGCCGTCCGCCGCGCGCGACGCAACCCAAAAAACGTGTGGTGCCGCGGCGTTCGCGCTGGCCGTCGCTCGTCGCCGCGCTGAGCTACTGGAGCCCGAAACCGCTGTGAACGCCGCCGACCTTGCACCGAAATCTTTCGAACTCGACGAACGTCTTTTCGACGCGAGCCGATTCCCGCTCGTGCGCCTGCGTCCGCGCGCCGTGAAGCCCGGCTATGCGTTCGCGTGGACCGCGCAGATGCGCCGCCTCGTGTCGCTCGCGACGCCCTTTGTTCTGGTGGCCGAGCACGACGCCAACGAAACCGCGGACGACGCCCGTCTGCGCGGCGCGTGGATGCGCATGCATCGCGCGATGCTCGTCTCGTACTGCCGTGGCCTGATCCTGATCGAACCGCGTATCGAGGCGCGCGCGAGCACGCGTGAATCGCTGCGCGCGATGACCGAGGGCAGCGGCGTGCGCACGGTCGTCGTGTCGAGCATTCGCGTGGCGGGCGAGCTTGCGCCGGTGCTGCTCAAGCACACCGCGTCCGAAAGCCGCGCCGCCGCGCGCACGCAGGCGTTCTGAAGCAACGGAACGATCAGGGCGCGCCCTGTCTGGCGCGGCTCGGATGGCTGCTCTATCCTGTGTCGGCCGGAGTCGGCGCTTTGGCGCCTGGCTTCGGTCCCGTGCACCGCAGGGGCCAGCCAACGCCGCTTTGCAGAGGACGCGCATGCCGACTTACCGAGAAGCGTATCGACGGTCGATCGACGAGCCCGAGGCGTTCTGGGCCGAAGAGGCTCGCCGTATCCATTGGCACACGCCGTTCTCGCAGGTCCTCGATGCGAGCAAGCCGCCGTTCGCGCGGTGGTTCGTCGGCGGCAAGACCAATCTGTGCCATAACGCGGTGGACCGGCATCTGGCCTCCCGCGCGCAACAGGACGCGCTCGTCTATGTATCGACGGAAACGGGCATCGAGCGCCGCTACACCTACGCCGAACTGCACGCCGAAGTAAACCGCATGGCGGCCGTCATGCGCTCGCTGCACGTGAAGAAGGGCGACCGCGTGCTCATCTATCTGCCGATGATCCCCGAAGCGCTCTTCGCGATGCTCGCGTGCGCGCGCATCGGTGCCGTCCATTCGGTCGTGTTCGGCGGCTTCGCGGCGCCGAATCTCGCGGCGCGCATCGACGACGCCGAGCCCGCGCTCATCGTCACCGCCGATGCGGGCGCGCGCGCGGGCAAGGTGATCGACTACACGCCGCTCGTCGACGAAGCGCTGTCGCGCGCCGAGTACAAGGTGCCGCAAGTGCTGCTGATCGACCGGCAACTCGCGCCGGAGCGCCTGCAGGCGAGCTATCTCGTCGCGTACGAGCCGCTGCGCGAGCAGTTCTTCGACGCGCACGTGCCTTGCGAATGGCTCGAATCGAACGAGCCGTCTTACGTGCTCTACACGTCCGGCACGACGGGCAGGCCGAAGGGCGTGCAGCGCGATGTCGGCGGCTATGCGGTGGCGCTCGCCGCGTCGATGGAACACATCTTTCAGGGCGCGCCGGGCGACACGATGTTCACCGCATCCGATATCGGCTGGGTCGTCGGGCACAGCTACATCATCTATGCGCCGTTGATCGCGGGCCTGACGACGGTCATGTACGAAGGCACGCCGGTTCGTCCCGACGGCGGCATCTGGTGGCGGCTCGTCCAGCAGTACCGGATCAACCTGATGTTCACCGCGCCGACCGCGATCCGCGTGCTGAAGAAGCAGGACCCGGCGTTGATGGAGAAATACGATCTGTCGAGCCTGCGCGCGCTGTTTCTCGCGGGCGAGCCGCTCGACGAGCCGACCGCGCAGTGGATCCAGAGCGCGTTGAAGAAGCCCGTCATCGACAATTACTGGCAGACGGAAACCGGCTGGCCGATGATCGCGATTCCGCGCGGCATCGAGGAATTGCCGTCGAAACTCGGCTCGCCCGGCATGCCGTCGATGGGCTTCAACCTCACGCTGCGCAACGAAGCGACGGGCGATGCATGCGCGCCGGGCGAGAAGGGCGTGGTCACGCTGGCGTATCCGTTGCCGCCGGGTTGCATGCAGACCGTGTGGGGCGACGACCAGCGCTTCGTCGATACGTACTGGAAGAGCGTGCCGAATCAGATGGTCTATTCGACCTTCGACTGGGGCGTGCAGGACGAAGACGGCTATGTGTCGATTCTCGGCCGCACCGATGACGTGATCAACGTCGCGGGACATCGGCTCGGCACGCGCGAGATCGAAGAGGCATTGTCGGCGCATCCGGCGGTCGCGGAGGTCGCGGTGGTCGGCATCGCAGATTCCGTGAAGGGGCAGGCGGCCGCGGCGTTCGTCGTGCTGCGCGATGCGGATCGCATCAATGCGCCGGGCGCGCGCGAAGGCCTGGAGGCGGAATTGTGTCACGCGGTGGATTCGCAACTCGGCGCGATCGCGCGTCCGGCGCGCGTGCATTTCGTGTCGATGCTGCCGAAGACGCGCTCGGGAAAGCTGCTGCGACGCGCGATCGCGGCGCTCGCGGAAGGGCGCGATCCGGGCGAGTTGCCGACGATCGAAGACCCGGGCGCGTTGATGCAGGTTCGCGAAGCGTTGGGGAACTGAGCGCTTCAAATGCGACGGGCGCGCGGTCCGCTAAAGACCGGCGCGCCCGCCGCGATCAATCAATCACGTATTGCGATCAGGCTTTCGCCTTTGCCTCATGCGTCTTCGGCAGGAAGACGGTCAGCACGCCGAGCAGCGGCAGGAACGCGCAAACCTTGTAGACGTAGTCGATGCTGGTCGTATCCGCGAGATGCCCGAGCACCGCCGCGCCGACGCCGCCCATTCCGAACGCGAATCCGAAGAACAGCCCCGCGACCATCCCGACCTTTCCCGGAATCAATTCCTGCGCATAAACGAGGATCGCCGAGAACGCGGAAGCCAGCACGAGCCCGATGATCACCGAGAGCACGCCCGTCCAGAACAGGTTCGCGTAGGGCGTCAGCAGCGTGAACGGCGCGACGCCGAGGATCGATACCCAGATTACCGCCTTGCGCCCGACCTTGTCGCCGACCGGACCGCCGATGATCGTGCCCGCCGCCACTGCCGCGAGGAACACGAACAGATGAATCTGCGCGGCCTGCACCGACAAGCCGAACTTGCTGATCAGATAGAACGTGAAGTAACTCGTGATGCTCGCGAGATAGAAGTACTTCGAGAACACGAGCAGCACGAGCACGGTCATCGCCATCAGGACCTTGTTGCGCGGCAGCGTTGCCTGCGCGACTTGCGAGCGGCCCTTCTTGATCGCCGGATGACGCTTGTACCAGCGGCCGATGTTCGCCAGCACGAACATCGCGACGAGCGCCGCCGCCGAGAACCACGCGATGCTCTTTTGCCCGTGCGGAATGACGATCAGCGCGGCGAGCAGCGGTCCGAGCGACGAGCCCGCGTTGCCGCCCACCTGAAAGAGCGACTGCGCGAGACCGTGCTTGCCGCCGGAAGCCATGCGCGCGACCCGCGACGATTCCGGATGAAACACCGACGATCCGCAGCCGACCAGCGCCGCCGCGATCAGCAGCGTGCCGAAGTTGCCAGCGACCGACATCAGCAAGAGACCCGACAGCGTGAAGCCCATGCCGACCGGAAGCGAATAAGGTTTCGGATGCTTGTCCGTGTACAAGCCGACGAGCGGTTGCAGGAGCGAAGCCGTCACTTGATAAACGAGCGTGATCAGGCCGATTTGTCCGAACGTGAGCGCGAACTCGCTCTTGAACATCGGATAGATCGCCAGAATCAGCGACTGGATCATGTCGTTCAGAAGGTGCGAGAAACTGATCGCGCCCAGAACGGAATAAACCGTGCGTTGCGTGCCCGTGCTCGCGGAACCCGGGGCGGAAGCGCCGGCCGATGCGCCGGAAGGCGACAAAGCGCCCTTGTCGATGCTCGTTTGCATAATGAATGGCTGGTGGAAGCGGAAAAGACGTCTCGGAACTTGCGCTTTTTTAGTGCGACATTTATGCGCAAACTGAATTTTTGAGAAGTGTAGGCTGTCCTCGTCGCGTTGTCCTGCCAAGCTTTGTCGCGAATCGGACAGGATAGGCGGGCAATCGCGTGGTGTTTTCGTCTTACGCAAGGATTTTTGGCCGGATATAAGAAGCGACGGCGGAGTGAACGCATGTTCGCTCTTTCGCAAGAAAAGGCTCAAGAAAGCCGACAAACCTGCCGTACTCCCGGCGGGGACCAGATCAGGACACGCCACACGACGGCCAAGTCCAAAGACACTTCGGGGATTCGATCGATGAAACTGTTTTCGCTACGCGGCGCACAAGACGCGGGCTTCGTGGCGCACGCCGGCGCGAAGCGCACGCTGTCCGTCAAGGCATCGCTCAGACTGGCGTTCGGGCTCGTGCTCGCGGGCACGCTCGTCATCGGCGCGATTTCGCTCACGCAGATCAGCCGTCTGAACGGCGCGACCGAATCCATCTACACGCAAGGCTATGTCGCGAGCCGCGCGGCCGAGGAAACGCGCGGGTTTCTGCTGCGCGCGAGCCGCTCGCAGAAGATGCTGCTCACCGCCAGCACCGCGAAAGAGCGCGACGATCTCGGCGCGCAGATCGAGCAATCGCTCGCCGAAATCGGCCGCGAGCAGGCGCAACTCGCGCAATACATCGATCACGCCGACAAGGACGCGCTCGCCCAGCAAAAGAACTTCTCGATCGCGCTCGGCAAATGGACCGAAAACCTGCGCACCTTCGTGAAGCTCGTGAAGGAGCAGCCGCTCGATCTCTCGCAGATGAACTGGCAAGTCGGCACGCAGGACGTGTCGCTGCTCGTCGAAACGGGCAAGCTCGAAAAGATGGTCGACGAACTCGTCGCGCGTCGCGGCGCCGCAGCCAAGGCGACGATCGAATCCGCGGCGTTCATCTTCCATTCGTCGTTCGTGATGGTGTCCGCGCTGACGCTCGCGTTGTTCGTCCTCGCGATCGTCGTCTCCGAATGGGTCGTGCGGCGTCTGGCCGGTCAGCTCGGCGGCGAGCCCGGTTATGCGAAGGACATCGCGCGCCGCATCGCGTCGGGCGATCTCGCGAATCGGATCACGCTCAAGCGCCGCGACGATGCCTCGATGCTTCACGCGCTGTCGGAAATGCAGGCGGGTCTTTCGTCGACCGTCGGCGATATCGCGGCGAGCGCGGAGGCGATCGCCTCGGCGTCGAGCGAGATTTCGACGGGCAACGTCGACTTGTCGCGCCGTACCGAAGAGCAGGCGGTCGCGCTCGAAAAAACCGCGGCCAGCATGGAGCAGCTCACCTCGACGGTGCGCCAGAACGCCGACAACGCGAAGCAGGCGAGCACGCTCGCGGCGAGCGCGTCGGAGATCGCGGAGAAGGGCGGCGCCGTGGTGAGCCGCGTCGTCGAAACGATGCAGCGTATCGATGCGAGCGCGAAGAGTATCGGCGACATCATCGGCGTGATCGAAGGCATCGCGTTCCAGACCAACATCCTCGCGCTGAACGCGGCGGTCGAGGCCGCGCGCGCGGGCGAGCAAGGGCGCGGCTTCGCGGTCGTCGCGGGCGAGGTGCGCAGCCTCGCGCAGCGCTCGTCGTCGGCGGCCAAGGAGATCAAAGGCTTGATCGGCACGTCGGTGTCGCGCGTGTCGGACGGCTCGACCTACGCGCAGGAAGCCGGCGCGACGATGGAGCAAGTCGTGAAGGCCGTGCGCCGCGTCACCGACATCATGGGCGAGATTTCGGCGGCATCGGCGGAGCAGAAGTCGGGCATCGAGTCGATCGGCGAGGCCGTCACGAAGATGGACGCGAACACGCAGCAGAACGCCGCGCTCGTGGAGCAGGCGGCGGCCGCCGCGCAATCGCTCGACGATCAGGCGCGCGCGCTGAAATCGCTTGTCGGAAAATTCCAGTTGGCCTGACGTAAAACATCGGGATAGAATCGCGGACGGGCGCGGCAGGGCGCCCGGTCTCGCGAAAGTCTTACGCACCTGCTCTCAGTGCATCGAGCAGCATCAACTCTGGATCGAACCGCAACGTCGACCTTTATAGCCGCAGCGAGAACGGCGCAACAAAGGAACAACGTCATGTGGTCTACATCCTGTCCTATCGCTTCTTCCGCTTCTTCCGCTTCTTCCGCTTCTTCAGTTTTCAATAGCGCCTATCTGCGCGAACACGCGCGGCGTCTGCTTCGTCACGCCCGCGACGGCGATACGAGCGCGTCCATGCCCGTCCTGCGCCGTCTGCTCGCGGCGAAGGTCATGCGCGCGGAGCGTCTCGCCGATCTGCACGCGATCCGCGACGATCTGCAACTGAAACACGTGCTCTCGATGCTCGCCGCCGAACTCGGCTACGCAAGCTGGGACGTGTGCAAATCCGACATCGACAAGCAGCCGGGCGCGATCATCGACCGCTATCGGCTCGACGCCGGCGCGTTCAACGATCACGAAAAGAACTGGTTTGCGAGCGAGCCGGAAGCACGCGAATGGCAGCGCGCGCACGGCGGCTATATCGTACGATACGGCGAACAGGCCGTGGCGATCCTGAAGCGGGAATAAGGCTGATGCGCGCAGGGAGGAAGCCGGTCAGATCAGCTCGACTTCCTTCCAGTTCGCGCTAAGAAAAAAACGGCTCAGCTCCTTCGTGAGCTCGTTCAGCGCGCTCATCTCGGGCGGCGAGATCTTGCGCACGTGCTGCGGCGAAGTCCAGTCGCCGTAGATCAGCGCGACGGTCGTATCGTTCGATTTCACCGGCAGCAGCACGAACGCCTGCGCTTCGCCGAGCGTTTCCTTGTACCAGCGCGGCAAGCGGGCGTCGATGCGCGCGTCGTGCGCGTTCTCGATGAAGATGCCGACCGGATTGCTGATCGCGAGATGAAACACGTCGGGCCGGAATTCCGCCGAGAAGCGCAGTTGCGGCAGGATCGGCTCGACGCCCGCGCCGAGTCCGAGACGCGCGTGGAACTCGTTGTTGGCCTGGCGCATGAACACGACGGTGCGCGACAAATGCAGGCTGCCGAGGATCGACTCGGACGCGAGCGCGAGCGCCGGCGCCAGCGCATTCTTCGACGGCAACGAGCGCAAATCGGCGACACTCGCGCCGATGCGCGCCTCCGCCGACACCTTCGCGCGCTCCATTGCATCGGCGTTGGCCTGCAGCTCGGAAATCTCGCGCATCACGCCGTCGCTCGCTTCTTCGTTCGCGAGCGCGAGGCTCATCGACGTGAGCGTGTCGGCGCCGGTGTTGAGCGGGCCGCTGTAGCGGTTCGCGATATCGAGCAGCACCGATTCGCGGCCGTCCGCGGCCATGTTCTGCGCGGTGAGCGCGTCCGCGACTTCGGTCGAATAGTTGGAGATGGCGCGCAGCCAGCGCACGTGCTTCGGCACGGTTTCATCGATGGGCGCGTTCGGATCGGTTGCGCGCATGCCTTCGCGGATCGTCTCGGGCAGCCGCCAGCGGTCCGCCGCTTCGAGGCCGATCTCGTCGAAGGTGACGCCGAGGAGCGCTGCGCAGGCGGCGCTGTCTGGGATGTTTTCCGACGCGGCCTTGCGCCGCAACTGATCCCACTCGTGTTCCAGATAAAACGCGACGAGCAGCTTGCCGATCTGCCGCATGAGCGTGCAGACAACCGCTTCCTCGGCGGAGCGCAGATCCTTGTGTTCGGTGAGTTGCCGCGCGACGGCGCCCGAGAGCAGGGTGCGGTTCAGTTCGAGCTTCGCGTCGATACGGCGCGGCGCGCTCTGATGGAAGTGGTCGACGAGCTTCAACCCGACGACGAGATGACCGACCGCGTCCATGCCGAGCACCATCAACGCGCGCGTGACGGTGGTGATGTTGCCGCCGAACGCGATGTACATCGCCGAGTTGGCGAGCCGCAGCACCTTCTGCGTGAGGCCGACGTCCGACAGCACGACTTGCACGAGAGACGTGAAGTCGAGGTCGTCGTCGCTCATCGCGGACACGGTCGAGCGTAGCGCCTGAGACAGCATGGGGAAATCCCCGCGCTCGCTCATGCGCGACCACAACTTGTCCAGTAGTTCGGCCTTGGTGCGTGCCATTGCTAAAAATAAGAACTCGTTCGTTTACGCGACGGCTAACCCGAGGCGGTCCAGCAATCCGGCACCCAACAACGAAATGTACACGTTATTAGGTAGTTACGGCGCGTGCTTCGATTAAAACACGAACACTCGTCCGTTCATAATGTCTCGTGCAACACGAGCGAATTCGACTGGAACGAGCGCGCCAGTTCGTCCGACGGCAACGCATGGCAGATGAGCCAGCCCTGAATATGATCGCACCCGAGTTCGGCGAGCAAATCCCGCTGCGCCTCGGTTTCGACGCCTTCGGCAACCAGTTCCAGCCCGAGCGATTGCGCCAGCCCGACCACCGCGCTCACGATCGCGCGATTGTTCCGGGATGTAACCAGGTTCTCGACAAAGCTGCGGTCGATCTTGAGCTTGGAAAGCGGAAAACGTTGCAAATAGGCGAGGCTCGAATAACCGGTGCCGAAATCGTCGACCGCAAAGCGGATGCCGATCGACGTGAGCGCTTCTAGAAGGCACGTCGCTTCCTCGGGATCGTGCATCAGCAGGCTTTCGGTGATCTCGAACACGAGCCGCCGCGCGTCGATGCCGGTGAGCGCGAGCGCTTCCTTCACCGCCGCGGTAAAACGCTTGTCGCGGAACTGCTGCGGCGACACGTTCACCGAGACGTAATCGAGCCGGATACCGATCGCATCCCATTGCGTGATCTGCATGCACGCGGCCTTCAGCACCCAGTTGCCCAGATAGTTGATGAGGCCGATGGATTCCGCGAGCGGAATGAACGTCGACGGCGGCACGAGCCCGTGCACCGGATGATTCCAGCGCATCAGCGCTTCCACGCCGACCACCGCGCCCGTGCGGATCTTCGTGATCGGCTGGAAGTAGAGCGAGAACTCGCCGTTGCGCACGGCTTCGTAGAGGTCCGCTTCGAGCTTCAGGCGCTCGGCGTCGGCGGGGTTGTTGTCGATCGTGTGGAAAACGAGCGCGTTGCCGCCGGATTCTTTTGCCTGCGAGAGCGCGTGGTCGGCCATGCGCAGAAGGTTCGTCTGCGCGCCGCTCTTCGCGTGCTTGGCCGCCTGATCCGGATACAGCGCGACGCCAACGCTCGCCGACAAATGCGTGTGCTGCCCGCGATGCCGGTACGGCTGCGCGATCGCGGTGAGCAGGCGCCGCCCGAGACTTTCGGCGAGTTCCGCCGTGGTGCCGGCGGGCAGCAGCACGGCGAATTCGTCGCCGGCCACGCGCGCGACGCGCTCGCCAAATCCGGCCGTATGCTGGATGCGCCGCGCGGTCTCGCGCAGAAGCTCGTCGCCGGCGTCGTAGCCGAGCGCGCGGTTGATGCGCTGATAATCGTCGATGTCGAGCAGCACGAGTCCCGCGTGCGTGCGCGTGAGATCGGCTTCGTCCTGCGCCGCGCCGATCGCGGCCTTCAGCGCGATGAGGTTGTCGAGGCCGGTCAGCGCGTCGTGATTGAGCGTGTGGATGAGCGCCGCTTCGCGCTCGCGCCAGTGCGTCACGTCGAAGGCGGCGAGCGCGAAGCCGGGC
>NZ_FCOJ02000001.1 GCF_001545035.1 Caballeronia glebae
CCGACGACCGGCCGCATCATCAATCACATGTCGTACGCGCTCTATATGCCGCCGAAAACCAGCGGCGAGCCGATGCCGCTTGTCGTGATGCTGCACGGTTGCAAGCAGAACGCGGACGAATTCGCGCAAGGCACACGCATCAATCTGCTTGCCGACCGGTACGGATTCGCGGTGCTCTATCCCGAACAGTCGAAGCACGATCACCCGCATCGCTGTTGGCGCTGGTATGACGATTCCGGCAGCGGAGGCGGCGGCGAGGCCGCGTCTGTCGTGTCGCTCGTGAGCGCGATGGTCGAGGAGCACGATCTCGATCCGGAGCGCGTCTACCTCGCGGGCATGTCCGCCGGCGCGGGACTCGCGGCGCTGCTCGCCGTGCGTTATCCGCATGTGTTCGCGGCCGTCGGCCTGCATTCGGGCGTGGTCTTCGGCGAGGCGCGTTCGGCCATTGGCGCGATGGACGTTATGCGCCGCGGCGCCCGTGGCGATCCTGTCGCGCTGATCGACGCGGCCGTCGACGTTCGTAACTATCCGGGCATGCCGGCGATCATCACGCACGGAGAACTGGATTCGGTGGTGACAGCCGCGAACGCCGAGCAGCTTGCCAAGCAGTTTCTGCGGCTGAACGGCTTCATCGACGCGGCGGGCAACCGTCGCGCGGGCGAGACGCGTGAGGAAGCGCATTCGGACGGTGTCGTCACGGATTATTTCAAGAGTGGCCGGCGCGTCGTGAAGACGTCGATCGTGCGCGGCCTCGGCCATTCGTGGGCGGGCGGCGACGATACCGTGGCGTTTCACTCGTCGAAGGGCCCCGACTCGTCGGCGGTGATGTGGGAGTTCTTCAAGCACCAACGGCGTCCGGCCGAGGCGGCGCGCAACGCATACGTCGCCTGAAGTCCGACGTCCGGCGTTTCGAGTGTTGTAATTTAGTCTTTAGTATCAGCGTTCTAGCGTTTAGGGCTGGTGTTTGATCAGGGATTACCCTATAATCTGTCTCATAGGTAGTAACCCTAGTATTCAAGCGAGGTCCACCATGTTTCTGATCAGCCGCCTTTTCCTGTTCCTGACCAAGTCCGCCGACCAGCGCGATCGCGCTCGCGACGACGCTTATCTTGCCGAAGCAACTGACATCTACGATCTCGAATATCGTATGAAGAGGCTGGATCAGCGTGCGGCGGGTCGTCATCCGTCGTGGATGTCGAACTAAGCTTTTGAAGGTTAAACGCCAGTCGATTACCGGTGTTTTCCCCACGACGCAAAGTTGAAAATGCCGGCTAAGGCCGGCATTTTCGTTTCCGCTCGCTTTGCGTTAGATGACCTTCACGCGCACATCCACGTTGTTGCGCGTTGCGTTCGAGTACGGACAAACCTTGTGCGCGGCATCGACCAGCGACTGAGCTTCCGTCGCGTCGAGCCCCGGCAGCGAAACGCGCAATTCGATATCCAGCTTGAAGCCGCCTGCATCGATAGGTCCGACGCCTACGTCGGCTGTCACGGTTGTATCGGCCGGAACTGCGAACTTTTGCTGGCCCGCGACGAACTTCATCGCTGAAAGGAAGCACGCCGAATAGCCCGCGGCGAACAATTGCTCTGGATTCGTGCCGGCCGCGCCGGACCCACCCAGTTCCTTCGGGGCGCTCAGTTTCACGTTCAGTTGCTCGTCCGAGGAAATCGCGCGGCCGTCGCGCCCGCCGGTGCTCGTCGCCGTTGCCTTGTACAGGATGCTCATCATTTCTCTCCGTGTGTTGCGGTTGTCAGATCGATGTTGCGTTCACCACGGCGCTAAATATATCGCGATAATAATTAGTGTACAAATTAAAATATAACGATCCCGCTGTTAGGGCGTCGCTATCAATGCGAGTCAGTGGCCGAGATATTCGGTGAGGGATGCGCGTAGCCGCACCAGATCGCCGCGCAGGCGCAGCATCGCGTCGACGTCGGAACCCGAGGCGCAGTAGATTTCGTTCGGAATCGCGCGCGCGGATTGTTTGAGCGCGCTGCCGGCGTTCGTCAAGCGGATATGAACCTGACGCTCGTCCTCGACGCCGCGCACGCGCTCGACATAACCCTGCGCTTCCAGGCGCTTGAGCAACGGCGTCATCGTCGCGGAGTCGAGCGAGAGCCGCGCGGCGATTTCCTTCACCGTGAGGTCGTCGGCTTCCCAGAGCACGAGCATCGTCAGGTATTGCGGATACGTCAGCGCGAGCTTCTCCAGCAGTGGCTTGTACGCCTTCGTCATCGCGAGCGAGGTCGAATAGAGCGCGAAGCACAACTGCTGATCGAGTTCGAGCGGAAACTCGGGCAAAGCGTTTGACGAAGTCATGACAAAGGCGCGGCGGATGGGCCGGAACGGCCGATCTCGCTAGTGTACGTGCAATGCTTCGCGCACGAACTATTGTCGCGCCCGTTCATGGAGCGCGACATCCGGTCAGGCGCTGGGCGTGTCGGTCACGTCGGGAATGTCCGGCGTGTCGGGAGACTGCACGCCAAAACACCCGCGATAGGTTGCGTAGAACGAGCAATACAGCGCGGTCGTGACGATGATCGATGCCGGCATCAGCACCGCGAGCGCCACTTCCTGCCCCGCGCCGAGCGCCTGCATCAGCGCCGTGAGGCCGAACGAAACCGCGAGCGCGATGGCGATCCACAGCACGCCGTAAAAAATGAACGCGCCGCGGTTGCGCCAGCACGAGACGAGGCTGAAGAACAGCGCCTTCGCGGGCGGCACGTCGTGCCATGCGACGAGAACCGGCGCGAACCAGAACAGCATCGCGACCGGCAGATAGCACGCCATCGCGACGAGCACCGCGAGCGGGCTGAAGCTCGCGGCGACGGTCTCCGGATCGCCGGCGGGACCGTCGCCCATCATGATGTTGAGCAGCGTGCCTCCGTCCACAAGCGCCGACGCCGCGAAGATCAGCATCATCGCGACGATGTACAGCGCGCCCAGCGCGAGCAGTCTGCGCGCGACGACGCTGCCGTAAGAACGGAATCCGTCGACGAGAACGGTCGGCCAGACGGGCTTGCCCGCGATCGTGTTGCGGCACGCCGCCATGAAGCCGACGGCGATGCCCGGAATGAAGAGCAGCGGCAACAACGGGCCGACGAGCGGCACGCGCGAAATCAGCGTCATCACGAACAGGTACGCGAAGAACACCGTGAGAAAAGCAAACGGGTTGCGGCGGAACAGCCAGATGCCTTGACGGAACCACACGTAGCCGGTCTTGGCTGGAACTTCGATCAGTTGCATGTCGCTGGTTATCGATTGTCGGGAGAAGCGGCTTTGACGCGTTCGTGCAGAATGCGTTCGAAATGGCCGGGATCGTGGGCTTTGAGCATCTGCGCTTCGCGCGGACGATGAAAGTCGAAAAGGCGCGAGACCCAGAAGCGCATGGCGCCGGCGCGCAGCATGTCGTTCCAGTGACGCTCTTCGGCGGGCGTGAACGGACGCACCGTCTGATAGGCGCGCAGCATCGCATCGACGCGCGCGGGATCGAGCACGCCGGTGGCGAGGTCGATGCACCAGTCGTTCACCGTCACGGCGACATCGAAAAGCCACTTGTCGATGCCCGCGAAGTAGAAATCGAAGAAGCCGCCGAGGCGCGCGTGCTCGCGGCCGTGCGCGAACAGCACATTGTCGCGGAACAGATCGCAATGGCACGGGCCTTCTGGCAGCGACGCGTAATCCGCCGAGCCGAAGAATGCAGCCTGATGCGCGAGTTCATCGTCGAATAATTCGCGCTGCTCGCGGCTCAGAAATTCGACGATCGACGGCGCCTTTTGCTGCCACCACGAAAGGCTGCGCAGATTCGGCTGATGCTGCGAGAAGTCGCGTCCGGCGAGGTGCAGGCGCGCGAGCATTTGCCCCACTTCGATGCAATGCGCGGGCGTCGGCGCGAGTTCGGGCGCGCCCTCTAGTTTCGTCACGATCGACGCGGGCTTGCCGTGCAGCAGGCCGAAGAGCGAGCCGTCGCGGCGCGGCATCGGATCGGGCACGGGCACGCGATGCGACGCGAGATGGCGCATCAGATCGAGATAAAACGGCAGTTGCGTCGCCGTGAGATTCTCGAAGATCGTGAGCACGTACTCGCCGTGCGTCGTCGTGAGAAAGAAATTGCTGTTCTCGATGCCCGACTGAATGCCGCGAAATTCGACGACATCGCCGAGATCGAAGTCTTGCAGCCAGTCGCCGAGATCGGCGTTGGTGACGGGAGTAAAGACGGCCATGCGGGAAACGTCGGTCAGGTTGGACGGCCAGAAGCGGGCCTGTGAAGAGTGGCGCCGGGCATGCAGCCACAGCGCCGCGACCCGCCCGGAAGGAGCGGGTCCGAAGCCATTTTTACGAGATCAATAATGCAGGTTGATCGACGGCAGGCGCGTACTTGCCTTGCCGTTGTCGCGCACTTGCGGCGATGTGTCGGCCGGTGCGCTCATCTGATAGCGCGTGCCGAAATTCGAACGCACGTCGATTTCGACGGGCTTGCCCTTGTCGCGAAACTCGGTGATTTCGGTGCCGTTGGTGCTCAGTTCGTGATAGCTCGGGGTGCGCGGCGGCGAAATCTCGACTTTCGAGCTGACGTTCGCGGGCGGACGGTTGATGGCTTTCAGATCGGGCAGGCCCGCGGCTTCTTCCGGCGACATCTTCTGCGCGGCCGGTTGAGGTGCTGCGTTGGCGGCCTGCTGCGCCGGCTGCGCGAATGCGGCGACGCTTGCTGCGGCGAGGACTGCCGCGACGGCGGCGCAAAGGTGCGGCTTCATGATGATTCTCCAGGCGATGGCCGGATTCTAACAAAACGATTGCTGACTGAGCGGCGAGCGCGGAGCCAACGCCTTATTTTGCGCCGCTTTCGCTGATTTTGACTTCGAAAGACAAAAAGGTGTTGCGAGGCGTGTTCGCACGCACTCACACAAAGAGGGACTTCATGGATCGCGCATTCTTCCGTGTTAATGTCGATTCATTACGAGGGCATTGTAGAAAGACACAAGATCATGACAAACGACCGGACTCAAAGCACGCAGGGCACACCCGCCAACGATTTTCCAACCGAATCCTTCGAAGATCCCGCCGCGGCCGTGGCGCGTCTGTCGGCTATCTATGAAGCGAATACCGCATTTCTGCGCGATGCGTTCGCGCGCTATCGTCGCAACGAGCAGTTCACGCATCGCGTGCGCGCCTGCTATCCGTTCGTGCGCGTGCGCACCGAGCTCAACTCGCAGATCGATTCGCGGCGCTCATATGGCTTCGTGGCGGGGCCGGGCATCTACGAAACGACGCTGACACGTCCCGATCTTTTCGGCGACTACTATCGCGAGCAGTTGCGACTGCTGACGAAAAACCATCACGTGGGCCTTGAAGTCGGCGTGTCCGCGCATCCCATTCCGATTCACTTCGCGTTCGCCGAAGGCATTCATCTCGAAGGCGATCTCGACCGCGACCGGCTGCTCGCGATGCGCAACATCTTCGATACGCCCGACCTCGCGCTGCTCGACGATCGCATCGTCAACGGCACGTATGAGCCGGGTCCGGGCGAGCCGCATCCGCTCGCGCTCTTCACGGCGGCGCGCGTCGATTTCTCGCTGCATCGGTTGAGGCACTACACGGCGACGTCGCCCACGCATTTTCAGAACTACGTGCTGTATACGAACTACCAGTTCTATATCGACGAGTTCGTGAAGCTCGGCCGCACGATGATGTCGCGCGCCGACGACGAGGAAACGCGCGCGTATCGCAGCGAGTATTCGTCGTTCGTCGAACCGGGCGATGTCATCACGTATAACGCGAATCTCGGCGAGCAGCCGGAAGAAGGCTCGCAAGCCGCCCGTCTGCCGCAGATGCCCGCGTATCACCTGAAACGCGCGGACGGCAGCGGTATCACGATGGTGAACATCGGCGTGGGGCCGTCGAACGCGAAGACGATCACGGATCACATCGCGGTGCTGCGCCCACATGCGTGGATCATGCTCGGGCACTGCGCGGGCTTGCGCAATACGCAGCGTTTGGGCGACTACGTGCTCGCGCATGGTTATGTGCGCGAAGATCACGTGCTCGACGACGATTTGCCGCTGTGGGTGCCGGTGCCCGCGCTCGCGGAAGTGCAGGTCGCGCTGGAGCGCGCGGTCGCGCAGGTGACGCAACTCGAAGGCGTCGAACTGAAGCGCGTGATGCGCACGGGTACCGTTGCGAGCGTCGACAACCGTAACTGGGAATTGCGCGATCATCGCGAGCCGGTGCGGCGGTTGTCGCAAAGCCGCGCGGTGGCGCTCGATATGGAAAGCGCAACCATTGCCGCGAATGGCTTCCGTTTCCGCGTGCCCTACGGGACGTTGCTATGCGTCTCCGACAAACCGCTGCATGGCGAGTTGAAGCTGCCCGGAATGGCCGATCAGTTTTATCGTGCGCAAGTGGACCAGCATTTGCAGATCGGGGTCAAGGCGATGGAGTTGCTGCGAGAGAACGGCTTGTCGAGGCTGCATAGCCGGAAGTTGCGCAGCTTCGCGGAAGTCGCGTTCCAGTGATGCCTTCAGCTTGATACGGTGCGAGCGGTTCGCGAAACCGCTCGCACCGTATCTCGATCACAGATAGAACATCCGGTCTTCGTCCGACTTGCTTTCCGCCGGCTGCTCGACCGATTCCTCACGATCTTCATAGAAGCGAAGCACGGCCTCCAGCACCTGATCCGGATCGTCGATCACCTGCATCAGATCCAGATCCTTCGGGCTGATCACGCCGTTGGTCAGGAGCGTGTTCTTGAACCAGTCGAGCAGCCCGGCCCAGAACTCCGCGCCGACGAGCACGATAGGCACGTGACGCGACTTCTTCGTCTGAATGAGCGTGAGCACTTCGGCGAGTTCATCCAGCGTGCCGAAGCCGCCTGGCATCACCACGACCGCGTCCGAGTTCTTCACGAACGTGACCTTGCGCGTGAAGAAGTGACGGAAGCGCAGCGAGATATCCTGCCACTGGTTGCCCGATTGCTCGTGCGGCAGCTCGATATTCAAGCCCACCGAAGGCGATTTGCCCGCGTGCGCGCCCTTGTTCGCCGCTTCCATGATGCCCGGCCCGCCGCCCGAAATGACGGCGAAGCCCGCGTCGGAGAATTTCTGCGCGATTTCGATCGTGCGCTGATAGTACGGCGACTCCGGTTTCAGACGCGCCGAACCATAGATGCTGATGGCAGGGCGGATCTCCGAGAGGTACTCGGTCGCCTCGATAAACTCTGCCATAATCGTGAACATCTGCCACGATGCGCGAGCCTTCTTGGCCGTCGCGCGCTCTTGATCTGCGAGCGATCGCAGACTCGGAATCACTTTTCTCTTGTTCATAATGCCTGAAGAACTAAGTCTTGAAGGTAAGACCCTGCTATTGGTCGACGGTTCTAGTTACTTGTACCGGGCCTATCATGCAATGCCGGACTTACGAGGCCCCGACGGCGGGCCCACCGGCGCTCTGTATGGAATGATCAACATGCTGCGGCGCTTGCGGCGCGAAATCAATGCAGAGTATAGCGCGTGCGTATTTGATGCCAAAGGCAAGACTTTTCGCGACGACTGGTACGCCGAATACAAGGCCAACCGCCCCTCGATGCCGGAAGACCTCTCCCGCCAGATCGAACCGATTCACGTCGCCGTGCGCGCGCTCGGCTGGCCGCTCGTGATGATCGAAGGCGTCGAAGCGGACGACGTCATCGGCACGCTCGCGGTCGCAGCCGAGAAGCGCGGCATGAAGGTGATCGTGTCGACGGGCGACAAGGATCTGGCTCAGCTCGTGACGGATCATGTCACCCTCATCAATACGATGACCAACGAAACGCTCGACCGCGCCGGCGTGCTCACGAAGTTCGGTGTGCCGCCGGAGCGTATCGTCGACTATTTGTCGCTCATCGGCGATACCGTCGATAACGTGCCGGGCGTCGAAAAATGCGGTCCGAAGACAGCGCTCAAGTGGCTCACGCAATACGACACCCTTGATGGCATCGTAGAACATGCGAGCGAGATCAAGGGTGCGGTAGGAGACAATCTGCGCAAGGCTCTGGACTTCCTGCCGATGGCGAGAAAGCTCGTTACCGTGCACACCGAATGCGACCTCGCTTCGCAGATCGAGTCCATCGACGATACGCTCGTCACGCGTCCCGAATCGCGTGACGAACTGCGCGACGTGTTCATGCGTCATGGCTTCAAGACATGGCTGCGCGAAATCGAAATCGCCGATGCCGTCGAAGGCCCGACCGATACGCCGCCCGCCGAAGTCACCGAAATCGTGCATCACTACGAGACCGTGCAGACGTGGGAGCAGTTCGATGCGTGGCTCAAGCGCATAGACGAGGCGCAGATCACGTCCTTCGATAGCGAGACCACGTCACTCGATCCGATGACCGCGCAGATCGTCGGCATGTCGTTCTCGATCGAGCCGGGGCATGCGGCTTATATTCCGGTCGCGCATCGCGGGCCGGACGCGCCCGAGCAGTTGCCGCGCGACGAAGTGCTCGCGAAGCTCAAGCCGTGGCTCGAAGATGCATCGAAGAAAAAGGTCGGTCAACATCTGAAGTACGACGAGCAGGTGCTCGCCAATTACGGCATCGAGATGCGCGGCGTCGAGCACGACACGCTGCTGCAATCGTACGTGCTCGAATCGCATCGTCCGCACGATATGGACAACCTCGCGTTGCGCCATCTCGGCGTGAAGACGATCAAGTACGAAGACGTCGCCGGCAAGGGCGCATCGCAGATCGGTTTCGATGAAGTGCCGCTCGACCAGGCCTCGGCTTATGCTGCCGAAGACGCCGATATCACGCTGCGTCTGCATCTTGCGCTCTATCCGCAAGTGGCTCAGGAGGAAGGCTTGTTGCGCGTGTATCGCGACATCGAAATGCCGACTTCGCGCGTGCTGCGCAAGATGGAACGCAACGGAGTCCTGATCGATCGCGCGCGGCTCGAAACGCAGAGCAACGAGATCGGCAAGCGTCTCATCGATTTGCAGGCGCAGGCTTACGAACTCGCGGGCGGCGAGTTCAATCTCGGCTCGCCGAAACAGATCGGCCAGATCTTCTTCGAGAAGCTGCAACTGCCGGTCGTGAAGAAAACGCCGAGCGGCGCGCCTTCCACCGATGAAGAAGTGCTGCAGAAGCTCGCGGATGACTATCCGCTGCCGAAGGTGCTGCTCGAACATCGCGGGCTGTCCAAGCTCAAGTCCACCTACACGGACAAGCTGCCGCGCATGGTCAACGCATCGACGGGACGCGTGCATACGAACTATGCGCAGGCCGTCGCGGTGACGGGGCGTTTGTCGTCGAACGAGCCGAACCTGCAGAACATTCCGGTGCGCACGGGCGAAGGGCGGCGCATTCGCGAAGCGTTCATTGCATCGCCCGGCTGCAAGATCGTATCGGCTGATTATTCGCAGATCGAACTGCGCATCATGGCGCATATCTCCGGCGACGGATCGCTGATGCGCGCTTTCAAGGAAGGCGAAGACGTGCATCGCGCGACGGCTTCGGAAGTGTTCGGCGTGACGCCGCTCGAAGTCGATCACGATCAGCGCCGCATCGCGAAGGTCATCAATTTCGGCCTGATCTATGGCATGAGTTCGTTCGGACTCGCGTCGAATCTCGGCATCACGCGCGATGCGGCGAAGCTCTATATCGACCGCTATTTCGCGCGTTATCCCGGCGTTGCCGCGTACATGGAGAACACGCGCGTGATCGCGAAGGCGAATGGCTTCGTCGAGACCGTGTTCGGCCGGCGGCTCTGGCTACCCGAGATCAATGGCGGCAGCGGGCCGCGTCGGCAGGCGGCGGAACGCGCCGCGATCAACGCGCCGATGCAGGGCACGGCCGCCGATCTCATCAAGCTCTCCATGATCGCCGTGCAGGACTGGCTCGAAGCGTCGGGCATGGGCGCGAAAATGATCATGCAGGTACACGATGAACTCGTGCTCGAAGTGCCCGAGGAGGCGCTGCCCGAGGTCAGGAAGCGCTTACCTGAACTGATGTGCGGCGTCGCGAAGCTGAAGGTGCCGCTCGTTGCGGAAGTCGGCGTCGGCAATAACTGGGAAGAAGCGCACTGAAGGCGCACTGAAATTCTTTGCGCAAGACATATGCGGCACATGTCGCATATGTCCGACATCTCGGTGACGCGCTTGTGACTGTCATCGAAGCTCCGCACAATGTTCAATCGAGGAAGATAAGCACGAAGGCCGATCGAATATAAAAACACAGGGAGAGTTCCATGCATCGCTTCATCATCATCGGCGGAGGCGCTGGCGGCCTCGAACTCGCAACTCGTCTCGGCGACCGCTTCGGCTCGACGGATGGCAAAGCGCCGCCGAAAGCGCAAGTCACGCTCGTCGACCGCAATCCGACGCATATCTGGAAGCCGCTCCTGCATGAGGTCGCAGCGGGCAGCATGGACCCGTTCACGCAAGAGCTCGAATACGCGGCGCAAGCCTTGTGGCACGGCTTCGAATTTCAGCAGGGCGAACTCGTCGGACTGAATCGTGCGACGAGGCGCATCACGATCGGTGCGTTGCGCGATGAAGAAGCAGGCGAACTTCTGCCCGAACGCGAGCTGGAGTACGACACGCTCGTCATCGCGATCGGCAGCACGACGCATTTCTTCGGCGTCGAAGGCGCGCAGCAGAACTCGATTGCGCTCGATACGGTCGGGCAGGCGGAACTCTTCCGCAAGCGCCTGATCGCTGCCTGCATGCGCGCGGAACACTTCGCGCCGGAGCCTGTCGCGGCGGGCGTGGACGAAGTCGAGGAAGATCCGGGCGTCGATCCCGTGCCGCGCATTCAGGTGGCGATCGTCGGCGCGGGCGCAACAGGCGTCGAATTGTCGGCGGAATTGCGCAACACCGCGCAAGTGCTTTCCGCATACGGATTGCACAAGCTCGATCCGAAGCACGATATCGGCATCGTGCTGATCGAGGCCGGGCCGCGCATTCTGCCCGCGTTGCAGGAGCGCGTGTCCAGCGCGACGGCGGAACTGCTGACCAAGCTCGGCGTGAAGCTGATGACGGGCGAAACGGTCGCGCAGGTATCGCGCGATACGATCCACACGGCGAGCGGCAAGACGATTCGCGCGGATCTCACGGTCTGGGCGGCGGGCATCAAGGCGCCCGCGATCCTCGACAATCTCGACGGTCTTCCCACCAATCGTCTCGGCCAGCTCGTCGTGCGCCGCACGCTGCAAACCGAAGCCGACGATAACGTCTTCGCACTCGGCGATTGCGCCGCGTGTCCGTGGCCCGGCAACGAGCGCAACGTGCCGCCGCGCGCGCAGGCCGCGCATCAGCAGGCGAGTTTTTTGTTCAAGTCGTTCGAGCGGATGCTGCAGGGCAAGCCGCTGCGCGAGTACACGTATCGCGATTTCGGCTCGCTGGTGTCGCTCGGCCATTACAGCGCGGTCGGCAGTCTGATGGGTGGGCTGATCGGCGGCAACATGCTGATCGAAGGGCTCTTCGCGCGCTTCATGTACATGTCGCTGTATCGCCTGCACGTGGCCGCGCTGCACGGCTATGCGCGCATGGTGCTCGATACCGTCGCGCACTGGCTGCGCCGCTCCACCGCGCCGCGCGTCAAGCTGCACTGACACGGAATAGAACGCCTGCGTCGTTCGTTGAAAGCTGTTTAGAATGGGCGGCGCGCGAGAAGGCGACGCATTTCGTTCGCTTGCCCTTTCGCCGTCGGGCAGCACCGCGCGTCGTGACGCCTCGAACACGTCGCGCGGATTTCAACGATCCACGCCGTCGCGCGATCCAGCACACGCGGCGACGGCCTTGCCGCGGGAGCTTCGTATGCTAGACCCAGAAGTCGACAGCCTCATTCCGCACGTCCCGTTCAACCGGCGCAATTTCATCAAGGCGACCTTCGGCACCGGCTTCGCGGCCGCCGTGCTGCCGGTGTCCGCGCAAACCATTCATACCGACAGTAACGGGCTGGAAGCCGGCGCCATCGGCATACGCGGCGCGGACGGCACGCTCGTGCCCGCGTACCGCGCGCAACCGAAGGGCAAGACGCATCTGCCGGTCATCATCGTGATTCACGAGATTTTCGGCGTCCACGAGCATATTGCAGACGTGTGCCGGCGCTTCGCGAAGCTGGGTTATCTCGCCATCGCGCCCGATCTCTACACGCGTCAGGGCGATGCATCGGCCTACAAGTCGATGCAGCAACTCAACGAGCAACTCGTGTCGAAAGTGCCCGATTCGCAGGTGATCTCCGACATCGATCAGACGGTCAAATGGGCGGGCGAGCACGGCGGCGATCCGAAGCGCGTGGGCATAACGGGGTTCTGCTGGGGCGGACGCATCGCGTGGCTCTATGCCGAGCACAATCCCAACTTGAAGGCCGCGGTGGCGTGGTACGGGCGGCTCGCTGGCAACAAGACCGAGAACACGCCGACCAATCCGATCGACCTCGCGAGCCAGATCAAGGTGCCGGTGCTCGGGCTCTATGGCCGGCAGGATCAGAGCATTCCGCAGGACACGATCGAGCAGATGGCTCAGGCGCTCGCCAACGACCCGCCGCCCGCGAGTAACTCGCAGTTCGTCGTGTACGACAACGCGCCGCATGCGTTCTTCGCGGATTATCGGCCGAGCTATCGCAAGGCCGATGCCGAGGACGGCTGGAAGCGCGCGCTCGCGTGGTTCCGCGAGCACGGCGTCAAATAACGACGCTTAAGGGTTCGCGCCGGTCGCAACCGGCCGGCCCGGATCGGCGCTCCACTCGCTCCACGAGCCGGGATAGAGCGCCGCGCCGTGCAGGCCGGCGATCTCCATCGCGAGCACGTTGTGGCATGCCGTTACGCCCGAGCCGCATTGCAGGACGATGCGGTCCGCCGGCGTCGTGCCGACGAGCGAGCTGAACGTCTCGCGCAGTTCGTGCGCGGTCTTGAAGCGGCCTTCCGCCGTCAGATTGTTCTTGAAGAAATGATTCAGCGCGCCGGGAATGTGCCCGCCGACGGGATCGATCGTCTCGTTCTCGCCGCGATAGCGGTCGGCGGCGCGCGCATCGATGAGCAGATGATCGCGCGTGCCGATGCTGCGCTCGATTGCCTGGGCATCGATCGTCACCTGAAGCGGCGCGCCGGCCTTGAATGTGCCCTGTGTTTTCGGCGGCACGGCGGTGTCGAGCGAACTGCCCGCGGCTTCCCAAGCCTGCAGGCCGCCATCGAGCAGCGCGACGGAATCGTGTCCGAGCCAGCGCAGAAGCCACCATAGACGCGCGGCGTACATGCCGCCGTGCGCATCGTAGGCGACCACTTGCTGGCCTTCGTTCAGACCAAAGCTCGCCAGCTTGGCGACGAGGGCGGCGCGCTCCGGCAAAGGATGACGCCCGTTCGTGCCGGTCTTGACGCCGGACAGATCTCGATCCAGATGGAGATAGTGCGCGCCGGGAATATGCCCTTGCGCATAGGCCGTTTCGCCCGATTCGGGCGCGGCGAGATCGAAGCGGCAATCGAAGACGAGCACGCTGCCGGGCGCGGCGGCGAGCCGTTCGGCGAGATTGGTCGCCGAAATGAGCGTGGTGTAGTGAGTGTGCGGCATGACGGCTCCTGAAGCGGCGCTTGCAATGCGGGGATGAGCCAATAGTCTAAAAGAAAAAACGGGCCCGAAAGCCCGTCTTTTCCTATGTCCGAAGGCAAACCCGCAAGCGCGTTCAGATAGCCCCGAGTTGATGCCGCAAGAACTCGTGGAAATGCTGCATGCCGGATTCCATCGGACTCTGATACGGCCCGACCTGATTTTCGCCGCGCGACATCAGCGCGCGGCGGCCGGCGTCCATGCGTTCGGCGATTTCGTCGTCTTCGAGCGCGGTTTCCATATACGCGGCGCGTTCCGCCTCGATGAACTCACGCTCGAAGAGCGCGATTTCCTCGGGGTAATAGAACTCGACGATGTTCGTCGTCTTTTGCGTGCCTTGCGGAATGAGCCACGACACGACCAGCACGTGCGGATACCACTCGATCATCAGGCCCGGGTAATAGACCATCCAGATCGCGCCGAATTCGGGCGGCGCGCCGTTGCGAAAACGCAGGACTTCGTCGTGCCACTTGCGATAGGTCGGGCTGCCCGGCTTTTCCAGATTCTTGTGCACGCCGACGGTCTGCACGCTGTACCAGTCGCCGAATTCCCATTCGAGGTTGTCGCACGACACGAAGCTGCCGAGTCCCGGATGGAACGGCGCGACGTGATAGTCCTCCAGATAAACCTCGATGAAGGTCTTCCAGTTGTAGTTGCACTCGTGCACTTCGACGTGATCGAACATGAAGCCCGAAAAATCGAAATGCCTTGCCGTGCCAAGTCTCGCGAGATCCGCGGCGACGTTGCGGCCCTCCGATTCGAAGAGCAGGCCTTGCCAGTTCTGCAGCGAAGTCTTGCCGAGGTTCAGGCAGGGTTTGTCCGCGAAATGCGGCGCGCCGAGCAGTTGACCGTCGAGATCGTAGGTCCAGCGATGCAGCGGACAGACGATGTTGTCCGCGCTGCCGCGGCCATTGAGCATGATCGCCTGGCGATGGCGGCATACGTTCGACAGCAGTTCGATACTGTTCTGCCGATTACGGACGAGCACGCGCCCTTCGCCTTCGCCCGGAAGCGCGAAATAGTTTCCCGCGTCGGGAACCATGAGTTCGTGCCCGACGTAGCGTGGACCTTGCTTGAAAAGTGTGTCGAGTTCGCGCGTAAGAAGCGCTTCGTCAAAATAAGCCGTGACCGGCAACTGACTGTGAATGGCATTCAGCTGCAATGCATTGCTCAGATTGGACATTCCCACTCCCGATGAAAACGTGAAAGCAGTGAACAACCCAACCATCGAAGATTCGATTTAGGGAGCCCGCGATTATACCGAAATCCCCATTTTTGGGGTGCTTAAGGTGTTGATTTGGGTATAAATTGTCGCGAGAGTTCCGCACAATCGCCGCGTCAAAGTGCGCGGATCGCACGCGCTGCGGCGTTTGGCGGACAATGCCGGAAAGCAGCCTTAGCGGTTCCGCCTGGACGGGATGCGGGTCGAAATATTGGCTTTTGCCGTAGAATGTGCGACTTGGTTCCAAATATTCAATTGAACATCCACGATTCATGGCGAAGACCGCTGTCCAGGAAACAGGCGAGCAAACCGGCACGAGCGCGCAGAGCGCGGACGCCGCGCAGCTTCCGGAGAACTACGAGGCAGCGCTGGCAGAACTCGAATCGCTCGTCGCGCGCATGGAAGAAGGCGCGCTGAGCCTCGAAGAATCGCTTGCGGCATACCGCCGCGGCGCAGCGCTTGTCGGCTTTTGCCAACAACAACTTGAAAAGGTCGAGCAGCAGGTACGCGTTCTCGATGGCGAGACGCTTAAGCCGTTGCCCGCCGAGGTACAGCGCGCCACCCAGGGTGCCGGAGCGACTAACGACAACGGGGACGACGACCTATGACCTTCGATCAATGGATGCGCGCGACGCTC
Source organism: Caballeronia glebae (assembly GCF_001545035.1). Classification (GTDB taxonomy): domain Bacteria; phylum Pseudomonadota; class Gammaproteobacteria; order Burkholderiales; family Burkholderiaceae; genus Caballeronia; species Caballeronia glebae. The sequence continues at coordinate 15,439 of NZ_FCOJ02000001.1, forward strand.
GATCGCGTCGAGACGGCGCTCGAACACTATCTGCCGGGCACGGACATCGCGCCGGCGCGCCTGCACGAGGCCATGCGCTATGCGGTGCTGGGCGGCGGCAAGCGCGTGCGGCCGCTGCTCGTCCACGCGGCGGGCGAACTGACCGGCGCGAGCGCGCACGCCGCCGAAGCGGCGAGCGCCGCGCTCGAAATGATTCACGTCTATTCGTTGGTGCATGACGACATGCCTGCCATGGATGACGACGCATTACGTCGCGGCAAGCCTACCGTACACATCCAATATGACGAAGCGACGGCACTGCTCGTCGGTGACGCGCTGCAATCGCAGGCGTTCGTCGCGCTGACGACCGAAGGCAATGGTCTGAACGATGCCCAGCAAGCCGCGCTCGTGCGCGAACTGGCGGTTGCGAGCGGCTCGCTCGGCATGGCCGGCGGGCAGGCGATCGATCTGGAAAGCGTCGGCCGCAAGCTGTCGCGCCCTGAACTTGAGACAATGCATCGCAAGAAAACCGGTGCGCTGTTGCGCGCGTCGGTGCGCATGGGCGCGCTCGCGGGCACGCATCCCGGCGCGGACGCCTTGACGTCGCTGGACCAGTATGCGGCCGCGATCGGCCTCGCCTTCCAGGTCGTCGACGACATCCTGGACGTCACCGCCGATTCCGCCACGCTCGGCAAAACCGCCGGCAAGGACGCGCAGCACGACAAGCCCACTTATGTGTCGATCATCGGGCTCGATGCGTCGCGTGAGCTCGCCACGCGGCTCGGCCGCGACGCGCACGCCGCGATCCAGCCGTTCGGCGCGCGTGGCCAGCGTCTGGCCGAGCTTGCCGATCTGGTTGTGAACCGGGTGAATTGATTGTTGAACGCGTGACGAACCCCACGGCGCGACCGGCCAAATCCGAAACAATCGCGCCGAACGAATCACGCCAGTTTTCCTAAAATGGGACGACGATGTACGACTTGCTGAAAACCATCGACGATCCGGCCGATTTGCGCGCCCTGGATCGCCGCCAACTGCAACCGCTGGCCGACGAGCTGCGAGCCTACGTGCTCGACAGCGTGTCCCAGACGGGCGGCCATCTGTCGTCCAATCTGGGCACGGTCGAGCTGACGATCGCGTTGCACTATGTGTTCGATACGCCTAATGACCGAATCGTCTGGGACGTCGGTCATCAGACGTATCCGCACAAGATCCTGACCGGCCGACGCGATCAGATGCCCGGGCTGCGCCAGTTCGGCGGCATTTCCGGCTTTCCGCGCCGCGCCGAGTCCGAATACGACACCTTCGGCACCGCGCATTCCAGCACGTCGATTTCGGCGGCGCTCGGCATGGCTATCGCCAACAAGCTGCAAGGCGACAACCGCTATTCGATCGCCGTGATCGGCGACGGCGCGATGACTGCGGGCATGGCCTTCGAGGCGATGAACAACGCAGGCGTCGCCGACGACGTGCCGCTGCTCGTCATCCTGAACGACAACGACATGTCGATCTCGCCGCCGGTCGGCGCGCTCAATCGCCATCTCGCGCGTCTGATGTCGGGCCGCTTCTACGCCGCCGCGCGCGCGGGCGTCGAGCGCGTGTTGCGCCATGCGCCGCCGGTGCTCGACCTCGCGCGCAAGCTCGAAGAGCACGCGAAGGGCATGATCGTGCCGGCTACGCTGTTCGAAGAGTTCGGCTTCAACTACATCGGGCCGATCGACGGTCACGATCTCGATTCGCTCGTCCCGACGCTGCAGAACATCAAGGAACTGCGCGGTCCGCAATTCCTGCACGTCGTCACGAAGAAAGGGCAGGGCTACAAGCTCGCCGAAGCCGATCCGGTGCTCTATCACGGCCCTGGCAAATTCAATCCGGCTGAAGGCATCAAGCCATCGACGGCGCCTTCGAAGAAGACTTACACGCAGGTGTTCGGCGAATGGCTGTGCGACGCCGCCGCCCAAGATTCGCGCGTGGTCGGCATCACGCCGGCGATGCGAGAAGGCTCCGGCATGGTCGAGTTCGAGAAGCGTTTCCCGGAGCGTTATTTCGATGTCGGCATCGCCGAGCAGCACGCCGTGACGTTCGCGGGCGGGCTGGCCGCGGACGGCATGAAGCCGGTCGTCGCTATCTATTCGACCTTCCTGCAACGCGGGTATGACCAGCTCATCCACGATGTCGCGCTGCAGAACTTGCCGGTGGTGTTCGCCATCGACCGCGCGGGTCTCGTCGGCGCGGACGGCGCGACGCACGCGGGCAACTACGATCTCGCGTTCCTGCGCTGCATTCCGAATATGACGGTGATGGCGGCATCGGACGAAAACGAGTGCCGCCAGATGCTCTACACGGCGCTGCAGCAGCCGAATCCGACGGCCGTGCGCTATCCGCGCGGCGCGGGCACGGGTGTGGCGACCGTCAAGCAAATGACCGCGATTCCCGTCGGCCGTGGCGAGATTCGCCGCGAGTCGTCGCAAAAGCTGGGCTCGGGCAAGCGCATCGCGATCTGCGCGTTCGGCACGATGGTCGCGCCGTCGCTCGCCGCCGCCGAAGAGCTGGATCTGACCGTCGCCAACATGCGCTTCGTGAAGCCGGTCGACGCCGATCTGCTGCGCGAACTCGCCGCCACGCACGACGCCATCGTGACGATCGAAGAAGGCGCGATCATGGGCGGCGCAGGTTCGGCGTGCGTCGAAGCGCTGCTGGCCAGTTCCGTCGTGAAGCCCGTGCTGCAGCTCGGCCTGCCCGACGCTTTCATCGATCACGGCGATCCGGCCAAGCTGCTGTCGAGCGTCGGACTGGACGCGGCCGGCATCGTTAAATCGATTCGCGAGCGCTTCATCAACGCAATCGAAAGCGCCAACGCAGGCAAGCTGACCAAGCGCGTCGCCTGACGACGCTTGGCTCGAACGGCGCGCTCGGGGCGCGCCGTGCATCAACGCTTTGGCACACGGCGCGGGCATCGACCCGCGCCGTGTGCGCTTAAACGTTTCGAACCGCTCGCGTCTCGCGCGGCGCGCAGCGCATAAGGACAAAACAAATGAATCAGATGAATCCCGCCTTCGTCATGCCCGACGTTCAGAGCACGCCCGACACGCGCCAGATCGCGATTCAGCGTGTCGGCGTAAAGGGCGTGCGCTATCCGCTGACGGTGTTGACGGAACACGGGCTCAAGCCGACCGTCGGCGTCTGGAATCTCGACGTTCATCTGCCTGCCGAGCAGAAGGGCACGCACATGTCGCGTTTCGTCGCGTTGCTGGAGGAGAATCGGCTGCCCGTCGATCAGCACGCGCTGCGCGGGCTGCTAGCCCTGATGCTGGCGAAACTCGAAGCACATTCGGGCTGCATCGAAGTGACGATGCCGTACTTCGTGATGAAGACCGCGCCTGTCTCGGGCGTGAAAAGCCTGCTGGACTACGAAGTGACGTTCATCGCCGAGCGGCGCGACGGCGACACGCGCATGTCGATCAAAGTGCTCGTGCCGGTCACGAGCCTGTGTCCGTGTTCGAAGCAGATTTCGCAGTATGGCGCGCACAACCAGCGCTCGCACGTCACGATCGCGGCGGAACTGGCGGACGAGATCGCCGTCGAGGATCTGATCCGCATCGCGGAGGAAGAGGCGTCGTGCGAGCTGTGGGGCCTGCTGAAGCGCCCCGACGAGAAGTTCGTGACCGAGCGCGCGTATGAAAATCCTAAGTTCGTCGAAGACCTCGTGCGCGATGTCGCCACGCGTCTGAACGCCGACGAACGCATCGTCGCTTATACGCTCGAAGCGGAGAATTTCGAGTCGATTCACAATCACAGCGCGTATGCGGTGATCGAGCGCGACAAGCGCTGCGACGCCTGAGCGTCGGATCGAGAGCCGGTCGTCGAACCAGCTCTTTTTTCTATGCGAGCGCCGTTTCCGAGGAAACGTGCGCTTCCCGCACCGATTCCACCACGAGCGACGCGAGCCGTTCGACCAGCGGCGATGCCTTTCCCGACGCGCGATGCAGCGCGAGCGGAATCGATGGCAGCGCGGGCAGGCCGCCTTCGCCGGTATCGAGCGGGCGGACGGTCGACGGCAGGCCGTAGCTCGTTCGCACGGTGACGCCGAGCCCTGCCGCCGCCGCCGCCCACAGTCCTGACAGGCTCGGGCTCGTGAACGCCACACGCCACTTGATGCCCGCGCGGTCGAGCGCCGCCGCGGCCGCGCTGTGAAAGAGACACGGACGATCGAAGGCGATGAGCGGCAAGGGCTCGTCGGCGTCGAAATGCCAGGGCACGGCCGATGACGCGATCCAGCGCATCGACGGCGCGGCGATCGGTTCGGGCAGATTCGACGCCTGGCTTTCGTCCGGCACGCCCGCCGCGCCCCACACGAGCGCGAGATCGAGCTGGCCGCCGCCGATACGCTCAAGCAGCTCGGTATTGCGCGCGACCCGCGCCTCGATACGCACCTTCGGATGCGCCCGCGCGAAGCGGCCGAGCACGTCCGGGAGCACGACTTCGCCGAAATCTTCCTGCAAGCCGAGCCGGATCCAGCCTTCCAGATCGACGCCGCGCACCGCGACCGCCGCTTCGTCGTTCAACTCGACGAGACGCCGCGCGTAGTTGAGCATGACTTCGCCCGCATCGGTGAGCGCGAGCCCGCGCCCCGATTTGCGAAACAGCGGCGTGCCCGCCTGTTCTTCCAGCTTGTGAATCTGGGCGCTCACGGCGGACGTCGAACGCCCGACACGATCCGCCGCCTTCGCGAAGCTGCCGAGATCCACGCCAGCGACGAAGCTGCGCAGCACCGCGAGATCGAAGGTCGTCTGGGTCATGGTGATCATCCTGATTTGATGAGCGATTCATCGCAAACTTTGCGATTTTCAGGATGATGCTAAACCTCCAAACTGGTCGCAGTCAAATTTTCGATGGACTGCGACATGGCGACTTCTCTCGTACTGAATTCGACGAAAACATCCGCGCTCGGTGGTGGGCATCGGTGGAAAGTGCTGGGCGTCGGTGTCGCGGCGAACGCGAGCGTGTCCGCCGCCGCGACAGGCTTTCCGACGACCGCCGTCTGGGTGCGCAGCGCCTACCATCTGAGCGACGGGCATCTGGGCGTCGTGCTGGGCGCGCTGGGGCTGGGCGTCGCGCTGTCCGAATTGCCGTGGGGCGTTCTGACCGACAAGTGGGGCGATCGTCCCGTCCTGCTGACCGGGCTATTTTCGACGGCCGCGATGCTCGTCGCGATGACCCTCTTCGCGACGCCCGCCACGGCGAGCTTCGGCTGGCTCGTCTTCGCGATGTGCGCGCTCGGTCTGCTCGGCGGCAGCGTCAACGGATCGAGCGGGCGCGCGGTGATGGCGTGGTTCGGGGAAGGCGAGCGCGGTCTCGCGATGAGCATTCGCCAGACGGCGGTGCCGCTGGGCGGCGGCATCGGCGCGGCGTTGCTGCCGTGGCTCGCGTCGTCGCATGGTTTCGGGGCCGTGTTCGGCGCGCTGGCGGCGATGTGCGCGCTATCCGGCGTGTTCGCCTGGCGCTGGCTGCATGAACCGCCCGAAGCGAGCCATCGGGCGATTCCGAGCGACAGCGCCGCGCCGCTGAAAAACGGGCTGGTCTGGCGGGTCGTGCTGGGCATCGGCATATTGTGCGTGCCGCAATTCGCGGTGCTGAGCTTCGCGACGATATTCATGCACGACGCCGCGCGCTTCGGCCTGACGGCGATCAGCGCGACGATGGCCACGCTCCAGATCGGCGCGATCGCGATGCGCGTCTGGAGCGGCCGCCACACGGACCGGCACGGCAATCGCCGCGCGTATCTGCGCGTTTCGACTATCGTGGCGTGCGCGTCGTTCGTCGCGCTCGGAATCGCGACGGCTTTCGGCGCGGTCCATTGGCCCGTGCTGCTTGCGGCGATGCTGATTTTCGCGGGTGTGTGCGTGTCGGCGTGGCACGGCGTCGCGTACACGGAACTGGCGACGCTCGCGGGCACCGCGCGCGCCGGCACCGCTCTCGGCATGGCGAACACGGCCGTCTTCGTCCGCTTTTTCGTGACGCCGCTCGCCATCCCGCATGTGCTCGCGATCGGTTCCTGGCCGATGGTCTGGCTCGTCGCGGGCGTGTGCGCGTCGCTCGCGTGGCCGTTGTTTCCGAGGCCCGCGCGCGCTTAAACTGGCCGTCCACGCCATCTCGACCATGCGGAGCGCATCGTGATTCTCATCGGCCAATACGATTCCCCGTTCGTGCGGCGCGTGGCCATCGCGCTGAGGCTTTACGACATGGAGTATGAACATCGTCCGTGGTCGACATTCAGCGACGCCGACAAGATCGCGCCCTACAACCCGCTGTGCCGCGTGCCGACGCTCGTGCTCGATTCGGGCGATACGCTCATCGAGAGCGCGATGATTCTCGACTATCTCGACGAAGAGGCGGGCGACGCGCGCGCGATGGTTCCATCGGGCGGACCGGAGCGCCGTCAGGCGTTGAAGATCTGCGCGCTTGCGACGGGCCTCGCCGACAAGGCCGTCGCGCTCGTCTACGAACGCGTGCTGCACAAGCATAAATCGCAGACGTGGCTCGATCGCTGCACGGGACAGGTCGAGCGCGTATTGAACGCGCTGGAGGCGGACCGCGCCGCGCGCGCGACGCCTTACTGGTTCGGCGATGCGATCGGCCACGCGGATATCGCCGTGGCCTGCGCACTGCGTTTCGCGCGCGAGGCGCATCCGGAAATTTTCACTTCGACGCGCTGGCCGACGCTCATCGGCCATAGCGATCGCTGCGAGACGCTGCCCGTCTTCAAGGCGATCGTGCAGCCGTTCAACCCGCCGCGATAAAAAGATTCAGGCGCGCGCGAGCGACGTGAGATCCCAGCGCGGCTTCACGGTGAACGCGTAGTCGCGCACGGCCTGCTCCGGCCAGCGCGACAACCGAAGCGCACCCGCCAGCGCGATCATTGCGCCGTTGTCGGTGCACAGCGACAGGTCGGGATAATGGACGTCGAAACGACGCTTTTTCGCCGCCGCCGACAGCGCCTCGCGCAGCTGCCGGTTCGCGCCGACGCCGCCCGCCACGACGAGCCGCTTCAGTCCCGTCTTTTTCAACGCGGCGAGCGATTTGGCGACGAGCACATCCACGGCCGCATCGACGAAACCGCGCGCGAGATCGGCTTTCGCCTGCTCGCAGACGTTGTTGCCGAGCTTGCGGCTTTGCGTGAGCACGGCCGTTTTCAGGCCGCTGAAGCTGAAATCGAGATCGCCGGAATGGAGCATCGGACGCGGCAGCGCGACCGCGCCCGGCGTACCGAATTCCGCGAGACGCGAGACTTCCGGTCCGCCCGGATAGCCTAGTCCGAGCAGTTTCGCCGTCTTGTCGAAGGCTTCGCCGGCGGCATCGTCCAGCGTTTCGCCGAGCGTCTCGTAGACGCCGACGTCGGTCACGCGCATCAGTTGCGTGTGCCCGCCCGACACGAGCAGCGCGACGAACGGGAACGGCGGCGGCGCGTCGACCAGCAACGGCGACAGCAGATGCCCTTCCAGATGATGGATGCCGACGGTCGGCTTGTCCCACGCCATTGCTAGCGCATTCGCGATGCTCGCGCCGACGAGCAGCGCGCCCGCGAGTCCCGGCCCTTGCGTGAACGCGATGGCGTCGATGTCGCCGCGTTGCGCGCCGGACTCGTCGAGCACTTCCTCCAGAAGCGGCAGCGCGCGCCGGATGTGATCGCGCGAAGCCAGCTCCGGCACGACGCCGCCGTAATCGCGATGCATCGCGATCTGCGAGTGAAGGGCGTGCGAAAGCAGACCGCGCTCGGTGTCGTAGAGGGCGAGGCCGGTTTCGTCGCAGGAGCTTTCGATGCCGAGAACGAGCATGGGAGTGACGCTTTGGAGGGAACAAAAAAGTATAGCAGCGGCGCACCTTTAGCGTTTTGCGGTTCGGAACGCCCGCCGCGCAGCGGTTAAAATGCGCGCCATGGAATCCTTCGATATCGCTGTCATCGGCGCGGGCGCGGCCGGCATGATGTGCGCGGCGGTGGCCGCTCAATCCGGGCGCCGCGTCGTGCTCATCGACCACGCCGAGCGTCTCGCCGAGAAAATCCGCATCTCCGGCGGCGGGCGCTGCAACTTCACGAACATCAACGCGCAGCCGGCAAATTTTTTGTCGGCGAATCCGCATTTCTGCCGCTCTGCGCTCGCACGCTACACACCGCGCGATTTTCTCGCGCTGCTCAAGCAATACCGCGTGAAGTGGCATGAGAAGCACAAGGGCCAGCTCTTCTGCGACGACTCCAGCGAGACCATCATCGACGTGCTGAAAAGCGAGTGCGATGCGGGCCGCGTCGCGTGGCGGCGTCCGGTCGCCGTGCATGAGATTCGTCACGACGGCGCGCGCTTCTCGCTCGACACGACCGCGGGCGCCATCAACGCGGGGGCGATCGTGATCGCGACGGGCGGCCTGTCGATTCCGAAGATCGGCGCGACGGATTTCGGCTATCGCGTCGCGAAGCAGTTCGGCCACAAGCTCATCGATACGCGTCCGGCGCTCGTGCCGCTCACGTTCACGTCCGCCGACTGGGCGCCGTTCGCCGAGTTGTCGGGGCTTTCGCTGCCGGTGCGCATCAGCGCGGGGACGGGCAAGACGCGCGGCGAATTCGATGAAGATCTGCTGCTCACACATCGCGGCGTGTCCGGGCCGGGCGTACTGCAGATATCGAGCTACTGGAACACGTCGGAGCCGATTCACGTCGATCTGCTTCCCGATATCGACGCCACCGGAATGCTCATCGAAGCCAAAGCGGGCTCGAAGAAACAGATCGGCAATTTTCTGGCCGAACATGTGCCCGCGCGTCTCGCGCACGCGTGGCTCGAAGCGCGACGCGTTCCGCTCGACGCGCGCCTCGCCGATCTGCCCGATCGCACGTTGAAGGCGATCGGCGCATCGCTGTCGGACTGGGCGCTCACGCCGAGCGGCACTGAAGGCTATCGCAAGGCGGAGGTGACGCGCGGCGGCGTCGACACGCGCGAGCTTTCGTCCGCGACGATGATGAGCGAACGCGTCGCCGGACTCTATTTCATCGGCGAGGCGGTCGATGTCACCGGCTGGCTCGGCGGCTACAACTTCCAGTGGGCGTGGGCCTCGGGCGTCGCGGCGGGCAAGGCCGCCGCCGAGTATTCGAGAGACGCGGCGACGGCCGCCTGAGCGCATCCGTCCGGGGGTTTTGGCGAGTCTCGAAACGCGAACCCGTTTGCTATACTCAGACGGTCATCGGAGGATTCTCTCCGCGCTGGCTGGCGCTGAAACGGGTTTCGCGGCACGTGTCGCCGCGTCCCTTCGCTGCATCTCAGAACGGCCCGCTAACAATCCCGCTTGAGGAGGCGTTCCCAAGCGGGTTTTTGCTTTCGCGGGATAACCCAAGCGCCGGCCGGAATCCAACTTTCGTAATTGCACCGGGTGAACGATGAGCCTCAAAGACCAGATCAGCGACGACATGAAGACTGCCATGCGCGCGAAAGAAACCGAGCGTCTCGGCACGATTCGCCTGCTGCTCGCGGCAATCAAGCAGCGCGAAGTCGACGATCGCGTCACGCTCGACGATGCGGCCATCACCGCCGTCATCGACAAGATGATCAAGCAACGCAAGGATTCGATCAGCCAGTTCGAGGCTGCGGCCCGCACCGATCTCGCCGACAAGGAAAAGGCGGAACTGGCGGTGCTGGCGGCGTATATGCCCGAACAGCTTTCCCCCGATGCGATCGCCGCCGAAGTTCAGGCCGCTGTCGCCGCGACGGGCGCCGCCGGCCCGCAGGACATGGGCAAAGTGATGGGCGTACTGAAGCCGAAGCTTGCCGGCAAAGCCGACATGACCGCCGTCTCCGCGCAGGTGAAAGCCGCACTCGCCAAGTAACGTCCGCGATTCTGATTCGGTGATTCCGCACGCTTTCCTGCAAGATTTGCTCAACCGCGTCGATATCGTCGACGTGGTGGGCCGCTACGTCCAGTTGAAAAAGGGCGGTGCGAACTTTATGGGCCTCTGCCCGTTTCATAACGAAAAGAGCCCGTCGTTCACGGTCAGTCCGACCAAACAGTTCTATCACTGCTTCGGCTGTGGCGCGCATGGCACCGCGATCGGCTTTCTGATGGAGCACACCGGCCTCACATTTCCCGAGGCCGTGAAAGACCTGGCGCAAGGCGCGGGCTTGACGGTTCCACAGGAGCCTTCCAACTCGTTCCGTGGTGGAGTTGGCGGCGCCGAGAGCGCGCCGAGCAAGGCGGCCAGCGTTGCGCTGACGGAAGTCATGCAGACCGCGTGCGATTTTTATCGCAAGCAATTACGCGGGGCGTCCAACGCCATCGACTACTTGAAAAAGCGTGGGCTGACGGGCGAAGTCGCCGCGCGCTTCGGACTCGGCTACGCGCCGGATGGCTGGCAGAACCTCGAATCGGCATTTCCCGATTATCGGGATGAAAATCTGGTCGAGTCGGGCCTCGTGATCGTCAGCGAAAAAACCGATTCTCAAGGGCAGGCGCGACGCTACGATCGTTTCCGCGAACGCGTGATGTTCCCGATCCGCAACGTGAAGGGCAACGTGATCGGTTTCGGCGGTCGCGTGCTCGACGGCGGCGAGCCCAAATATCTGAACTCGCCGGAGACGCCGCTGTTCAGCAAAGGCAGCGAGCTGTACGGGCTGTTCGAAGCGCGCCTCGCGATTCGTGAACTGGGTTACGTGCTCGTCGTCGAAGGGTATATGGACGTCGTCGCGCTCGCACAACTGGGTTTTGCGAACGCCGTGGCGACGCTCGGCACGGCCTGCACGCCGGTTCACGTGCAGAAGTTGTTTCGTCAGACAGATGCGGTCGTGTTCAGTTTCGACGGCGACGCGGCCGGCCGGCGCGCCGCGCGTCGCGCGCTGGAAGCGGCGTTGCCGCACGCCGCGGACAACCGGACGGTCAAATTCCTCTTCCTGCCGAAAGAACACGATCCCGACAGCTACGTGCGCGAGTTCGGCACGGACGGATTCGGCGAGCAGGTCGATCGCGCCATGCCGCTGTCGCAGTTCCTCCTGAACGAGGTGCTGAACGACAAGGAACTGGAGCAGCCCGAAGGCCGCGCCAAAGCGCTCTTCGACGCGAAACCGCTGCTTCAGGCGTTGCCCGCGAACGCGCTGCGGGTGCAGATCCTGCATATGCTGGCGGACCGGCTCGACACGCCGTTCACCGAGATCGCCGCGCTGTGCGACATCGATTCGCGCGCCGCGGCCGTCGCACGCGCGAACGTGCCGAAAAGCGAGCGCCGCCGCGTGACCGGGCAGGAACAACGCGCGCTACGCAATCTGGTGATGTACCCCGGCATCGCCGTTTCGCTCGATCAGGACGCCGAGCGCACCCTCGTGACGATGACCGAGCACGGCGAACTGTTCAGCGAAGTGATCTCGCACGCGCGAGAACTCGGCACTGCGGCGCAATTCCAACTGCTCTCGGAGATCTTGAGAAATGCAGCAAACGCGCCAACGTACGACGATATCTTCCAGGAAATTCTCGCCTATGATGAAAACGTTCGCGATTTGCTGATGCGCGATCCGTCCGACGAGGACGCGGCGCAGCGAGTCGAGGAGCAAAAGCGCCTGCTCGCGGAAGAATTGCAGGCCACGGTGTTGAAGTTGAGGCACGACAGCTACCGGGCGCGGCTGGATCAACTTGCGCGGCAATCCAGCCTGTCGGCGGAAGAGGTGGCGGAGTTCTCGGAACTCTCGGCGAGAGTGGCCCAGATCAAGGCTGGGCGGGGCGCGAGCCCGGATGGCGCAAGATGAGAATGCTATAATAAAAAGTTCAAACCGAATTGCTTTTTGTCAACTGTTCAAGGCGCTTTAGACGCTTTTTTACGGTGTGTGAACGGTAGCGGTCGAGTAGTTGGCAAAGGGCATTTGACGTTGTTCGCATAGGGAAGGAAAGCAGGAAGGCGCTGGCTGAATCGGCTGTCCGGAATGCGGCGTGCCGTGGTTGTAGGTGGCATACGCCGCATAAGTCGCACGAAACGGGCCGATAAGCACGCCGACGTACAGACGGGCTTAAGGGAAGCGGCTGCTATCGAGGGTAGGGCGAGGAGACGATTCACACTCGTTCGAACCGCGGTGGAGCCCCGGGCAGGGCACGCAGGACGAAGCAGCGTGCGCGTATTGGGTATTCACGGTTCCATCGGCTGTTGTCCAGCAGCCGCGAGTCGAGACTAAAGCCGGTATGGCGAACTCCATGACGAAAAAGCTGAACGATGTATCCGTCGAAGACGACGCAATGCAAAACGCAGAGTCTGGCGCCGCTCCTGCGGCGAAGGTCGAAAAGGCCAAGGCCCGCGATCGCCGCGCGAAGGAAAAGGCGCTCCTGAAGGACGCGTTCTCGTCGAGCGCGCCCGGCACCGTCGAGGAACTGGAAGAGCGCCGCGGCAAGTTGCGCGCGCTCATCAAGCTCGGCAAGGAGCGCGGTTTTCTCACCTATGGCGAGATCAACGATCACCTTCCGGACAACTTCACGGAAACCGAGGCGATCGAAGGCATCATCAGCACGTTCAATGACATGGGCGTGGCGGTGTATGAACAAGCGCCCGACGCCGAAACGCTGCTGCTGAACGACAACGCGCCGAATGCGTCGTCGGACGACGAAGTCGAGGAAGAGGCCGAAGTCGCGCTCTCCACGGTCGATTCCGAATTCGGCCGCACGACCGACCCGGTCCGCATGTACATGCGCGAGATGGGCACGGTCGAACTGCTTACGCGCGAAGGCGAAATCGAGATCGCGAAGCGCATCGAGGACGGCCTCAAGCACATGGTCATGGCGATCTCCGCCTGCCCGACGACCATCGCCGACATTCTCGCGATGGCCGAACGCGTGCAGAACGAGGAAGTCCGTGTCGACGAACTCGTCGATGGTCTGATCGATCCGAACGCGCAGGACACCGATGGCTTCTCCGAGCAGGAAGCGGAAGCGATCGAAGCGGAAGAGGTAGAAGCCGAGGAAGAAGGCGACGCGGAAGAGGAAGAAGAGGACGACGGCAGCGCGCAAGCCAACGCCAACGCCGCGCAACTCGAATTGCTCAAGCTTCAGTCGCTGGAGAAGTTTGCGCTTATCAGCGAATGGTTCGACAAGATGCGCCGCGCCTACGAGAAGGAAGGCTACAAGTCGAAGGCGTATCTGAAGGCGCAGGAAGCGATCCAGACGGAGCTGATGAACATTCGCTTCACGGCGCGCACCGTCGAGCGCCTGTGCGATACGCTGCGCGCGCAAGTGGACGAAGTGCGCCAGGTCGAGCGGCAGATTCTGCATACCGTCGTCGACAAATGCGGCATGCCGCGCGCCGAATTCATCACGCGTTTCCCGGGCAGCGAGACGGATCTCGAATGGTCCGACAAGGTCGTCGCCGAGGGTCATGAGTACAGCGCGGTGCTGGAGCGCAATATTCCGGCGATTCGCGAGCAGCAGCAGCGTCTGCTGGATCTGCAGGCGCGCGTCGTGTTGCCGCTGAAGGACCTGAAGGAAACCAACCGGCAGATGGCGGCGGGCGAACTGAAGGCGCGTCAGGCGAAGCGCGAAATGACGGAGGCGAATCTGCGTCTCGTGATTTCCATCGCGAAGAAGTACACGAACCGTGGCCTGCAGTTCCTCGATCTGATTCAGGAAGGCAACATCGGCCTGATGAAGGCGGTCGACAAGTTCGAATATCGTCGCGGCTACAAGTTCTCGACGTACGCGACGTGGTGGATTCGTCAGGCGATCACGCGTTCGATCGCGGACCAGGCGCGCACGATCCGGATTCCGGTTCATATGATCGAGACGATCAACAAGATGAATCGCATCTCGCGGCAGATCTTGCAGGAAACCGGGTTGGAGCCGGATCCGGCGACGCTTGCCGAGAAGATGGAAATGCCGGAGGACAAGATCCGCAAAATCATGAAGATCGCGAAGGAGCCGATCTCCATGGAAACGCCGATTGGCGACGACGACGATTCGCATCTCGGCGATTTCATCGAGGATACCAACACGGTGGCGCCTTCCGACGCCGCGCTGCATGCATCGATGCGCGACGTCGTGAAGGACGTGCTCGACTCGCTGACGCCGCGCGAGGCGAAGGTGCTGCGCATGCGGTTTGGCATCGAGATGAGCACGGATCACACGCTGGAAGAAGTCGGCAAGCAATTCGACGTGACGCGCGAGCGGATTCGCCAGATCGAGGCGAAGGCGCTGCGCAAGCTCCGGCATCCGAGCCGATCTGACAAGCTGAAGTCGTTCCTGGAAGGAAACTGACGGGACTTGTTTTGAGAGGCGTTGTGAGGCAAACTCGCTACCCTTCGTAGTCGCCTCGCGCAATGTTCGGAAGTGACAGAAAGCGCCGTTTGCGGCGCTTTCTTTTTGCCGCTCTGCCTGCAAAGGGCCGGAAGCTTAATTGGTATAAGCTGTCGACTCATAATCGACCGATAGTGGGTTCGAGTCCCACCCGGCCCACCATGTGTTTCGTTGTGAAATCAAAGGGTTAGTGTTTTTTCGTCCCTGGCGAGCGGCTTTCAGGGACGATGTGGGCGACGTGACCCACTCGGCCTCGCACCGTGCTGTTTTGCCCATCCTGCGTTTGCGCCGTGTCATCCCCCATCCGTTCCCGTTCGGCCGACGTCTAGGCTCGGGTGTTTCCCTTCCCCAGAATAAATCGGCCTCGCAACAAGCCCTCCGGCGTCACCCACTGGAGGCGCTCGCAAAGAGCGCAAGATAGTCGGCCGGGTTGACCGGTTGTCCTCCCACGCGTACCTCGAAATGCAAGTGCGGGCCCGTCGAGCGACCGGTCGAACCGACTTCGGCGATTGGCTCGCGCGGTTGCACTTGCTGCCCGACGCGCACCTCGATCTTCGAGGCGTGAGCGTAGCGCGTGATAAAGCCGTTGCCGTGATCGATCTCAACGGTGTTGCCATAGCCCGGCATCGGTCCGGCGTGGATCACGCGGCCGGCGCCGGCAGCGAGGACGGGGGTGCCCGTCGGGGCGACCAGGTCCATACCTGGATGAAAACGCAGTTGCCGCGTGAAGGGATCGAGGCGGTTGCCAAACGTTGAACCGTTGCGTCCGAGCGCGAGCGGACGGCGTCCCGGGAAGGCCTCCCACGCCGCTTCGTGCCGCGCCACGCCCTGTTCGAGCGCGCCAAGCGTCGACGCCAGGCAGTCGAGTTCGCCGCGAGGGACTTGCGGATCTAGGGGCGCTCCGGCGGCGTGGCAAGGCCGGGGCGGCAGCTCGGGGCCGCCTGCGGCGTTGCTATCGGGCGCGCGTGCCGAGGTCGCCGCCACCGCGCGGCTGGCGGTCGAACGCGGCGACGGTGCGCGCAGGCGCTGGTCAAACGCGCTAAGGGTGTCGAGCTGCGCGGCGAGCCGCTCGGCGCGCGCATCCAGCGAGGCGTTCTCAGCCCGCAGGCGCGCGAACTCGGCTGCCGAGTAAGGGGAGGGGAATGCGGTGGGGCGGACAGTAGAAGATCTCGCCGGCTCCTGGCGCGCACGCAGCGGCTGGGCGTTGTGGTGCCCAAGCGCAAGGCCGATAGCTAGTGCGAGCGCGGCCGCCGCGCACGCGCTGCCAATGATGGCGCGCAGCGCGCCGCGCCGTATCACCATGTATACATCGTTTTTCGAGCGCGAGACGACTGAAGCCACCCTTACCTCTCTGCAACCAAGTGCGAATTACGAGATGGTAAGAGCACGTCAGATCGCAACCTATCGGACAAATCAGATAAATTTAGGATAAGTGTGAGACGGAGCCGAACATGCACAGCGACAAACAGACCAGCCGACACCGACGGTCTGCTGTGGCACCATCACCACTCGTCAAAAGCCTGTTTCCCGCTGACGCTTTTGAGCGACTTTCCGGATTCGTGAGCGCATCCTCCAGCCGCGTCATCTCCAGGTCGTTCCGACTGCCATCGATCCACTTCGCATAGGTGCGCAGGAACATATCGACGGTGTGGCAGCGCTGGCCTGTCAAGAAAGAATACCGTCGTTTGCAATTTAAACCTGTGCTATTCCCATGACACATCATGTATCGCTTCATCGCTCATTCGGCCTCGCTGTTCTCGCATTCGTTTTGAATTTGTCCGCTGTACACGCGGACACGACAGTGCATTCACTCTCTGGCGTACGAAGCGCCATGCGAACCACTGACGCTCAGAAGATGTTCGACCATTCGATGAGCAATGCACCAAAGCCCGATGGCTTCGGTACAAAGCTGCCCGCTGGCTTCACCACCGCATTCCTCGTCAAACAACTGGCTCCAGGTCGGGACGCGCGTAGCGTCGTACTGTCGGGTGCGAAACCTTGGCCGCTGCGGCCGAATAGCTACGTGGCTATGGTCTGTCTTGCGGACAGTCCGGAACTTGCCGCGTCCGCACTGAAGTACGCACCTGCATCGTGTAACAGCTTCCGCAGTGGCGACGCAGACCCGCGGCATGTTTGGTTCGGTGTTTTTGAAAGCGCGGAAGGCGGCGCACCGCGGCTCGTGGCGCGAACTGAGGCACCTGTCGCCACGCCGACCGACTGGAGCCACACGAACATCGATCCGCCGGTCGGGGTCGATGCGAGCAACGCAGGAGACGCATCCGAGGCCCTGCCGTCCAGTTGGTCTCGCTTCGATCTCGCTGCGTATGAGATCCGCGCAGGCGAACCTGCGTTCGGCGTGCGTGCTGGATGGAGTGAGGGTTACGCTGGAGGCGGTGCGGATTTTGAAGCGTTGTATCTTTTCGTGATCGACGGGCAGGCGCTGCGCGTAGTCTTCGCCGAGCCGATGGCTTTCGACAAAATGATCGCGGGCGAGTGGCCAAGGATGGCACGCGAAGCCACGATGTATCCGACGCAGCGAATGCGCTTACGTTCTTCCCTCCATGACCGGCGGCTATCACGATCTTCAACTGCGGGAGAAAGCCGGCGGAAAATGGCGACGTACGTTCAAATGGTCCGCAGCGCAACGGCGATATCGATGAAGGGCCTTGCCATGCATTTCCTCATCTCTTCCGGAGGTCAGTATGAGCGGCAAGCGGTATACGGACGAATTCAAGATCGAAGCCGTCAGGCAATTAGCCGAGCGCGGTTATTCGGTGGCAGATGTGGCCCAGCGTTTGGGCATTACGACGCACAGCCTGTATGCGTAGCGGGCGAGGTTGGATAAGCCGGACGTCGTGCGGCAGGCGGAACTAGACCAGAGCGCCGAGGTGCGGCGACTGAAGGCCGAACTCAAGCGGGTGACCGAGGAGCGCGACATTCAAAAAAAGGCCGCCGCGTACTTTGCAAAGGGGTAGCGGCAAAGTAGCGTTCATGCGGGCCCATATCGACGAGCACCGTCTGCGCTCGATGTGCCGGGCTCGCCGTGCAAGCGCCGACGGGCCACACGTACATCGGCAGGCGCAATGTCGAGGCGTGAATTCGAGCACTTCGTGAGCGACGGTGCGGACTGTGACCCTATTCGGAAACAGAGCGCGAATCGCGAGCGCTAGAACTCAGCGTGACGCCAGGTCTCGAATCGCGGACCCACCTCCGTAACATGCGCTCGACGAGTTCCACCGCGTCCCGGCGGTCAAGGCTCGCGAATTCCCCGCCCAAGCCTTCGGCTTCCTCGCGCCCGTTCATCCACTGCGTGGCCGGGCAAACAACGCCGCCGCGAACGAAGACGGCGATCTGGTACTCGGCGTTTTCGCAGTCGCTTGCACGCCCACTGAGATCAGCTGATCCGCGTGTCGAAATAGTATGGCTGTCCCTCGAACAGGAACCAACCGAAGCAAAGGCCCCTACCGCTCTCCGGATCGATGCAAGCGGTTCGCTGGAAGGAAATGACTCGACCGTCCAAGATGCCGCAAACCGATTTTCAATCCTCTGGTATCGCAGTTCGTCCTCCTCAAGCATCAAAAATTACAATAAGCACCATTCCGATTAATTCGCACTCTGAAATAATGATCGGTCGTCAATAACATCGGTGCAACCATTGAGCGCAGCGGGCCATCGTCACAACACCTCCGCTTCCGTTTTGCATTCGGAACGCCCGCGATTTCGGTCAACCCATCCCGATGGATTTTCCAGCGAGATCCGCGTCGCCGCCCGAGCTTACCTTGATCTCGATTGCGATCATCGGTACGGAAATGCGAAGACCGCCGTCAAGGCACTGCTTCTGCTGACGGCTGCAGTGCTTTTGTATATCTATTCGATGAAGGCGAGTAGCCCTTTCGCCTTCGTCGGGCTGTACGTGGCGATGTACATCGCTGCAGTGCTTCTCTCGGTGAACACCATGCACGATGCATCGCATGGTGCCTTGCTTCACTCGCGGCTGGCCAACACAATCGTGATGCGGCTGGTTAGCCTTCCCCTCGGAATCGACCCCACGTATTGGCAGGTGCGGCATGTCCGTTACCACCATCCGAATGCGAACATCGAGCACCATGACCTCGATACGGAAGCAAACCGGTTCCTCCGCCAGACGCCATATCAGCCCTGGTATTCGCAGTTTCGCTTCCAGCATCTCTATTGGCCCTTGATCGCAGGCCTTTCCATGCCGTACATCGCGATCGTCTACGATTGGACCGACCGTTTGGGGCTCACGCCGCTCAAGACGGATCGCTTGCTTCCAGGCGTACGCGGCTGGTGCGTCTTTCTCGCATCGAAGGCGCTGCATATTACGACGTTCGTGGTCGCGCCGCTCTGGGTTGTCGGACCGAAGGTCGGTTATGGCGTCGTCTTGGGCGGCTACGTGCTGGGGGTTTTTACGGCATCCAGCCTGCTCCTGATGCTGCTCCTTGGAACGCATTGGGCCGACACGCAGTTCTTCGATGTGAGCGACGGCGAGGCGCTGCCGCACACGCGTGATGAACATGCATTCCTCACTTGCTGCGACTGGACGCCTCCATCGCGCATTCTGCAGGGATTGCTGGGCGGACTCCACTTGCACCTTACGCACCACCTTTTTCCTTCGTACGGCCATCGCCATTACGCGGCGCTTGCCGATATCGTCGAGGAGGCCGCGCAAAATCACGGACTACCTTATCGCCGCCTTTCCTACGCCGAACTGTTCAGCGCACAACAGCGTTTTCTGAAGTCGATGGGACAGCGTCCCGCAGTCGCGAACGCCCGACGGGACCAATAAGCAATGCTTCCGCTCAGCATATTGTCGTCAGGCAAAGCTTTGCCTGCGCACCGGGTAACTTCTGCCGAACTCGATATCACGCTCGCGAAACCTTCGGGCTACGTCGAGAAGCGTTCGGGCATTCGATATCGCTACCATGCCGGTCCGGACGAAAGTCAGTCGGCGCTCGCGGCGCGCGCCCTTGACGATGCGTTGGCGCGAGGCGGCATCGACGCGAGTTCGATCGATTTGCTCCTGTCTGCCGCTGGCGTTCAGGAGCAGGCGCTTCCCTCGACAGCGTGCCGGATTCTGGATCTTGCAGGCTTGCGGCCGGGTACACCGGGTTTCGACATCAGCGCCAGCTGCGTCAGTTTCCTGGTCGCGCTGGAGGTGGCGGCTGGACTACTGAACGCCGGCGCACATCGACGCATCGCGATCGTGGCGTCCGATCTGGCGTCCCGAGGTATCGATTGGGGTTGCCCGGAAGCGTCGCTGATCTTTGGCGATGGCGCGGCTGCGGTCGTCGTCGAGCGCGGCGATGGCACGCGCGGCATAGAGAGCTACCGGCTGCAGACGTTCCCGGAAGGCAAAGCCTATTGCGAGATTCGCGCGGGCGGCACGCGCCGCAATCCGCGTGTCGGGGTCGACGCCGCCGATTTCCTCTTTCGCATGCACGGTAAGCGCGTATTCAAGCTCAGTGCGAGCGTGCTCGATGGTCTGCTGGCCGGGTTGCTCGACGACGCACACGTCACGCTCGACGACATCGACACGATCGTCCCGCATCAAGCGAGTCATCTGGGCATGCAGCACGTTGCGGCACGATTGAAAGTCGCGCCCGAGCGCGTCGTCGACATCTACGCGACACATGGCAATCAAGTCGCCGCTTCCATTCCGACCGCGCTGCACGAAGCGTTCTTGACAGGACGCGCACAAGCCGGTCAGAGGGTGATGCTGGTGGGTACGGCTGCCGGTCTCACGGTAGGCGGGATGATCATCAGGTTATGACTGTTCTCGTGACCGGCGCGACGAGCGGGCTCGGACGCAATGCCGTGGATTTTCTCAAGAGACAGGGCGTCTCGGTCCGCGCTACAGGGCGAAACACGGTGGCAGGCGCGGCACTGCGCGCACAGGGCGTCGAGTTCATCCGCGCGGACGTTGCCACGGCGCGCACCGATGAAATCGATCGCCTGCTTGCTGGCGTGACTACAGTCTGGCATTGCGCGGCGCTGTCTTCGCCGTGGGGACGCGCGCAGGACTTTCATGCGATCAACGTCGGCGCGACCGAGCGTCTCGCGCAGGCCGCAGTCCAAAACGGCGTGCGGCGCTTCATTCACATCTCGACGCCGTCGCTCTATTTCGACTACCGCGATCGCATCGCCGTGCCGGAGACGTTTCGTCCGGCTCGGTATGCGAACCATTACGCGCGAACCAAGGCGCAAGCGGAAGACGTCATCAAGAAGATTGCATCGCGCAGCCCCAAAACGACATTCGCGATGCTTCGGCCACGCGGCATTTTCGGTCCGCACGATGCCGTTCTACTGCCACGCATCGTAAGACTCTTGCGTGAGCGTCACGGCTGTTTGCCGCTTCCGCGCGGCGGAGCCGCGCTGCTGGACCTCACGTACGCGGAAAACGTCGTGCACGCCATGCAACTCGCCACTTCATGCGAGGGGCTTGCTTCGGGCGACGTGTTCAACATTACCAACGGCGAGCCCTCGACTTTGCGCGGCATGCTCGACGCGCTGCTTCCCGCACTGGGCATGGCCTATCGCATCGTTTCGATGCCGTATCCATTGCTCGACGGCGCCGCACGCTTCATGCAGATGGCGTCCGGACTCAGCGGACGCGAGCCGTTGTTCACGCGATACAGCATCGGCGTGCTTCGATACGACATGACGCTCGACATATCGAAGGCAGAAAGCATCTTGGGCTATCACCCGATCGTGTCGCTCGAACAAGCAATCGAGAAGACACGGAAATGGATTCGAGCACATGGCGACGATTACGGTCCTTGAAGCTGGCTATTGCACGCACATGGGTTGCATGGCGCTAAAAGGAGCGGGTTTGTCCACGCGCTGCTTTCCCTCGCGCGCATATCTGATTGAATCCGCGAACGGCTGTTGGTTGTGGGATACCGGCTATGCGTCGCATTTCATCGACTGCACGCGAAGTGGTCTGTTCGCATGGTATCGACGCGTGACGCCGGTCTTCTTTGACGAGAGCGAATCGGTCGTACGTCAGTTGCGTGCGCGCGGCATTCATCCGCGCGACCTCGACGCCGTGATCTTGTCGCATTTTCA
Source organism: Caballeronia glebae (assembly GCF_001545035.1). Classification (GTDB taxonomy): domain Bacteria; phylum Pseudomonadota; class Gammaproteobacteria; order Burkholderiales; family Burkholderiaceae; genus Caballeronia; species Caballeronia glebae. The sequence goes on from NZ_FCOJ02000001.1 coordinate 36,799, forward strand.
CGGCGATCACATCGCAGGTTTGCGGGACTTCGAAGGCACGCCAACGTGGCTTTCCGGATCAGGCTGGGCAGCTACGCGCGCTCTGCGCGGAGTTGGCGCGCTGACCAGAGGTTTCGTTCCTGGCTTGATTCCGGGCGACTTCGAAACGTCGATCACCGAGATCGAAACGTTCGATCGTGTGGCGTTGCCACAGGCACTATCTCCCTTCACGCAAGCCTATGCCGTCCCGGGTTCGAAGGGCGAATTTCTGATTGTCGAGTTGCCCGGCCACGCGGCGGGGCACATCGGCGCATTCGTTGCGACCGATGACGGCTGGGTATTGCTGGCCTCCGATTCGGCGTGGTCGCCGGAGAGCTATCGGAGTCTGGTCGGACCGTCGAGGTTGGCGAACATCATCATGGAAGATTCTCATCAATATCGCGAGACGCTCGGTAAGCTGAACTCGCTGTATCGGAACGGCCAAGCGCGAATTCTTCTCACGCATGAGGGCGCAGTATGATGCGGCTGGCGCGAATTCTCTGGTCATACCATCGCACACGCCGCTTGCGATTCGAACGACGTGAAGACCTCGAACGACATCAACGCACGATGTTGCGCAAGTTCATCGCCGGGCCGCTTGCTCACAGTCCGTATTTCTCGCCGTATCGCACGCAGCCTTTGGACACGTGGCCAATCATGTCCAAGCCGGCGATGATGGCCCACTTCGACACGATAAACACTGCCGGACTCAAGCTCGACGATGTGCTCGATTGCGCACGACGTGCAGAGCAATCGCGCGATTTCACGCCCGGAGTCGATGGCTACAGCGTGGGCCTGTCTTCGGGAACGTCCGGCTCGCGCGGCGTGTTCGTCGTGAGTCCGAAGGAGCAGGCCGCGTGGGCGGGCGCCTTGCTTGCGCGTCTTTTACCTCGCGGACTTTTCGCCGGCGAACGCGTAGCGCTGTTTCTGCGCGCGAACAGCAATCTATATGCGACGGTGCGGAGTCCGTGGCTCTCCTTCGAATTCTTCGACCTGATGGAGTCGCTTGACGAGCAGATTGAACGCCTTGAGCGCTACGCGCCGACCATCGTCGTGGCGCCGGCGCAAGTATTGTGCATGCTTGCCGACGCGAAGCTCGGTGGCCAGCTTACGTTACATCCGCGAAAGGTCATATCGGGCGCGGAAGTGCTGGAATCGTTCGATCGAATATTGCTTTCCAAGGCGTTCGGAGAGGTCGGCGAGGTGTATCAGGCGACCGAGGGTTTTCTCGGGGCGACCTGTGCACACGGCACGCTGCATCTCAATGAGGCGCATATCCACGTTGAGCCTCAGTGGCTCGACGAACAACGGTTCCTTCCCGTCATCACCGATTTCTCCCGGCACACGCAACCGATCGTGCGATATCGCCTCGACGACATTCTTATCAGGCGTACGGAAATATGCCCGTGCGGGAGCCCTGAAATGGCGTTGGATGGAATCGAAGGACGGTGCGACGATCTGCTGAAACTACCTGCGCGCGATGGTTCGATTGTCTCGGTATTTGCCGATGGACTCTCGCGCGCCATCGCGCAGAGCTTATCGCTGCACGCGGACTATCGGCTGATTCAAGTGGGCGAGGCACGGCTGGAACTTTACGCCGATACTTCGTATGACGAAATATCGGCATGCCGTGAACGCCTGGATCGTCATCTGGAGCAACAGGGTATCGACATTGCAAAGCTCGAATGGCGCTTGAGTCATCTCTTGCCACCGATAAATCTCGGCGCGAAACGCAGACGCATCATTCGGCAGACGGGAGGATTGGGTTGAGTATGTATCAGCGGTTTCCGGTTCTCGCGCGCCTGCTAATGATGCTCGCTGGATGGGGCACCGTCGGAGTGTGCTATTCGATCGGGCGGCACGCTTCGGGTCAAGCGCATCTGCTGAGCGAGAGCGTGCTGGATCGCCTTATTCCGTTCGACGTATCGGCGGTTTGGTTGTATCTCTCGTTTTTCGCGTTCGTGCCGATCTCGTACCTTTGCGCCGATGTGCGTCGCGTCCAAAAGCTGATGTTCGGGATGCAACTGAGTGGCGTGCTCGCCGCAATTGTGTTCGTGACCTGGCCCACGACGCTCGTCTATCCCGTCGATGCATCGAACACGATGAGCGCGACGGCTTTGCGCCTGCTTTCCGCGAACGACTCGCCGCAAAACTGCCTGCCCTCACTGCACGGAGCGTTGACGACGCTCGGTATGGTGGCGCTGTGGAATCGACATCGTCCGATGCGCACCGCGTTTTCGTTGATCTGGGCTGCCGGCATCATGTGGTCGGTTTTGCAGACACGCCGGCATCTGGCGATCGATCTCGCGTCGGGCGCAGCGCTTGGCCTGTTTTGCGCGTACGCGGTCGCGTGCGTCGGCAAGCGATCCACTTCATCCGGTTTCCTGCCCGGCGGCACGGCAGCGTCGTCCGAAATTGATTCAAACATGGAGCCTCGATCTTGAACGCCATGGCGCTCCCTTTGCTCGGTATGGTGGCCTGCGTGCTTGCCGAGTTGTACTTCACGCATCATCGCAAAGGCCGCGAGATTCCGTGGCGCGATGTCATATTCAACCTCGACTCCGGGCACATTCTTATGTGGCTGCTGCGGGGCTTCGAGATCGCGGTATTCGCCTGGGTCTTGCAGCACGTGAATCTACATTGGGTCGATGGTTGGCATCCGGCCGTCGTATGGGTCTTCGCCTTGCTTGCCTGGGACCTTGGTTTTTACTGGATGCACCGGCTTCATCATGTGTTTAGCGCGCTGTGGGCGGTTCACGTCGTTCATCACGAGGGCGAGCATTTCAATTTGTCGCTTGGCATTCGCAATGGCTGGCTCTCGTCGCTGACGACGCTCCCGTTCACCACGATCCCGCTGGCGCTGGCGGGCGTGTCTGTCGAAGTGTTTGTCGCCGTCTCGACGTTGCATTACACGGTGCAGTTCTACAATCACAACGGCGTCGTGAAGAACTCGGGCTGGCTCGAACACGTGTTCGTCACACCGGCGCATCATCGTGTGCACCATGGGCACAACCCGGAATATCGCGATCGCAATTTCGGTGGAACCTTCCTTCTCTGGGACAAGCTGTTCGGCTCGTTTCAGGCGCAGTTGCCGACAATTCCGGTGAAGCTTGGCATTGCGAAGCCGATCAAATCGACCAATCCGTTCTGGGCGAATATCGCGCCATTGCTGCGTCTCGTCGGCATGCCTACTCCCGCGCTCGCAGAAGGCAAGTCGGTCGTTTCGCCGTTCTTGATCGGCATGGGCGGCCTGGTGTTGTTCGGTCTTGTCGCTTACTACATTCATCGAGACGGTACGTGGCCGGGTCAAACGCAGTGGGTGCTTTTTACCTTGATCTTCCTCGGAACACTCGCGCTTGGCGGCATGTCTGATGGGCGCGCATGGGGACTGCCTTGCTGGATCGGAATCGGCGTTACTGCGGCATTGCTTTTGCCATTGGCGTTCGGTTTGCGAGATCCTGTCGGCCTGTTCGCGCTAGCTGCCTTTCCGTTGCATGGCATCGTCACAGCGGCCGGCGGACTGGCCCAAGGGCATACGAATAAATGACACGGACGAACAACGGCGCACACAACGCTGAGCCGTTCGAACGGCGTGACATCGATTTCCGTCTGCTTGGGCCTATGCCACGCTTCTGGCTGGCGAGTGATTGCCATCGAACCCGCTTTTATGATGCGATGTCGCTTATGTTTCCCGAGGGCGAGCGCGCTTTCATCGAAGCGGTGCAACTGCATCGCGAGAAGATTCGGGACAATCCCGAACTGCAGCGCGAGGCGGCGGAATTCGTGGCGCAGGAAGCGCTGCACACCCGCGAACATCTTCGCTATAACGCTCAACTCGCGGCGCAAGGCCTGCCGGTTCGGGCGCTGGAAGCGCGAGTGGCGGCGCAACAGGCCTTCGCTCGCCGCTTTCTGCCGCCAAGTGTCCGCCTCGCCATCACAGCGTGTCTCGAACACTTCACGGCCATGTTTGCCGATCAACTCCTGCGCAGTCCCGACGTGTTTGTCGATGCCTGCGACGGAGTGGCCGACCTCTGGCGATGGCACGCTTTAGAGGAAATCGAGCACAAGGCGGTCGCCTTCGATGTATTCGCGGCGGCAGTTCCTGGATCGTTCCGTCGCTACGTGATGCGTTGCACCGCGATGCTCGCCGTGACGCTCATTTTTTCCACGCCGCTGTGGCGCATGACGTTTTCATTGGTCCGTTGCGACGGGCGGGTTCGCGACCTGAGAGGGTGGATGCGACTCTTGCGTGACCAGTTGATCTCGCCGGGTACGTTGACGCGTATGACGCCGCGATGGTTTGCGTGGTTCGCACCAGGATTTCATCCGTGGCAGCACGATAATCGGGACTTGATCAGAAAGTACAGGCCTCGTTTCGACGCGATGGCGAAGGCCGGGTCGAATCGCGATAGTGGCGAATGATTACGAGCAGGGTACGGCTGGCCGGATTGTTTCATCATGAAGGACGACTTCCGGCCCCGACGTGAAATGCATCAAGCCTTTTTGACAAATTCCGTCTTGAGGCTCATCGCTCCGAAACCGTCGATCTTGCAATCGATGTCGTGATCGGCGTCGACGAGTCGGATGTTTTTGACTTTTGTGCCCATCTTGACAACTCCACCGCCGCCCTTGAGCTTTAGATCTTTGATGACGGTGACTGTGTCGCCATCGTGAAGAATGTTCCCGGCGGAATCGCGATAGACCTTCGTTGCCGGTTCGGAGTCAATGCTCGTCTGCGCGGACCATTCGTGCGCGCATTCGGGACAGATATACATGCCCGCGTCTTCATAAGTGAATGCCGATTGACATTTGGGGCAGGGAGGTAGTGCGCTCATACGTATTCCTTGATGCCTTGCGGCGATTTCGATGGCGGGAGTATATCGCTGTCTGAGAGTAGGCCGATGCAACGAGTCGATCGCATGCGGGGCCGCGGAAATAGTCCACCCTTAAGGCACGGTGTAGTTCTCGCAATCAGGCAAGGGCTTATCTGGCACAAGAATGTTTTTGGATGAATCGATCCGAAAGACTCGTCGATAAGTGCAGCTTCGATCCACAGCCTTGACCAGATCATTTCAGCAAATCGTTCGCGCGAATTGGTGCCCGTTCGTCTGTCCGTGCCTCGGCAGCGAGATTCCGGAAGGCGAGGCATTGAGTCTGGATGAACAGGTAGGGCACGAGCACGCATCCCGCGAATGCTCAAAGCACTGGACCACGACCCTCGCAACCTCGCGCTATATCCGTCCATACATTCCGCCCTATACAAACAATAAAAATGTTTTGCTTTCGTAGATGGTTTTTCTCCCGCAACATGAAGTGATTCTTAAAAGCACATGGAGCGAGACATGGAAAGCACTGCGGACTTGAAGCGCTACGAATTGCTGATCAACGGCGAGTTCGTCCCGCCAAGCGGAGGCGACTACTCGACGAATCTCGATCCATCGACCGAAAACCCCATCGCCCGCGTGGCGCAGGGCACGTCCGCCGATGTCGACCGCGCAGTGCAGGCGGCCCGCGCCGCGCTCAAACCGTGGAACGCGATACGCGCCGCGGAGCGCGGCCGCATCCTGATGAAGCTCGCCGACCTGCTGCGCGAAAACCAGGAAGAACTCGCGGCGCTCGAAAGTCTCGATGCAGGCAAGCCGATCTCCGGCGTGCAGCGCCAGGACGTGCCCGCCGCCATCGATACCCTCGCGTACTACGCCGGCTGGTGCGACAAGATCAACGGCCAGGTCGTGCCCGCGCGCCCCGACGCGCTGACCTACACCGTGCGCGAGCCGGTCGGCGTAGTCGCCGCAATCGTCCCGTGGAATTTTCCGCTGATGATCGGCATGTGGAAGATCGCGCCCGCGCTCGCCTGCGGCTGCACGCTGATCGTGAAGCCCGCCGAAATCACGCCGCTCTCCGCGCTGATGGTCGGACGGCTCGCGCTGGAAGCAGGCGTGCCGCCGGGCGTGCTCAACATCGTGACCGGCAAGGGCTCGGTCGTCGGCGATTCGCTCGTCGCGCATCCGGGCGTCGACAAGGTGACGTTCACCGGTTCGCCGTCCGTCGGGCGCGGCATCCTGCAGGGCGCGGCGGGCAACTTCAAGCGCGTCACGCTCGAACTGGGCGGCAAGTCCGCCAACGTGATTTTCGCGGACGCGAACATCGACGGCGCCGTGCGTGCGGCGGCCTCCGGCATCTTCTTCAACGCCGGACAAGTCTGCTCGGCGGGCTCGCGCATCCTCGCCCAGCGCGCCGTCTATGACGAAGTCGTCGAGCGCCTCGCCCAGCGCGCGCAGACCATCAAGCTCGGCGAGCCGTCAAAACGCGAAACCAACATGGGTCCGCTCATCTCCGCCAAGCAGATGAAGAGCGTGCTGGACTACGTCGACATCGGCAGAGGCGAGGGCGCGTCGCTCGTGGCAGGCGGAAAGCGTTCGGGCGAGCGCGGCTATTTCGTGGAGCCAACGGTGTTCGCGAACGTCGAGCACGAGATGCGCATCTCGCAGGAGGAAATCTTCGGTCCGGTCGCGAGCGTGATTCCCTTCGACGACGAAGCCGACGCGCTACGCATCGCCAACGGCACCGCCTACAGTCTTGCCGCAGGCGTCTGGAGCGCGGATATCGGCCGCGTGCATCGCATGGCCGCGGAACTGAAAGCGGGCACGGTCTGGATCAATACCTACGGTTTTACAGACGTGCGTCTGCCGTGGGGCGGCGGCGGCGATTCGGGTTTCGGCCGCGAACACGGTGACGTCGCCATCGAGAATTTCACCGAGCCGAAGGCGGTCTGGGTCGCCTTGACGCCCTGAGTCACGCAGTCGCCGCGGGCAACCGCGGCGCATCGCCCGAACGCAAACGGGCGGTCCGGATTGCCCGGACCGCCCGTTTGCGTTTGAGCATCGGAGATAGGTCAGACGCGCGCCGTTTCCTCGTTGCGCGCCCGCCAAAGCCGCGCCCGCTGCGTACTGTCTTCATACTGAACCGTGTTTTGCCGGCACGCTTCGATGGTGGAATTCTTGCGCTCGACGATCGCCTGGCAGAGAAACTCCGCGCTATACGCTTTCAAAAGATGCGGAGAATGGGTTCCGATGTACTGCGCGATCTTCCCGTAATCGCTATACGCCGATGCGAGCGCGCGATACGTCTGCGCGTCCCAGCGGAACATCAGGTCGAGTTCTTCGAAAGCGGTGTTGAACGCGCAGACTTGCGCCTGAACTTCGCGGTCATCGTCGTACGTTGCATGGATCATGATCGTCTCCTGTATGGCCGTGGGGCATGAATGCAGGATAGGAAAACTGATCCATATACGACAGTTAAACTTTTTTCGCTTATCTATTCAGTAAATGTTATGAATTCGGTTTTCCGGTCTTTGCGACGATCTGGGTGATCGCTTCAATCTGCGCCGCGCCTTCTTCGATCAGAAATTTCTTGAACGCGAGCGCCACCGGCGGCAGGCGTTTATTGTTCCGATGCACGACGAACCAGTTGAGCATCACGGGAAAACCCTCGATATCGAGCACCGCCAGCTTGCCGACCTGCAACTCCATGCTGATCGTATGCGCGGACAGAAAGCTCAAACCCATGCCGGCGATCACTGCCTGTTTGATCGTCTCCGTGCTGGTGATTTCCATCGCGACGTGCAGGTTCGGAAGCCGTCCGCCGAATCCTTCCTCCATCGAATTCCAGGTGTCCGAGCCGCGCTCGCGGACGATGAACGGCTCATCGGCCAGCGCTTCGAGCGGCATGTTCCTGCGTCCGACGAGCGGATGATCCGGCGGCGCGACGATCACGTACGGATGGGGTGCGAAAGAGACATTCACCGTGTCCATATCGCGCGGCGGACGCACCATCACCGCGAGGTCGGTGAGATTGTCGGAAAGCTGATGCAGCAGTTCCTCTCGATTGTGCACCGCGAGATTGAGCCTCACGTCGGTATTGCGCCGCGTGAATGCGGCGAGCAGCCGGGGAAAAAAGTAATCGCCCGCGCTGATCACCGCGACGTTGAGCGTTCCGCCCGCAACGCCTTTTAGCCGCGCCATCGCGTCGTCGGCTTCGCGAAACTGCTCCAGAATCGCGCGGCTGTAGTAAAGCATTTCGTTTCCGGCTGGCGTGAGGTAGATTTTCTTGCCCAACTGTTCGAAAAGCGGCAAGCCGGCATGCTCTTCCAGTTGCTTCACCTGCGTGGAAACCGCCGGCTGAGTAAGGTAGAGCTCCTCGGCGGCGCGAGAAAAGCTCAATCGACGGGCGACGGTTTCGAAAATCTTCAATTGACGCAGGGTGGCGTTGCGCAGCACAGCAATCCCTCATCCATTAACGATTGCTAATTTATACAATAATTTTTTTTAACTTTCCTTTATCGTTTTTCTCCCCCACGATGCTTTCACGTCCCCAAAAGTTGTAAGGCGGACGGTCGCGGATGGCACGAACGGCCATGCTATACCCCGAGCATCGTCGGCGTTCCGCGCAGCATCACGAGCACGACTCTCGCAGCACATGAAGCCTGCAAAGGCCGCATCAACCATCCGGACTTTATTGGGAATCGCTTGAAAATGATTCTTCGATCGCCTGAAGCGGATGTTTGCCAGATGTGCGAATCGATCGCCCACTTCAAAACGCGCGACATGCGCAATACCCGCGACCGGCGGCCTCACGCCCACGCCGCCTGGAGCGAGCATTTCCCCTGACCGACCGCTCGCCGCCGACGCACCGCGCCGGTTCCCGCAGCACACCAAGCGCCGCACGAGCGCTAAGACATATATCGGAGACAGACATGGCAAGCGCAGACACGGTTGTGTCCGGGCAATCGCACGGGCGTCACCAAAACAGATGGTTCCAGCTGGTGATCGGCATCCTATGCATGGGGCTGGTCGCGAACCTGCAGTACGCATGGACCCTCTTCGTCGTTCCAATGGATGCCAAGCACCATTGGGGTCAAGCGGCGATCCAGACGGCTTTCACCATTTTCATCGTCACTGAAACGTGGCTCGTGCCCGTCGAAGGCTGGCTCGTGGACAAGTTCGGGCCGCGGCCGGTCGTCATCGGCGGTTCGATCTGCGCGGCGCTCGGCTGGATCATCGACGCGCACGCGACCAGTCTCATCCATCTGTACATCGGCGCGGTGGTCGCGGGCGTGGGCGCCGGTTGCGTGTACGGCACCTGTGTCGGCACGGCGCTCAAGTGGTTCCCGGACAAGCGCGGTCTTGCAGCGGGCATGACCGCGGCGGGCTTCGGCGCGGGCGCGGCCGTCACCGTGATTCCAATCTCCAACATGATCCAGAGCTCCGGCTACGAGCACGCGTTCATGTTCTTCGGCATCTTCCAGGGCGTATGCATCTTCGCGCTGGCGCTGATGCTGGTGCGCCCGAATCCGCCCAAGGGCATCGTGCCGGCCAAGCGCATCGTATCGACGAAGATCGACTACACGACAGGGCAGATGGTGCGCTCGCCGCTCTTCTGGGTGCTCTATCTGATGTTCGTGTTCGTCGCGGCGGGCGGCGTGATCGCGACCGCGCAGTTTGGGCCGATCGCGAAGGAATACGGTTTCGCCAAGATGCCGGTGAACCTCTTGGGCGTAACGCTGCCGCTGCTCGCGATGACGCTGTCCATCGACAACCTGTGCAACGGCTTCACGAGGCCGCTGTGCGGCTTCATCTCGGACAAGATCGGCCGCGAAAACACGATGTTCATCATCTTCCTGGGTGAAGGCATCGCGCTGCTCGGGCTGATGGAATTCGGCCACAATCCGTATCTCTTCATGCTGTTCGCGGCGCTGACGTTCCTGTGCTGGGGCGAGATTTTCTCGATCTTCCCTGCGACCTGCGCCGACACCTTCGGCAGCAAATACGCCGCCGCCAACGCGGGCACGCTCTACACGGCGAAAGGCACGGCGTCGATGCTGGTGCCGCTCGCCTCGGTGCTCGCGTCGTTCGGCTCGTGGAACGCGGTCTTCATCACGGCGGCCGTGACGTCGATCGCGGCGGGACTGTGCGCGAAGTTCGTCCTGGCGCCGATGCGCAAGCGCTGGATCGAAAACACGCACACGGAAGCGTCTCCCGATTCGTCGATCAACGCGTCGTTCCAGGCGGGCTGGGACGCGTCGCGTAATACCGTGCAGTGATGAAAGACGGCGCGCCATCGTTGAGCGTATCGCTGCATCAACTGAGACTGTTCGTCACCCTCGCGCGGCATCGCAGCTTCACGCGCGCGGGCGACGACTTCGGCATCACGCAATCGGCGGTCAGCCGCAGCATTCGAGAACTCGAAGACGAAATCGCGCTGCGGCTCTTCGATCGCACCACGCGCCAGGTCGCGCTCACCGATACCGGCCGCAAACTGCTCGCGCGCATTGCGCCGCTCGTCGAGGAACTGGAAGCGGTCTTGCGGCCGCGCGCGCAAGAGGGCGGTGAGCCGGGCGTCGTCAATCTCGCGAGCAGTTGCGGTCTCACCGCGAGCGTGTTGCCCGCGATGCTTGCATCGTGTCGCGAACGTCTGCCGGATATCACCGTCGTCGTGATGGACCGGCCGCAAAACGCCGTGCTGCAACTCGTGCGCTCGGGCGAGGCGGAGTTGGGCGTCGTGATCGCGCCCGACAATCTCGACGAACTCGCCGCGGAGCCTCTAGCCGCCGATGGCCTCGCGGCGGTGGTCAGCGCGTCGCATCGTCTGAGCGCGGCGCCGCGTATCGACTGGCAGCAGTTGCGCGGCACGCCGATGCTTCTTCTCGACGACGACACCGGCAGCGTCGGCGTCATCGAGGCCGCGCTCGCGCTACACGGCGTAACGGGCGCGGTCCGCCAGAAGCTCACGCAAGCGGCCGCGGTTGCGCGCATGGCCGAGGCCGGCCTCGGCGTCGGCATCCTGCCGATGCACGCGCGCGCCGCGTGCGACAGCGTGCAGGGGCGCATCATCCCGCTCGTGCCGGACACTTCGCGCACGATCATGCTCGTGCGGCGCAAGAGCCGCGCACTGCGCGCGAGCGCGGCGAACGTGTGGTCACACATCGTCGCATCGTCGTCGCATACTCTGATTGCAGGTCAGGCCGTCGAGGCCTGACTACAACTTTCCTTTCACGTCGAGCCCGCAGCGCGCCGCGCGCATGCGGGTTTTCGCTCGTCCGCGAGCGTGCGATTCGTCTTGTTCTCGCTGCACACGGAATGTAGTATCTGGTATATCAGAGACACAGAAAGCTACAACCCTCAGGAGACGAACCATGAAAATCTGCGTGTACGGCGCCGGAGCGATCGGCGGCTATATGGGTGCGCAACTGGCGCGCGCGGGTGCGGACGTCAGTTTCGTCGCGCGTGGGCCGCATCTCGCGGCGATGCAGGCGAACGGCGTCAAGCTTCGGATCGACGGTGAGGAACACGTCGTCAAGGTGCGCTGCACGAACGACCCGGCCGAGCTTGGCCCGCAGGATTACGTGATCATCGCGCTCAAGGCGCATTCGATTCCCGGCGTCGTCGATCTGATTCCGCCGCTGCTCGGCCCCGAGACGGCGATCGTCACGGCCGTCAACGGTCTTCCTTACTGGTACTTCTACAAGCACGGCGGCGAGCTTGAGGGCACGAAGTTGCAGAGCGTCGATCCGGGCGGCCGCCAGTGGGACGTGTTCGGTCCGGAACGCGCGATCGGCTGCGTGCTGCTGCCGGCAGCGGAGATCGCGGAGCCGGGCGTGATCGAGCATCACTACGGCAAGAAATTTCCCATCGGCGAGCCGAGCGGCGAGATCACGCCGCGTCTGCAGGCGCTGCACGACATGATGGCGAAGGCGGACATGGAAGCGCCGATGCGCGACAACATTCGAGACGAAATCTGGCTGAAGCTTTGGGGCAACCTGTGTTTCAACCCGATCAGCGCGCTCACCGGCGCGACGCTCGACGTGCTCACGAGCGATCCCGGCACGCGCGCGCTCTCGAAGGCGATGATGCTGGAGGCCAAGGCCATCGGCGACAAGATCGGCGTGAATTTCCGCGTCGACGTGGAGCGGCGCATCAACGGCGCGGGCGCGGTTGGCGCGCACAAGACGTCGATGCTGATGGACTGCGAAGCCGGACGCCCGATGGAAATCGATCCGCTGATGACCGTCGTGCAGGAAATCGGCCGTCTGGTGCACGTCGAGACGCCCATGCTTGATGCCGTTCTCGCATTGATCAAGCTGCGCGAAGGCGTAACCCAGGGCACGGCGAAGCCATTGCCGCTCCCGAAATCCCAAAAAGCCGCCTAAACTGCAGACGAAGGCACCAGCGTTGTTTCTGATATACAAGATGCAAAATATGTTGCGTGCTGTTGCAATGCAACATATACTGAGGGCTCTTGAGTGATTTAACCGGAGCCTGAGATGAGCATCGCCCTGTTGATTGTTGTCGGATTCGCGCTGGTTGCCGTGGGTGTGGGTGTTACGTTTATGATTGCGTCGGCGGTGCCGCAGAGCATGCTGCAGCGCGCACAGGATCACGGTCGCTTCGCCGGTCTCGCGGCGGATGACCAGAACGGCGGTTCGGGCAAGCGTGTCGACGCTGGCCGTCCGCACTTGGGAAATCAAGCCATCAATGCCATCTGATACTCAATCTGTAGATAGGCCGGAAGTTCGCCCGGATGTCCGTCCGTCGGGGCTGACGCTCTCGCTGGAGCCGATCAACGCCACGGTTTCGCTGCGCGATCAGGCGTACGCGAAGCTGCGGCAGGCGATCGCCGAGGCGGACATCTATCGCTCGCGGGAAGAAATCCGTCTCGATGAGAAAGAATTGACCGAAGCGCTCGGCGTGTCGCGAACGCCCATTCGCGAAGCCATGACGCTGCTTGAGCAGGAAGGTTTTCTGCGCACCGTGCCGCGCCGCGGCGTCTATATCTTGCGCAAGACCAAGCGTGAGATCGTCGAGATGATCCATATGTGGGCGGCGCTGGAGAGCATGGCGGCGCGCCTCGCCACGCAGCGTGCGACGGATGCGGAAATCGCCCATCTGCGCCACATGTTCGACAACTTCCGCGACTCGACGCCCGCCGAGCATATCGACGAGTATTCGGAAGCGAATATTGCCTTCCATTCGGCGATCGTGCGGCTGGCGAAGTCGGAAATCATCTTCGACACGATCAAGAACATTTTCGTGCACGTGCGCGCCATTCGTAAGATGACGATTTCGCAGAGCGACCGCGCGTCGCGCTCGATCGTCGATCATATGCGGATCATCGAGGCGCTTGAGAAGCGCGACACGGAGCTGGTCGAGCGGCTCGTGAAGCAGCATTCGCTCGATCTGGCGGCGTTCGTCGAGGCGAATTGCGACTTTCTGGACTAATGCCGGTTTGAGTTTGAAATGAAAAAGCCGCGCGGCGTTGTTGCCGTGCGGCTTTTTTGCGTTCCGATTACGGAAGATTCAAATAATGGCCAGCGCCTGCTCGATCGACATCGAAAGCATAAGCGCGGCGACGGCAGTGTAAAACAGGCGGATCATGGCGGCTCCGTCGAACGAGGTTGAAACTAACCCATTATTATAAGCCGCCTTCGTAATCGAATTGTAAAAAAAGATGCGACACGTTGGCGCGCGTCGCATCCGGCGACGCCTAGCGCATTGCGCGCATCATCGTTTCGCCGAGCGCGGCCGGCGAATCCGCGACATGGATGCCCGCCGACTTCATCGCGTCGATCTTCGCGCTCGCGGTGCCCGAGCCGCCCGAAATGATCGCGCCCGCGTGACCCATGCGGCGTCCCGGCGGCGCGGTCGTTCCGGCGATGAAACCGACCACCGGCTTTCTGGTTTTCGCGTCCTTGAGGAATTGAGCCGCTTCCTCCTCCGCCGATCCGCCGATCTCGCCGATCATGATGATGCCCTCGGTCGCATCGTCCTCCAGGAAGAGCGAAAGGCAATCGATGAAGTTCGTCCCGTTCACCGGATCGCCGCCAATGCCGATGCACGTCGTCTGCCCGAGCCCGGCTGCGGTCGTCTGCGCGACGGCCTCGTAGGTCAGCGTGCCCGAACGCGACACGACGCCGATCTTCCCCGGCCGATGAATATGCCCCGGCATAATGCCGATCTTGCATTGTCCAGGCGTGATGACGCCCGGACAGTTCGGCCCGACGAGCCGGCTCGCCGAGCCGGAAAGCGCACGTTTGACGCGCAGCATGTCGAGCACCGGGATGCCTTCCGTGATGCAGACGATGAACGGCACGTGCGCATCGATGGCTTCGAGAATCGCATCGGCGGCGAAGGGCGGCGGCACGTAGATCACGGATGCGTCGGCGCCGGTTTTCGCGACCGCGTCGGCGACGGTGTCGAACACGGGCAAGTCCAGATGCATCGTGCCGCCTTTGCCCGGCGTCACGCCGCCGACCATGCGCGTGCCGTAGGCGATAGCCTGCTCCGAATGAAACGTGCCTTGCGCGCCGGTGAAGCCCTGGCAGATGACCTTGGTATCTTTATTGATGAGAACGCTCATTTGGCCACTCCTTGAGCGACGGCGCTGACGATCTTGTCGGCGGCATCGGCGAGATTTTCAGCGGGGATGATGGTGAGACCGGACGTGCGCAGAATCTCGCGGCCCGCGTCCACATTCGTGCCCGCGAGGCGCACGACGAGCGGCACGCGCAGATCGACCTCCCGCGCCGCCGCGACGACGCCTTGCGCGATCACGTCGCAGCGCATGATGCCGCCGAAGATGTTGACGAGAATGCCGCGCACTTTTGGATCGCGCAGGATCAGCTTGAACGCGGTCGCGACGCGTTCCTGGGTCGCGCCGCCGCCGACGTCGAGAAAGTTCGCCGGCTCGCCGCCGTAGAGCTTGATGATGTCCATCGTGGCCATCGCGAGGCCCGCGCCGTTCACCATGCAGCCGATGTTGCCGTCGAGCTTCACGTAATTCAGGCCGTGCTTCGCGGCTTCGATTTCGGCGGGATCTTCCTCTTCCTCGTCGCGCAGCTTTTCGATGTCGGGATGGCGATAGAGCGCGTTGTCGTCGAAATTGAGCTTGGCGTCGAGCGCGATCACGTCGCCCGAGCCGGTCACGACGAGCGGATTCACTTCGACGATCGACGCATCCAGATCGACGAACGCCCGATACAGCGCGGTAATGAACTTCGATGCCGCGCCGACCTGCTTGCCGCTCAGACCGAGTCCGAAAGCGATCTGGCGCGTGTGAAAGGGCTGAAGCCCGGTCGCCGGATCGATCGCGACCTTGAGGATTTTCTCCGGCGTGCGATGCGCGACTTCCTCGATTTCCATGCCGCCTTCCGTCGAGGCCATGATCGTGATGCGCGACGTGGCGCGATCGACGAGCATGCCCAGATACAACTCGCGCGCGATATCGCAGCCTTCCTCGATGTAGAGACGCTTCACTTCCTTGCCCGCCGGCCCGGTCTGCTTGGTCACGAGCACCGACGCGAGCATCTTCTGCGCGTTTTCGCGCACGTCGTCCACCGACTTCACGACCCGCACGCCGCCTTTTCCGTCCGGATCGTTGGAAAAGCGCCCCGCGCCGCGGCCGCCCGCGTGAATCTGCGACTTCACGACCCAGACGGGTCCGGGCAGCGCGCGCGCCGCGTCGGCGGCTTCCTGCGCGGAAAAGGCGACGCGGCCCTCCGGAACCGCGACGCCGTACTCTCGTAGCAGCGCCTTCGCCTGATATTCGTGGATGTTCATTGCGTCTCCTGTGTCCTCTGATGGGAATGAGCGAGCCGAGAAAAGCATCGTCAATGGCGCGCTGAAATACTGTATATCAGATTTCACGGCGGTCAAAAAACTTTTGCGCGGAGGCGTTTCACTAGTTAAGCGGGGGTTTTATCTGAACTTACGAGGAGTACAGCGATTGATGCAGCGCGGAATCAGAATTTGCCGAATCAATGCAGACAAGGTAATCCGAGCTTCATGCACTGCATCACAGGGTTTTCATCGATCGGACTACAGTTGACTAATACTGTGTGTGGAATATTGTATATCACAGTAACCGACACGCAGCGCGACGTGCCGGGATCGCACACACAACCCCCATCGAGGAGGAGACAACAATGTCCGAAGTCGTCAGCAGCCGCCCCGAAGTCGCTCCAGCCACCACCACCGCCGATGACACGCTGAAGCAGAAGTCCCGCGGCGCAGGCGTCGTTTCGGGCGGCCATCTGGTCGCTCGTGCTTTGAAGAACGAAGGCGTCGATACGATCTTCACGCTGTGCGGCGGCCACATCATCGATATTTACGACGGCTGCGTCGATGAAGGCATTCGCATCATCGACGTGCGTCACGAGCAGGTCGCCGCCCACGCCGCCGACGGCTACGCGCGTCAGACAGGCAAGCTCGGCTGCGTCGTCACGACGGCCGGCCCCGGCTGCACCAACGCGGTGACGGGCGTCGCCACGGCGTTTCGCTCGGAAAGCCCGATCATTCATATTGGCGGGCAGGGCGCGTTGACGCAGCACAAGATGGGTTCGCTGCAGGATCTGCCGCACGTCGACATGATGGCGCCGATCACCAAGTTCGCCGCAACCGTGCCGAGCACCGAGCGCGTCGCCGACATGATCTCGATGGCCGCGCGCGAAGCCTTCAACGGCGCGCCCGGCCCGGCGTATCTGGAAATTCCGCGCGACGTGCTCGACCGTGAAATCGACGTGACCCGCGCGGTCATTCCGCAGCCGGGCCGCTATCGCGCGTCGACGAAATCGGTCGGCGATCCGCAGTCGATCGAACAACTCGCCGATCTGCTCGTCAATTCCGAGCGCCCGGCAATTCTCTTCGGTCAGCAAGTGTGGACGGCGCGCGGCCACGAAGAAGCGATCGCGCTGCTGCGCGGCCTCGATGTGCCCGGCTATTTCAACGGCGCGAGTCGCGGCCTGCTGCCGCCGGGCGATCCGCATCACTTCGACCGCACGCGCTCGCAGGCTTTCGCGAAGGCGGATCTGATCGTGATCGTCGGCACGCCGTTCGATTTCCGCATGGGTTACGGCAAGCGCATCAGCCGCGATCTCAAGCTGGTGCAGATCGACATGGATTACCGTACGGTCGGCAAGAATCGCGATATCGATCTCGGTCTCGTCGGCGATCCGGGCGCGATTCTCGGCGCGGTGCTGCAAGCTTCGACCGGACGCCTCAAGAACGACAAGCGCCAGGCGCGTCAGGCGTGGATGCGCGAACTCGCGGCGCTCGAAGAAACCGCGACCGCCAAGCTGATGCCGCTCTTCACGTCCGATGCGAGCCCGATTCATCCGTATCGCGTCGCGCACGAGATCAACCAGTTCCTTTCGGATGACACGATCTACATCGGCGACGGCGGCGACGTCGTGACGATTTCCGCGCAGGCCGTGCGCCCGCGCCGCCCCGGCCAGTGGATGGACCCGGGCGCGCTCGGATCGCTCGGCGTCGGCACGGGCTTCGCGATCGCGGCGGGCCTCGCCAATCCCGAGAAGGAAGTACTCTGTTACTACGGCGACGGCGCATTCTCCATGACCTCCTTCGACAT
Source organism: Caballeronia glebae (assembly GCF_001545035.1). Classification (GTDB taxonomy): domain Bacteria; phylum Pseudomonadota; class Gammaproteobacteria; order Burkholderiales; family Burkholderiaceae; genus Caballeronia; species Caballeronia glebae. Next base: position 54,238 of record NZ_FCOJ02000001.1, read on the forward strand.
GGAAACCGCGAATCGCTTCGGCGTGCCGTACATCGCGGTGATCGGCAACAACTCCGCGATGAACCAGATCCGCTACGGCCAGCTCGCGAAATATGGCGAAGAGCGCGGCAACGTCGGCAATCTTCTGTCGGATGTGCCTTATGGCCGCTTCGCCGAAATGCTCGGCGGCTACGGCGAGGAAGTGCGCGAGGCGTCGAAGATCGCGGGTGCGCTGCAACGCGCGCGCGAATCGGTCGCGAAGACGGGCAAGAGCGCGGTCATCAACATCTGGGTCGATCCGACGGTCTACGCGCCGGGCACGATGGCGCAGACGATGTACAAATAAACGTGAACCTATAAACGTCGTAAGAGATTGGGAGACAAGCCATGACGGTGAACACTTCTGGCAAGGCGCTGGACGGCGTGCGTATCCTGGACTTCACGCACGTCCAGTCGGGGCCGACCTGCACGCAGTTGCTCGCGTGGTTCGGCGCCGACGTCATCAAGGTTGAGCGCGCGGGCGCGGGCGACATCACGCGTGAGCAGTTGCGCGATATTCCCGACGCCGACAGCCTCTACTTCACGATGCTCAACCATAACAAGCGCTCGATCACGATCGACACCAAGAATCCCGAAGGCAAGAAGGTGCTCGAAACGCTCGTGAAGAAGTGCGACGTGCTCGTCGAGAACTTCGCGCCGGGCGCGCTCGATCGCATGGGCTTCACGTGGGAGCGCATCCAGGAGCTGAATCCGCGGATGATCGTCGCGTCGGTGAAAGGCTTCGGGCCGGGACCGTATGAAGACTGCAAGGTCTACGAAAACGTCGCGCAGTGCGCGGGCGGCGCGGCGTCCACGACTGGTTTCGACGACGGTCCGCCGACAGTGACCGGCGCGCAGATTGGTGATTCCGGCACCGGCTTGCATCTCGCGCTCGGCATCGTCGCGGCGCTGTATCAGCGCAACACGAGCGGACGTGGCCAGAAGGTGCTCGCCGCGATGCAGGATGGCGTGCTCAACCTCTGCCGCGTGAAGCTGCGCGATCAGCAGCGGCTCGAACGCACCGGCGTGATGAAGGAGTATCCGCAATACCCGAACGGCACGTTCGGCGAAGCGGTGCCGCGCGCCGGCAACGCATCGGGCGGCGGCCAGCCGGGCTGGATTCTCAAGTGCAAGGGCTGGGAAACCGACCCGAACGCGTACATCTACTTCATCACGCAGGCGCCGGTGTGGGGCGAGATCTGCAAGGTGATCGGCAAGGAGGAATGGATCGACCATCCGGACTACAAGACGCCGAACGCGCGCCTGCCGCATCTGAAAGACATCTTCGCGGAGATCGAGCGCTGGACGATGTCGAAGACCAAGTTCCAGGCGATGGAAATCCTCAACAAGCACGACATTCCGTGCGGCCCGATTCTCTCGATGAAGGAGATTGCCGAAGAGCCGTCGCTGCGCAAAACCGGTACGGTCGTCGAAGTGGATCATCCGGTGCGCGGCAAGTACCTCACGGTCGGCAATCCGATCAAATTGTCCGACAGTCCGACCGAAGTCGTGCGCTCGCCGCTGCTCGGCGAACACACCGACGAAGTCATGGCCGAACTCGGCTACTCGCCCGACCAGATCGCCACGTTGCGCAGCCTCGGCGCGATCTAAGAACTTTGCCATGCACTGACGTCCGCCTTCGAGAGAAGGCGGCGCAGGCCCCTGCACGCCCAATAATCGGAGACGCACCAAATGAACAGCACGGTTGTCCAGGAACGCAGCGAAGCAGCCAATTCATCCACGCAAGCGGCGCCGGTCGTGCCGCTGCATGCGCCCGACGCGAAACGCCGCGTCGCGGAAGTGTTCGACCGCGTGAAGGCGGAAGGCCGCGCGTCGCTCACCGCGCCCGAAGGCAAGCTCGTCTGCGATGCATACGGTATCGCGGTGCCGCAGGAAGGCGTAGCGAAGTCGGCGGACGATGCCGCGAAGCTCGCGTCGTTCATCGGCTTTCCGGTGGTGCTGAAGATCGTTTCGCCCGAAATCCTGCATAAGACCGAGGCGGGCGGCGTGCTCGTCGGCGTGAAGAACGAAGCCGAGGTCCGCGCGGGCTTCGACACGATCATCTCGAACGCGAAGAACTACGACCCGAACGCGACGCTCATTGGCGTGCAGGTCCAGCAGATGGTCGGCGCGGGACAGGAAGTGATCATCGGCGCCGTTACCGATCCGTCGTTCGGCAAGCTGATCGCGTTCGGTCTCGGCGGCGTGCTCGTCGAAGTGCTAAAGGACGTGACGTTCCGCCTGGCGCCCGTGACGCGCGAGGAAGCCGCATCGATGCTCGACGGCATCCAGGCCGCCGAAGTGCTGCGCGGCGTGCGCGGAGCGCAGCCGGTGAATCGCGAAGCGCTGATCACGCTGATCGAGCGCGTGTCGCGTCTCGTCGACGATTTCCCGCAAATCTCGGAAATGGACCTGAATCCGGTGTTCGCGAGCCCGAACGGCGCGGTCGCGGCGGACGTGCGCATCGTGATGGACTTCGAGCCGGCCGCGCCGCGTTATCGCCCGACGCAAGAGCAGATCGTCGCGCAGATGAACCGCATCATGAAGCCGGATGCGGTCGCGGTGATCGGCGCGTCGAACGAGGACGGCAAGATCGGCAATTCGGTGATGAAGAACCTCATCAACGGCGGCTATCAGGGCGCGATCTATCCGATCCACCCGAAAGCCGACGAGATCATGGGCCGCAAGGCGTACCGCAGCGTGAAGGACGTGCCCGGCGTGATCGACGTCGCCGTGTTCGCGATTCCGGCGAAGTTCGTGGCTCAGGCGCTCGTCGAAGTCGGGGAAAAGAAGATTCCGGGCGCGGTGCTGATTCCGTCAGGCTTCGCGGAAACGGGCAATCACGAAGGCCAGGAAGAGATCGTCAAGATCGCGCGACAGTACGACATCCGCATGATGGGCCCGAACATCTACGGCTTCTACTACACGCCGAAGAACCTCTGCGCGACGTTCTGCACGCCCTACGACGTGAAAGGCAAGGCGGCGCTGTCGTCGCAGTCGGGCGGCATCGGCATGGCGATCATCGGGTTTTCGCGTTCGGCGAAGATGGGCGTTTCCGCGATCGTGGGCCTCGGCAACAAGAGCGATATCGATGAAGACGATCTGCTCACGTTCTTCGAGCAGGACGACAACACCGAGATCATCGCCCAGCACTGCGAGGATCTGAAGGACGGCCGCGCGTTCGCCGAAGCTGCGAAGCGCGTATCGAAGAAGAAGCCTGTCGTCGTGCTGAAGGCGGGACGCACGAGCCTCGGCGCGCGCGCGGCGAGTTCGCACACGGGCGCGCTCGCGGGCAACGACAAGATCTACGAGGACGTCTTCCAGCAATGCGGCGTGATCCGCGCGCGCTCGCTGCGCGATCTGCTCGAATTCGCGCGCGGCATTCCGAAGCTGCCGACGCCCAAGGGCGAGAACACGGTCATCATCACGGGCGCGGGCGGCTCGGGCGTGCTTTTGTCGGATGCATGCGTCGACAACGGTCTCTCGTTGATGACGATGCCCGACGATCTCGACGCCGCGTTCCGCAAGTTCATCCCGCCGTTCGGCGCGGCGGGCAATCCCGTCGACATTACCGGAGGCGAGCCGCCGTCGACGTACAAGAACACGATCCGCCTCGGTCTCGAAGACGATCGCATTCATTCGATCATCCTCGGCTACTGGCACACGATCATCACGCCGCCGATGGTCTTCGCGAAGCTCGTCATCGAAGTGAAAGAGGAGATGAAGGCGCTCGGCATCGAGAAGCCGATCGTGGCGTCGCTCGCGGGCGACGTGCAAGTCGAGGAAGCCGCCGAATACTTGTACGAACACGGCGTGCCGTCCTACGCTTATTCGACGGAGTTGCCGGTCGCGGTGCTCGGCGCGAAGTACAAGTGGGCGCGCGGCGCCGGTTTGATCTGATGTAAGGAGGAGGGGACGAGAGCGCGGGCCACGAATGCCCGCGCTCCTTATAACGGAGGCAAACATGACACACTGGATTCGTTTCCGCGATGCCGGCGGCAGCATCGGCTTCGGCACGCTCGATCAGCACTCGGGCCGCGTCGTGCAGCATGAAGGCGCGATGTTCGACCGCCCGCGCGCGACCGATATCTCCTTCGCCGTCGACGATCTCGCGCTGCTCGCGCCGTGTCAGCCGAGCAAGGTTATCGCGCTATGGAACAACTACTACGCGCTGTCGCAGAAGCTCGATAAAGCGCCGCCGCAGCATCCGCTTTTTCTCATCAAGCCGCCGATGTCTGTGATCGGGCCGGGCGCGTCGATCCGTCGGCCGAAGAGTTATCACGGCAAGATCGCGTATGAGGGCGAGTTGGGCATCGTGATCGGCAAGACGGTGAGCGGGGCGTCGGTGGAAGAGGCCGAGGCGGCCATCTTCGGCTATACGTGCGTGAACGACGTCACCGCGATCGAACTGCTGCAGGAAGATCCCAACTTCGCGCAATGGTGCCGCTCGAAAGGCTTCGACACGTTCGCGTGCCTCGGCCCCGCGATCGTCACGCCGGGCAACGGCTTCGACTGGCGCGCGGCGAGCGTCGTCACCACGCTCGAAGGCGTCGAGCGCCAGAATTATCCGCTCGACGACATGATCTTTTCGCCCGCCGAACAGGTCAGCCTGCTGTCGCAGGATATGACGCTCGTTCCCGGCGACGTGATCGCGTGCGGCACGTCGATCGGGGTCGGCTCGATCAAGGACGGCGCGCGCGTGGATGTGTCGATTGCGGGCATCGGCACGCTGTCGAACGTGCTGGACGCCTGAAGGAGCGACGCATGTCCGGTGTTCTGGCGGGCGCGCTTTGCGTCCTCGCGGCGCTGTCGGCGGGTCCGTCGATGCGCGCTTCGAACGAGTGGTGGAAGGCGGGCGTGGTCGTCGCCGCCGCCGCGTGCGGTGCAATCGGCGGGCCGGGCGCGGTCGCGCTCGTGCTTGCCGTTGTCGCGGGATTCATCGGGTATCGATTCGACCGCGGCGCGGCGGGCGCATCGGCGCAGACGCTCTTCGCCACGATCGCGTTCGTCGCGTGGATGCTGCCGGGCCCGGACAGCGCGTTCGCGGTGTTGGCGGGCGGGGCGGTCGCGGCGCTGGGTTGCGTCATCCGCATGCGCGCGAGCCGCGAAAGCACGAGCCTTCGATCGATGCATCTGGCCTGCGCAGGCGCGTGCGCGGCTTTGGCCTACGTGGTCGGCGCGCAATCGGGCGCGCCCGCCGTGGTCTCGGTGATTGCGATGCTCGCGCTCATCGGCGCGCACTTGTCGCTCGCGATGGGCGGCAGCGCTGTCGCGCCGGTCGCGTGCGCGATGAGCGCAGCGGCGGTTTGCGGACTCGCGCTCGCGGCGGCGATCGCCGGTTCGCATGGCGCGCTCTTCGTAGCGGCCGTTCTCATCGCCGTCGGCTGCGCGCGGTCAGCGACGCTCGTGGGCATCGTGCGCGAGACGCCATAAAGAAAGAAGCCGGCGCAGTTTCCTGCGCCGGCTTCTTGCCGATTCGTCATACGCGTGGCGAGCAGCGCATTAACGATCGCGGTTCCACAACGCGCCGAGCACGAAGCCGACGGCCGCCGCGATCAGCACACCCTGAAGCGGCTGGTTCGCGACTGCGAGACGCACGTTGTCGACCGTCTGCCCGTAGCTTTCTTGCAAGTTGCCGTATGCCTGCCGCACCTTGCCTTCGGCTTGCGTCCCTGCATCGCCCGTAATTGCGCCGGCCACGTCCTGCACCTTGCCGACGACCTTCTGTGCTACGCCTTCCACTTGATCTTGCACCATGGTGCCTCCCTTTCGTTGAGCGTTATCTGGTAAATCCGGATTCGCCGGAACGTTCCTCTACAGCACGCAGCGTGCCCGCACCGCTCACGCCGGACCGATCAGGCCCTTGACGGCGTCGATCAGATCGTCGATCGAAAAAGGCTTGCGATGGAACTGCGCCTGCGGGTGTTCGAGCGTCGGCGCATGGGCCGCCGCGCTCATGAGAATCACGGGCACGCGCGCGAGTCCGTCGCTCGCGGCCAGTTGACGGATCAGCTCCACGCCGTCCATGTGCGGCATCATCCAGTCGGTAATGACGAGCGCGGGTGGATTCGCGCGCGCTGCGTCGAGCGCGGTGCGTCCGTTGGACGCGGTCGAAACCTCATAGCCCTCCATTTCGAGCACGAGCCGCCACGTGGTCAGAATGTCGAATTCATCGTCGACGACGAGGATTTTCTTCATGCGCGTGCGCCGGGGTCCGACACGGCAAACGCGGGCGGGATCGACGGGTGCCCGGACAGCAGCCCCGTCGCGCCGATGAAGCCAGCGCTGAGATGCAGGCCGCGCGAGTCGATCGTGAGGCGGCGGATCGCCGAATCGTGCGCGCCCTCGCGCTGCTTGACGATCGACACCACGCGATGCAGCGCGGAGTTCGCCTCCAGGTAACGCATGAGCACGATGTTCTCGGTCATGGCGGAAGCGCGCAAGCTCGCGGGGGGCGCCGGATCGCCGTAGAGCGGCAGTTCCTCGGTGAGCACGGTTGTCACGCCGGCGTCGCGCAGGCGGTGCGTGAGCGCATTGAGGAAGAGACCGAAACGCTCGGTGCGGTTCGCGGACTGAAAGAAACCGTCGATGCCGTCGACCGCTAGCCGCGTCGCGTTCACGTTTCTGACCGCCGTCAGCAACTCGACGGCGAGTTCGTCGATCGAGAGTTCGACCGCCGGATGCCAGTGAATCGCGAGACGTCCGTCCTGCACGGCCGGCGCGAGATCGATGCCGACCGACAGCGCTTTCGCGAGCAGTCGCTCGGGCGATTCGTACAGTCCGAAATAGACGCAGCGCTCGCCGCGTTCGACGCCCGCCTGCAGAAATTTGAGCGACAGCAGCGTCTTGCCGATGCCCGAAGGCCCGATGAGCGTGGTCGTCGAGCCGCGCACGACACCGCCGCCGAGCATCTGATCGAAATCGGGAAAGCCGAAGCCGAATTTGCTCTTGAAGTCCGGCGTGCCCTGATCGTTCGCGGGCAACGCCTCGATGCGCGGAAAGGTTACGAGACCGTTTTCCGTAATCTTGAAAAAGTGCTTGCCGAGCAGATGATCGCGGGCGCGCAGCTTGTGAACCTCGATTTCGCGCGCGCGCCGCATGCCGGTGTTGAAGCGGTTCAGCTCGATGAGCCCGTCGACGAGCGTGTGCTCCGGATGCGGCTCGTTGCCGGAGAGCGGCGCGAGAATCAGCGTCGTGCAGCGCGCGGCGTTCACGAACGCCGAAAGCTCGTGGATGAACTGCGAGAGTTCGAGCTCCGTCGAGCTGAATTCGCGCGCGCTGCGAAAGCCGTCGATGACCATGAAGCGCGGCCTGCTCGCCTTGATCGTCGACGCGATCAGCGCGAGAAAGCCCGGCAAGCCGTCGCGTATCAGCTCGTGGTAGCCGGAGACGAAGAGCATCCGGTTGGAGATGGCGTCGGCGTTGTAGAACGAGAGCGCCCGCAGATGGGACAAGAGCTTGGTGTGCGATTCGGCGATCAGCGTGACGTACAGCACCATGTCGCCCTGCGCGACGCGGTGAAAGCCGATCTGCGATGAAAGAATCGTCTTGCCCGCGCCCGCCATTCCTTCGATCAGATACAGGCCGCCTTCGACCAGCCCGCCGCCCAGGATATCGTCCAGCCCCGCGACGCCGGTCGTTACGTTGCCGTTGTTGACGGCGGGCTGCCTGGGTTGATCGGCGGAGTGGTTGTCGTCTTGGTTCATGGCATTTTCGTTTTTACTTGGCCGTGCGGGCTTCCGGCGCGCGGGAATTATGGCTGAGGTAGGGAAAGTTCGTCCCAAATCCCTTCCTTCGAAGTGCCGCCGTGCCTTCTTTCCGTTGTGCGGCGGGCGTTCGCGCGCTTACGGTGCATTCGCGCGCAACGTTGCCGGGCGCTTCGAGCGCATGGCTGAACGGGCAGGTGTTTTTCGTATGCATTTTTTACGCCTGCCAGGGGCGCGCATGGGACGGCTTTGAGAACTGTCCCATGTGCAACGAATGCGTTCGCTGCTGAAATCATGGGCATTGATTCACGCGCGGCCTTGTCTCCTTCGACCGCTTCGACTCACGGCGCTTCAACGCGCCAGCCAACGTCCTTTCACGCCATGCAACGTTCGAATATTTTTTCGAGTGCCTTCGCGCTCGCCTTTTGTTCTATTCCGCTCTTTTTTGCGCCGACGGCGAATTGCCGCGCGGCGACGCAGTTGCCTGACGCGCATATCCTCGCGGACGCGCCGTTTCAGTTTCATGCGGATCAACGCATTTTCTCGCCGATGCGCGTCGATTTGCTGGATCCGAGAATTTTCTCGCCGGACGGTTTAATCGCACCCGAACGATTGCATCCGTCGGGCGATCAATTCGCACGGCGCGTTTCTACCTGAATCGGTTGAACAGCGGATTTACTCGTCGCTGCCTGCGGAAGAGCACGCGCGGAACTGCTGAAGGCTGCGAATCTCGACGATGGCGCGTAGCAGTCGCGCCCGATCACTCAAAAGAGCGCGAGTTGCTCGCGCCCCGGTCCGCCTTCCAGCGTGAGCAAGTGACGCTTGCGCTCCACACCGCCGGCATACCCGGTCAATTCTCCGTCGCCGCCGATCACGCGATGGCACGGCACGATGATCGCAACGGGATTGCGTCCGTTCGCGCCGCCGACGGCCCGCGCCGCGCGCGCGGGCAAGCCGAGCCGGCGCGCGAGATCGCCGTAGGTCCAGGCGTCGCCGAACGGGATCTGGCGAAGCGTGTCCCAGACTTGTCGCTGAAACGCCGTTCCGTGACATTGCAGCGCAAGCGAGAATTCGCGTCGCGCGCCAGCGAAGTATTCGCCGACCTGCTCGCGTGCCTCGGCGATCACACGCGATCGAGGCGCTGTTTCGGAGAGTGTCGGCGGCGAAAGACCGTCGGGAAAATGCTTCTGTCCGACGAAAAAGAGCCCCGTCAAGCAGTCGTTTTCGGCGCGATACAGGATGTGCCCGAGCGGGCTCGGGCCGACATGACATTCGATCACTTCGATTCTCCGCGCGGCTGTCTTTCGCTAACGCCGCTTCAGATGAACGGATTGTCGGCGGTGCCGGACGGCGCGCCTGGTTCGTCGGGCAGCTTCGCCGGCAGCGACGCATCGCTCTGCAAGGCCTCGACGATCGCACCGATCGCCTTCTGAAGCGCCAGCGCATTCGCGAGCCCGGCCTTGTCGCGCGCGATCGTCAAATCGCCGCTGATCGTGAGACGCTTCACGCCGTTCTCGATGTTGATCGCGTCGCCCGCGATATTCAACACATCGGTATCGTTCGCAAATGGTTTAAACACCGCTCAATCCTCCAATTCGCTTGTCCTTCAGTCCGTCCGGGATGCCGGGAAACGCGAGTCCGCTCATCGCTTCCAGCTCGTGCACGGTTTTCATCGTGTAGGTGTTCGTCGGCGTATTCTCGACCACGACCGCGAACGCGATCTGACGCTGAGGCAAATAGACCACTTTATACAGTTGCGTCGGCACGAACACGCGCGACTCGCCGATCGTCTGCAACTGGCGTCCCGAGAAAAGCGGCCCGGTGACGACATACGCTTCGCCCGAATCTTCCGTGAGCCTGCGCACCGCTTGCTCGATTCGCGACCAGATGCGCCGGTTGTTCGACGGATCTTGCGGAACGATGTTCGCGAGCGAAAACGATTCGGCCATGCCTTTCTTGCTCGCGCGATCGCCCGCGGGACTCATGTGGCCGCGGTCGTAACCGCTCTTCTTGTAATCGGAAAGTTGCGCGCTCTCATCGGACGGCAGGCGCTTGTCGACGAAGAAGCGATTGGTGCGCGTATTGTTCTTCGCCTGATCGACACTGCTCGCTGTCAGATGCTCCGCCGACCAGAGCGGCCCTTTCGTGATGCCGGAGTGAAGCAGCGCGAAGTCCGTGTAGCAGACTTCCTGCGTCGACGCGCGCATTTTCGAATTGACGACGACCGGCGCCTGGCCGTTCGGACTGAACTGCGGACAGTCGCTCGCGGATGCGCCGACGCACACGAAAGCGAGAAGCGCGGCGGCGAACGTCTTGATGCGGAATTGCATGCTTGGGATGGTCCTGACGACGATCGGGGTCGCAAAGTATAAGCGCTGGCGACAGCGCGCGGGGCGGGCGGGCGCGTGTGAAATTCAGGCGCGCTAGAATGCGTCGGCCGACGTCATCTCCGAATAGAAAATGAATCCAGCGCGCAGCAAGCCGTCCGTCTTTCGATCCCTGATGTTGTGCCTCGCGATGTTCGTCGCGATGTTCGTCACGCCTCACGCGCACGCCGAGGAAGCCACGCAGCCGGCCAGCAACGACGGCCCCGCTTACGGCCCCGAGCTGCAAGGCTTTGACTATCCGTATCCGGTCGCGCGCTTCTCGCTCACGTCGCAGCGCCAGCTCGTGCGCATGGCGTATATGGACGTGCATCCGCCGCATCCGAACGGCCGCACCGCGATACTTCTGCACGGCAAGAATTTCTGTTCGGCGACGTGGAAGCAGACCATCCAGACCTTGACCGATGCGGGCTATCGCGTGATCGCACCGGATCAGATCGGCTTTTGCAAGTCGACCAAGCCCGAGCGATATCAATACAGTTTTCAGCAGCTTGCCCGCAACACGCACGCACTGCTCGCGGCGCTCGGCGTGTCGAAGGCGACGCTCATCGCGCATTCGACGGGCGGCATGCTCGCGGTGCGCTACGCGCTCATGTATCCGCGCGAGACGGAACAGCTCGTGCTCGTCAATCCGATCGGGCTCGAAGACTGGAAGGCGAAAGGCGTGCCGTCGATTTCCATCGACGACTGGTATGCGCGCGAGTTGAAGACGAGCGCCGACGGCATTCGCCGCTACGAGACGAGCACATACTACGCGGGCCATTGGCGCGACGATTACGAACCGTGGGTGCAGATGCTCGCGGGCATGTATCGCGGACCGGGTAAAGACATCGTCGCGTGGAACTCGGCGCTGCTCTACGACATGATCTACACGCAGCCGGTCGTCTACGAATTCGATCAGTTGAAGACGCCGACGCTCTTGCTCATCGGCGATAAGGACACGACTGCGATTGGGAAGGAATTCGCGCCGCCGGAGATTCGCCCGACGCTCGGCCGCTATCCGGATCTCGCGAAGCTGGCGAAGGAGCGCATCGAGGGTGCGAAGCTCGTGGAGTTTCCGGAATTGGGCCACGCGCCGCAGATGCAGGACCCGGCTGCGTTCCACAGGGCGCTGCTCGATGGCCTCGCCGCGTTGAAGCCGAACGCGCCGTGACTCAGCTTCGCGGGACCGCGCACGACGCGCGCTCGATGGCCGGCACCTGAACTGCCAATGTGATCCCGCGCGCGACCATGAAAATGGTGAGCGCGAGCCACAGCCCGTGATTGCCGAGCGATCCCGCGAGCGCCCACGCGGCGAGCAGGAAGACGGCGAGCGAAACGGCCATCGCTTTCATCAGCTCGTGCGTTCGCGTCGCGCCGATGAACACGCCGTCGAGCTGAAACCCCGCGACGGACGCGAGCGGCAGAATCGACGCCCACGGCAGATAGCGCACCGCCGCCGCCTTCACGACAGCCTGATCCGTGAGCTTGCCGATAATCCATTCGCCGCTGAACCAGAAGACGATGGAGAAACCCGCTGCGCCGATCGCCGACCAGAACATCGTCACTTTCACGGCTTGACGGAACGCGTGCCGGTCGCGCGCGCCCGCCGCCGCGCCGACGAGCGCTTCGGCCGCGTGCGCGAAGCCGTCGAGGCCGAAGGACATGAAGGTCTGGAGGTTCAGCAGGACGGCGTTGGCGGCGAGGACCGCATCGCCCTGACGCGCGCCGAGATGCGCGAACCAGCCATACGAGCCGAGCAGACAGATCGTGCGGACGAAGATGTCGCGGTTGATCGCGACGAGTCGCCTGAGCGCGTGCGCATCGAAGATTGAACGCGGCGCGAGCGGCGCGAGGCCGCGCGGACGCAGACGCCAAAGGATCGCGAGGCCGAGCGCGAAGCCGCAGAAATCCGCGAACGCGGTTGCCGCGCCGATACCCGCGACGCCCCAGTCGAAGCGATACACGAACAGCAGCACCGCGACGATGTTCACCAGATTGATGAAAATCTGCGTGACGAGCGCGAGCCGCACGCGCTGGCAGCCGAGAAGATAGCCGAGCACGACGTAATTGCCGAGCGCGAATGGCGCGGCCCAGATGCGCGCGTGGCAATACGCGCTCGCGGTGTCCTGCACGGCGGCGCTGCCGCCCAGCGCGACGAGCGCGTAGCGAACGATCGGCACTTGCAGCGCCAGCACCGTCGCGCCGATCGCGAGCCCGAGCAGCAGCGCGCGCAGAACGCTGGCGCGCAAGGCGTCGTCGTCGCGTGCGCCGAACGCCTGCGCGACGAGTCCCGTCGTGCCCATGCGCAGAAAGCCGAAGCCCCAGAACACGAAGCTGAACACGAGCCCTCCGAGCGCGACGCCGCCGAGATACTGCGGCCCGTCCAGATGCCCGGCGACGGCCGTGTCGACGGCGCCGAGAATCGGCTGCGTGAGGTTCGCGAGGACGATGGGAAACGCGAGCGTCAGCACGCGCCTGTGCCAGCGGACGGGCAGCGCGGTGTCATCGGTCGAATCGTTTTGGGGGGACGTCTGCAAGATGTTCGGCCTGGTATTTCGTGCAAGGGCGTCATTGTCCGGAGCGGCGGCCAACCACGCAACCTCACGCGAATGTCGATAATGCACGTCATGAAAACATTCGCGCTCTACGTCGTCACGGCCATCGCCGAGATCGCCGGCTGCTATTTTCCTTATCGATGGCTCAAGGAGGGCGGCTCGCCGTGGCTCGTCGTGCCCGGCGCGCTATCGCTCGCGCTGTTCGCGTGGCTGCTCACGCTGCACGCGGCGGCGGCGGGGCGCGTGTACGCGGCGTATGGCGGCGTGTATATCGGCGTGGCGATCGCGTGGCTATGGGCCGTCGAGCGCATCCGGCCGACGGCGTGGGATGTCGCGGGCGCGGCGATCGCGCTCATCGGCATGGGCGTGATCGCGTTTCAGCCGCGCGTCTAGAACCGCTCACGCTTCCAGCGCCAGCAGCGCGAACGTCGCGAGCCAGTGCTCGCCCATGTAATCGCCCGCGACATGCGCGATGCCCGACGCCAGATGCTCGTGCGCGGCCGCTTCGAGCACGGCGATACGCGCGTCGCCCGCCGGCAGCGCCCGCGCGATTTGACGCTGGCACCACGCGCGCGAGAGATTCAGACCGTCGAGGTGCGCGAGCTTGCCGTCGCTGCGATCGGTGACGGTGGCGGGCGTGAAGAGCGTCGCGGGTTCGCGCGCGGCGATGCGCGGCAGAAACCGGTCGAACCAGCCGACGAAGCGCTCGGCCGGCAGCACATGGCGCATCAGCACGGCTTCCATCAGCGATGGCGAGAGGAACTCGTCGCCCGCCGGTTCCCACGCCTGACAGCCTTCGTCCTGCGCGAACCAGCGCAAGGCGGTCTCGCTCAGCAGGCGCTCGAAATCCGCGTTTTGCGCGACGCGCGCGTAACCCGTCGCCAACGTCAGCGCGAACGCCATGTTGAAGTGCGTGCCGACGCGAAGCGGATACGTCGACTTCGGCAGGAATTCCTCGAAGCGCGCGACGAATGCGTCCGCGAGCGGCTGGAGCGTGCGGGCCCAGCGCGCGCCGTCATCGGAACGCATCGAGCGGAGCTGACCCGCGAGCGCGAGCAGCCACGCCCAGCCATAAGGCCGCTCGAAGCCGCGCGCGGCCGGACGCTGCAAATAAGCGACTTCGGCGGCGACATTGGCATCGGTGAAATGCTCGTCGATCACCGCGCGGATACGCGGCGCGTCCGGCAAATCGGGAAAGCGGTCGACAAGGCGCGCAATCAGCCAGTAACCGTGCACGCACGAATGCCAGTCGAAGCTGCCGTAGAAGATCGGATGCAGCGCGCGCGGGCTTTGCACATCGGCTTCGCTCGCCATCACGTGATCGAGCTTATTGGGATATTCGCGCGTCAGATGGCCGAGCGCGACTTGCGCGAATTTCGACGCGAGCGCGGCGTCGAGGGTGATTGGTTGATGCTGGCTCATGGAGTCCTCGTCGATGCGAATCGTGATCCCGAGACTTTATCGATAAATAGTCGGCAAAATCTTTGATCGGGGTAATTACCTAGTCTGAACGGACGAGGTATGGAGCATTCAGGTCGAAGCGTTGCATACAAGCGTTCGCGAGCGCGGCGAATGCTTTTGGCGCAAGCCTGAGCGGGCGCGGGACCACCGCTGCGTAAATGCCATTACCGCGCCCTTGGCCGAATTTATCTATCGCCTCCGGCCGTGTTTCGCGCGCCACGATCGAGCGCTGCGCGCCAAAGCGCGTATAAACTTGCGCCCGAACGCCGCCAAGACCGCCCCGGTCGGGGTCGAAAGCCCCGCCATATGTCATCCAGACAGTGACCAAGAGATCAGAAACAATATGACCGAATTTCCCGCTTATACCCCAGAGGACACCCGGCGCCGCGTTTTTGCCATCGTCGGCGCCTCGTCGGGCAACCTCGTCGAGTGGTTCGACTTTTATATCTACTCGTTCCTCGCGCTGTACTTCTCGGCGGCGTTCTTTCCGGGCGGCAATCCCACGGTTCAGTTGCTCAACACCGCGGGCGTGTTCGCGGCAGGCTTCCTGATGCGCCCGATCGGCGGCTGGCTCTTCGGCCGCATCGCGGACAAGCACGGCCGCCGCAACGCAATGATGATCTCCGTCCTGATGATGTGCGGCGGTTCGCTCGTCATCACCTTCTTGCCGACTTACGCGTCGATCGGCGCGTGGGCGCCGTTCCTGCTCCTCATCGCGCGCCTGTTCCAGGGCTTGTCGGTCGGCGGCGAATACGGCACCAGCGCGACCTACATGAGTGAAGTGGCGCTGCGCGGCCGGCGCGGTTTCTTCGCGTCGTTCCAGTACGTGACGCTGATCGGCGGCCAGCTTGCCGCGCTGCTCGTGCTCGTGATCCTGCAAATGTTCCTGTCGACCGAAGAGCTGAAGGCCTGGGGCTGGCGCGTGCCGTTTTTCATCGGCGCGTGCGCGGCGCTGGTCTCGCTCTACCTGCGCCGTTCGCTCGACGAAACCTCGACCGCCGAAACGCGCCATCGCAAGGAAGCGGGCACGCTCGCCGGCCTGATGCAGCACAAGGCCGCGTTCATGACGGTCGTCGGCTTCACGGCGGGCGGCTCGCTCATCTTCTACACGTTCACGACCTACATGCAGAAGTATCTGGTCAACACGGCCGGCATGCACGCGAAGACCGCCAGCAACGTGATGACCGCCGCGCTCTTCATCTACATGTTGCTGCAGCCGGCGTTCGGCGCGCTGTCGGACCGGATCGGCCGCCGCGCGTCGATGCTGTGGTTCGGCGCGCTCGCGACCATCGGCACGGTGCCGCTGCTGCACGCGCTCTCCACGGTGACGAGCCCGGTCATGGCGTTTGTGCTGGTGGTGATCGCGCTCGCGATCGTGAGCTTCTATACGTCGATCAGCGGTTTGATCAAGGCGGAAATGTTCCCGCCGGAAGTGCGCGCGCTGGGCGTCGGCCTGTCGTATGCGGTCGCCAACGCGGTGTTCGGCGGCTCGGCGGAGTACGTGGCGCTGAAGCTGAAATCGATCGGCAGCGAATCGACTTTCTTCTGGTACGTAACGGTGATGTGCGCCATTTCGCTCGTCGTTTCGTGGCGCATGCTCGATCCGAGCAAGGAAGGCTATTTGCGTAACGAGCCGTAAGCTCCCCGGCGGCGTGCGAGACGCGGCCATGCCGTGTCTCGCTGCACGCTTGGGCCATCGGCGCGGACTGTGTTGTCCGTCACGCTTGCCGATGAAGGTAGTATGGTGTTTTATGCCGTATATAGACGACGCACCGGCCACGGTGCACGATGGCAATCGGAAAACGCGGGAACCGGATACGCATGCGCGCCGCGCCGCCGCGCGCAAATCCGATGTGCACCTTCGGGCGCGTCGGTCTGCCTGGAGCCTGTTCATGGAAGATTTCGACGAAACGCTGTTCATAGTCTGGCGAGCCAACCTGAGCGTTCTGGTCGGCTCTCCCGGAGGCGCCCGGCGCCTCGCGCGCATGATGAACTTCTCGCCGACGTTCATGAAGCTGATCGTCGCCGGTCGACGCGATTTCAACGAGGAATTCGTGCGCGGCATCGAGCTTGTGACCGGCCTGCCGCCGCACTGGATGGACGAACGCCGCGAGCTGGAGGAGGTTCCGCCCGACGTGCTGCGCGCGATCGACGAAGAAACGCCGATGGCGGTGTTTCGCGGCACGGCGCATCCCGCGCCGAAGCGCTCCGTTCTACGCGGCCCGGAACCGCTGCTTTCCCAGACGGAAGCGACCCGCCGCGTCGCCGATCTCGCCCAGCAACAGGCCGAGGTGAACCGCCGCGATCTGGTTTTCCGCAAGAATCGCGAGTTGCTGTCACAGGATTTGCGCCGCCTGGAGCGCCAGCTCGGCCTGCTTCAGGTCGAATCGATGCAGCCGAAGGTCGATGAACTCATCACGTCGGATCGCATGAGCGAGGCGGCGAAGGCCGACCTGACCGGGCGTCTCGAACAGATCGACAAACACGTGAAGCTGTTACATCAGCATGTCGACAAGCTCGTGGCGTTGCTCTCCAGCCCGGACGAACCCGAGGCGGGCGAATAAAGGGCGAATCAAGGGCGCGTCACTGCTTCTTCTTGCCGTCCTTCGGGGGTTCCGGCTCCGGGTGCACGGCGATCGGGTCGCTTGCCGGGAACGTTTCTTCCAGCGCTTCGTCGAGCAGATCCTCTTCGTTCTCCGATTTCGACCGCTGCGGCTTCGAATGTTCATCTCGGCTGGCTTTCGTCATGGCGCGCTCCACGATGCAAGTGATGGTCGATTCAATATAGCAGTCGCGCCGATCCCGCGCAGTCAGGCTTCCCGGCGGTAATCCGCGGGGCGCACGCCCGTCCACTTTCTGAATGCGCGCCGGAACGCGCTCGGCTCCGCGAAGCCGAGCGCATCGGCGATCTGCGGGATTGTCTCCTGCGTATGCGCGAGCCGCGCGATGGCGAGATCGCGCCGCAACGCGTCCTTGATCGTCTGATAGGTCAGCCCTTCCTGCTTCAGGCGTCGGCGCAGCGTGGCTTCGGCCATGTGGAGCGCGGCCGCGACGCTTTCGGCTTCCGGCCAGTCCGTCGGCGCGGTCTGTCTGAGGCGCGTTCTGACGCGCGCCGCGAGCGAATCCGGATTGCGATACTTCACGATGAAATTCGCCGGCGCATCGCGCAGAAAGCGCTTGAGCGTGGCGGGCGTCTGTACGACCGGCAGCGCGGCACATTCCGCCGACAGATCGACGAACGAGCGCGCCGCACGAAAACGCAGGTCGTTGCAGAACATGAGGCGATATTCGTCGCTGTCGGCGGGTTCGGGGCAGCGCAGGTGCGCCGCGAGCACCGGAATGCGCCGCCCGACCAGCCAGCACAAGAGCCCATACACGAGGATGAAACCCGTCGCGTAGGCGAACATCGTCTTGGGCGCGGCCTTGTCCGCGAGCCAGATGCGCACGCGTTCGCCGTCGATGTCCGGTTCGAACGTGAGATCGTCGAGCACGAGACGCATGAAGCTCGCGATGCGCGCGAGCGCCTGCGCGCCGTCGCGCGAGGAAAGCGCCGCGTGGCAGAGCAGCACGAAGCTGCCGCGCCGCATCGGATGCGCGTCCTGGCCGAAGAACTCGTCGTCGAGCGCATCGGCGGTGGCGTTCCAGAGCTTGCCGTACTGCACCGGCGACACGCGCGCCCGAGGCGAATCGAGCGTGGCCGGCGCGATGCCCGCCGCGGCCAGCAAATGCTCGCGCGCGACGCCCCGCATTTCGGCGCAGCGCAACGCCGCTTCGACGAGACTCACGGAAATCGAGTCGCGCTCGATCTTCTTTTTGGGACTTGGGGTTGTCACTAGGTGGCCAAAGCGCTCAGTTAGCGTGATCGTTTTGGGCATCGGCTAACGTTAGGCGATTGCCTAGACTCGTGCTCAGACGGCCCAGCCGCCCCTCATCGACCGGGCGCGCGGCGGCAGAAAGTTTAAACGATCGATGCGGCAAGGCTCGCCGCCCCAGCCCAATCACCGAATTCAGAACATGATCGACGCATTTCTCACCGAAGAGCAGCGCATGATCCGCGACGCGGCTCGCCAGTTCGCCACCGAAGTGCTCGCGCCGAACGCGGGCCAGTGGGACAAGGACGGCGCCATCCCCGAGGCCGTCGTGCGACAACTGGGCGAACTCGGCCTGCTCGGCATGATCGTGCCCGCCGAACTCGGCGGCACGTTCAGCGACTACACCGCCTACGCGCTCGCGATGGAAGAGGTCGCCGCCGGCTGCGCGTCGTGCGCGACGTTGATGAGCGTGCACAACTCCGTCGGCTGCGGGCCGATCCTCGCTTACGGCACCGACGCGCAAAAAGCCGAATGGCTGCCCAAGCTCGCGAGCGGCGAGATCATCGGCGCGTTTTGTTTGACGGAGCCGCAGGCGGGCTCGGAAGCGAATAACCTGCGCGTGCGCGCCGTCGAGAAAGACGGCAAGTGGGTCATTTCGGGCAGCAAGCAGTTCGTGACCAACGGCAAGCGCGCGGGCGTGGCGATCGTCTTCGCCGTGACCGATCCCGACCAGGGCAAGCGCGGCATTTCGGCGTTCATCGTGCCGACGAACACGCCCGGCTTCAACGTTGGCGCGCCGGAACACAAGCTCGGCATCCGCGCGTCGGATACGTGTCCGATCAACTTCGACGATTGCGCGATCCCCGCCGCCAATCTGCTCGGCAAGCGCGGCGAGGGCCTGAAGATCGCGTTGTCGAATCTGGAGGGCGGCCGCATCGGCATTGCGGCGCAGGCGCTCGGGATCGCGCGCGCGGCCTTCGACGCGGCGCGCGCTTACGCTTCGGAGCGCGTGCAGTTCGGCAAGCCGATCCGGGAGCATCAATCGGTCGCGAATCAGCTCGCCGATATGCAGACGCAGATCAACGCCGCGCGCCTTCTGATCCATCACGCGGCGCGTATGCGCACGGAAGGCGTGCCGTGTCTGTCGGAGGCGTCGCAGGCGAAACTCTTTGCATCGGAGATGGCGGAGCGCGTGTGTTCGGATGCGATCCAGATTCACGGCGGATACGGCTATCTGCAGGACTATCCGGTGGAACGTCACTATCGCGATGCGCGCATCACGCAGATCTATGAAGGCACGAGCGAAGTGCAGCGAATGGTGATCGCGCGCAACGTCTGATCGCCGCCAGAACAAGAACACATGGAGACGCAATGAACGAAGCCCAGGGATTCATCGAAGCACGAGACTTTCTGTTTGCTCATCGCACGGATTACGACACCGCGTATCGCGACTTCAGATGGCCGTCGCTCGATCGCTTCAACTGGGCGCTCGATTATTTCGATCCGATGGCGCGCGGCAACGACGCGCCCGCGCTGCATATCGTGGGCGAAAGCGGCGACGAGACGCGTCTTTCGTTCGCGCAGATGAGCGAGCGTTCCGCGCGCGTTGCGAATCATTTGCGCGGCCTGAACGTGAAGCGCGGCGAGCGCATTCTGCTGATGCTGCCGAACCGCGTCGAGCTATGGGAAACGATGCTCGCCGCGATGAAGCTCGGCGCGATCGTGCTGCCCGCGACGACGCAGCTCGCACCCGCCGACCTGAGCGAGCGCATCGCGCTCGGCGGCGTGCAACACGTGATCGTCGATGCGGCCGAGACGCGCAAATTCGACGGCATCGATGTACCGGGTTTGCGTATCGCGGTGGGTGGCGCAGCGGACGGCTGGCTCGCTTACGAAGCCGCGTACGACGCATCGGCGGAATTTCATAAGGATGCCGAAACGAACGCGAACGATCCGTATCTGCTCTACTTCACGTCGGGCACGACGTCGAAGCCGAAACTCGTCGCGCATACGCACCAGAGCTATCCGGTCGGGCATCTCTCGACGATGTACTGGATCGGCCTGCAACCCGGCGACGTGCACTGGAACATCAGCTCGCCCGGCTGGGCGAAACACGCGTGGAGCTGCTTTTTCGCGCCGTGGAATGCGCAGGCATGCGTGTTCATCTACAACTTCAGCCGTTTCGATGCGGCTCGCGCGCTCGACATGCTCGTGAAGCACGAAGTCACGACGCTGTGCGCGCCTCCGACCGTGTGGCGCATGCTCGTGCAGGAACCGCTCGCGTCGTACGCGGTGAAGCTGCGCGAGATCGTCGGCGCGGGCGAGCCGCTGAATCCGGAAATCATCGAGCGCGTGCAGCATGCTTGGGGCCTGCCGATCCGCGACGGCTACGGTCAGACCGAAACCACCGCGCAGATCGCCAACACGCCGGGCCAGCGGGTCGTGCCGGGTTCGATGGGGCGTCCGCTGCCGGGTTATCGCGTGGCCTTGCTCGATCCGGACGGCAATGCCGCCGAAGAAGGCGAGATCGCACTCGCGCTCGATCCGCCGCCGCTCGGCCTGATGACCGGTTACGCCGATAACCCGAAGGCCACCGAAAGCGCGATGCGCGGCGGCTTCTATCGCACGTCCGACGTCGCCGCGCGCGGCGCGGACGGTTACTTCGTCTACGTCGGCCGCGCGGACGACGTGTTCAAGTCGTCGGATTATCGGTTGAGCCCGTTCGAACTGGAGAGCGTGCTGATCGAGCACGAGGCGATTGCGGAGGCGGCCGTCGTGCCGAGTCCCGATCCGCTACGTCTTTCAGTGCCGAAGGCGTTCGTCACGCTGCGCCACGGCTATTCGATCGGACCGGAACTCGCGAAAAGCGTGTTCGCGTTTTCGCGCGACCGGCTCGCGCCCTACAAGCGCATCCGGCGCCTCGAATTCGCGGAATTGCCGAAAACGATCTCCGGCAAGATTCGCCGCGTCGATTTGCGCAGACAGGAAATCGCGCGCACGCAGGACGGCGCGCGCGGCGAGTTCGAGTTCTGGGAAGAGGACTTTCCGGAGCTGCGTCAGACCGGCAAGGTCGATTAAATCAAGGAATCCTCACGATGTTAGAAGTCACGCGCGACGGCGCGAATCAGCGTGAAGGCGTCGCCGCCGTTCGTGAAAGGCGCAAGCCGCGACGGAGCGCGTCATGAGTACGCAAGGACTTTTACGCGACGCGCCGGAAGTCGCGTTCGAGGTTGTGAACCGCGTGGCGATCGTCACGCTCGACCGGCCGCACGCATTGAACGCGCTGTCGCACGGCATGATCGCGCTTCTCGCCGATATCTTCGCGCAATGCGCCGCTAACGATTCGATCGTGGCGGTCGTTTTGCGCGGCGCGGGCGACAAGGCGTTCTGCGCGGGCGGCGACGTGCGCAAGCTCTATCACGCGGCGCGCAACGATCCGCTTCACGAGACACCGTGGCTGAAATTTTTCATCGATGAATATCGCCTCGATTTCACGGTGCATCGTTTCGCGAAGCCGGTAATCGCGCTGATGGACGGCATCGTGATGGGCGGCGGCATGGGGCTCGCGCAAGGCGCTGCGTTGCGCATCGCGACCGAGCGCACGCGCATGGCCATGCCGGAGACGCGCATCGGTCTGTTGCCCGATGTCGGCGCGACGCATTTTCTGCGCGTGCTGCCGCGCGATCTCGCGTTGTACGTCGGGCTGACCGGCGCGCGTCTTTTGGGCGCGGATGCGAGGCGCGTCGGTCTCGCGGACGAATGCGTGCCGTCTACATGGCTGCGCGGTTTTATCGAGCGTCTCGAAAGCATTCGCTGGGACGATGAGCAGGACGCGTTGGCGCAACTGAAGCGCGTGTTCGTGCCGAGCGCGAACATCGAACGGCACGCGCCGCTCGACGATATCCGCGCGCAGATCAAGCGCCACTTCGCCGTGCCCGCAACGGGCGGCGTGGAGCGCATCGCCGCATCGCTCGCGACGGACGAATCGGACTGGGCGCGCGCGACGCTCGCCTTGCTCGAAAGCCACTCGCCCACGATGCTCGAAGTCACGTATCACGCGCTGCTGCGCGGCCGTCAGATGTCGCTTTCGGATTGCTTTCGCATGGAACTAGGCGTCGTGTACCGCGCGATCGATGACGGCGATTTCGTCGAAGGCGTGCGCGCGCTCATCATCGACAAGGACGAGCGGCCGCGTTTCGCGCCGACCACGCTCGCGCAGGTGCGGGCCGAGCGCGTGCAGCACTTTCTGTCATCCCCGTGGCGCAAAGAGATGCATCCGCTCGCCGACCTGTGCGCGTAACCTCCCGTCTGAATTCGCAAGAAAATGTTTCGGTGCCGAACCGTCGAGATGGCCGATGGTCGAATGGGCTCATCCATCATCGGACAATTCAAGAGGAGGAACCGATCATGCCGAATCCTGGGAAACGGATCGCGCTTTTGTCGGCCGGCATCGCATTCGCGTTGGTCGCGCCGACCGTATCGTACGCACAACTTAATCTTCAGCAATTCGGCTTTGGCAGCGGCAAGGCGGACGTGGCGGCAGGCGCGAATGGCGCGGCGCAGCCCTCGGCGTTGAATTCGCTCGTGCAGAGTTATCTGGGCGCGAATCAGCAAGTGCTGACGGGGCAATCGAGCCTTGCATCGGCGATGGGCATGTCGAGTGTCGCGAGCCAGGCGCAATCGGCGGCGGGGTTGCTGTCGGGCGCATCGGGTGGCAATGGCGTGCCGAGCACGAGCGTGCTGTCGCAACTCGGCGGCACGCAGCAGAGCGTGTCGCAATCGTTGATGCAGGCGTTCGCGGGCGGTTCCACGACGCCGCCGACAGCCGCGAGCAAGAAGACGTTCAGCGACGGTCTCGCGTCGCTCGGGCAGGGCGTGAAGCAGTACGCGGGCCTGCAATCGAATCTCGGCTCGGTGAGCAATTCGATGAACATGTCGTCGCTGATGCAGGCCGGTTCGAATCCGGCGACCGTGCAGGCGGCGAGCTATGTCGCGCAATCCGCGCCGGGGCAATTGCAGTCACTCATGCAGACGCTCTCGCAAGCGGTCACGTATGCGAAGACCAACGGCATTTCGGTGCCGTCGATCGCGGCATCGGCGCTTAGCGGCGCGAAGTAATGTGACGTGATGCGGCGATTGTCGCGCGCAAGAAAAAAGCGGCGCGGCTCACATTCGAGCCGCGCCGCTTTTTTGCAATGGCGGGACCATTTGTTTCGTTTAGCCGGCCGCCGGGCGTATCGAAAGACGTTTGACCGCGGGCAGCGCGTGCGCCTTGCGCGATGCGGGCTTCGACGGCGGGAGATACGCGATATCGGCGACATTGACGGGTCGATTTTCTGCCGGCGATGCTTCGAGAGCAGGCGGTTCGGCCGGCTCGACCGGTTCTGTTTCGACCTGCTCCGGTTGTTCCACGGCAATGCCCAGCGAATGGCGCACGTCCACGCCACGGATATGCGCCTCGTAACCGGCCTCGGCCAGCATGCGCTCGCGCGATTTCCAGTATGCGAGTCCCGAGGGCGTCATGGGACGCATCGAAACGTATTCGAAGACGATTTCGTAGCCTCGAACGTGTGGATAACTCAACAGCAATTTACCTGAACGAATATAACGGACATAGCGGTCGATTTTCTTCGAGAGCAAAGCCCGATGCTCCCGTTCATCGCTCCAGTCGAGCTCGTCGAAGAGCCCGACATATACGCGTTGGAAGAGAAAATTCACCCCGATGTAATCGATAACGTCCACGTCACGTAAAGACATGGTCGACCCCTGCGCCCTGTCAGGCAAATAACAAAGGCAGCATTGTAGCGGATGTATACCGTCTAATAATCGTGAAACACTGTGCTGAATCGCGGAAAAATATCATTTTAGTCAGAGTCCGAAATGCGATTTAAGTGCAATCCGATTGCTACAAATAAATGCAACGAAGTGCGACTAGGTTTATCGATCAGGTCTGTCTTCTCGGCGCATCCGCGAGATTACGTGCGGACGGGGCTTTGGCGATTTCCTCGTCGGTCATCGCTTCGACTTGCGGCAGCGGCGGCTGCTCGTTGATCCACGCATTCAGAATTGTCGACGTCACCGCGAGAATTACGGGACCGATGAACAATCCGACTATTCCGAATGCAAACATGCCGCCGAGCACGCCGGAAAGGATCAGCAACATCGAGAGATTCACGCCGCGCTTGATGAGAAGCGGCCGCAGGAAGTTGTCGAGCATTGCGATCATGATCGACCAGACGAGCAGCAGCGAGGCGGCCACGGTCGAATCGTGCCAGAAAAGCCAGGCGACGCCGCCGAGCAGCGGCAGCAGCGGGCCGATCTGCGCGAGGCACAGCATCAGCATGACGGCCGTGATGATGCCCGCGGCCGGCACGCCCGCAAGTGCGAGCCCGATGCCGCCGAGCGCCGATTGCGTTACCGCCGTCACGACGATGCCGAGCGCCACCGCGCGGATCGCGAGACCCGCGAGCTTGACGGCTTCGGCGCCGCGCTGCGCGGCGATGCGCGTCGCGAAGCGCTCGACGAAGCGGCCGGCCGCCTCGCCGTTCATGTACAGAATGCCGGCGATGATCACGGTGATCACCATGTGCATCACGAACACGCCGACGACGGCCGCGTGCGAAAGCATCCAGCGCGCGGCGATCGTCACGTAGGGTTCGAGCTTCGCGAGCAGGCCGCCGGGGCCGGCGTCGGATAGCGATTGCCATTCCGTGGCGACGCGCGCGCCCGCGAGCGGCACATCGTGTACCCAGCCCGGCGGCGGCGGCAGCGCGTAGGACGGCAGGCTCTTGATCGCGGCCATGATCTCGCCGCCGTGCAACGCGAGCGTCGAAATCGCTTCATAAAGCGGCAGCACGATGACGATCAGCAGGATCAGCAGCATCACGGTGGTCGCGATCCAGCGGCGGTTGCCCACGCGGCGCTGCACGCCGCGCATGAGCGGCCAGGTCGCGACGACGATCGTCGTGGCCCAGATGAGCCCCGGCAGGAACGGGCGCAGGACATAGA
Organism: Caballeronia glebae; assembly: GCF_001545035.1. Lineage (GTDB taxonomy): Bacteria > Pseudomonadota > Gammaproteobacteria > Burkholderiales > Burkholderiaceae > Caballeronia > Caballeronia glebae. Next base: position 79,164 of record NZ_FCOJ02000001.1, read on the forward strand.
GGCTGCCGACCGTGAGCGCGGTCAGGATCGTGATGACGAGCAGGATGCGGGCGATATCCACCGGCTGGCGGGGATTCGGATTCGGCTGCCCGTTGGATAGGATTGGCATGATGCGTCCGGGTGAAGGTGATGATCGAAGCGCCGCCCGGATACGAAATGGCGCGCGACGAGCGATGAACAAGCGATAAGCGAAAGCAGGCGATCCGGCAAGCCGCTCCCGGCGTGACGGGCGCAATCATAACGGCATCCAATCCATACTACTAAAAATCGGTGCGCCGCTGCGCCTGAAATACCCTTCGTTCGGCGTGGCGAAACAAACGAAGTCTTTCGCACGAATCCTGGAAATGCCTTTTTAAATTGCCTATTCTTTTTTGCGGGCGCAGAAGAGGGCACGTCATGTCCCGCCGCGCATAACGAGGCCAACAAGAACGATTTGGGAGACTGTCATGGCCGGTTTTTCCCGTACCTCGCTCGTTCCGCTCATTGTTGCCTTCGGTGCTTTCGGGATCGTGACATCGCCCGGAATCAAAGCCGCCGACGAAATCCAGAACGCCAACACGACGCAAGCCTCGCCGGTCCCGAGTTCGCTGCGACCCATCTCGCAGCAACAGCTCGACGGCGCCGCAGGCGACAGCGCGTCCTGGCTGCATTCGAACGGATCGTATGCCGAAACGCGCTACGCACCCGCGACGCAGATCAACACGTCGAACGTCGCGAAGCTCAAGCCGGCTTTCATCTTCCAGACAGCGGTGATGGAGTCGATGGAAACCGCGCCGATCGTCTCGAACGGCGTGATGTTCCTGACCACGTCCTATAACCACGTCTACGCGATCGATGCGGTCACGGGCCGGGAGTTCTGGCATTACAAGCACAAGATGGGACCGGTCACGACCTTCTGCTGCGGGCCGAACAATCGCGGCGTGGCGATCTCGGGCGACCGGCTTTTCATGGGCACGCTCGATTCGAAGCTCGTCGCGCTCGACGCGAAGACCGGCAACGTGCTGTGGTCGACGCAGATCGCCGATCCCGAAGAAGGTTATTCGGAGACGATGGCGCCCGTGGTCATCGACGACAAGGTGCTGATCGGCACGAATGGCGGGGAGTACGGCATTCGCGGCTTCGTGAAGGCGTTCGACGCGAATTCGGGCCAGTTGCTGTGGACGTTCTACACGATTCCCGACACGGGCAGCGAAGGCGTCTGGGCCGAAAACGACGCCGTCGGCCGCAACATGAAGCGCGACATCGCGGCGGAGAAGAAGACGCTCGCGGAGAAGGGCGGCGACTTCAACAAGACGCTCGGCGGCGGCGTGTGGATGGCGCCCGCGGTCGATCGCAAGACGCGCACGGTGTACTTCGTGGTCGGCAATCCGTCGCCGGACCTCTACGGCGCGATTCGTCCCGGCGACAATCTCTATACGGATTCGCTCGTCGCCGTCGATCTCGATACGGGCAAGTACAAGTGGCACTTCCAGTACATCGCGCACGACGTATGGGATCTCGACGCGGCGAGCCCGCCGATTCTCATCGACGTGAAGGACAAGAACGGGCAGACGATTCCGGGCATCATCCACGGCGGCAAGACGGGATTCGTCTACGTGCACGATCGCCGCGACGGCAGGCTCATCCGCGTCTCCGAAGCGATGATTCCGCAAGAAGGCGTCTGGACCCTGCCGACGCCGACCGGCGCGCGCATGCTGCCGGGCGCGAACGGCGGCGTCGAATGGTCGCCGATGGCCTTCAGCCCGAAGACGCGCATGGCCTACGCGGCGAACCTGCATCAGCCGATGACGTATCAGGTCGAGGAGGCCGCGTATCCGGGCGGCAAGATCTGGCTCGGCGGCGCGTTCAAGACCATTCCGGCCGAGCAGCAGTGGGGCAGGCTCGTCGCGGTGAATGTCGATACCGGCAAGATCGCGTGGGGCTACAAGACGGATCAGCCGCTGATCGGCGGGGTGCTCGCGACCGCGGGCGGCCTCGTGTTCAACGGCGAAGGCAACGGCCTGTTCCGCGCCTTCGACGCCGCCACCGGCCGCAAGCTCTGGGAGTTCCAGTGCGGCGCGGGCGTCAATGCGCCGGCGGTCTCGTACATGGTGAACGGCAAGCAGTACATCGCGGTCGCGGCGGGCGGCAATACGCAGCTCGATTTCAAGCGCGGCAACAGCCTGCTCGTGTTCGCCCTGCCTTGATGATGACGCGATCGAAACGCGTGCGCGTCTGGCTCGTCTACGCGTTGTGGCTCGTCGCGTGCCTGCTGTTGTCGCTGCCTTCGCTTTCGCGCGCGGATGCGCAGACGGCTGCCGCGACGAAGGCCGCCATTTGCACGTCGTGTCATGGCATCGGCGGCAATTCGACGACCGGCGATTATCCGTCGCTCGCGGGGCAGACGTCGCGCTATCTCTATTTCCAGTTGCGCGACTTCAAGGCGGGCCGCCGCAACGATCCGCGCATGTCGCCGATGGCCGCGAATCTCACGCCCGAGGACATGCACGCCCTCGCCGATTATTTCGCCGCGCAAAAACCCATCGCCACCGACTTCAAGGCGGACCCGGTCAAAGTCGAGGCGGGCAGGAAGAAGTCGGAAGAGATTCTCTGCACGATGTGCCACCTCGGCGGTTTCACGGGGCAAAACGAGATTCCGCGTGTGGCCGGACAGCAGTATCCGTATATCGTGAAGCAGTTGCAGGACTTCCGCGACAGGAAGCGCACCAACGACGCGGGCAACATGACGAGCGTGTCGAAGAGTCTGACGGACGCGGATATCGAGAATCTGGCGAACTACATCGCGAATCTGCAATGACGCACTACGAAGGCGCGAATAACGATGACAAGAACCCTTCGCCTGCTGGCCATTTTCTTGTCGCTGACATGCGCGAGCGCGTTCGCTTACGCGCAGCAGGACGCCTACACGCTCAACGAACGCCTGCTTTCCGCCGCGCGCGAAGGCGATCAGGCCGCCGTCACACGCCTGCTCGATGAAGGCGCGGCGATCGATTCACGCAATCGCATCGGCGACACGCCGCTCATCAGCGCGTGCAAGAAAGGTCTGACGCCGATGGCTCGGATGTTGATCGAGCGTGGCGCGAACGTGAGCCAGGCGGACGTGCAGGGCATCACGCCGCTGATGGCCTCGGCTTTCGACGGCAACGACGAAATCGCCGCGCTGCTGATCGCGCATCACGCGGATTTCGCCGCGACCGATCGCGTCGGCAAGACGGCGATCGAGTATGCGGCGGGGCAAGGGCGCACGGCCATCGTGCAGCGCCTGCTCGATGCGGGCGTCGATGTGAACGCGGCGTATCGCAATCATCTGACCGCGCTGATGTGGGCGGCGGGCTACGACCGCGAAGAGACCGCGTCGATGCTGCTCGCGCGCGGCGCGAAACGCGATCTGCGCGACGATCGCGGCATGACGGCGAAGGACATCGCCGAGCAGACGCATTCGATGCGCGTCGCGGAGTTGCTGTCGAAAGGCTGAAGTCTGCCGCTCACGCTCTCAGGATTCGTTGTCCCAAGCGTTGTGCGCCGCTATCGGGAAAGAGCGTCGCGGCGGCGCGTTGCGGATCGATGCCGAAGGTCTCGCCCGCCGCGCTCGCGATCACGGCATCGAGCCCGATCGTCGGCTTCAGATCGCGCGCCTCGTAAAGCGACGCATTCGACAGCCCCGGCCAGTCCGCGAGCACACGGCCGCCCGACACCGCGCCGCCGACGATCATCGCCGCCGTCGCTGTCCCGTGATCCGTACCGCCCGTGCCGTTCGCCGCCGCCGTGCGTCCGAACTCGGTCGCGACCAGCACCGTCGTGGCCGGCCAGTGTTCGCCCAGGCCGTCGCGCAGCGCGCCGAGCATCGTGTCGAGCGCCTTCAATTGCGCGGCGAGGCGCGGGTTCTGCGCGCTGTGCGTGTCCCAGCCGGCGGTTTCGATCATCGCGATGCGCGGACCGTCGGGCTTCGCGAGAAAGGTCGCCGCGAGCTTGCCGAGACTCGCCGGGTCCTGACGCGCGCCCGCATCCGCGGCGAGGCCGCGCGCCTCCATCGCGGCATCCCAGAGCGGGTGGAGTTGCGCATCGGCGGCATAGAGTTGCGACACGCGCCCGATGAGATCGTCGGGCGCCTGCGGCAATGACGACGGCGCGTAAGACGTCACTTCCGCGCCGCCACGAAGCGCGAGCGGCACGGTCGGCGCGAACGCGACGGCGTCGGCGCGCGGTGACGGCAGCATCGAAAGAAGCCGGTTCATCCAGCCGTCCTTCAGTCGATACGGCGCGTTGCCGCCCGATTCGAGCACGTTCTGGCCGTCGAAGTGCGAGCGCTCGCGATACGGCGACGCCACCGCGTGCACGAACAGCGCTTCCTTGCCGGTGTACATCCGCGCGACCTGCCTGAGCGAGGGATGCAGCGCGAACGTGCCGTCGAGCTTCGTCGCGGCCGATGCATCGATCGCGAGCGGGCCGCGCAACGTCGCGTAATCAGGATCGCCATACGGCACGACGATGTTCAGCCCGTCCGCCGCCCCGCGCTGAATCACGAAGACGAAGCGGCGGTCGGTTTCGGCGGATGCGAAAACGAGTTGCGGCGCGACGAGCATCGCACCGGCGCTCGCGCCCGCGCACCATAAGAATCGGCGACGCGTCAGCATGGGTTCATCTCCTCAGGAAATCGGGCGACACGAGCAGGAGCGCGAGCGCGGTCGGCGCGCTTTCCGCGCGGGCGACGGCGCTCGCGGTCGCGTCGGACAGCGAGCCCGCGAGCAGTTGCGGACCGAGCGCTCGGGCGTCGAGCGTGTCGCCCGCGCGTTGACCGAAGCGGGCCGCGAAACGCTGCGCAAGCTCGACGCGGCGCACGAGCGCATCGGGCGCGGCCCAGCTCGCGGCGACATCGTCGTAACCGGCGGGCGAGCCGGGACGCCAGACTTGCTGGCCGAGTTGCGTGAGAAGCGGCGCGGCGTGCATGCCTTGCAGATCGGTGCGGCCCAACCCGCGCAGCGACGACACTGTCCAGTCCCACGGCGTCTTGAACTTCGCGGGCGCGCGCGGCCATGCTTCGGGCGCGTCGATTAGCGCGCGATACACCGAAGGCAGATCGCCGTCCGTATCGCTGAAAACGTCCGCGAGCCGGTCGACGAGCGCGGGCGGCGGGCTATCCGCGACGAAGTGGCGCGCGAGCTTTTCGGCGACGTGATGCGCCGTCGCGCGCGCGCTCGCCAGATCGTGCAGCACGGCGAGCGGCTGCGCTTCGCCCGATTGCGCGTATTGCCTGCCCATCACGGTGCGTGCGCCTGGCTCGTGCAGACGCGCACGAAACACGAACGCGCCGGGCGGCGCCGGATCGGCGGGATTGCTGGAATTCTGCGCGGCGTTCGCCGTCATCGCGCCGAGACTCCAGCCGGTGAGCGCGCGGGCGAATTCGGTGACGTCCGCCTGTGTGTAGCTGCTGCGCACGCCGAGCGTATGCAGTTCCATGATCTCGCGCGCGAGGTTTTCGTTGAGGCCGCGCTGGTTGCCGGGATTCTTCGCCGCGGCGCGCATGGCCGCGGGACTGTCCGGGCCGACCGAACGCGCCTGATCCAGAAAGATCTGCATTGCCGGATGCCGCTCGGCCGCGACCAGCATGTCCTCGAAGCGCCCGAGCACGTGCGGACGGATTGCCTCGTTTTCGAAGGAACCCGCCAGCATCGCGACGGGCGGCTTTTCGATCGATACGGCGAAGTGGTTCGCCCAGAAATGCACGAGGCGTTCGATGAACGGCGTGCTCGTCGTGAGCGCGCTCATCACGCGCGCATCGACGGCATTGCGGTAGATATCGCGGATCTGCTCGCCGTATTGCTTGCGCACGGCGGGCTTGTCGGCGTCGCTCGCGTCGCGCAGCGCGCGCTGGCGTTCCGCGATTTGCGCGCCGAGCGCGGCGCTCGACGGCTGGCCGCTCAACGCGGGCGGCATCGGTTGATACGCGCGCTTGCGTGAATCGGTTTGCTCGATGAGCCAGCCGCGCGGATCGGCGGGCAGCGGCTCGTCCGGACGCGCGCCGAGCCCGAAGCGATTCACCGCGATGGCGGCAGGCGAGAGTGACGGCGCGATGGCCATGTCAGGCTCCGAAGTGCTCGATGCGGGTTAAACGCGCGTGCGCGGGAAATCCGTCGCGCCGTGTCGTGTCACGGCTGCGGCCGCTCTTCGGGCGCAACGGCGCGCAGCGGACCGTAACGCTCCATCGCGCCGACGAGCTTCACGCGTTCTTCCGGCGAAAGCGTCGAGGCGAAATCCGCGACCGTGCCTTCGACGCGCGCACGCAACGCGACATCGGCTTCGCGCGTGCGTGTGAGGGCGTCGTCGAGCGCCTTGCGATCGAAATCGCGCGCCGCCAGGATATGCGCGAGATCGATGCGTCCGTCGCGCGCGTCGCGAATCAGCGGCAGGCTTTCGCGCCGGGTCTTGCGCAACGCGTCGCGCAGTTCGCGCTGGCGCTCGGCGGAGAGATCGGCGGCGGCGAAGCGGATGCCGCGTTGCTGCGCCGCCTCCGTGCGCTGATGCGCGAACAGTCGATACGCGCCGCCCGCGATCGATCCGATCAGAAACACATTCAGCACGAGCGACACCGCCGCGAGCGTCTTCAGCGTGCGTGGACTCATTGATCGCTCCAGTCGGTTGGGGCGCCGCCGAAGGCCGTGCCCGAATAAGATTGCTCGAACCAGCCGCCGTGCGCGTTCTCGCCCGGCGCGGGTGCGGATGCGGGCGCGAGCAGCGACACGAGGAGCGCGCCCGCCACGACGCCCGCCGCGCCCGCGCCGACGAAGCCCACGCCCGAGAACCAGACGCGCGGGCGTTGCCAGATGGCGCGCGCGGGCCGCGTCGGCGCCGAATCGACGATGCGCCGCGCGAGTTCCACGCCCGGCGCGGCGACGGCGTGCGCGTCGAGCAGGCCGTCGAGCGCGCGGGCGTCGGCGAGCGCGGCGAGCGCCTCGGCGTTGCCTGCGTTCACGAGCGCGAGCGCGGCGTCGCGTTCGTCGGCGGGCCAGCGCGCGGGCGACGCGCCGTAAGCCTCGGCGATGTGGCGGAATCGTTCGGGTGTCATCGATGTTCCTTCGGTGCGTCGAGCGCGGCTCTGAGATTGCGGCGCGCGCGGGCGAGCAGGCTTTCGAGCGCTTCAACGCTCACGCCCATCAAGGCCGCCGCTTGCGCGTTCGGCAACTCCTGGTAGTACTGCAAGACGAGCGCTTCGCGCTGGCGCGCGGGCAGCGTCGCGAGCGCCTTCTGCATGCGCTCGTTTGCGTGAGTCGTATCGAGACGCTCATCGGGAAGCGGCGCGAGATCGGCTTGCTCCGGCATCTCGTCGGACATCGTCGTCTCACGATGACGGCGCAGGCGGTCATAACACAGATTGAGCGTCACGCGATGCAGCCACGTATCGAAGCGTGCCTCGCCGCGCCGCCATTTCGGTGCGATTTTCCAGATGCGCAGAAACGCTTCCTGAGCCACGTCGTCGGCCTCGTCACGATCGCCGAGCAAGCGCGCCGCGAGCGCGACGATGCGCGGGAGCTTTCTCGCGACGATCTCGCGGACGGCCCCCGGTTCCCGATTGCCGACGCGGGCAATGAGCGCGGTATCCGGATCTTCTTCTTCGTTCAATGTGATGTCGGGTCTCGTTGCGCATGTCGGACTGCCCGGGCGACGGGCGGGTTGCCGCTTTCGTCCGCATCCTCAGTAAACGACGACCGGCCCGCGATAGTAGACCGGATGCGCCGGATACACGACGCACCCGGCGAGCGTCGCGGCAACGAGCGCCGCGGCGAGCAATGCCTTCAGCATGATGGGCCACTCCGGTTCCGTTGCGGCGCGGCGCACGGGGGGCGCGCGTTTCACGCCCAGTGTCCGTCGATCCAGCGCCAGTTCGGCCCGTGTTGCACCCAATGGCCCGGAATCCAGCGATACCCCGCGCGCACCGGCCGCCAGTGGCCCGGCGCCCAGACATAGCCGCCGTGGGCAAAGCGCCAGTGGCCCGGGTCCCACGCGTAGCCCGCGCGCGTGGGCGGCAGCGGCTCGACGCGCGGCGGCGGCGGCGCGGACGGCGCGACGATGATCGCCTGCGCGTTAGCCGGACCGCTGTGCAGGGCGGCGAACGAAACCGCGACGGCCGGCGCGAGCACGGCGGCCGAAAGCGCCGCGCGCAGCGGCGAACGTGTTTTTCTCATGATGGGTTCCGTCGATTCGAGGTTGCGACGAGAACTTGAACGGAGCGGCGGGCGCGTTTCCGTCGCTGCGGCGACGCGCAATTTGTAACGAGGTTTTACGCGATACCGTCAGGCGAACGCGTCGATGCCGTCGACAAGGCGTTTCGCCAGGCGCGGTTGCCGCAATTGCTCGATCCACCATTGCAGCGCGCGGCCTTCGTGATCGCCGCGCCAACCTACATACAACACGTTCGGCTCGCGCGGATCGGCGGTTTCCTTCTCGACGAGTTCGCCGCGCGCGAAGAGCGTCTCCACGCGATGCCGCGGCACCCAGCCCGTGCCGAGCCCTTGCCGCTGCGCGAGGATTTTCGCGCGCATTGTCGGGACGGCGAACGCGGCCTGACCGCCGAGCACGCCATAGGCACGGCCCGCCGAACGCGACGAATCCGCGACGACGACCGCCCGATGCGCGGCGATCTGCTCGCGCTTCAACGCGCCGCTCACGCTCGCGAGCGGATGACGCGGCGACACGGCGAACGCCCATTGCATCACGCCGAGTTCGAACCAGCGCAGACCGGGAATCGCGGGCGGCTCGTTCGTGGCGCCGACGATGAGATCGGCGCGGCCGTCGCGCAACGCTTCCCACGTGCCGCTCAGCACTTCGTGCGTGATGCGCAGCGCGACGCCGGAATCGAGCGCATCGAACGCCTGCACGACCGGCAGCAACGTCTCGAATTCGAGGATTTCGTCGCAGACGAGCCACAGCCGGTCTTCCCAGCCGCTTGCGATCTGCTTCACGCGCTGCGCGAGCCGCGAGACGTCGAGCATCAGGCGCGCGGCTTCGTCGGCGAGAAGATGCCCGGCGGGCGTCAGTTGCAGACGGTAACGACGCCGGTCGAAGAGCAGCGCATCGAAGCGCGTTTCCAGTTGCCGCGCGGCATGCGACACGGTGGACGGCGCCTTGCCGAGCCGCGCCGCCGCGCGCGACAGGCTGCCGGTTTCACGAATCGCATCGAGCAGCGAGAGTTCTTCCTCTGACAACATGTTCGGCTCCATCGAACGAGTTCATCGTCCGGATCGTACGGCAAAAGCGGCGCGCCGGTCCAACATTGGGTCATCGAGCAAACCGAACCTTCGATGGAGCTGAACGATGAAAACCTTCCTGCATGCGATCCGCCGCGCCGCCGGCGTGCTTCTCGCCGCCGCCGCGCTGCATCCGTCCGCGTATGCCGCGAACGCGCCGCGCCCGCCGCAACCGGCCGCCGCCGCGAGCGCGATCCAGTCCCGCACGATCGATGCGAACGGTGTCGAACTGCACTATCTGCAAGCGGGACACGGCGACGCGACGCCTGTCGTGCTGCTGCACGGATACACGGAAACGAGCCGCATGTGGCAACCGCTGATGACGCGTCTCGCGGGCGAGGGCGTGGTGATCGCGCCGGATCTGCCGGGCGCGGGCGGCTCGGCGATGCCCGCTTCCGGCTACGACAAGAAAACGCTCGCGCAAGACATCCACGCGATGGTGAGCGCGCTCGGCTTTCGCCGTGTGAAGCTCGTCGGGCACGACATCGGCTTGATGGTCGCGTATGCGTACGCCGCGCAATATCCCGACGAAGTCGAGAGCATCGTGCTGATGGACGCGTTTCTGCCCGGCGTCGGCGACTGGCAAAAGGTCTGGCTCTTGCGCGACAAATGGCACTTCAACTTCTATGGCGACACGCCGGAAAAGCTCGTGCGCGGCCGCGAGCGCGTCTTCTTCGAGCACTTCTGGAACGACTTCGCCGCCGATCCCGCGCGTTCGGTGAGCGAAGCCGATCGCCGTTACTATTCAGCGCAATACGCGCGCAACGGCCGCATGCGCGCGGGCTTCGAATACTTTCACGCGTTCCCGCAAGACGCGGACGATTTCGCCGCGTTCGCGAAAACGCCGCTTCCGATGCCGATGCTCGTTCTCACCGGCGAGCGCGCGTCGGGCACGTTCCTGATCGATCAGGCGAAGCTCGTCGCGACGAACGTGCAGGGCGTGGTCGTGCCGGGCGCGGGCCACTGGCTGATGGAAGAAGCGCCGGATGCGACGATGGCGCAACTCGTGCGCTTCATCGACGCGCCTTCATCGAACTGACATGTATGTGAGGATGCCGTGGCGCGTGTCTTGCGCCGCGGCATCCAGGGAGAATCGAAATGGGACTTCTCGTCGACGGAAAATGGCAGGACAAGTGGTACGACACGTCGGCCACGGGCGGGCGCTTCGTGCGCAAGGACGCGGCGTTTCGCAACTGGGTGACGCCGGACGGCGATAGCGGTTTCAAGGCCGAGGCGGGGCGCTATCACCTGTACGTGAGTCTTGCGTGCCCGTGGGCGCATCGCGCGCTCATCATGCGCGCGCTGAAGGGCCTGGAAGCGATGATCGACGTCTCGGTCGTGAACTGGCTGATGCTCGAACACGGCTGGACTTTCCACGACGGCCCCGGCGTCGTGCCCGACACGATCAACGGCGCGCGCTATCTGCATCAGGTCTACACCGCCGCCGACCCGCATTACTCCGGCCGCGTGACCGTGCCGATTCTCTGGGACAAACAGCGCGGGACGATCGTCAACAACGAGTCGTCGGAAATCATCCGCATGCTGAATTCGGCGTTCGACGGCATCGGCGCGAAGCCGGGCGATTACTACCCGCGCGAGTTGCGCGAAGAGATCGACGTGCTCAACGCGCGCATCTACGACACGGTCAACAATGGCGTCTACAAGGCGGGCTTCGCGACCACGCAAGCCGCCTACGAGGAAGCGGTGATGCCGCTCTTCGAGTCGCTCGACTTCCTCGAAGAGCGTCTGCGCACGCACCGCTATCTCGCAGGCGACCGATTTACCGAAGCCGACATTCGTCTCTTCACGACGCTCGTGCGCTTCGACGCGGTGTATGCCGGTCACTTCAAGTGCAACCTGCGGCGCATCGCGGACTATCCGAGTCTGTCGAAGTTCGTGCGCGACATTTACCGGATGCCGGGCGTCGCCGCGACGGTGAACTTCGAGCACATCAAGCGGCACTACTACGAGAGTCATCGGACGATCAATCCGACGGGCGTCGTGCCCGCCGGACCGCTGCTCGATTTCGCCGCGGCCTAGTCGTACCGATACACGCCGCGCTTCGTCTTGCGTCCGAGACGTCCCGCCGAGACGAGCTCGCGCAGGAGCGGGCATGCGCGGTACTTCGAATCGCCGAAGTCCTTGAGGAACACGTCCATCACGGAGAGGCACACGTCGAGGCCGATCAGGTCCGCGAGCGCGAGCGGGCCGATCGGATGATTCGCGCCGAGCTTCATGCCCGCGTCGATTTCCTCCGCGCTCGCAACGCCTTCGTACAGCACATAGAACGCTTCGTTGATCATCGGCACGAGAATGCGGTTGACGACGAAGCCCGGCGAGTTGCGCACGCCGATCGGCGATTTGCCGAGCTTCTCGGTGAGTTCGCGCACGGCCGACGCGGTTTCGTCGCTCGTCTGCACGCCGCGAATCACTTCGACGAGTTGCAGCAGCGGCACCGGATTGAAGAAGTGCATGCCGATGAAGCGCTCGGGCGTGGCGAGCGTCGCGGCGAGCGAGGTAATGGAGATCGACGACGTGTTCGACGCGATGATCGCATCGGCGCGCGCGGCGCCCTCGATCTGCTTCAAGATGCGGTTCTTGAGTTCGGCGTTCTCGGTCGCGGCTTCGATGACGATGTCGGCTTGCGCGAGACGCCCATAATCGGTCGATGTTTCGATGCGCGTCAACGCCGCATCGCGCGTCGATGCTTCCAGCTTGTCCTTCGACACGAGCCGGTCGAGGCTGCCCGTGAGCGTGGCGATGCCCTTCGCGAGCGCCGCGTCGGTGACGTCGATCAGCACGACCTTGAAGCCCGCAACGGCCGCGATCTGCGCGATGCCGTTGCCCATGGTTCCCGCGCCGACGATGCCGACGGTCTGAATCTTCATGCTTTTGCTCCTCTTGATCTGCGCCGGCGCGTGAGGCCGGCAAACCGGAAATGGTCGAAAGCGCGCAAGGCGCGTCCAGGCATCGATTCTAACCAGCGGAAAAGGCCGTGGCGTTACCCGAAAGCTGTCAAATCCTTCGGGACGATGCCGTTTGCATGGCAGAAGGCGGCGTAACGGTCCCAGCCGCTTTTCCAGCTTTCAGCGGCGAGCACCTGCCCGTCGTCGTTCACGAACAGCAGTTCGCCCTGAATGATATTGAGCGTGACGATGTCCGCGCCCCCCGAATCCGGTGGCAGCGCCTCGGGCGTGTGGCTCGAACCCGCCGTCTCGTACACGACGCTTCCCGGCTCCGCGATCCAGTCGTGCTCGCGGTATTTCCAGCGCCCTTGAACCGTATAGACGATCACGGTTCCCGTATGCCGATGGCGCGGCATCTGGCCTTTCGCGGGCGCCTTCATGAGCGCGATGACCTCGCCGCGAACCGGATCGAGCTTGAAATACTTGACGAGCACGCGCTCGCTATACGGCGTGAACGGGACCCACGGCAGGTCGGCGTCGTTGAGGCAGGTGGTCTGGATCTGTTCGAACAACATGGTGTCGGCTCCTTGCATTCAGCAGTGCATTGTAGGCAGCGCCGCGCGTGTCGAACATTAGCCGAATGGCCGACCCCGTCTTCCGAGCCGGATCGCGCGCTATCTGCTATCGTCCACGCCATGCCGACAATCATCACAATTTCGAATCTGTCCAAGACTTACGGGTCGGGCTTTCGCGCGCTCCGGGACGTGAACCTGGAAATACGTCGTGGCGAGATTTTTGCGCTGCTCGGCCCGAACGGGGCAGGCAAGACCACGCTCATCAGCACCGTGTGCGGCATCGCGAATCCGAGCGAAGGAAAAGTGACCGTCGCCGGTCACGATATCCTCACGGACTATCGCGCCGCGCGCGCCATGATCGGCCTCGTTCCGCAGGAACTTACCACCGACGCCTTCGAGACCGTCTGGGCGACCGTGTCGTTCAGCCGTGGTCTTTTCGGCCGGCCGAAGAATCCGGCTTATGTCGAGAAGGTGCTGAAATCGCTCTCGCTCTGGGCGAAGAAAGACAACAAGATCATGACGCTCTCGGGCGGCATGAAGCGGCGCGTGCTGATCGCGAAGGCGCTTGCGCACGAGCCCGAAATTCTCTTTCTCGACGAACCCACCGCGGGCGTCGACGTCGAACTGCGCCGCGACATGTGGAACCTCGTGCGCGAGCTGCAGAGCAACGGCGTAACCATCATTCTGACGACGCACTACATCGAGGAAGCGGAGGAGATGGCGGATCGCATCGGCGTGATCAATCGTGGAGAGATCGTGCTGGTCGAGGAAAAGCGCGAGTTGATGCGCAAGCTCGGGCAGAAGAAGCTCACGCTGCAACTTGAGCATCCGCTCGTGGAAATGCCGGCGCAGCTTAAGCCTTACGGCCTTGCGCGTTCGGCGGACGGCGGCGAGCTCACGTACACGTATGACGCGCACGACGAGCCGGGCCGCATCATCGCGCTGCTGCGTCACGTCGACGAAGCCGGCGTGCGTTTCAAGGATCTGCAAACGACGCAAAGCTCGCTTGAAGACATTTTCGTGAGCCTCGTCAGGGAAGCCAAATGAATCTTTATGCTGTTCGCGCGATCTACCGTTTCGAGATGGCTCGCGCCGGGCGCACGCTGATGCAGAGCATCGTGTCGCCCGTCATTTCCACGTCGCTTTACTTCGTCGTGTTCGGCGCGGCCATTGGCTCGCGCATTCCGGAAGTCGATGGCATCAGCTACGGCGCGTTCATCGTGCCGGGCCTCGTGATGTTGTCGCTGCTCACGCAAAGCATCGCCAATGCGTCGTTCGGCATCTATTTTCCGAAGTTCACGGGCACCATATACGAATTGCTGTCCGCGCCGGTATCGTACTTCGAGCTGGTCGTGAGCTACGTGGGCGCGGCGGCGACCAAATCCGTCGTCCTCGGCCTGATCATTCTTCTGACCGCAAGAATATTCGTGCCGCTCAGAATCGATCACCCGTTCTGGATGATCGTATTCCTGCTGCTCACGTCGGTAACGTTCAGCCTGCTCGGGTTCATTATCGGCATCTGGGCGGACGGCTTCGAGAAGCTGCAGATCATTCCGCTTCTGATCGTCACGCCGCTCACGTTTCTCGGCGGCAGTTTCTATTCGATCAACATCCTGCCGCCGTTCTGGAAAACCGTCGCGTTGTTCAATCCGGTCGTCTATCTGATCAGCGGCTTCCGGTGGAGTTTTTACGGGCTCGCCGATGTAGAGGTCGGCGTGAGTTTCGGCATGACGCTGGTGTTTCTCGCGGTATTCATCGCGATCGTCGCGTGGATCTTCAAGACCGGATACCGGTTCAAATCGTAGCGCGGCGCCGGCGGTTCGGATAAGCGCATGAGGGCGTTCATCGTATGAAGATCATGAGGCGCACGAAGCGCAACTTTTTCGGCGCGATGGCGACCGCCTTCGCAGGCGGCGGGGCTGCCTCGGCGCCCGCCAGATCGTACGAAATCGATCACGGCAGTGCCGGCTGGCGACGCCGTCTGTCCTCGGAGCAATTCCGCGTGCTCAGGCGCGGCGGCACGGAGCCGCCGTTCGCGAGTCCGCTGCTCAAGGAACGCCGCGAAGGCACCTACGCGTGCGCGGGATGCGGGCTCGCGCTGTTCTCGTCGGCAACTAAATTCGACAGCGGCACCGGCTGGCCGAGCTTCTGGAAGCCGGTCGACGGCGCGGTCGCCATGCACGCGGACGCGACCGGCCACATGCGCAACGAAGTCCATTGCCGGCGCTGCGGCGGACATCTCGGTCATGTCTTCGACGACGGCCCGAAGCCCACCGGCCTGCGCTATTGCATGAACGGCGCGGCGCTCGAATTCCTGCACGACGAAGCCTGACATCGCGCACTCATTCACCTTCTCTCAGGCTCTCCCATGAACGCACCCGAACTCAAGCTCGATGCCGCCAAGACCGCGCTCGTGCTGATCGATTTGCAGGCGGGAATCGCCGCCTTGCCCGTGCAGCCTCACGCCGCCGCGAGCGTGCTTGCCAATGCGCGTGCGCTCGCCGATCGCTTTCGCGCGCTCGGTGGGCCTGTCGTGCTCGTCAAGGTCGCGTTTCCGAACGGTCCCGGCGGTCTGCGTCCGATCACCGACGCGGGGCAGGCCCAGGAAGCCCCCGAGCCGGCGCGCTGGAGCGACTTGTGCGCGGAACTGGGCGTGCAGGCGTCGGATATCGTCGTCGTCAAGCGGCAGTGGGGCGCGTTCTACGACACGGATCTCGACTCGCAACTGCGCCGGCGCGGCATCGGCACGATCGTGCTGGGCGGCATCGCGACGGCCATCGGCGTCGATTCGACCGCGCGCGGGGCGCACGAGCGCGCCTATCAGCAGGTTTTCGTGGAAGACGCCATGAGCGATCTCAACGCCGACACGCACGAATCGACCTGTCGCTACATCTTCCCGCGTATCGGGCGCATTCGTTCGACGCAGCAGGTGCTGGCGGCGCTGGCATAGCGGCGCGCGTCGCCTATCCTGTAGCGTACGTCCGATATCGACGGACGCGAGAGGTGAGGCGATGTCGGCCATTCCGAAAGTAGCGATCGCGTGTCAGGGCGGCGGCAGCCATGCGGCGTTCGCCGCCGGCGTGCTCGACCGGCTGTTGAGCGGCGAATTCGTCAACCGCTTCGAACTCGTCGGGTTGTCCGGAACGTCGGGCGGCGCGATGTGCAGCGCGCTCGTCTGGGGCGGACTGCTGCTCGGCGGCCCGCCCGACGCCAGGCGGCGCCTCGCCGGATTCTGGAAGGATCTGGAGGCGCGCGAAGGGCCGGATATCGTGGCCAACGCGGTCGGCACGTGGTACGCGCGCTTGCCCATCAACGCGGAGATCAGTCCTTATCTCTATCCGCCGTTGGCCGAAGAGCGCCTGCGAGAACTGCTCGACAAGCATCTGCCGTTCGCGGCGCTGCCGGCGGACCCGCAGCGGCGTGCGCAGCCCACGCTGCTCGTCGGCGCGACGGACGTTCGCACGGGCGATCGCGTGATCTTTCCCGGCGACAGGCTCGATCAGGATCAACTGGTTGCATCGGCTGCGGTGCCGCCGCTGTATCGCGCGGTCGCGGCCGATGGGCGCATGTGCTGGGACGGCCTCTTCAGCAGCAATCCGCCAGTGCGCGAGTTCACCGACTTCGCGCTCGATCTGCGGCCCGACGAAATCTGGGTCGTGCAGATCAATCCGCAGTATCGACGTGAGTTGCCCGAATCGATGAGCGAGATCATCGATCGTCGCAACGAGCTTTCCGGCAATCTCGCGCTCGGGCAGGAGCTTTATTTCACGACGCGCGTGAACGAATTGCTGGCGGCGGACGCGTCGCTCGCGAAGCGCTACAAGCCGATCAAGGTTCGCGTCGTGCAGATGCATCTCGACGCGAAGGATTATCCCGGGCCGCTCGACTATGCATCCAAGCTCGATCGCAATCCGGCGCTGATCCATGCGTTGATCCGCAAGGGCCGCGAGCGCGCGGAATGGTTTTTCGATGCCCGCTCTGACTGGCCGAGGGAAGGCACGGCTCCGCACAGGAGCGTCTACGCGACGACTCCGGCCGCGATGTCGGCAACCGCGAAGGTCAGCTAACTACTCGTAGCGCGTTTTTTCGAGCGGGCATGCCACGGATTAGGAAAAATCTGGTGGTCTTGGCTTTTACATTCCCGTATTTTTGAGCTTCTCGATGGCGGGGCCCCGCCTGCCAATTCGAGCGCGCCGGTTCATCCCCGTGTTCGGGCGCGGCGCTTATCCCCAAGCGCTGGACGCGCGGCTTCAACTCCGCGCGTCCTTTTTTTTATGCAGACGCCGAAGCAACCAGTCGAACCAGCGTGATCTCGGAAGGCGCGCCCAGCCGCTTGGGCGGTCCCCAATAACCGGTGCCCCGGCTTGTATAGACCCAGAGCCCGTTGAACTTCACGAGTCCGGCGACGAACGGCTGTTGCAGCCGCACGAAGAAATTCCACGGCAGGAACTGGCCGCCGTGCGTGTGTCCCGAAAGCTGCAGTGTGAAACCCGCTTCGGCGGCGGCCGTGGCGCTGCGCGGCTGGTGCGCGAGCAGCACGCGCACGGTGGCATCGTCGGGTGCGCCGCTGATCGCCTTCGCGGGATCGCTGCGATGCGCCGGATCGAAACTTCCCGCGCTGAAATCCGTCACGCCCGCGACCACGGCCTGAGCGCCATCATGGTTCAGCACCACGTGCTGATTGAGCAACACGGTCAGGCCCAGGCGTCGGAATTCGGCGATCCACTTGTCGGCGCCCGAGTAATACTCGTGATTCCCGGTGACGAGAAACGTGCCGTGCCGCGCGCTGAGCCCCGCGAGCGGGCGCGTGTGGTCGGCCAGATTCGGCACGGTGCCGTCGACGACATCGCCCGTCACGGCAATCAGATCCGGTTTCAGTCCATTCACCGCGGCGACGATACGTTCCACATAGTGACGCTTGATCGTCGGTCCGACGTGGATGTCGCTGATCTGCGCGATGGTGAAGCCGTGAAGCGCGGCCGGCAGATTATCGATGGGCACGTCCACGCTCACGACCGGTGCGCGCCGCCGCGCGTTGTAGAAACCGATCGCGGTAAAGAGCACGGCGAGGAGCGGCACGGCGAGCGCGCTATAGGCGACCAGCACGGGCGAACCGACCGGCACGCCGCGCAGCCAGTCGGCCAGATGCACGAAGAACAGCATCACGTCGCGCGCGAAGGTCAGCAAAAGCAGCGACGAGAAAAGGCCCAGCGCCGTCAGTCCGAACCAGGCAAGGCGATCCGCGAGCGACTGCGGTTCGATCTGCCGGGCCGCCATGCCGAGCGGAATGACGATCACCGAAGCCGCCAGCAACACCGCCGCCAGCACCTTGAGCGGCAGGCCGACGGGCGCGTCCGGAATGAGGCGCATGCCCACATAGATATGAAACAGAACGCCGATGCCGATGAAGCGGAGAAAGAATGCCGAGCGTCGCATAGCGCTCCTGGAGAGATCGGGGAAGCGGCAAGGAGACGGGCGATGAACGCCCGTGCCGGATACGGGGCCGATTCTACCGGTTCGACGCCGGGCACGCCTTTGACGACGCGCGCACAGGAACAATCGCTCGGACACGTCGATCGACGAGACGTCCCGAGAGACAAAAAGCCTCGGCACGCGAGCGCCAAGGCTTTTTCCATTTGGCGTCACCGCTACTCGATCACACCGCCATGCAGAGGTACTTGATGACGACGTAATCGTCGATGCCGTAATGCGAGCCTTCGCGCCCGAGGCCCGATTGCTTCACGCCGCCGAACGGCGCCACTTCGTTTGAAATCAGGCCGGTATTGATGCCGACCATGCCGTATTCGAGCGCTTCAGCCACGCGCCAGATGCGGCCGATGTCGCGGCTATAAAAGTACGCGGCGAGGCCGAATTCGGTGTCGTTGGCGAGGCGCACGACTTCATCGTCGGACGAGAACTTGAAGATCGGCGCGAGCGGGCCGAAGGTCTCTTCCTTCGCCACTTTCATTTCCGGCGTGACGCCGGTCAGCACGGTCGGCTCGAAAAAACCGTGGCCGAGCGCGTGACGCTTGCCGCCCGAAGCGAGCGCGGCGCCTTTCGCGAGCGCATCCGCGATATGCGATTCCACCTTCTGCACGGCCGCTTCGTTGATGAGCGGCCCGAGCGCCACGCCGCTTTCCGTGCCGCGCCCGACCTTGAGCTTGCCCGCGGCCGCCGCCAGTTTTTGCGCGAACGCATCGTAGACGCGCTCGTGCACGTAGAAGCGGTTCGTGCACACGCAGGTCTGTCCGCTGTTGCGATATTTCGATGCAATCGCGCCTTCCACGGCGGCGTCGAGATCGGCGTCGTCGAACACGATGAACGGTGCGTTGCCGCCGAGTTCCAGCGTCACCTTCTTGACCGTCGGCGCGCTTTGCGCCATCAGCAGACGCCCGACCGCCGTCGAGCCGGTAAACGATAGCTTGCGCACGATCGGATTGGCCGTCATTTCTCCGCCGATCGCTTTCGGGTCGCCGGTCAGGATGCTGAGCACGCCTTTCGGCAGGCCCGCGCGCTCCGCGAGCACGGCGAGCGCGAACGCGGAGAAGGGCGTGGCTTCGGCGGGTTTCACAACGATCGGGCAGCCGGCCGCGAGCGCCGGTCCGACCTTGCGCGTGATCATGGCGGCGGGAAAATTCCACGGCGTGATCGCGGCGCAGACGCCGATCGGCTCTTTCGTCACGACGATGCGCTTGTCGGCGGCGGGCGTGGCGAGCGTATCGCCGGCAACGCGCTTGCCTTCCTCCGCGAACCATTCGATGAACGACGCCGCGTAGGTGATTTCGCCCTTGGCTTCGGCGAGCGGCTTGCCTTGCTCGGTCGTGAGGATGAGCGCGAGATCGTCGGCGTTCGCCATCATCAGGTCGAACCAGCGGCGCAGAATGATTGCGCGTTCCTTCGCGGTCTTCTTGCGCCACGCGGGCCAGGCGGCGTTGGCGGCATCGATGGCGCGACGCGTTTCGCTCGTGCCCATCTTCGGCACCGCGCCGAGCGATTCGCCCGTCGCCGGGTTCACGACGTCGAAGGTATCGCCGTTGTCGGCTTGCTGCCATTCACCGTCGATGTAGGCCGCGTGACGCAGCAGCGCCGGGTCCTTTAGTTGGTCCTTCAAGCTCATTTTCCGTGCGTCCTTTCGTGTTGGGTTTTCGATCGATCAGGGCTCGCTCGCGCTTGCGTGAAATCCTGTTTCCGACCAAACGGAAAAGCGAAAAATCAAACCGTGGCCGCGACGGTTTCCGTCAGCACATCTTCGAGAATGCTTACGGCTTCATCGAAAATCTGATCCTGAATGGTGAGCGGAAACAGGAAGCGAACCACGTTCGAATACACGCCACACACGAGCAGCAGCAAGCCACGCTCCAGCGCGCGCGTCTGCACGAGCTTGGCGAAAGCCGCGTCCGCATCGTGCGAACCGGGCTTGCAGAACTCGACCGCGATCATCGCGCCGGGACCGCGCACGTCGGCGATTTGCGGCACGTCGCCCTTGAGCGATTCCAGCTTCGCCTTGAGCTTGTCGCCCAGTTCGGTCGCGCGCTCGCAGAGCTTCTCGTCGTCGATGATGTCGAGCACCGCGTGCGCCGCCGCGACCGCGAGCGGATTGCCCGCATACGTGCCGCCGAGACCGCCGGGCGCGGGCGCGTCCATGATCTCCGCGCGGCCGACGACGCCCGACAGCGGCATGCCGCCCGCGAGCGACTTCGCGATCGTCATCAGATCCGGCGCGACGTCGTAATGCTCCATCGCGAAGAGCTTGCCCGTGCGCGCGAAGCCGGTCTGCACTTCATCGGCGATAAGCAGAATGCCGTGGTCGTCGCAGATCTTGCGCAGGCCGCGCACGAAGTCCGCCGGCGCCGGATTGAAGCCGCCTTCGCCCTGCACCGGTTCGAAGATGATCGCGGCGACGCGCGTCGCTTCGATATCCGCCTTGAAAAGATGCTCGATCGCGCGCAGCGAATCTTCCACCGACACGCCGTGCAGCGGATTCGGGAACGGCGCATGGAACACGTCCGACGGGAACGGCCCGAAGCCGATCTTGTACGGCGCGACCTTGCCGGTGAGCGCCATGCCCATCAGCGTGCGGCCGTGAAAGCCGCCCGTGAACGCGATCACGCCCGGCCGGCCCGTCGCCGCGCGCGCGATCTTCACGGCGTTTTCGACGGCTTCCGCGCCGGTCGTGAAGAACGCGGTTTTCTTCGCGTGCGAGCCGGGCGCGCGCGCGCTGATCTTCTCGGCCAGCGACACGTACGACTCATACGGCACGATCTGATACGCGGTGTGCGTGAAGCAGTCGAGCTGCGCGCGCATCGCCTCGACGATCTTCGGATGACGATGCCCCGTGTTGCACACCGCGATGCCCGCCGCGAAGTCGATGAAGCGGCGGCCTTCGACGTCCCACAGTTCCGCGTTCTCGGCGCGCGCCGCGTAGAAATCGCACATCACGCCGACACCGCGCGGCGTCGCGGCGTTCTTGCGGGCGTGCAGATCGGCGTTCTTCAGATTGGTGCTCACAGGAATCTCCTTCGCGCGAGGCGCGTGTCGGTGGTGGCCGCATCGGCCGACTGAATTTAGAGACGACTATAGTAAGATTTGGCCCTTAAGTTCAGAGCCATTTCAATAAATCTATAGGAGCCAATTCGATGTCGATCCGCGCAAGCGTGCTGTCCGACTGGCTCGCGCAGCGCATCGACCGCGCAAACGGCCAGCCGATCTACCGGCAATTGCATCGGTTGCTTCAGCAGGCAATCCTCACGCGCGAACTCGCGGCGGGCGCGAAAGTGCCGTCGTCGCGGCTGCTCGCGGCGGAGTTGGGGGTCGGGCGCAACACGGTGACGCAGGTCTACGAGCAGCTCGCGCTGGAAGGCTACGTTTCGTCGGCGACGGGGCGCGGCACTTTCGTCGCGGACAGCACGCCCGACGAAATCGTTTTCGACGACGCGCCGCCCGCGTCGATCGCGCTGTCCGATGCGCGCTCGACGCTCTCTACGCGCGGCGCGCGGCTGATTTCGGGCGCGGGCGTGTCGAAGCGGCAGGGCGGCGCGTTCATGCCCGGCGTGCCGGATGTGTCGCGGTTTCCGTCGCGCGCGTGGAACCGGCTGCAGGCGAAATACTGGCGCAAGCCGCTGCCCGATCTGCTCACTTACGCGCCCGGCGGCGGCCACGCGGGGCTGCGCCACGCGCTCGCGCACTATCTGCGCACGTCGCGCTCGGTGCGCTGCACGCCGGAGCAGATCGTCGTGACGACGGGCATTCACCAATCGGTCGATCTCGCCGCGCGCCTGCTCGCCGATTCGGGCGACACGATCTGGACGGAAGATCCGTGCTACTGGGGCGTGCGCAGCGTGCTGCAGGTGTCGGGGCTTCATCTGAAGGCGATTGCCGTCGACGCGGAAGGCATCGCGCCGACGCCCGCCGATCTCGCGTCGCCGCCGAAGCTGATGCTCGTCACGCCGTCGCATCAATATCCGCTCGGCATGGTGATGAGCCTCGCGCGCCGCCGCATGCTGCTCGAATATGCGCGCCAGCATCGCTGCTGGATCGTCGAGGACGATTACGACAGCGAGTTCCGCTATGGCAGCCGGCCGCTCGCGTCGCTGCAGGGCATGGATACGGCCGGTCAGGTGATTTACGTCGGCAGTTTCGGCAAGACGCTGTTTCCGGGGCTGCGCATGGGCTATGTCGTCGTGCCGGAAGCGCTCGCGGAAAGCTTCGCCACGGCGAGCGCCGAGTTGTACCGCGAGGGGCAGTTGCTACAGCAGGCCGTGCTCGCGGAGTTCATCGAGCAGGGACATTTCACGTCGCATATCCGGCGGATGCGCGCGCTCTACGGCCAGCGCCGCGACGTGATGCTCGCGACCATCGCCGGGCGCTACGGCGACACGCTTTCGATTGCCGGCGGCGATGCCGGGCTGCATCTCGTGCTGAAGCTGCCCCGACACGTGGACGATCGCGCGCTCGCCGCCGCCGCGCTCGCGGAGGACATCGTCGTGCGGCCGCTGTCGGGGTATTACGCGCATCGGCCGGACGCGGAATCCGGCTTGCTGATCGGCTATGCGTGCGTGCCGGACGAGGATATCGCCCCGGCTTTCGCGAAACTCGGCGGCGTGATCGATCGATTTATGCGCTGAAAGCGGTCGAAATTTCACGATCGGTCTATCGTCATCGAAAAAATCTCGCGCAAAAACTGGCAAGCGCGGCGCATGTGGAGGATCATGTGCGCCGCTTTCCTGCCGTTTTGCCGCCGTTTCCGTTCATCAGCAAGGGTTTCTCAATGACGACTTCGTACGACCAACACTTCACCGTCATCGCCGATCTCTCCGACG
Source organism: Caballeronia glebae (assembly GCF_001545035.1). Classification (GTDB taxonomy): domain Bacteria; phylum Pseudomonadota; class Gammaproteobacteria; order Burkholderiales; family Burkholderiaceae; genus Caballeronia; species Caballeronia glebae. Next base: position 102,206 of record NZ_FCOJ02000001.1, read on the forward strand.
ATGCGCCGTCGCTGCGCGAGATTCGCCACGATATCCATCGCCATCCGGAACTGTCTTACGAGGAGACGCGCACCGCGGCGCTCGTCGCCGAGCGGCTGGAGGCGTGGGGCTGGACGGTTACGCGCGGAGTCGGCGGCACGGGTGTCGTCGGCAGTCTGAAAGCGGGCGACGGTGCGAAGAGCATCGGCCTGCGCGCCGACATGGACGCGCTGCCGATCATCGAGCAGACCGGCAAGCCTTACGCGAGCGAGACGCACGGCAAGATGCACGCGTGCGGCCACGACGGCCATACGACGATGCTGCTCGGCGCCGCGCGCCACCTCGCGCGCACGCGGCGTTTCAACGGCACGGTGCATCTGTATTTTCAGCCGGCGGAGGAGCACGGCGTGCCGAGCGGCGCGCAGAAGATGATCGAGGAAGGCCTCTTCGAGCGCTTTCATTGCGATGCCGTGTTCGGCGTGCACAATCATCCCGGCGCGCAGCCCGGCACGTTCCTGTTCCGCAAGGGGCCGTTCATGGCGGCGGGCGATCAGGTTTCGATCGTGATCGAGGGCGTTGGCGGGCACGCGGCGCGGCCGCATCTGTCGGTGGATCCGGTCGTGGTGACGGCGAGCATCGTGATGGCGCTGCAGACGATCGTCGCGCGCAACGTCGATCCGGCGCAGCCCGCCGTCGTCACCGTCGGCTCGATGCACGCCGGAACGGTGAACAACGTCATCCCGAATCGCGCGACGCTCGAACTGTCGGTGCGCTCGTTCGATCCGCAAGTGCGCGAGTTGCTCAAGCGCCGCATCAAGGAACTGGTCGAAGCGCAGGCCGCGAGCTACGGCGCGACGGCGACGGTGAAGTATGTGGAAGGTTATCCGGTCGTCGTGAATTCGGACGCGGAAACTGAGTTCGCGATTCAGGTCGCGCGCGAACTGGTCGGCGACGAGAAGGTCGTCGCGCACGCGGATCTGCTGATGGGCAGCGAGGACTTCGCCTTCATGCTGCAGGAGCGGCCGGGCTCGTTCCTGCGCATCGGCAACGGCGCGGGCGAGGACGGCTGCATGGTCCACAACCCGCGCTACGACTTCAACGACAAGAATCTGCCGGTCGGCGCGGCTTACTGGGCCCGGCTGGTGGAGCGTTTCCTGGCGTGACTTGACAGAAAGACGCTCCACGCGCGCAGCGTCAAGCCGGAAGCCTGAAACTCCCGATCGCCTCGCGCAGCACGTCCACCTGATCCTTCAGCGAATGCGCGGCGGCGGCCGCCTCTTCGACGAGCGCGGCGTTCTGCTGCGTCACCTGATCCATCTCGACGACCGCGCGATTCACCTGCTCGATGCCCGCGCTCTGCTCGCGCGACGCGTGGCTGATCTCGTCGAGAATCTCGTTCACGTGGCGCACCGATTGCACGATCTCGGTCATCGTCGCGCCCGCGTTCGTCACGAGCGACGCGCCTTGCTCGACCGTCTGCGTCGAGGTTTCGATGAGCGCCTTGATCTCCTTGGCCGCCGTCGCCGAGCGTTGCGCGAGGCTGCGCACTTCGGCCGCCACGACCGCGAAGCCGCGTCCCTGTTCGCCCGCGCGCGCGGCTTCGACGGCCGCGTTCAGCGCAAGAATGTTGGTCTGGAACGCGATGCCGTCGATCACGCCGATGATGTCGCCGATCTGCTGCGAGCTCGCGGTGATGCGCGTCATCGTGTCGATCACGTCGTCGACCACGCCGCTGCCGCGCGTCGCCACGTCCGCTGCCTGTTCCGCGAGCCGCGCGGCTTGCGCTGCGCTTTCCGCGTTGTTCTTCACGTTGGCGGTCATCTGATCCATGCTCGACGCGGTCTGCACGAGCGCCGCGGCCTGTTCCTCGGTGCGCTGCGACAGATCGGTGTTGCCCGCTGCGATCTCCGACGCGCCGACGTTGATGTTCTCGGTGCCGCTGCGCACGCGCGAAACCGTCTCGACGAGCCCGCGCTGCATCACGCTGAGCGCGTGCAAAAGGCTCGTCGTGTCGTTCGGACGGACCTCCACGCTGCTCGTCAGATCGCCACGCGCGATGCGATGCGCCGCGCCCACCGCGAGTTCCAGCTCGCCGCCCAGATTGCGTTTGATGCTTGAGAGGACGATCAGCATCGCGGCCGTCGCGATGCCACCGAGCAACGCCGTGATCGCGAGCCAGCGCAGCGCGCTCGCGTAGAACGCGTTCTGCACGTCGTCCATGTACATGCCGGTGACGAGATACCAGTCCCACGGCGCGAAGCGCTGGGCGTAGGAGAGCTTGCCGACCGGCTTGTCGCTGCCGGGCTTCGGCCACAGATAGCTGATGTAGCCGCCGCCGGACTGATCGCCCGCCTTCACGATATCGACGAACAGGCGATTGCCCGCCGGATCGGTGTAGCTCGACAGATCCTGGCCGTTCATGGCGGACTTGATCGGATGCATCACCATCGTCGGATGCGAATCGTTGATCGAGAGATAGCCGTCCGTGCCGTAGCGCATCGCGCCGACCGCTTCGAGCGTGCGCTTCTTCGCTTCATCCTCGGTGAGCGTCTTGTTCGCGGCGAGCGCCGCGTAGTGCGCCGTGACCGCGTGCGCCTCGTTGACGAGCGTTTTCAACTGCTCTTTGCGGTCGTCGATCATCGAGGTCCGGTTCTGCCACGCCCCGATGATCCCGATCGCGATCAATCCGATCCACAGCACGGCGATCAGCGAGCCGAGCTTCCTGTTCAACGTCATTCTGTTCATATTGCGCCCGTCGCCTGTTTGCGTTGTCTTTGCGACGGCGCACGCCGCCGCATGCCCGCTTTACGGCAGGTTCGGGCGGCGGACGTAGGGCGGGAATTCCCGTAGGGCGGGTTTTGGGGCTGGATGGATGGAGGCTGACAAGTCGTCGCGACCGAGTTCGGATATTTCTGGTTACGGCGGCAGAGGCGAGCGGCTAGCATGTCGGCCCCGATACCGTCAGCGTGCGGCAGTCCGTCCGGTCTTTAGCTCAACGAAAAATGAAACCCGCGATCGTCGTCATTCCCACCATCGGCGCGCCCGAACTCGAGTGCGCCATTCAATCGGTACTGGATCAGACCGTGCCGACCGACGTGCTCGTCGTCTTCGACGGCCCCGGGTTCGTCCGGCCTTTGGACCTTCCGCCCGACGCGCTCGCGCGCATACACACGCTCGTCCTGCCGTTCAACACGGGCGCTCGGCGCACGGCGCGCATTCCGGCGTCGCAGGGCGGCCACTGGTATGGCGCGCGCGTGATGTGCGCCGCGGGCTATCTGATCAACAACGATTACGCGATGATGCTCGATCAGGACAACTGGCTGCGCCCCGACCACGTCGCCACGTGCATCGAGGCGATCCAGTCACAGCCCGAGTCGCCGCTTCAGATGGTGTACGCGCTGCGCAACGTGCATCGCAAGGACGGCAGTTTTCTCTGCCGAGACGATTGTCAGAGCCTCGGTCTGCACGAAGGCGTCTTCGGCCATCTCATCGATACGAGCTGCTATTTTTTTCGCACCGATTTCCTGATGGACGTCTCGCACTTCTGGCTGTGGGGCTGGGGCGGCGACCGGCGTTTCCTGCGACGCATCATCGAAACGCACGGCAAGGACTGCTTCGCGGGAACCGGCCGGTATACCGTCCACTACCGGCTCGGCGGCAACGTCACCTCCGGGCCGGAGCGGCTTTTCGTCGAGGGCAACGCGATGATGATGAATGCCCGCGCCGGGGCGATCGCCCGACCTTGGGCGTTCGAATAACGTCGCGTTCGTAAGCGCTCGCGAGAGCGCGGCGTTTCAGAGTCGCCGGATCGGGTCCTTGTCGGGCGGCGCGTCGGGATGCTGCGGCTCGTCCGGCCGATGACCCGGCGAGGGCGGCGTGAGCGGATCGGCTTCCGGATCGCGGTTCGGGTCCGCGATGGGATCCGGAACGGGAGTGGTCTGCATGTCGAATTTCATGATGTCCCCTGAAAGGTGGCGCTTCGTCTATGCCGATTCGTGCGCCGCCGGCATGTGCAGCGTGAACGGCTCGCCCGGATGCGCGTCGCCGGTATCCGAGAGCGCGGCGCGGGCGCGCGCGACGATCGCGTCGCTGCCGGTATCGCGCGGATGCTCGTCAAGCACGATGTGCGGCGTGCCGAGCGCGCGGGCGGCGGCGACGGGCGAGGACGCTTCGGCGTCGTCGGACACGAGCAGGCGCGCATTGGCGATCAGGCGCGGCAGCGTGGCCGGCCCGACCGCGCCCGCGAGAAAGAGCGCGGCCGTCTGCATCGCGCCGAGGACGCCGGCGGTGCGCTCGGGATCCGGCGCGTCGCCGACGATCGCGATCTGCCAGCCATCGGCGGCGAGCTGGTCGGCGACATCGGCATAACGTTCGGCGGACCAGACGGGCGCGGCGTGGTGGCTGCCCGGATGGATCAGCACCAGACGCTCGCGCTCGATGCCGTGGAACGCGGCCAGTGCGTCGTAATCGTCGCTCGCGGCGGCGCACGGAACGGCGGGAGCGCTCGGCGGCGCGCTCGGCGCATCGGGGACGAGCGTGGCCGTGAGGTCTTCGCTCAACGTGGAAAGGGGACTGGCTCGCATCTTGGCTCCTGCAGGTGGCGTGGCCTCGCTGGATTCGACGCAAATCCGCGGGGCCGCGCGCTTGGCAAGCACCCGCCATGCCCGGCGCGCTTCTGGCGCGTCTTGCCTGAAAAAGCGCGCGCCATCGTCACACATTGCGCCTGAATCGTGACGGATCGAGCGTCGGATGCGGCATCTGTCACGTATTGAAGGAGGCGCGGCGGCGCTCGTCAAGGCGCGAAGTTTTCAGCGTCGATGTAAAAAGCCGCCGCCTCGCGATGGCGAGGCGGCGGCTTCGATGTGGGTTGCGCGGCGAAGCGCTCGGGTTTTAAGCGTTGCCGTCGTCGGCGGGCAGCGTCTTCGGGGTGAACGCGTCGGCGCGGCGGCGGATTCCGTCGACTTCGCCGGTCACGAACGTGCGCTGGTCGGCGGCGAGCGCTTCCTGATACGACGCGCCTTCCGGCACGTGATGCAGCAGCGCGCGCAATTCGCCTTGCGTCGTCTGCTCGACGGGCTCGTAGTCGTACAGCCCGAGTTCCAGTTCGGCGCGCTCGTGCAGGATGAACAGGCACGACGCGAACACCGCGACGCCGAGCACTTCCTGCGCGCCGAAGCGGAATTCGTGCGGCATCGGCGAGAACGGCAGCCACGCGATGAGCATCACGCCCGCGAGCGCCACCGCGATAGTGACCTTCAGCAGCAAGTGCAGACGCGCGACGATGCGCTCGCGTTCGGTCTTCAGTTGCCCGGCCGATTTCGGCACGAGGGCGCGAGTGTGCAAGCCCTGCGATTGTTGACGGCGGAGTTCTGCGAGCGGGAGAGCGGCCATGGAGAGTGTCGTCGGGACTATCGGTGAGCGCCAAAGCGGCGCGACACCGGTATAACGCGCGGCTTACAGGAACGTTGACGGCGCTTTCGTCTTGTTGCGTCCTGTTTCGTCCTGTTGCACTTCTTCGCTTGGTCAGCGCGTGCGGTCCGTGACCGGCGTGCGGATGGTCGCGGTGCCGTCCGCGATCTGTTGCGCGAAAACGAGCGCCTCGACGATCGTCCCGAAAACTTCCGCGCGCACCTGGTCGTCGGTCAGACGCATCAGATACGACGGGTGATAAGTCGGCACGATGATGTGCCCCTTGTGCTCGATGGTCTTGCCGAGATACTCGGACAACGCCGTGCGATGCCCCGTGAGCGCCTTCAGCGCCGTCGCCCCGAGCGCGACGACGACTTTCGGCCCGATGCGTTGCAGTTCTTCGTCGAGCCAGTAGCGGCAGGCCTCGCGTTCGCGCTGCGCGGGCTGGAGATGCGCGCGCTCCTCGCCGTGCGCTTCCCATTTGAAGTGCTTCACCGCGTTGGTCAGATAGAGCGATTCGCGCGCGATCTGCGCCTCGGCGAGCGCTTCGTCGAGCAGCTTGCCCGCCTGCCCGACGAACGGCTTGCCCTCGCGGTCTTCCTGATCGCCCGGCTGCTCGCCGACCAGCATCACGCGCGCATTGCCGGGACCGACGCCCGGCACGACCTGCGTCGCATTGCGCCAGAGCGCGCAGCGCTTGCAGGCGTCGAGCGACGGCGGCTCGGTCAGCATCGTGCCCTTGATCGGCTCCAGATCCGTGTTGATGGCCACTTCCATTTCGGACGGCACGTTACGCGGATGGCGGTCGCGCCGCGAATAAGGATCGGCGCGGGAGATCAGCGCTGGATCGGTGCGCGCGTTCTCCGGGCTTTTCCAATAGCGCACCGGCATATGCGAGGCCACTTCGGCGGCGTTCTCCTGCGCCGGCGCGAAGGTGCTCTCGTAGTACGCAAGCCAGAGCGCCTCGATGGCGTCGCCGCTCACGGCCTCGCCGCTCATCGCGGTGTCGCCGAAATCCATCGGCTTTTCCTCCGGCTCGCTCGTGCGGTCCACGCGCAAGAGCGCGCCGTCCCAGAACGCGGCGCCGTGCGGCGTGGCGATCATCCACGTGGCGCTGCCCATGCGCCTCGCGAAATGCAGCGCGGCGTGCTCCAGCACGTCGTGCACCGGCTCGAACCAGCTGATGAACTCGGGCGGCCCGAGCGACGAATCGCGATGCCGGAAGCGCAACACGCGGCGCATTTCGCGCTCTTCGGCCTCGACCGATTCGATCATCCGGCGCAGCCGATGCCCGTCCGCGTCGTCTGTCGAGGCGATCGCGCGGTCGCCCTGCGTCCAGCGCCACAGCGCCTTGTAAAGAAACGGCCAGCGGTCCGGCGCGCGATAGCACGCCGCCGTTTCGAGCATGGCGAGGAATTCGCGCGCGATCTTGACCGGCTTCTTCGCGTTCGGGTCCGACGAGCCGGACGGAGACCGAGCGATGGAGCCGAACACGGTTGCCGACGCATCGGTTTCGAGCCACTGCACGTTTTCCGGGCGCACGTCTTCCATGAGGAGATTGCGCGCCTCGGTGCGCCACGCAGCAAACGACGGATCGATGGTGATGCTTTTCATCGGCGAGTGGAATCGGAAAAGTACTGTATATCCATACAGTAATTCTAGCGATGCCAGCGGCTTTTCAGCAACTATTTAGCGATGGTCGCGCCCTTTTTGACGGGACGAGGCCGCCGGACATAGGAACGGTCATTGCTGAAATCGATCCATCGCGGCGTTCGATTGCCTGCACAGATATTCATATATGGAGCCGTCATGCTTGCCATCGTCATTCCTGCCCACAACGAAGCCGCTCATATCGGCGCGTGCGTGGCGGCTGCGCGTCGCGCGGCGGATCATCATCAGTTGCTCGGCGAGGCGGCGCGCGTGATCGTCGTGGCCGACAGTTGCAGCGACGAAACCGCCGACATCGCGCGTGCGCTGGGCGCGCAAGTGTCGTGCATCGAGGCGCGCAACGTCGGCATAGCGCGGGCGCACGGCGCGCAAGAGGCGCTGGCGCTGGGCGCGCGCTGGCTCGCATTCACCGATGCCGATACGACCGTCGCCGAAGACTGGCTCGTGCGCCAGCTCGATTGCTGCGCGGACGCGGTGTGCGGGGTGATCGGCGTGCACGACTGGTCGCCGCATATCGGCGCGGTGCGCGAACACTTCGGGCGCACTTATACCGATGCGGACGGCCATCGGCATATTCATGGCGCGAATATGGGCGTGTCGGCGCAGGCGTACGTGCGCGCGGGCGGGTTCGCGCCGCTGGAGTCGAGTGAGGACGTGGCGCTCGTCGAAGCGCTGATGGCGACCGGCGCGCGGATCGAGTGGAGCGCGTCGCCGCGCGTGTTGACGAGCGTGAGGACGGATTTTCGGGCGAAGAAGGGATTCGGCGCGACGCTGCTCGAAGTCAGCAGACGCTATCTGCCGATCGGCGCCGACGATTCAGCGGATACCGTGGCGATCGCGGCGTAAAGCCCACGCTCAAGCCGGTCTGAGATCGCTCGGCAGATCGACGTCGCGCAGCGAATTCGGATCGTCGACCACGACTTCGAACGGCTTGTGCGTGGTGAAGATGCCGCGCGCGCCCGCATCGCCGTCGAGCGCGCCGAGCGCCTCGCGATGCGCGATGCCGAAGCCCACCGGATGCCCGCGCTTGCCGCGATAAAAAGGCGCGGCGAGCGCTTCGCCGCCGTCGAGCGCGCGCGCGACCGCTTCATACGTCGCGGCTTCGATCCACGGCATGTCGCCCAGCGCGACGAGCCAGCCATCGGCTTCCGACGTCGCCCGCACGGCTGCGGCGAGCGTCGCGCCCATGCCGCGCTCGGCATCGACGCTGAAGATGACGTTGCAGCCGGCTTTGTTGAGCACGTCGGCGAGCTTTTCGGCGCCGGGACGCACGACCGCGACCACTTCGGAGGAAACCGCGAGCAGCCTGCGCGCCGACTGAAACACGACGGGCGTTCCGTCGGTCAGGGTCGCGAGCAGCTTGTTGTGGAGTCCGGACGGGTCGAAACGGGTGCCGAGTCCCGCCGCCAGCAAGATGCCGGTCGCGTTCGACGAATAAGTCATCGCGGGTGCTCGTGTGGGGATCGAATCGGGATTGTGCGGCGCATCGAACGACCTCGCAAGCACAAAAAAGCCACGCGGCGATCGTGAAGACCGCCGCGTGCGTTGCTTCGCGTTACGTCACGTCATCGTCGGCGGCAAGACTTTGTCCAAAGTGATCGGCAGGTCGCGCACGCGCACGCCCGTCGCGTGATACACCGCGTTGCCGAGCGCGCCCGCCACGCCCGTGATGCCGATCTCGCCGATGCCCCGCGCGCCATGCGGATTGATATGCGGGTCCGGCTCGCCGACGAACGAGATATCCAGCGTGCCGATATCCGCGTTCACCGGCACGTGATATTCCGCGAGATTCGCGTTCGTATAGCGGCCGTAACGCACATCCAGTTCGCTCTTTTCGAAGAGCGCCGAGCCGACGCCCCACACGATCCCGCCCATCAACTGGCTATGCGCGGTCTTCTCGTTGAGCAGCGTGCCGACATCGTAGACCGCGATGATGCGCGGCACGCGGACGATCCCGAGGTCCGCATCGACGTGGACTTCCGCGAACACCGCGCCGAACGAGTGAAACGCGTACTGCTTTTTCTCGTCGCCGGGGCGCGTCGTCGCGAGCGCTTCGATCGCGCGGCCGCCGTTGCGCGCGATGATCGCGGCCGCCGGATCGCGCTTGTCCGGATTCGACAGGCTCACGACCCAGCCGTTGGACACGGTCACGTCTTCGCGCGCGAGACCGGCGACGGGCGATCCGCGATCCGCGAGCGCCATCGCGACGAGCTGATCGCGCGCCTGCATGCACGCCGCCCGCACCGCTGGCGACACGCTCGCCGCCGATTGCGAGCCGCCCGATACCGGCGCCTTCGGCAAGGACGAATCGCCGAGCGCGAAACGCACGTAATCGAGCGGGAAGCCGAGTGCGTCGGCGGCGACCTGCGTCATGATCGTGTAGGTGCCGGTGCCGAGATCCTGCGTGCCGGAGGCGACCATCGCGGTGCCGTCGGGCAGAATGCGCGCAATCGCCGACGCCTCGCTGCGGTTCGCCGGATATGTCGCCGTCGCCATGCCCCAGCCGACGAGCGTATTGCCTTCGCGCATCGAGCGCGGCGCGGCATTGCGCTTCGACCATCCGAAGGTTTCCGCGCCGCGCCGATAACATTCGAGCAGCGCCTTCTCCGACCAGGGCTTCTTCTCCTGCGGCTCCATGTCCGCGTGATTTTTGATGCGGAACGCGAGCGGGTCCATCTTCAGTTGATACGCCATCTCGTCCATCGCCGTTTCGAGCGCGAACGAGCCGCTCGTCTCGCCGGGCGCGCGCATGAAAGTCGGCGTGCCGATGTCGAGTTTCACGAGCTTGTGCGACGTCGACTGGTTCGGCACCGCGTAGAGCATGCGCGTGACGATGGCGGAGCTTTCGGTCCAGTCTTCGAACGTCGAGGTGGTCGAAATGACGTCGTGACGCATGCCGGTCATGATGCCGTCATCGCGCGCGCTCACCTGAATGCGCTGCTCGGTGTACGGCCGGTTGCCGATCATGCCGAACATCTGCGGACGTTCGAGCACGAGCTTGACGGGCCGTCCGGTCTGCTTCGACGCCATCGCCGCCAGCACCACGTGCGACCACGCCGAGCCCTTGCAGCCGAAGCCGCCGCCGACGAACGGGCAGATCACGCGCACGTGGTCGTCTGAGATGCCGAAGAACTTCGCGACCGCGCTTTTCGCGCCCGAGACGCCTTGCGTCGCGTCGTAGAGCGTGAGATTCGGGCCGTCCCAGCGGGCGACGGTCGCGTGCGGCTCCATCGGATTGTGATGCTCGTAGGGCGTCGTGTAGACGGCGTCGAGGCGCGTCGGACCTTGGCGCAAGCCGGCGTCGACGTCGCCGCGCGTCGTCGTGATCGCGCGTCCCATCATCTTTTCCGGCTGATACGCGGACGCTTTCGCGCGCCCAAAATCGGCATTGGGCGTCGCGGCTTCGTAGCGCACGGCGACGTGACGCGCCGCGTCTTGCGCGTGCTCAAGCGAATCGGCGACGACGACCGCCACCGGCTCGTTGCTATAGCGCACCTCGTTGGTCTGCAGCAGCGTGAGCTTGCGCACGGCGGGCGGCTGCGCGTCGGGGACGCCGTTGTTCGGCAGGCGCATCGCGTTTTGATACGTCATCACGAGCAGCACGCCGGGCAGCGCCTCTGCGCGGCTCGTGTCGATCGACGCGATGCGGCCGCGGGCGACCGTGCTCGTAACGAGCACGGCGTGCGCGAGCTTGGCGTCGGTGTTGTCGGCCGAATAGCGCGCCTGGCCGGTGACTTTCAGCACGCCGTCGGTGCGATCGAGCGATTTTCCGATGACAGTCATGCGACACCTCCGGCCTGTTGAACCGCGCGCACGATCGCGCGTTGTGCGAGCGCGACCTTGAACGCGTTGTCGCGCTGCACTTGCGCGCCCTGCACGGCGAGTGCGGCGGCGCTTTGCAGCGTCGCCTTGTCCAGCGACTGGCCGACGAGCGCGCGTTCGGTCGCGGTCGCGCGCCACGGTTTGTGCGCGACGCCGCCCAGCGCGATGCGTGCGCTCTTCACCGTGTTGCCGTCCATCTGCAACGCGGCCGCGACGGACACGAGCGCGAACGCATAGCTCGCGCGGTCGCGCACTTTCAGATACTTCGAGTGCGCCGCGAAAAGCGGCGGCGGCAGATCGACCGCCGTGATCAGTTCGCCCGCCTGCAAGGTCGTGTCGAGATCCGGCCTGTCGCCCGGCAGCCGATGAAACTCCGCGAATGGAATCGTCCGCTCGCCGTTCGGGCCGGTAACGCGCACGACGGCATCGAGCGCCGCGAGCGCAACGCTCATGTCGGAAGGATTCGTCGCGATGCATTGACGGCTCGCGCCGAGTATCGCGTGCATGCGATTGTTACCGTCGATGGCCGCGCAGCCGCTGCCCGGCGTGCGCTTATTGCATTGAGGAAAGCCGGTGTCGTAGAAATACGCGCAACGCGTGCGCTGCATCAGATTGCCGCCGACCGTCGCCATGTTGCGCAATTGCGCCGATGCGCCCGCGAGCAGCGCCTGCGACAAGAGCGGATAGCGCTCGCGCACCCACGCGTGATTCGCGCAATCGCTGTTGCGCACCAGCGCGCCTAAGCGCAGGCCGCCGTCGGGCAGGGCGGTGATGCCGTTCAATGCATCGATGTGTGTAATGTCGACGAGCTTCATCGGCCGCATCACGCCGCCTTTCATGAGATCGAGCAGATTCGTGCCGCCGCCGATGAACATCGTGCCCGGCTGGCTCGCAGCCGTTAGCGCCGTGCCGATGTCGGCGGCGCGCTGATAGGAGATCGCGTCCATGTGCTTCTCCTCAGGCGTTGCCCGACGCGACGGCTTTCACCGCCGCGACGATATTCGGATACGCGCCGCAGCGGCAGATGTTGCCGCTCATGCGCTCGCGGATTTCATCGTCGGACAGTTGCGCCGGCCGAAAGCGCACGTCGGCGGTGGCCGCGCTCGCGTCGCCCGCGCGATATTCCGCGATGAGCGCGGTCGCCGAGCACAACTGGCCGGGCGTACAGTAGCCGCACTGAAAGGCGTCCTTCTCGATGAACGCGCGCTGGATCGGCGCGAGCGTGTCGCCATCGGGCGCGAGGCCTTCGACGGTCGTGACGGATTCGCCGTCGTGCATCACGGCGAGCGTCAGGCACGAGTTGATGCGCCGTCCCGACACGATCACCGTGCACGCCCCGCACTGGCCGCGGTCGCAGCCTTTCTTCGTGCCGGTGAGATTCGCGTATTCGCGCAGCGCGTCGAGCAGCGTCGTGCGCGCCTCGACCTGCAGTTCGTGCGGATGGCCGTTGATGACGAGCTTCACGGGCATCATCGGCGTGGCGGATGGCGTCGGCGCGGTCGCGGGCGTCGCGGCCTGTTGCTGCGCATGCGCGTGCGGCGCGGCGGTGACGGCTGCCGCGGCGGCGGCCGATTGCAGGAAACGTCGGCGTGACGGCTTTTGCGCCGTGTCGCTCTCGTCGTGAGGATGGGTATCGGCTGGGGACATGGCGATCGGTTGCTCCTCGCTCGTTCGAAGGGGCGTCGACGGGCTCAAGTCTTCATGGGCATTCGCTCGCGACCGATCGCGACAGATCGGGCGGAGCGCCGATGCTTGAGTCCTCGGGGCGGCGCGTGAGGCGCGGATTCGCAGTCGTCCGGCAACTGTAAGGGAACCGAACGTTCGTCGATCCGCAATCGCAGACTACAGCAAGTCGGATGCCATGCGCCCCGGAAAAGGGCTGACGGGCTCATCGGGCGGACCGTGCGGGTAAATGCTGCATGCGCGCGTAAATCAGGCGCGGCGGCGCGCGAAATCACATGGCGGCCGTGTTTGCCTGCTGCCGGGTTCGTGCCCGGAAACATCGTTTGCGCAACTAACGGTCTGTTTTGGGAACCGCCGTCGAGTTCACTTGAGAAGCGCGAGCACATCCCTGAAGCGCGGATGCCGGAAACTGCCGAGCCATCCAAAAATCGTCGTTTCGACGGTCGTGAGCCGCGCGCCGTCCTGCTGCGCTCTTTCGATGGCGACGGCGCGATCGGCCGCGCGGCGCGATGCGACCGCGTCCGCCACATATTCCACGCGATAGCCGAGCCGCAACAGGCCGAGCACCGTTAACAGGACGCATACGTGCCCCTCCGCCCCGGCGACCCACAGCGTCGCGGGCGCGCTCGGCAATGCGTCGATGAACGCGGGCGCGAGCGTTGCATCGAATGTGTGCTTCTCGATGGGCTTCGCGGACCGAAGATCGCCGAGCAAGCTATCCGCCGTGCCGCCGAGCCGCTGCGGATTCTGCTCCGTGCAGACCACCGGCACGTCGAGCAGATTCGCCGCGCGCAGCAGCGTGCCGACGCGCTCGGTCAGGCGTTGCGCGCCGTCCAGATGCGGCAGGAGGCGCGCCTGCATGTCGACGATGACGAGCATCGCATCAGGCCTCGCTCTCCATGATCCGGTCGATGAGCCGCGCGTTCTCGCCCGCCGAGCCAATGCCCGCGTGCTTGGCCATCGGCACGAAGAAGTGCGTCGCGATGGGCAGCTTCGAGCGTTCGAGCCAGTTGCTCAGATGCGCGACGAGGCGTTTCGCCGGCGTCTTCAACTCTTCGCGCAGCACGCCGGGCAGTTTCTCGAAGTGACGCATTTCGGTCTGATACGGCTCGGGTGCGACGCAGAGCGCGTTCGGCCGGCCATCGACATCGACGGGAAGCCGTTCCAACGCCTGATGCAGCAGCGCGACGCCAAGACCCTCGCCGCGCCACGGCTTCCTCACTTCCCACAGGCTGATGTAGATCACGCGATGCGCGTTGAAAACCTCGCACAGCTTTTCCGGGCCGAGCGCTTCGGTCGAGGCGAGCGCGAGCGAGAGCATTTCGCCCGAGTACGTGTCGAGCGTGTAGACGAGATCGGCGCTGCTCGTGAGCGGCGGCACCTTGACGAGTTGCAGCCGCACCGCCGCCGCGACGATGTCGCTGCCCGCTTCGTGAAACACGGCGAACGCGGTGCCGAGACGTTCGTCGTCGACCTGCGGATACTCGTGGCGATAGGTCATCGTGAAGAGAAACGGCCCGATCTTCTCGCGATAGGCAAGCGGGCGGTCGACATCGTAGTCGTCGACGCCGCCGAGACCGTAGGGATCGTAATCGCGTTTCTCGCGGCGCTCGCCGTTTTGCACGGCGGCGGCGAGCGCCGCGAGCGGACGGCGCGACTCCGGCACGAGATCTTCCGGCAAGCCTTCCCAGGTGAGGCGCAAAAACTCCCGTCCGCCACGATAGTGCGTCTCGAAGAGCGCGAGAACCGGCTCGCCGGCGGCCGGATCGAGAATGCGCTGGGCGCACTCATAGGCGCGGTCGAGCAGCTCATCGGCTTCGGCGGGATCGGGCGAGAGGTGCGGCTCGCTGCCCTGCGGCGCAGCGGGCAAGCCTTTTGCGAGGCGTTCCTTGTGGGCGAGTTCGAGCCATTCGTCGGCGGCGCGTTCGGCGATGAAACCCGCCGCGATGCGATAACCCGTCAGCACGATCGACTGGCCGGTGCGCCCGAGCGGAAAGACGTATTCGTCGTTCATGGCGTCTTCCACGGTGACGCCGCGGAAGGTTTCGCGCGGCGCGTTCGTGTTCGCGGCCGCATCGAAGCGGTCATGCGACAGCACGTGGGCGACGAGGTCGGACGCGGCCGGACCGAACTCCGATCCGGCGCCGGGAAGCAGCTTCAGCAGGGACAAGGTACTCGTGGTGTTCGTGCTGCCGGTCGTGCTCGGTGTGCTCATGAGTGCCATCTCCGATCGTGAAGAGTTATCGTAACAAACCGTCGTATTTACGGGAGAGATCGATGAACGTTCAAAAGGACGACGAGCTGGCGACCAAGGTTCATGAAGGCGGATGCGCATGCGGCGCGTTTCGCTTTCGCGCGACGGGCACGCCCAAGCGCGCCTGCATGTGCCACTGCATGACGTGCCGGCAAGTGCACGGCTCCGCCTTCGGAGCTTATGCGATTTACGCGCGCGGCGACGTGATGATGAGCGGCAGCCTCTCCACATGGCAGAGTTCCGACGACGGGCGGCGGCATTTCTGCCCGGTGTGCGGCTCGGTCGCGTACATGGAATTCACGACGCGCGACGAGGTCGATCTGCCCATCGGCGCATTCGACGAAACCGGTGTGTTCGAACCGGCCTACGAACTGTGGACCAAGCATCGCGAACCCTGGCTGCCGCAGGGCGCGCGTCCGGAGTACGTCGAAGAGCGTCCGCACTAGGTGCGCGATGGCCGGGCGCATCCGCATCGGCATTTCGGGCTGGCGCTATGCCGGCTGGCGCGGCGTGTTCTATCCGCGGAAGCTCGCGCAGGCCCGCGAACTCGATTTCGCGTCGCGCGCGGTCCAGACGGTCGAGATCAACGGATCGCACTATTCGCTGCAAAGCGTGAAGAGCTACCGCGCGTGGCGCGACGCGACGCCGGCGGGCTTCGTCTTCAGCGTGAAGGGGCCGCGCTATCTGACGCACATGCTGCGTTTTCGCGACGAAACCGCGATTCCGGCGATCTCGAACTTTTTCGCGTCCGGCGTGCTCGCGCTCGGCGACAAACTCGGTCCGTTTCTCTGGCAGTTTCCGCCGAACTTTTCCTTCCGTCCCGAAGCTTTCGAGCGTTTTCTCGAACTGCTGCCGAAGGATACCGCCGCCGCCGCGCGTCTCGCCCAGGGGCACGACACGCGCGTCAAAGAACCGTGGTTCGAGCCGGGAAGAAAGCGCGCGCTGCGGCACGCGATCGAGATCCGCCATGCGAGCTTTTGCACCGATGAATTCGTGCGGCTTCTGCGCAAGCACGGCGCGGCGCTCGTCGTGTCGGATTCGGTCGCGGGCTGGCCGTATGCCGAAGACCTCACGTCGGACTTCGCGTATCTGCGGCTTCACGGCAGCGAAACGCTTTACGGCGGCAGCTACAAGGACGAAGCGCTCGACGAGTGGGCGCGCCGCATCGAATGCTGGGCTGCGGGCGCACAGATCGGCGATGCGCGGCTGATCTCGTCGGCGAAAGCGCGCCCGCGCGCCGGGCGCGACGTCTTCTGTTACTTCGACAACGACCAGAAAGTGCGGGCGCCGTTCGATGCGCGCCGCCTGATGGAGCGCCTCGGACTCACGCCTCCCGTCGAAAAACAGATCGAGACGAGCCGCTGAAGACCGGGACAACTTTTGTCTCGCCGGAACCGCATGCTCTCGTCAACGGTCCGAGCAATTGCATTCGCGCCCAGAAAATAAGACGATAAGCGGCGTGCGCTGTGCAGGCTGCAACAAGCGTTCATAGGCGCGGCAGCGGCAGGATCGAGAACCTTTGTATTTCATGGCCAACGAGGAGCATCGATACCATGACGAAGAAACCGGTCAGCGGCAGCGACAAGATTCATCCCGACGACGCGCAGTGCATCGGCGATTGCGACCCTTCCGAGCAGATCGAAGTAATCGTGATGCTGCGGCGCAAGGACGAGGCGGGCTTCAAGCAGATGATGGCGCGCATCGATTCCGGCGAGGCGCCCGCGCAAGCCGTTTCGCGCGAGGAATTCGACAAGCGTTTCACCGCGTCGGACGACGACGTCGCGAAGGTCGAGGCCTTCGCGAGGCAATACGGTCTGACGGTCGTGCGCGCGGAAACCGAAACGCGCAGCGTCGTGCTGAAGGGCAGCATCGAACAATTCCAGAAAGCTTTCGATGTCAAATTAGAGCGCTTTCAACATCACAACATCGGCGAATATCGCGGCCGCTTGGGTCCGGTGAACGTGCCCGAGGACATGCACGACGCCGTCACCGCCGTGCTCGGACTCGACAGCAAGCCGCAGGCGCGTCCCCACTTTCGTTTCCGTCCGCCGTTCAAGCCGGCGCGCGGCGTGGCGAGTTCGTCGTTCACGCCGGTCGATCTCGCGCGTCTCTACGACTTCCCCGATGGCGACGGCGCCGGCCAGTGCATCGCGATCATCGAGCTGGGCGGCGGCTATCGCGATACCGATCTTTCCGCGTATTTCTCGAAGCTCGGCGTTAAGGCGCCGAAAGTCGTCGCGATCGGCGTCGACAACGCGAAGAACGCGCCCACGGGCAACCCGAACGGCCCGGACGGCGAGGTGACGCTCGACATCGAGGTCGCGGGCGCCATTGCGCCGGGCGCGACCATCGCCGTGTACTTCGCGCCGAACAGCGACGCCGGTTTCGTCGACGCCGTCAATCGCGCGCTGCACGATTCCACCAACAAGCCTTCCGTGATATCGATCAGTTGGGGTGGCCCCGAAGCGAACTGGTCGTCGCAATCCATCGGCGCGTTCAACGACGTGCTGCAAAGCGCGGCCGCGCTCGGCGTGACGGTCTGCGCGGCGTCGGGCGATAGCGGCTCGTCCGACGGCGCCGGTGACGGCGCGGACCACGTCGACTTTCCCGCGTCGAGCCCGTATGTGCTCGGCTGCGGCGGCACGAGCCTCACGGCGTCCGGAACGGGCATCGCGAAAGAAGTCGTGTGGAACGACGGCGACCAGGGCGGCTCGGGCGGCGGCGGCGTGTCCGGCGTGTTCGCGCTGCCGGTGTGGCAGAAGGGCTTGCCGGTCACGCGCAACGGCAAGCAAACGGCGCTCGCGAAGCGCGGCGTGCCGGATGTTGCGGGCGACGCGTCGCCGCAAACCGGCTACGAAGTGCTGATAGACGGCGAAGATACGGTCGTCGGCGGAACGAGCGCAGTTGCGCCGTTGTGGGCTGCGCTGATCGCGCGCATCAACGCGATCAACGGGTCGCCCTCGGGCTTCGTCAATCCGAAGCTCTACGGCGCGAAGACGGCGTTTCGCGACATCACGGAAGGCAGCAACGGCAGTTTCTCGGCGGCGGCGGGCTGGGACGCGTGTACCGGCATGGGCAGCCCCGACGGCGCGAAGATCGCGAACGCGCTTGCGTCCGCGAAGCACTGAGCATGGCGTAAGACAGTGAACAACAACCACGACGACGATTCTGGAGCGACGACGATGAACTCCGATCCACTGGCAGCGAGCGACAAACCTTCGAACGCGGAAGAGCCGGGCTTGACCGCGGCCGCGAAAAAAGCGCCGAAGAAGACCACGACGGCGAAGAAGGATCATCCGTACTTCGATCCGGTCGCATACGGCAACGGTCCCGACGACGCGGTCGCGGCGACCGAGGCGGACGAGAACGCGGCCATCACGCATCACAGCGTGACGGTCGGCGGCGCGAAGATCGCGTACACGGCGACGGTCGGGCATCTCGTGACCGTCGACCCGAGCAGTTCGAAGCCGAGCGCGAAGATGTTCTTCGTCGCGTTCACGAAAGACGGCGCGAAGGAGGAGGCGCGTCCGCTGACGTTCTTCTATAACGGCGGACCGGGGTCGTCGTCGGTATTCGTTTTGCTCGGCTCGTTCGCGCCGCGCCGCATCAAGACGGCGATGCCGGGCTTCACGCCGCCCGCGCCGTATCAGATGGAAGACAACCCGGACAGCCTGCTCGACCGCAGCGACCTGATCTTCATCAATCCGGTCGGCACGGGCTATTCGGCCGCGATCGCGCCGAACAAGAATCGCGATTTCTGGGGCGTCGATCAGGACGCGGCCTCGATCGCGCAGTTCATCAAGCGCTATCTGACGAAGAACAATCGCTGGAACTCGCCGAAGTTCCTGTTCGGCGAGTCGTACGGCACGGCGCGCAGTTGCGTGCTCGCGTACAAGCTGCACGAGGACGGCATCGATCTGAACGGCGTCACGCTGCAATCGTCGATTCTCGATTACCGGCAGGCGGGCAACCCGGTTGGCGCGCTGCCAACCGCGGCCGCTGACGCGTGGTATCACAAGAAACTCGGCGTGCATCCGACGCCGACGAACCTTCTGAGCTTCGCGGAGGAAGTCGCGGAATTTTCTCGCACGGACTATCTGAACGCGCTGCGCAAGTTTCCGCAGACGGACGACGAAGTGGTCGAGAAGCTGTCCGAGTACACGGGCATCGACCGCGCGACGCTGCTTGCATGGAGCCTCGACGTCGCGGCTTACGACAGCCGCGGCAATTCGCTTTTTCTCACGACGCTGCTCAAGTCGAAGGGCGAATCGCTCGGCTCCTACGATGGCCGCGTGACGGCGATCTCGACCGGCATTGCCGGCAAGATCGACCCGAATTCGGGCGGCAACGATCCGACGATGACGGCGGTGAGCGGCGTCTACACGACGATGTGGAACAGCTACCTGAACGAGCAGCTGAAGTTCACGTCGACGTCGTCGTTCACCGACCTGAACGACCAGGCGTTCCTCAACTGGGACTTCAAGCACACGGACCCGACGGGCGCGCAGAAGGGGCTCGACTCGAAGGGCAACATCATTCTGTACACGGGGGGCGATCTCGCCGCGGTGATGGCGTTGAACGTCGATTTGAAGGTGCTGTCCGCCAACGGGATGTATGACTTCGTGACGCCGTTCTATCAGACGATCATCGACTTGCAGCAGATGCCCCTGATCGACAAGACCGTGCGGCAGAATCTGTCGGCGACGTTTTATCCGTCGGGACATATGGTTTATCTCGACGGCGGGTCGAGAACGCAACTCAAGGCGGATCTCGCGAAGATGTACGACGAAGCGACGGCCAATCATGCGGCGATGAGCCGGATCGTGACGCTGCAGAAGACCACGGCGGACAAGTTGGGGGCGTTGTCGCCGGTTGATGGGGGGTGATTTTTCTGCGCGGGCGGGCTTGGGTGGAGGGTGTGGCTCGCTCGCGCGGTTTATCGAGCCTGTCATAAATTTTGTGTTCGAGGCTCCGGGTACATCAATTGCGACCCCGACCGCAAAATCTCACCCACCCGGAGTCCCCACAATGGCAACAAAGAAGCAGCCGCCCGCGAGCGGCGTCGCCCGCACCCTGTCGCGAAGCAACACCAACAAGAAAGTCGAATCCCTCGAAGCCTTCCGCACCGACGCGACCGGTCAGGCCCTGACGACGAACCAGGGCGTCAAGATAGCCGATAACCAGAACACCCTGCGCGCCGGCGAGCGCGGCCCGTCCTTGCTCGAAGACTTCATCATGCGTGAAAAAATCACGCACTTCGACCACGAGCGCATTCCGGAACGCATCGTCCATGCGCGAGGCTCGGCCGCGCACGGCGTCTTCAAGGTGTACGAATCGCAGGCCGGGCTGACCAAGGCCGCGTTCCTGCAAGACCCGTCGAAGGAAACGCCCGTCTACGTGCGCTTCTCGACCGTGCAAGGCTCGCGCGGTTCGGCCGATACCGTGCGCGACGTGCGCGGTTTCGCCGTGAAGTTCTACACGGACGAAGGCAACTTCGATCTCGTCGGCAACAACATGCCGGTGTTCTTCATCCAGGACGCGATCAAGTTCCCCGACTTCGTCCACGCGGTCAAACCCGAGCCGCACAACGAAATGCCGCAAGGCGCATCGGCGCACGACACCTTTTGGGACTTCGTGTCGCTCGTGCCCGAATCTGCGCACATGGTGCTCTGGACCATGTCCGACCGCGCGATTCCCCGCAGCTTGCGGACGATGGAAGGCTTCGGCATCCATACGTTCCGCTTCGTCGACGCGCAGGGCAACGGCCGCTTCGTCAAGTTCCACTGGCGGCCGACGATCGGTTCGGCGTCGTTGTTGTGGGACGAAGCGCAGAAACTCGCGGGCAAGGATTCGGACTTCCATCGGCGGGATTTGTGGGAAGCGATCGATAACGGCGATTATCCCGAGTGGGAACTCGGCGTGCAGATCGTCGAGGAAGCGGACGAACACAAGTTCGACTTCGATCTGCTCGACCCGACCAAGATCATCCCCGAAGAGCTCGTGCCGCTAAAGATGATCGGCAAGCTCACGTTGAATCGCAATCCCGAGAACTTCTTCGCGGAAACCGAGCAGGTCGCGTTCTGTCCGGGGCATATCGTGCCGGGCATCGACTTCACGAACGATCCGCTTTTGCAAGGCCGATTGTTCTCGTACACCGACACGCAGATCAGCCGTCTCGGCGGCCCGAACTTTCACGAGATTCCGATCAACCGTCCGCTCGCGCCGCTGCACAACGGCCAGCGCGACGCAATGCATCGCCAGACGATCCCCAAAGGGCAGGCGTCCTACGAGCCGAATTCGATCGACGGCGGATGGCCGAAGGAAACCGCGCCGGCCGCGGCGGGCGGCGGCTTCGAGAGCTACACGGAGCGCGTCGAAGGCTCGAAAATCCGCGTGCGCAGCCCGTCGTTCAAGGACCATTATTCGCAGGCGACGCTCTTCTGGAACAGCATGACCGATCCGGAAAAGGATCACATCGTCGGCGCTTATTCGTTCGAGCTTTCCAAGGTCGAACGCAAGAACATTCGCGAGCGCCAGCTCGGCATTCTCGCGAATATCGACGAGACGCTCGCCGCGCGCGTCGCCGTCAATCTCGGATTGCCCGCGCCGAAGAAGAACGCCGACGCCGACGAACTCGGCAAATCGTCGGTGACGGAATCGCCGGCGCTGTCGATCATCGCGAAGACGAAGCCGTCGATCAAGACGCGCAAGGTCGCGATTCTCGCCGCGCCGGGCGCCGATGCCGCGAGCATCAAGGCCGTGCAGGACGCGCTGAAAGCCGAGGGCGCGCGCGCGTTGGTCATCTCGCCGACGCTCGGCTCGCCCGCCCAGGGCGTCGAGCCCGACGCGACCATTCTCGGCATGCCGTCGATCATGTTCGACGGCGTGATCGTCGCGGGCGGCAAGGATAGCGCGAAGGCACTGGCGGAATCCGGCGACGCGCGTCACTTCGTGCTTGAGGCGTTCAAGCATCTGAAGGCGATCGGCGCGATCGGCGACGGCGAGGACGTGCTCGCGGCCGCGCATTTGCCGGGCGGTGAGGAAGGCGTCGCCGTGGGCAGCGACGCCAAAGCGGTGCTGAAGACTTTCATCGAAGCGATGAGCAAGCATCGCGTGTGGTCGCGCGCGCAAAAGGCGGAGTCGGTGCCGGCCTGAGGCGCGTTTCGCGGCGCGCAACGAAACGCGCTTTCGTGCGTCGCGCCGTCGATATACGCGCCCCAGCGTTTTTGAGACACTAGCCGCACACTGGTCTATCGGGGCGTGACTTGTTCAATTTCGCGCGGCATCGTGCGCACCTCGGGCGGGCGGCGTTCGCGTACCGTCGTCTGCGCGCGCTCGCCGTGTTCGGGTGCGTTTTCTGCATCACGTGCGCGCTCGTGCACGCAAAGGGATCCATCGTGATAGGCGCGGTGCCGGGTATGGCGCCGCCGCTCGACATGGCGGATTCCGTGAATCGTGGATCGGCGCAACCGGCATTGCCGCGCGGCATCTCTACCGATTTCGCGAACGCCGTCGCGAGTGCGCTCGCAATGGCTCCGCACTGGCGATTCTTTCCCGACCGCGCCGCGATGATCGCGGCGCTCATGCACGGCGACATCGACATGGCGACGGGCGCGACAGGCGCAGACGCCGGCGAGCCGCTCGCGTTCAGCCGGCCGTATCTGCCGACGCGGCAGATATACATCGAGCCGCTCAAGGCGCACGCGCCGACCGGACGGCTCGCTTACGTCGCCGCGCAGACGTCGCCGGCCCGCTTGCGCGCGGCGTATCCGTCGCTCGTGCCCGTCGCTTATCCCGACCTGAC
The DNA here is from genome assembly GCF_001545035.1 of Caballeronia glebae. Classification (GTDB taxonomy): domain Bacteria; phylum Pseudomonadota; class Gammaproteobacteria; order Burkholderiales; family Burkholderiaceae; genus Caballeronia; species Caballeronia glebae. Next base: position 124,825 of record NZ_FCOJ02000001.1, read on the forward strand.
CGGCGCGCTGCTCGCGGTGTCGCTCGCCGATGCGGACGCCTTCGTCGGCGACATAACCGCGGCCTCGTACACAATCGCCCATTTCGACCTGCCGAATCTGATGATCACCGGTTTCGCGACCTTCGACGAAGGCGGCTACAGCTTTGCGTTCGCGCCGGGCCGCGCCGACGCGATGGCGCTGCGGCAACGCGTCGACGATGCACTCGCCGCGCTGCCGCCGAGCTTTGCGCTGGTGACGCGCGATCGTTGGCACGCCGCCGCGCCCGCGATCAGACGCAACACGCCGATCGCGCTCACGCCCGAGGAAACCGCGTGGATCGCGGCGCATCCCGTCGTGCATTATTCGATGCTCGCGCAGGCCGCGCCGCTCATGTTCCGCGATCAGCGCGGCAACGCGGCGGGCATCGCCGTGGACGTCCTCGACGCGATCGCGCGCGTGACGGGCCTGCGCTTCGAGGCGCGCATGCGCACGTCGATGGCGCAGTTGCGCGCCGACCTGAAGAGCGGCGAATCCGCGATCGTGCCGTTCAGCCTTGGTGCGCTGTCGTCGCTGCCCGGCGGCGAGGCGACCACGCCGACGGGCGAAAGCATTTTCGTGATCCTGACCGCCGCGGGCCGGCCGCCCTTGCGCGACGCCGCCGCGCTCGCCGGCAAGCGCGTCGCTATTCCGAGCGATGCGCCGCTGGTGAATTTTGTGCGGGAAGACTCGCCGCGCGCGCGCATCGTCGATGCGAAGTCGTTCGACGGTCCGTTTCGCGCCGTGGCGAACGGCGACGCCGACGCAACCGTCGCTGATCTCGCCTTCGCGAATTACGCCGTGGGCAATCCGTTCCGCGACACGCTCACGATCTCCGGCGTGCTGTCGACGAAGCCGATTCCGCACGGACTGGTCGTCGCCGCGAGCGAGCCGGTGCTGCTCGGCATCGTCAATCGCGCGATCGCGAGCCTGCCGCCGCCGGAGCTCGAATCGATCCGCGCGCGCTGGAAGCTTTCCGAGCATCCGGAGATGCTCTGGGAACGCCGTCGTCCGCAAGTCGAGCTCGGCGCGCTGCTCGGCTTCGCGCTCGTGCTCGTGCTCGCGGGCTGGGCGCTGACGCTGCGCGTGCAGATCGCGCGCCGGATCGCCGCGGAAAGGGCCATGCGCGCCGCGAAGGAAGAGGCGGAGACGGCCAACCGCTCGAAATCGACCTTTCTTGCAACGATGAGCCACGAAATCCGCACGCCAATGAACGCCGTGCTCGGACTGCTCGAAATGGAGTTGCGCGCGCCCGGCGAGCGCGCCGCGACCGAGCGCGCGCTGTCGACCGCGCATCACGCCGCGCGCGATCTGCTCGGGATGATCGACGATCTGCTGGATGTCGCGAAGATCGAAGCCGAGCGCCTCGTGCTCGCGCCCGCGCCGCTCGACGTGAAAGCGTGGATCGCGGGCGTCGCGGCCATCTACGAGCCCGCCGCGCGCGCGAAGGGCATCGCGCTCGTCGTGAAGCGTCGTTCGGGCGACGGCGCTTGGATTCTCGCCGATGGCCCGCGCCTGCGGCAGATCGTCGGCAATCTGCTCTCGAACGCGATCAAGTTCACCGATACCGGCGCGGTCACACTCGAATACGACATCGCGCCGGCGCTCGACGGCAAGCGCGCGGTGACGCTCGCGGTGGCGGATACCGGCATCGGCATCGCGCCCGACAAACAGGCGATGCTTTTTACGCCGTTCGTGCAGGCGCACGATGGCCGCGCGCGCAGCATGGGCGGCACGGGCCTCGGCCTGACCATCAGCAAGCGGCTCGTCACGATGATGGGCGGTGCGATCGAGCTGGCGAGCGAGCCGGGACGCGGCACGCGCTTCACCGTGCGGCTCCACTTGCCCGAGGCGGACGCCGTCACGCCCGCCGCCGATGCGCCGCCCGTGCAGGCGGGCGCATTGGCGGAATCGCTCGCGGGCTTGCGCGTGCTCGTCGTCGACGATCATCCGGCCAACCGCATCGTGCTCGACGGACAGATCAGGCTGCTCGGAGGCGTCGCGCAACTCGCCGTCGACGGCAAAAGCGCGCTTGCCCACTGGCGCGCCGGGCCGCGCGTCTTCGACGTCATCCTGACCGACTGCTCGATGCCCGAAATGAGCGGCGAGGAACTGGCCCGAACGATTCGGGCAGACGAAGCGAAGCATCCGGCGACGCGCGCCGTGCCGATCGTCGGCCTGACCGCGAACGCGCAGCCCGAGGCGGCGCTGCGCGCGATCTCGTCCGGCATGAACGCGTGTCTCGTGAAGCCACTCGGCCTCGACGCGTTGCGCGAGGCGTTGCTCGCCGCGACGCGCGATGGCCGCGCGCCGGTTGCGTCTTCCGGCGCGGCGAAGGCGCACGAATTCGACGCTCCAGCATTCGATCCCGCGATCCTCGCCGGTTTCGGCGATCAGGCGGCCACGCTTGTCGACACGTTGAAATCCGCCAACGCGCAAGATCTCGCCGACGCGCACGCCGCGTTCGCGCACAGCGACCACGCCCATTTGCGCGATATCGCGCATCGCATGAAAGGCGCGGCGGCCGTGATCGGCGCGGCGTCGTTCATGCGCGCGTGCGTCGCGTTGCAGCGTGACTGCGAGCAGGCAGTCGACGAGGATCGCAACGGCGAGGACGATGCGCGCATCGCGGCGTCGTTCGCGGCATTTGTCGCGGCGGCCGAGGCGCTCGACGCCGCGCTCGCCGGCCCAGCCGCGTGTGTTTCGCCCATATCCGGCGCATCGACGTGATGTACTTCAAACATCGCGCTCAACTCTTCGCGTGCAGCCCGCGTTTCGTGTGTTTTAATTGAACCTCCGATCATCTCAAAAACGAGCGGCGATCCGAGGCCGCGATCGATGGCGCACGAAAGGCATGAGTCGAAGGGAAACCGGGTTCACCGAGAAACCGAAAACAAGCGCGGGCCGCGTCCGCCGAGTCGCGCGCGCGGCGCTCGCGTGCTGCTGTGCGATGCTCGCATTCGCGGCCGGCGCCGCACGCGCGCAGCGCACCGAATGGCTCGATGGCCGCGTCACGCAGGCGACCATCGTCGATACGATCTGCATGCCGGGTTATGTCGATCGCGTGCTGCCGTCGTTTGAAATCCAGATGCGCCAGAAAGAGCGGTTGCTTAAGCAGCGGAGCATCGATGCATCGTTCGCGTCGGAATATGCGCTCGATCACCGCATGCCGGTGCTGCTCGGCGGCTCGCCCAATTCGCCCGCGAATCTCGATTTGCGCCGCTGGGAAGGGCGTGAGGGCCAGCGGCGCAAGGAACGGCTCGCGGTCAATCTGAAGCGCTGCGTCTGCACCGGCGACATGACGTTGAAGGACGCGCAGACTGCGATGGCGGGCGACTGGCCGAATCGCTATCCGAATCTCTCCAGCATGTCCTGTTCGGGCTTCTGACGATGCATTCCCTGCATCCGTCCGATTTAGAACATCTATTGAAAAAGGCGGAATGTCGCAGCACGCGCCCGGTCTACGGTATTAGTATGGAGCTATCTCGAAACTAGTTGTGGATTCGCCATGATGTTCGCCTATGTGTTCCTCTTCGTTGTCGGTACGCTCGCGGCGCGCATGATCGTCAAGCAGAACCGGCGGCCCGTGCCCGTGCGCGCAAGAAGGTGACGGCGATGAACCTGCTCGTCTGGAACCTTCCTCCACGCTGCGCCGCGCGCGACGTGCGGCGTTTTCTGGAGCATGAGCTCGGCAAGTATGCGAGCGATATCGAAGTTCACGGCGCGGGCACCGCCCACGCCTATGCGACCGCCAGGCTCGCGACCGATGTGCCTTACATCGGCGAGGCGATCGCTCAAAAGCTGTGTCATCAGCGCTTCAAGGACGAACCGTTGCGCGCTCGGGCCTCGGCGTCCGGCGACGCATCCATCCGCCTGCATTGACGTTTTCGCGTGCGTGGGCCGCGTTGCCCGCACGCCGGAATGAACTTTGCTGATTGTCCCCTGACGAATGTCATGTAGCGGCGAAGCCGGTGCCTCGTGCGCACCGGCTTTTTTGTCGATGCGCGCAATTCGCGCATAGCCCGCTCGAACTGGGCGATCCGGCGGATCGTCCGCTGGCAAATAGCAAAGCGGATCATTCAAATCGATGCATCAGGCAGGAAAGAACAAGACGCCGATCGGCGCACGTTTTCTCGTGGCCGCGGTAGCAGGCGCGCTTCTTTCGATTACGACAGCGGCTTACGCGCAGCCTCAGGCGGCCTCGGGCGCTTCGGGGGCGCTCGCGCAGGGACGCGTGACGGCGATGCCCATTGCGCCCGTCGTGCCCGCCGTGCCCGTGCCACCGATGCCGCACAGCGCGAGCATTCCCCACGGCACGCGCGCGCTTCCGGCAATGCCCGTGCCGATGCCCGTGCAACCGGGAGCGGAGGCATCGGCTGCGGCCGAGGCGTCGGCTGCGTCGGCGGCGAGTGCGGCCAGCGGGGCGTCGGAGGCGAGCGCGGCATCGGAAGCGCAGGCGCCCGAAGTGCCCTTGCCGCCGGAGCCGCCCGAACCGAATCTCGCGCAGCGCAATGGCATGCCGCCGGCTGGCGCCTATGCCATGCGCCAGACCTTCGCAAAGGAAGTCGATCGGCGGCTCAACGTGCAGGCCGCGGATCAGCAGGGCTATGGCCGTCTGCTGCAACATGCGCTCGACGAAGACGGCCACGGCAACCTCGCCAACGAGTTCGTCGTGCTGGTCGATCGCAGTGCGAACGTGCAAGCGATCTTCGTCTATTTCCGCGCGAAGCCGGGCGATGCGTGGTCGCTCATCGGCGCATCGCCGGTATCGACGGGACGTCCCGGCAGCTACGATCACTTCGTCACGCCGCTCGGCGTGTTCCAGCACGTGCCGGGCAACATGGACTTCCGCGCCGAAGGCACGCTCAACGAGTTCAAGATCCGCGGCTATGGCGCGCGCGACATGCGCATCTACGATTTCGGCTGGGCCGACGGCGAGCGCGGCTGGGGCAAGGGCGGCAAGTCGCCGATGCGCTTCCAGATGCACGCCACCGATCCCGAGAAACTGGAGCCGCTGCTCGGCATGCGGCATTCGAAGGGCTGCGTGCGCATTCCGTCGACGCTCAACACGTTCTTCGATCATCACGGCATCCTCGATGCGCAATACGAGGCGCGCGCATCCGAAGAAGGCCAGTCGATGTGGGTCCTCAAGGCCACGCGCAAGACGACGCCGTGGGCGGGGCACTATCTCGTCGTCGTCGATACGGACAGGAAAACGCGGCCCGCATGGGCTCCGGGTCCGGGTAAGTCGGTGCGCGAGCATATTCCTGCGGGCGCGGACACGGTCGACTGAGCCGCGTCCGACGCTATTTCGAGCGCGCGAGCAGCACGCCCGCGAGCGCCACGCCGAAGCCCGCGAGTTGCAAGGCGTCGAGCGTCTCGCCGAACGCGAGATAACTTTCGAGCGCGGCGAGCGGCGGCGCGAGAAAGAGCAGGGCGGTCGCGCGCGATGCATCGCCGCGACGGACCATCCACACGAGCAGCGTCGTCGCGACGCCCGAGAGCATCGCGATGCCCCACGCGAGCGAGAGCCACGTCGTCCCCGATGCGATGAAGCGGTGCTCGCCGAGCGCCAGCGCGAGCGCGAGTGCGACGATCGTCGCGCCCGCGTTCTGCAGGGCGCTGGCGCTGCGGATATCGGCGCTCGCGAGCGAGGTCTTCTGATACAGCGTGCCCGCTGTGATCGCGACGACTGCGAGCACCGCGATCGTTACGACGACCCATTGCGGCGCGTGTCCGGACGATGCCTGTGCGACGTGCGCGCCGCTTGCCGCGATCTTCGGCGCTAGCACGAGCGCGACCCCGGCGAGGCCGAGCGCGAGCCCGCTCCACGCGCGCGGCGAGAGCCGTTCACCGAAGAGCCGCGCCGCGACGGCGGCGGTCAGAAGCGGTTGCAGCGCGCCGAGCAGCGCCATGATGCCCGCGCCGAGCCCTTGCGCAACGGCCCAGTAACCCGCGCCGAGATAGACGCCTTGCAGCAGCGCGCCGGCGAGCAGATGCCGGCCGATGTCGCGGCCCTTCGGCCACGGCGCGCGCGCGATCGCGGCGATCGCGAGAAACAACAGCGTCGTGCCGGCGAAGCGCGCGAGCAGATACAGATTCGGATCGACGTAGGGCGTGATCGCCCGGGCGACGATGAAGCCGGTCGACCAGAGAAACACGAAGAGGGGCGCAGCGAGAATCGAAACCATGTGAGGCATGCGGCGAAACGAGATGCCGCAGTATTGGCCGCGAGGCGCGTGCGCGTCTTGTCTAACCGTGCACTTCGGCGCGGCGCGTCATTCGATCGTGAAGGTGTCGAGCGGCTGATTGGCGCGCGCATCGCCTTCGAAGCGGCGCGATAGTTGCGCATGCAACCGCTTTGCTTCGTCGAGCGTGAGATCGATCCAGTACGGATCGCCCGCCGCGTCGTTCAGACGCTCGGGAGGAAACTGGATTTCGATCACCACGCCTTTCTTGTACATCGGATTGCCTCGCTCGAAGCCTGTGCGGAACGGCGAAGTCTAGCGGACGAGCGCGCATGGATTGCTCACTCGCCGGAAAGAATGCATTGCGTGTCGCGGCTTGACGAATCGCGCTTGCCAAAGAAATGCCACAAAAGGCCGCTAAACTCCACGCGCCGCCTCGCTTCCTTTCTTCCTCGAATGATGCTCGCCGAACAACGTCACCAGCGCATCCTTTTCGAACTGGACAAGCATGGCGCGCGCGCGGTGGCGGAGATCGTGCGGCGCAACCGCACACGCTCGCCGGGCGCGGTCTCGTGACAACGACGCATCGCGGCGCGTTATCGGTCGATCGGCGCGAACCGCACGTCGATGTGCGCGAGGCGGGGAACGCGGTGGCGAGGCATGCGATCGGCGTTCGTGCGGGACGGGGCGTCGCTCGTCATCGATTCGGGCAGCACGACGCAGGCGGTGGCGCGTGCGTTGGCGGAGCGACATCGGCTGGCGTATCGCGATGTTGCTCGCGCGGCGCAACGGCAATCGCGTGAGCATGCTCGGCGGCGAGATCGCCGATCTCGAAGATGCGACGTTCGGACTCAATACGATTCAGCAGCCTGCGCGGTATCATATGAGTTTTGCTTTCGTCGGAGCGGGAGGTATCGCGAATGAAGCGGACTCACGGATTATTCGCGGCTCGCCGCCGAAGTGCGGAGAACGATGATTCCGTCCGCTGCCTGTCCGGTCATGGTTGCTGATTCCTCCAGGTTTGGCCTGGTTACGCCGGTTCGGATCCCCGGGTTCGAGGCGGTGCGGTTCGGGTTTGTGAAGCTGCGCCCGAGAGGGGTTTGCGGCGGGCGTTGAGCGCCCGTGGGCTTGAGGTGATTGTGGCCTGGTTTTTCGCCGGACCACAAGCGCCAAGCAAAAACCGAAAGCAAGATCCAACCCCCTCGGTGAAATGTGCAGATAGTTGGCGAACCGTGGCGCCTTCACGTCGATTGTCACCGATCTCTGTAATCCTTCGGGTCGAAGGTCGCGACCGACCATTCCACATCCCCGACACGAGAGACCCTCAATGACTCGCGATTTCCGCTTCGCGCGCAACGCGCTGCCGGCGTTCGCCGCCGCTTTAACCCTGCTTGCCGCGATGCCCTCTCACGCCGCCGACGCCGTCGTCCTGTACACCGGCGACGGCCTGGAAAATTTGTACAGGGACGTGCTCCCCGCATTCGAAAAGAAGGAAGGCGTGAAGGTCAATATCGTCACGGCGGGAAGCGGCGAAGTGGCGAATCGCGCGATCGTCGAGAAAGATTCGCCCAAGGCCGACGTGCTCGTCACGCTGCCGCCGTTCATTCAGCAGGCGCAGCAAGGCGGTCTGCTGCAGCCGTATCAGAGCGTGAACTACAAGAACGTGCCCGCGATCGGGAAAGCGCAGGACGGCGCATGGTCCACGTTCGTGAACAACTATTTCTCGTTCGCAATCAATCCCGAAGTCACGAAGACCGCGCCGAAAACGTTCGCCGATCTTTTGCATTCGAACTACTCGGGCAAGATCGCATATTCGAATCCGGCCACGGCCGGCGACGGCTTGGCCGTCATCATCCTGACGTCCGCGCTGATGGGCGAGGACAAGGCGTTCGAATACCTCAAGTCGCTCGAACCGAGCGCCAAGTTCCATACGAAGGGCACGGGCTATCTCAACGTGCTGCTCTCGCGTAACGAGATCGCGTTCGCGAACGGCGATCTGCAAATGGCCCTCGACGATGCCGCGAACGGCGGTCTCTCGATCAAGCCGTCGTTTCTCTCGCACAAGGCGGGCGAAGCGCCGAGCACGTTCCAGTTTCCCTATGTGATCGCTCTCGTCAAGGGCGGACCGAATCCGGCGGCGGGAAAGAAGCTGATCGACTATCTGATGTCGTCCGATGTGCAGTCGAAGGTGCCGGATATCTATGGCATCCCGGCCCGCGCCGACGTGCCGCTCGCAGGCAAGAACGGCGACGCCGTCAAGCAGGCGATCTCGGGCGTGAAGCTGATTCCGGTCGACTGGAACGAAGTCCTGCGGAAGAAGGCGGGCTGGACCAGGCGCTGGAAGACCGAAGTGATCGGCAATACCGGCAAGCAGACCGAAGTCGTCAAGCCGAAGTCCTGATGAACGCAATTCCCAAGGAAGCGCCCGGCGTTCAGCAGACGCCGGGCGTGCATATCGATCGTCTGACGGTGCGCTACGGCACGCGCATCGTGCTCGACGATCTCTCGCTTCGGATCGAACGCGGCGAGTTTCTCACCGTGCTCGGCCGAAGCGGCTGCGGCAAGACCACGCTGCTGCGCTTCATCGCGGGTTTCGTGAAGGCCGATGCGCTCGCCGGCACGGTTTCGGCCGCGGGCCGCGATCTCACGCATGTGCCGCCGCATCAGCGCAATCTCGGGTTGCTGTTTCAAAGCTATGCGCTGTTCCCGCATCTGTCCGTGTTCGACAACGTCGCGTTCGGCTTGCGCGCCCGCAAGCTGAAGAAGGGCGAGGTAGCGCGACGCGTCGCCGATGCGCTCAAGCTCGTGCAGCTTGCCGACGCCGATCACGTCATGCCCGCGCAGCTTTCCGGCGGCATGCAGCAACGCGTGGCGCTGGCGCGTGCGCTCGTCATCGAACCAGATGTGCTGCTGCTCGACGAACCGCTCTCCGCGCTCGATGCAAATCTGCGCGCGTCCGTGCGCAGCGAACTGAAGGCGTTGCACGAGCGGCTGCCGAATCTGACCATCGTCTGCGTGACGCACGATCGGGACGATGCGCTCGTGCTGTCCGATCGCACGCTCTTGATGCGCGATGGCCGCATCGCGCAGCTCGGCGCGCCGCGCGAGTTGTACGACGCGCCCAACGATGCCTTCGTCGCGCGCTATCTCGGCGCGGCGAACCTGTTGCCGCCGCGCGTGGTGTATCCCGTTGGCGATACGCGGCACGACGAGCGCGAGCGTCTCGCGTGCATTCGTCCGGAACGTTTCACGATTCAGCCGCTGGGCGATGGTCCGCTGCATGGCACGATTGCGTCCGTCGAATGGTATGGCGCGGCGCTTTCCGTTTCCGTCGCGCTCGATGCGCTGCCCGGCGAGCCCATGCTCGTGACGACGCAGCGCAGCCATTCCCGCGTGCCGGACAAAGGCACGCGCGTTTCTCTTCGCTTCGAGGCTGACGATGTCGTCCTTGTTCGTCCCTGACAGCGTCGCGCGCGACGAGAGCGGCGTCGGCGACGCGGATCTCTCCGCGCAATTCGCCGCTCATGCCGAAGAAGCGCAACGCCGCGAGCGCAAAGGGCAGTGGCATCTGCTTTTCATTCTCGTGGTCGTGCTCGGGCCGCTCGTGGTCTATCCGCTCGCACGGCTCGTCATGTTGAGCGTAACGGGGCCGCACGGCTTCTCGCTGCATGCGTACACCGCGTTCTTCGGCAACCCCGAAACGCGCGGGATGATCGGCACGACGCTCGGCATTCTCTTCGCGAGCGCGAGCATCGCTTCGTTGCTCGGCGTCGCGCTCGCGTCGATGCTGTTCTTCAGGCCGTTCGCGCTCGCGCGTCTGCTCACGCGCTTTCTGGAATTGTTCGTCGCGTTTCCATCGTTTCTGGTCGCGTTCACGCTGATCTTTCTGTACGGCTCGCAAGGGTCGGTGGGCATCGGCCTGCAGCGGCTCTTTTCGCTCGATGCGCCGCCGCTTGATTTCCTCTTCGGTATCGGCGGCGTGATCCTCGCGGAAGTCGTGTTCTATGCGCCCTTCGTCGTGCGCCCGACGCTCGCATCGTATGCAACGCTCGACATGCGGCTCGTCGAAGCCGCGAGGAGTCTCGGCGCCGATGGCTGGATGGTCGCAACGAAAGTCGTGTTGCCGCTCGCGTGGCCGGGCATCGCGGCCGGAACGATCCTGTGCTTTCTGCTCACGCTCAACGAGTTCGGCATTCTGCTCGTGCTCGGCAGCGCGCATCTGATCACGTTGCCGATTGCGATCTACAGCGCCGCGACCGTCGATCTCGATCTGCCCACGGCGGCTGCGGGCTCGGTCGCGATGCTGCTCATGTCACTGTCGCTCTATGCGTTATACCGGCGCGTCGATCGGCAAACGAGTCGACGCTCGGGAGGGCGCTGACATGCAACGCATCGCTGCTGCCTTTGGGCCTCGGGCGCTGCTGCGTCATGCGTTCACCGCATTATTCGCGCTTCTGTGCTTCTGGCTCTTCGTGCTGCCGGTGGTCGTCGTTGCGCTGTCGAGCGTCGCGTCGCACTGGTCGGGCACCATCCTGCCTGACGGTTTCACTACGCGCTGGTTCGCGCGGCTTTCATCGAGCGATCTCGATGCTGTCACGACGAGTCTCGAAATCGGCGTAGGCGTCGCGTTTCTCGGCACGGCGCTCGGGCTCTGGCTCGCGCTCGCGCTGGAAGGACGCGACCGGCGCGGGCTCGGCGCGCTCGTCGACGCCGTCGCGATGATGGGCAGCGGCGTGCCGAGCGTCGTGCTCGGGCTCGCGGTATTGATCGCGTATCACAAGCGTCCGCTCGATCTGTCCGGCTCGGCCGCGATCGTCGTGCTCGCGCAACTCGCGCTCGTGTTGCCGTTCTGTTACCGATGCGCCGCCGCCGCGCTGCGTCCCGAGCTCACGACGCTGCGCGAAGCCGCCGCGAGCCTCGGCGCGCCGCCGCGCATGGTGCTCGCGCGCGTGGTATTGCCGCAACTCGTGCCCGCGATCCGCGCCAGTCTCGCGCTCGGTTTCGCGCTCTCGCTCGGCGAACTGGGCGCGACGCTCACGGTGTATCCGCCCGGCTTCGCGACCGTGCCGATCGTCGTCGTGGGGCAGGTGAATCGCGGCTATTACCTGCCGGCTTCGGCGCTCTCGCTGATTCCGCTGGCCATATCGTTCGCGGCGCTTCTTCTGATCGCCGCCCGCGCGCCACGTGCCATCGCGCGATAAACATACGGAATCCGAAGTAAATACCGTCGGTATCGCGAGTCTGCGAATTTCTTCACTAGCAATTCGCGGGCCTCGCCCGGTTCCGCCTCGTCATACCAAAAAAAATAAAACTGGCGTAACCTGCACGTTCAGGCACGTCCGCACCCGCCCGACCGGGGCAGGGCGCCATTTCGGGGCGTCCGATGTGAACTCCAGTCGCGCTTTCGCGGTCATTGCATATGTTGCAAAAACCGGAGGTTTCGATGACATCCGTCGACCTGGAATTCGACCAGCTCAACAGCACCGTCGATGCGCTCAGGCGCTCCATCTCGAACCGCCTGATGTACGGCGTCGGCAAGGATGCAGTCACCGCGCAGCCGCGCGACTGGCTCCATGCAGCCGAACTGGCCGTGCGCGATCGTCTCGTCGCGCGCTGGATGCGCACCACGCGGCTTCAATATGAGCAAGACGTGAAACGCGTCTACTATCTGTCGATGGAGTTTCTCATCGGCAGAACCTTCAGCAACGCGCTGCTCGCGCTCGGCATCTACGACGAGGTTCGCGATGCGCTGGCCGGGCTCGGCGTCGATCTCGCGGCGCTCGAAGATCTGGAGCCGGACGCCGCGCTCGGCAACGGCGGCCTCGGGCGTCTCGCGGCGTGTTTCCTCGACTCGATGGCGACTGTCGGCGTGCCCGGCTTCGGCTACGGCATCCGTTACGAATACGGCATGTTCCGGCAGACGATCGTCGACGGCAATCAGGTCGAGATGCCCGACTACTGGCTGCGCGCGGGCAATCCGTGGGAGTTTCCGCGGCCCGAGGTCGTGTACACCGTGCATTTCGGCGGCCGCACCGTGCAGCACGACGATCGCACCGACTGGATCGATACCGAGCACGTCAACGCGATGGCCTACGACACGGTCATTCCCGGCTTCGCGACGACGGCGACCAATACGCTGCGCCTGTGGTCCGCGCGCGCCACCGACGAGTTCGACCTCTCCGCGTTCAATCAGGGCGACTACCGCCGCGCGGTCGAGGCGAAGAACACATCGGAACACGTGTCGCGCCTGTTGTATCCGGACGATTCGACGCAGGCCGGACGCGAGTTGCGTCTGCGTCAGGAATACTTCTTCGTCTCCGCGACGATGCAGGATCTGATTCGCCGCTATCAGCGCACGCATTCGCACTTCGGGCGGCTCGCGGAAAAGGTCGCGGTGCATCTGAACGACACGCACCCGGTGCTGGCGATTCCGGAACTGATGCGGCTTCTCGTCGACCGGCATCATCTGCCGTGGGACAAGGCGTGGAAGCTCATACAGCAGATGTTCTCCTACACGAACCACACCCTGATGCCCGAGGCGCTCGAAACGTGGGACGTCGAGATGCTCGCGCGCTTGTTGCCGCGGCATCTGGAGATCATCTTCGAGATCAACGCGCAATTTCTCAAGCAAGTCACCGAGAAGTTCGGACGCGATGTCGAACTGATTCGTCGCATCTCGCTCGTCGATGAATTCGGTCAGCGGCGCGTGCGCATGGCGCATCTCGCGATCGTCGCGAGCCACAAGGTGAATGGCGTATCGAAGCTGCACTCGCAACTCATGGTGCAGAACATTTTTTCCGATTTCGCGCGCATGTATCCGGATCGCTTCACCAACGTGACGAACGGCGTCACGCCGCGCCGATGGCTGGCGCAGGCGAGTCCGTCGCTGTCCGCGCTGATCGACAAGCGGCTCGGGCCGCGCTGGCGCACCGATCTGTTCGAGCTCGGCCGTCTGCGCGAATGGCGCGACGATCCCGAGTTCTGCAAGGCGTTTCACGACGCGAAGTTCGCCAACAAACTTCGGCTAGTGGAGCGCGCGAAACGCGACGCCAACGCGATCATTAATCCGGAGGCGTTGTTCGACCTGCAGGTGAAGCGCATTCACGAATACAAGCGGCAATTGCTGAACATCCTGTATGTGATCGTGCGCTACAACCGCATTCGCGAAAATCCGGCGAAGGACTGGACGCCGCGCGTGGTGATGTTCGCGGGCAAGGCGGCTTCGGCATACAAGATGGCGAAGAACATCATCAAGCTCATCAACGATGTCTCGCGCAAGATCAACGCGGACCCGCTCATCGGCGACCGGCTGAAGGTGGGCTTTATTCCGAACTACGGTGTGTCCGTTGCCGAGCTCATCATTCCCGCGGCGGATTTGTCGGAGCAAATCTCGATGGCCGGCACCGAGGCATCGGGCACCGGCAACATGAAGCTCGCGTTGAACGGCGCGCTGACGATCGGCACGCTCGATGGCGCGAACATCGAAATTTGCGATGCCGTGGGGCGCGAGAACATCTTCATTTTCGGCAATACGACCGACGAGATCGAGTCGCTGCGCGCGGCGGGTTATCGGCCGCGGCAGATCTACGAGGAGAACCCGGAGCTGAAGCTCGCGCTCGACCAGATTCGCCTCGGGCATTTTTCGCCGGAGGAGCCGCACCGGTTCTACGACATTTTCCACACGCTCGTGGACTGGGGCGATCACTACATGGTGCTCGCCGATTTCGACAGCTTCGACCAGACGCAGACCGAAGTCGACCTCAAGTACCGCGACAAGGAGGCGTGGACGAGGAGCGCGATCGAGAATGTCGCGGGCATGGGCATTTTCTCGTCGGATCGCACGATCGCGGAGTATGCGCGCGATATCTGGCACATCGAGCCGTTGCAGATCACCTGACGACGACGCATTCAGTGCCGCGTGACGCGCGTGACGCGCGTTACGCGGCCGAGCGTCGCATTCGGAAAATGCGCGGTGAGTGTGCCGATGACGTCGTTGATGTCCTCGCTGTCGGTCTCGACATAGAGCGTGGTGCAATCGTGGAGGCGGCTCGTCCCCACGATATAAGCCTGCGTGCCGGCGCCGAACGCATACGAGAGCACTTCGCGCGCGGCCGACGAATCCAGCCCCGGAACGGTCAGATCGAACGCGACGCAGTGACGCGTTTCGCAGTGACGCGTTTCGCGGCGGCGCGGCGAGCCGCCATCGAGCGCGCGGGAAAGGGCGGAGGAGTCGAAAGTGCGGATGTCCATCGATTTAAGCCGTCCGGCGACGGCTCGTAGTGGCAATGCTTGCAATCTAGCGCCGCGCGCCTAAAGGCCGGGCTAAAGAGACGCGCCGCCGTATAAACGCCGCATCAAGATCAGGCCTGCGCTGGGTTCGCCGCCGCGCTCGCCGCATGTTTCGCGACCGCCTCGCCGACGAGCGCCGCCACTTTATCCGCGAATTCCTGATCCTTCGTGATGAGCACTTCGCGCTCGCCGTCGGGCGTCGCGACCATCAGTTGATAGATCACGTCTTGCGTGATCCACGTGAGGTATCCCACCACGGCCGTCATCACGCCGATCACGAGCGCCGCGCCCGAACCGGTGAAAATGCCCGCGCCGAGCACGACGATCCCGATCAGCGCGATGATGACGGGCAATGGCTTCTGGCGCGGAATCATCACGACGCGCGCGGTGCGCAGATCGCGCAGCGGAATCATCTGACCCGACGCCGACAGGCCGGCGCGCGACAGTGTCACGCCGCGTTCGTTGAAAGGAGTATCCATAAGAGTTTCGTAGTCTTTTTTGCAGCCGATGAAACCGGGGAGCGTACCAGACGCCGCCGCGCGGCGGCAGGTCGCAGGTTGACGCATTCGCTGCCGCATTTGCATATCGGAAAATTACGATATATACTTCGCCTCAAGACGATTCGGAAAGGCAGTGCGTGCCGTTCGTCAGACGCATGAGCAACGAAATGGACATCGACGCAATTCACAAGGCCCTCGCCAACCCCCTTCGCCGCGAGATTCTCGAATGGCTGAAGGAGCCGGAGCGGCAGTTTCCGAGTCAGGAACTGCCGTTGTCGCATGGCGTCTGCGCGGGTCAGATCGATGGGCGCTGCGGTATGTCGCAGTCCACCGTTTCGGCGCATCTCGCGACCTTGCACAAAGCCGGACTCGTTACCACGAAGCGCGTTGGACAGTGGGTGTTCTTCAAGCGCGACGAGGCGGTCATTCAGGCGTTTCGCGATTCCATCGGGAATCTCTGAGTCTGCTTACCGTACGGTGAAAGTCTGCTTTCAATTTTATTAGGATTCCAATTTATGTCGATTCTCTTCGATCCGCTCAAAGTAGGCGCACTCACGCTCAAGAACCGCATCGTCATGGCGCCGCTCACGCGTCAGCGCGCGGGCGTCGAACGCGTGCCCAACGCGCTGATGGCGCAGTATTACGCGGACCGCGCATCGGCCGGTCTCATTCTGAGCGAAGCGACCTCGGTCACGCCGCAAGGCGTGGGCTATGCGGACACTCCGGGTATCTGGTCCGACGCGCAAGTGGAAGGCTGGAAGCTCGTCACTAAAGCGGTGCACGACGCGGGCGGCAAGATTTTCCTGCAACTGTGGCACGTCGGCCGCATTTCGGATCCGGTGTTCCTCAATGGCGAACTGCCCGTGGCGCCGAGCGCGATCGCGGCGGGCGGGCACGTGAGCCTCGTGCGTCCGCAGCGTCCGTACGTGACGCCGCGCGCGCTCGAACTCGATGAAATCGCCGGTGTCGTCGCAGCGTTCCGCAAGGGCGCGGAAAACGCGAAGCGCGCGGGCTTCGACGGCGTCGAAGTGCATGGCGCGAACGGCTATCTGCTCGACCAGTTCCTGCAGGACAGCACCAATGCGCGTACCGACGCATACGGCGGTTCGATCGAAAACCGCGCGCGTCTGTTGCTCGAAGTCGTCGATCAGTGTATCGATGTGTGGGGCGCGGATCGTGTCGGCGTGCATCTCGCGCCGCGCGCGGATTCGCACACGATGGGCGACAGCGACCGCGCCGCGACCTTCGGGTATGTCGCGCGTGAACTGGGTCAGCGCAAGATTGCCTTCATCGCGGCGCGCGAACACGAAGCCGCGGACAGCCTCGGGCCGCAACTGAAGAAGGCGTTCGGCGGCGTGTATATCGTCAATGAAGGCTTCTCGAAGGCAAGCGCCGAAGCGATCATCGCGCGCGGCGACGCCGACGCGGTTGCGTGGGGCAAGCCTTTCATCGCCAATGCGGATCTCGTGCGCCGCTTCGAAGTCGATGCCGGTCTCAACAACTGGGATACTTCGACGTTCTATGCGCCGGGCGCCGAGGGCTACACGGACTATCCGTTGCTCGAAACGGCCGAATAAAACGTTTCGCAGTTTCGCATTTCCACAAAAAACAGCGGCTTCGGCCGCTGTTTTCGTTTGTGCGGCGCGGTGTCCCACGCCCTCTTTCAACGGAGCCGCAAATAGTATATTGCTTGCCTTCGGATCGTCCATTTCCTTCATCGCTGATGCGGGCTCGGTTCATACCCGTAAGGAGTGCCTATGTCCTGGTTCACCGCAACACTGCGTAGTTACCCCGAAATCGCGATTTTTCTGTCACTGGGCGTCGGTTATTGGGTCGGCGGAAAGAGCTTTCGGGGTTTCAGCCTCGGCGCGGTGACGGCGACCTTGCTCGCGGCCATCGCCATCGGGCAACTGGGCATCACCATTTCGCCGAACGTCAAATCGGTCTTCTTTCTGATGTTCCTGTTCGCCGTGGGTTACGGCGTCGGCCCGCAGTTCGTGCGCGGCATCGCGAAGGACGGTCTGCCGCAGGCGCTCTTCGCGGTTATCCAGTGCGTGTTGTGTCTCGCGGCGCCCTTGGCGGCGGCGAAGATCGCGGGTTACGACATCGGCTCGGCGGCGGGCCTGTTCGCGGGCTCGCAAACCATCTCGGCATCGATGGGCCTCGCCACCGACGCCGTCAACCGCCTCGGCCTGCCGCCCAATGAAGCCAAGGCCCTGCTCGACGCGATGCCGACCGCCTACGCCGTGACCTATATCTTCGGGACGATCGGCTCCGCGCTCATTCTCGCGATGCTCGGTCCGCGGCTGCTCAAGATCGATCTCGTCGCGGCCTGCAAGGAGTACGAGGCGACCCTCGGCGGCGGCGGCGATCTCGGCGGCGCGGGCCAGGCATGGCACAAGTTCGAGCTGCGCGCCTATCGCGTGGCGGAGGGCGGGCGCGCGGCGGGCATGTCGGTCGCGCAGGCCGAGGCGCTGGAGCCGGCCGGCGCGCGGCTTTTCATCGAGCGGATCAGACGCGGCGGGACCATCCAGGAAGCGAAGATCGACGACATATTGCAACCGGGCGATGTCGTCGCGATTTCGGGGCGGCGCGAGTTGCTCGTCGATCTGCTCGGCAGCGTCGCGACGGAAGTGGACGACGCCGAACTGCTCGCGGTGCCGATCGAAGGCGTCGATGTCTACGTGACGAACAAGGCCATCGAAGGCAAGACGCTGCAGGAACTCGCGCAGTCGCCGAACTCGCGCGGTGTGTTTCTGCGCAAGATCAAGCGCGGCGCGACCGAAACGCAGATTCCCATTCTGCCGAGCACGAAGCTGTATCGCGGCGACACGATCACGCTCATCGGCCGCACGCAGGATACGTCGGCGGCCGCGAAGGCGCTCGGCGTGCTGGACCGTCCGACGGACGCCGCCGACATGGCTTTCGTCGGCCTGGCGATCACGCTCGGCGCGTTGATCGGCGCGCTCGTGCTGCATGTCGGCGCGGTGCCGCTCACGCTGTCGACGGCGGGCGGCGCGCTCATCGCGGGCATTGTGTTCGGCTGGCTGCGCGCGATTCATCCGACCTTCGGCCGCATTCCGTCGCCGACCATCTGGTTCATGAACTCGGTGGGCCTGAACGTCTTCATCGCCGTGGTGGGTATCTCGGCTGGGCCGGGCTTCGTCGCGGGTTTGCAAAAGCTCGGCGTCAGTCTCTTTCTGTGGGGCATCTTCGCGTCGTCGGTGCCGCTCATCATCGGCATGTATATCGCGAAGTACGTGTTCAAGTTTCATCCCGCGATTCTGCTCGGCATCTGCGCCGGGGCGCGCACGACGACCGCCGCGCTCGGCATGATCTGCGACGCCGCGAAGAGTCAGGCGCCGGGTCTCGGCTACACGGTGACCTATGCGGTCGGCAATACGCTGCTCACGATCTGGGGGATGATCATCGTGATGCTGCTCACGTGACGCGGCTTTTCCGTCTCACTGTTTTCATCATCAATTCAGGAGGTATCGAATGGCAAAGTCCGATAAATCGGGTTCCAACGACCGCGCCGGCATGGCGGCGCTCAGCCCGTTCGAGCTGAAGGACGAACTCATCAAGGCGGCGGGCGGCGGGGCGGTCGAACGTCCGGCCAATCTCTCGATGCTCAACGCGGGGCGCGGCAATCCGAACTTTCTCGCGACGATTCCGCGGCATGGTTTCTGGCAACTCGGCCTTTTCGCGATGCGCGAGTCCGAGCGCTCGTTCGCGTACATGCCCGAAGGCGTCGGCGGCTTCCCGAAGCGCGAGGGGCTGGAAGAGCGCTTCGAGATCTTCGCGCGCGAAAACAAGGGCGAACCGGGCATCGCGTTTCTTGCGGGCGCGGTCTCCTACGTGCGCGATCAGCTTGGCCTGAACGCCGGCGACTTCCTCTATGAAATGTGCGAAGGCATTCTCGGATCGAACTATCCGGTGCCGGACCGCATGCTTAAGCTTTCGGAGCAGATCGTCGCGCAATATCTGCGGCGCGAGATGATCGGCAAGCATCCGTTCGTCGGCGAATTCGATGTCTTCGCGGTCGAAGGCGGCACGGCCGCGATGACCTACATCTTCAACACGATGCGCGAGAACTTCCTGATCGCGCCCGGCGACACCATCGCGCTCGGCACGCCGATCTTCACGCCGTACATCGAGATTCCGCGCCTGAACGATTACAAGCTGAAGGTCGTCAATCTGGAAGCCGACGTCGCCCGGGGCTGGCAATACTCGAAGGCCGAACTCGACAAGCTGCGCGACCCGAACGTGAAGGCGTTTTTCCTCGTGAACCCAAGCAATCCGCCGTCGGTGAAGATGGATGACGAAAGCCTCCAGTACATTGCGGAGATCGTGAAGGAGCGCCCCGATCTGATCCTGCTGACCGACGATGTCTACGGCACCTTCGCCGACGATTTCGTGTCGCTGTTCGCGTTGTGCCCGAAGAACACGATCCTCGTCTATTCGTATTCGAAGTATTTCGGCGCGACCGGCTGGCGCCTGGGCGCGATCGCGACGCATCGCGAGAACGTGCTCGACGCGCAACTCGCCGCGCTGTCGAAGGATAAAAAGGCGCAGCTCCACGAGCGTTACGAATCGATCACGACGGCGCCCGACAAGCTCAAGTTCATCGATCGCCTCGTCGCGGACAGCCGCACCGTGGCGCTGAACCATACGGCGGGCCTCTCGACGCCGCAGCAGGTGCAGATGGTGCTGTTCTCGCTCTTCTCGCTGATGGACACGCCCGACGCGTACAAGAACGCGCTCAAGCGCCTGATCCGCAGCCGCAAGCAGGCGCTCTATCGCGAGATCGGCATCGCGCTCGAAGCCAACGACGTGAACGCGGTGGACTACTACACGATCCTCGATATCGAATATCTCGGCGAGCGCAGGCATGGCCGTGATCTGGTCGACTGGATCATCAAGAATACGGAGCCTTCGGAGCTTCTCTTCCGGCTCGCGAAGGACGCGCGTGTCGTGCTGCTGCCGGGGCGCGGCTTCGGCACGCCACATCCGTCGGGGCGCGTGTCGCTCGCGAATCTGAACGAGAGCGACTACATGCAGATCGGCCGCGCGATCCGCAAGTTGATGGACGAGTACATCGAGCGCTACCACGAGGCCGTCGGCAAGAAGTCCGATAAAGCGAAGTAAAACGTGTGAAGCAAAAAAACCGGGCCGCGCGATGCGGCCCGGTTTCATTTCAGATCGGACGAGAAGCTCAGAACTTGTGACGGATGCCGACGCGGAACGCGAGCTGGTCGTTCTCGCCCAGGCCCGAGGTGCCGAAGTAGCTCGACGACGAAGAGCCGATCGACGCCTGGTTCTCCACGCCGCGGTTCGAGCCCGAAGCCTTCTGGTAGATGCCGAGCGCGTACACGTCGGTGCGCTTGGAGAGCGCATAGTCGACGCTCGCGTCGATCTGGTTCCAGTGGCCGGTCGAGTTGCCCGTCATGTTCAGGTACGAGTAGCCGAGACCTGCCGACAGCGCCGACGTGAAGGCGTACTTGCCGCCGATATCGAACGCGTTGAGCTTGGAACTCGCGCCGTTGATCGGCTCGAACAGCGTGTTGGTCCACAGGCCGAACACGGTCGCCGCGCCGAACGCGTAGTTCGCGCCGACGCCGAACGTGCGCAGATCGCGTCCGGCGTTCGCGGTGCCCATCGTCTGGATGTTCGCCACGGCCGTGCTGAACGCGGGCGATGCCGCCGCCGGGTAGCGGATGTCGGTGTACGCCGCGCCGAGGCCGAACGGACCGGCCTTGTAGTTCAGGCCGAAGCTGTATGCGCGCGAGGAGCCCGCCGTCGTGGTCGTGCCGACGGTCGTGTTCGGCGTGCCCGCGAACGCGCCTGCCTGATTCGAGAAGCCGTACATCGCGCCGAACGTCACGCCGTAGAAGCTCGCGCTGCTGAACTTGACCGCGTTGTTGATGCGGCTCGACGTCAGCTGGTCGATGTCGTTCATGTGGTACGCGTAGTTGCCCGCGAGCGTCTGGCCGCCGATCGAATAGTTGCTGCCGAGGTAGTCGGTCGAGAACGAGTATTGACGACCGAAAGTCAGCGAGCCGACGTCGTTCTTCGCGAGACCGACGTATGCCTGACGGCCGAACATCGCGCCGCCCTGGCCGAGCGTGCCGGTGCCGCTGTTGAAGCCGTTCTCCAACGTGAAGATTGCCTTCAGGCCGCCACCGAGGTCTTCCGAACCTTTCAGGCCCCAACGGCTGCCTTGCGCGACGCCATCGTCGTACTTGACGAGCGAATCGCCGGCGCGCGTCGCGGTTTGCGTGCTGTTGTTCACGTAGCTGATACCCGCGTCGATGATGCCGTACAGCGTGACGCTGCTTTGAGCTTGCGCGGAGGGGGCGGCGAGGGCGGCAAAGGCGGCGAGCGCGGCGGTCGCCAAGAGATTCTTCTTCAAAACATGCTCCGTGAGTTGGTTCGCGGTGTGGTGGTCGACGGTGTCTGCGGTGCGTCGCGCTCTGACGGCGCGTGGCGGCGACCGGCGCAAATGTAGCGGGCGCCAAAGAAAGAAATGTGACAGTGCTGTCGGACGGCTTGCGGTGTGTCGCGCGTGCAACAGGGCCGGCGACGGATCGGCGCTTGTGTATCCGGCGGGTCCAATGCCATGCTCACGGTTCTGTCACCGCGAGCGAAATCATGGACGAGCAAGGAATCCGCGAACTGGAGGAGCGCCTGAAGAAGGCGATGGTGGCGTCGGACGTGGACGCGCTCGATGCGCTATTGGCCGACGACCTGAGTTTCGTCGACGCGACCGGCAAGGTCTGGACGAAGGCCGACGACCTGAACGGGCATCGCTACGGCATGCAGCGCATCGAAAAGCTGGACGTCGAGGATCAGAGCGTGCGCGTGTACAGCGGCTTTGCCGTCACGGTGACGCGCGCGGCGATTTCAGGAACCTTCGCGGGCGCGCCGTTCGCGGGCAGCTTGCGCTACACGCGAACGTGGGGCGACATCGGCGGCGCGTGGAAGGTCGTGGCGGCGCAATGCTGCCTCGCGCCGTTCTGATGGCGAACGCTTACGCCGACAGCAGCGATCCCGTGCGATAAGCCTTCGCGCCCGCGATGCGCGCCACTTCGAGCCCGGCCGTCGCGAAGCGCGTGATGTGCCGCGCGTACATCACGCCCGAGGTCGTGCATTTGAGCGTGGTGACGACATCGGTGAGCGGATCGACGATATCGGCGATCGGCTCGCCCGCTTCGACGAACGCGCCCACTTGCGCGCGGAACACGAGCACGCCCGACGCCGGCGCGACGATCGGTTCAGCGCCCGCGAGCGGCGTCGCGGGATAGGCGAGCGGCGGCTGCTCAGGCACGGGCGCATCGATCACGCTGCGGTAGATCAGATAGTTGACGATCGCCTGCGCGTCTTTATCTGCGAGTTCGTAGGACACGTCGTGCTGGCTGCGCAATTCGACCGTCACCGAAATGCCGCCGTTCGGGATCGGGAAACGCTCGCCGTAGCGCTTGCGCAAATCCGACCAGCAAAAGCTGTGGATCTCGTCGAACGGATTGCCGACCGAATTCAGCGCGAGCAGCGACGCGCTCGCGTCGAGATAGCGTGCGAGCGGTTCGACTTCGTCCCAGATGTCCGGATTGGTGTAGAGATGCAGCGCGGCGTCGAGATCGCAGTGCAGATCGAGCACGACATCGGCGTCGAAGGAGAGCTTTTGCAGCGCGAGCCGTAGCGATTCGAGTTCGGTGCGCGGCGTCTGCTCGTCGAGCGCTTCTTTCATCGCGGCGCGCACGGCGAGCTTGTTCGCGCCGGCGTCGTTGCCGAGGCGCGCTTCGATGCCCGGGGCGATCAGCGCGGCGAGATCGTAGAAATTGCGGTTGAAGTTGTGGCCGCTATTGGTCTCGAAGCGGCCCATCAGCGTGCCGTGCAGATGCTGCGAAAGGCCGATCGGATTCGGCACCGGCACGATCACGACTTCGCCGCGCAACTTGCCCGCCGCTTCGAATTCGGCGAGCTGACGGCGCAGACGCCACGCGACGAGCATGCCGGGCAGTTCGTCCGCGTGCAGCGAGGACTGGACATAGATCTTCTGGCCGCCGCCGGGGCCGTAGTGAAAACTCGTGATGGTGCGGGAAGTGCCGAGCGTCGGCGAGATGAGCGTGTGAGTTCTGGTTTGCATAGTGGTCGCGCGCCTGAATGCGCGGGTCTTGCCTCTGGAATGTGCCGGCCGCCGCGGTGTCTCCGTCCGCGGCCGTCCTGTCGGACGTTCGATCTTAGCCGAAATCGACGCGACGGGAGCCCGAATGCCCGCGCGCGCCGCGTGTCCGAAAAGCAAACGGGCTCCGCGCCCTTGAGCGCGGAGCCCGTTCGTCAGCCGGTGCGGGCCGTGGCGAGCGGCTTAGCTGCCGTACACGTCGAACTCGAAGTACTTCTTTTCGAGCTTTTTGTAGGTGCCGTCCTTGATGATGTCGGCAATCGCCTTGTCGATCTTCGCCTTCAGATCGGTGTCTTCCTTGCGCAGACCGATGCCCGCGCCGTTGCCGAGCGTCTTCGGATCGTCGATAGCCTTGCCCGCGAAGTCGTAGCCCGCGCCGCGCGGCGTCTTCAGGAAGCCGATTTCAGCCTGCACCGCGTCTTGCAGCGCGGCGTCCAGACGGCCCGAGATCAGATCGGCGTAGACCTGGTCCTGGTTCTGGTACGGCGTCACCGTCACACCCTTCGGCGCCCAGTAGGTCTTCGCATAGGTTTCCTGGATCGTGCCTTGTTCGACGCCCACGTTCTTGCCTTTCAGTCCCTCCGCCGTCGGCAGGATGTTGCTGCCCTTTTTCGCGACGAGGCGCGTCGGCGTGTTGAAGAGCTTGCTGGAGAAAGCGATCTGTTCGGCGCGTTGCGGCGTCATCGACATCGACGAGAGCACGCCGTCGAACTTCTTCGCCTTGAGCGCGGGGATCATGCCGTCGAAGTCGTTTTCCACCCACACGCACTTCGCCTTCAGGCGGGCGCAGATTTCATTGCCGAGATCGATGTCGAAGCCGACCAGCTTGCCGTCGGAACCCTTCGATTCGAACGGGGGGTAGCTTGCGTCGACGCCGAAACGGATCGTCGAATAGTCCTTCGCGAGCGCCGGCGTGACGGCCGTGAGCGACGTGGCGGCGAGGAGGGAAATCGTCAGTGCCGCGAGCAGTTTCTTCACTGTTTTAACTCCAGAAGGTAGTCAGTTCCGCCCGGAAGGTCTCGTCCCGGGCGTCCGGCGCGTCGTTGCGCGCCGGAGCATGATATTCCGCGGATCGTGTCCGCTCAGAATCGGCAGAAGGTTACCAAGCCAAAATAGTTCGGGAGCTAGTAAAAGCCCCGATAGCGGGGCTTTAGAGCGTTTACTCGTGTTCGTGCGCGCGTCAGCGCTTCCTGAGCGGATGGTCCTTCAGGAACCACGACAGCCCGAACGCGATGAACGCGACGCACGCGGCGACGAGATAAACCGTGTGCATCGATCCCGCGAATGCGTGCAGATAGTCGTCGCGCAATGCGGACGGCAGGTGCGCGACCGTCTGCGGCCCGAGCGATTGCGGCAGTTCGGTGCCGGGCGCAACGAGCGCTTCGAGCCGCGAGCGCAAGCCGTTTGAAAAGATCGCGCCGAACGCGGCCACGCCGACCGAGCCGCCGATCGAACGAAACAGCGTCGCGCTGGAGGTCGCCACGCCCATCAACCGGAATTCGACGACGTTCTGCACCGCGAGCACGAGCACCTGCATCACCATGCCGAGCCCGAGTCCGAGCAGCGCCATATAGATGTTCATGATCGCGAGCGGCGTGTCGAGTTCGAGCGTCGAGAGCAGCAGCATCGCAGCGGCAACGCATGCCGTGCCCATGATCGGGAAAAAGCGATATTTGCCGATCCTGCTGATAATGCGCCCGCTCACGATCGACGACAGCAGCACGCCGCCCATCATCGGCGTGATCTGCAGGCCGGCCTGCGACGGTGTCGAGCCCTTCACGACCTGCAGATAGAGCGGCAGGAACGTCACCGCGCCGAACATCGCGCAACCGACGATGAAGCCGATCAGCCCCGCGAGCACGAAAGTGCGTTCCTTGAAGAGCGAGAGCGGCATGATCGGCTCGGCGGCGATGCGTTCTTCATAGACAAAGCCGCCGAGGCACACGAGCCCGAGCAAAAGCGTGCACCAGAGCTGCGGCGAACTCCACGGAAGGAGCGTGCCGCCTTCGCTCGTGAACAGGATGATGCAGGTGAGCGCCGCCGCGAGAAAGCCCGCGCCCATGTAGTCCACGCGATGATTCACGTGCGCGCTGTGCGGTTTGAACACGAGCTGGATCACGGCGAGCGCGATCAGGCCGAGCGGCAGGTTGATATAAAAGATCCAGCGCCACGACAGATGCTCGACGAGAAAACCGCCGACCAGCGGACCGACGACCGTCGCGAGGCCATAGACGCCGCCGAAGAGCCCCTGAAAGCGGCCGCGCTCGGCGGGCGGAATGACGTCGGCGATCGCGGCCATCGTGATGACCATGAGGCCGCCGCCGCCCAGACCTTGCAGGGCGCGCAACGCGATCAGTTGCGTCATGTTCTGCGCGACGCCGCAGAGGATCGAGCCGACGAGAAAGATCAGGATCGACGCCTGAAGTACGACCTTGCGGCCGAACTGATCGCCGAACTTGCCGTAGAGCGGCACGACGATCGTCGAACTGAGCAGATAGGATGTGACGACCCACGAGAGGTTTTCGAGCCCGCCGAGATCGCCGACGATGGTCGGCAGCGCGGTCGATACGATCGTCTGGTCGAGCGCGCCGAGCAGCATCACGAGCATGAGCGCCGTGAACAGCAGCCAGATGGGCGGCTTCGAAGCGAGGTCCGTTTCGTCGGACGCGTTCGCGCCCACGGCGGCGGTTTGATGCAAAGATGTCATTTCGATGGTCGGTTTAACGAATCCACGTGCGGGCGGGCGGCCCGGCGACTCAGACGGATTGTATTTAATTAACACGAAGATTAATATAGACGACGGAAGAATTTTCGTCAATTTCTTATGGCAAACGATGTGCTGAACACCGGCGCGAGCGAATCCCAAATTCCTGCGCCGCCGAAGAAACCCGGCCGCCGGCCCGGTCGGCCGAGCGGCGCGCACGGCGACCAGGCGCGTGCGCAACTGCTGGATCTCGCGCTCGAACTGTTCGCGCGGCAGGGAATCGGCGAGACCACGCTCGGCGCGATTGCGCGCGAGGCGGGCGTCACGCCGGCGATGGTTCACTACTACTTCAAGACACGCGATCAGTTGCTCGACATGCTCATCGACGAGCGTTTCGTGCCGTTGCGCGCCGAACTCGCACGCGTTTTCAATGATCCGCATTCCGAGCCGGTCGAGACGCTGCGCGCCTTCGTGGAGACACTCGTCACGACGGTGGAAAAGTATCCGTGGTTCGCGGCGCTGTGGGTGCGCGAGATGATCAGCGAGGGCGGGCTGCTGCGCCAGCGCATGGTCGAGCGCTTCGGCGACGCGCACAGGGATCGCGGTATCGAGCGCATCGCCGGCTGGCAGAAAGAAGGAAAGCTGAATGCGGCGCTGGAGCCGTCGCTCGTGTTCGCGTCGCTGTTTGGACTGACGGTGTTTCCGCTTGCGACGGTGCGCTGGCGCGGCGAAGGCGATCGGGCTCTCAGCGCGGAGCAGCTTGCGCGGCACGTCGTCGCGTTGTTGATGAACGGCATTCAACCTTGATCGATCGCGGCTAAAGCCAGCGCGGTTATCCACGCGGTTAAAATTCGTCCCTCGTTCGACCGCGCCGCGCCATCGAAGCTATCGAAGCTATCGAAGCAGCGCGGCGCAGCCCGCCTAAAGAGGAGACAACCTGATGGCAACACCTCGCGCCACGCCCGCAGCGGCGCTTCCCGTCACCGCCGGCGGCATTTCGGCCCGGCTCGATCGCCTGCCCGCGACGCGCTCCGTCTGGACGCTCATCGTCCTTCTGAGCCTCGGATTTTTCTTCGAGCTTTACGATCTTCTATATTCCGGCTATGTCGCGCCGGGTCTCGTGAAAAGCGGCATTCTCACGGCGACGACCACCGGTCTCTTCGGCATGACGGGCGTCGCGAGCTTCATCGCGTCGCTGTTCGCGGGGCTTTTCATCGGCACGATCGCCTGTGGTTTTCTCGCCGACCGCTTCGGACGGCGCGCGATCTTCACGTACTCGCTGCTGTGGTACACCGGCGCCAATCTCATCATGGCGTTCCAGGACACCGCCACGGGCCTGAACATCTGGCGCTTCATCGCGGGCGTGGGTATCGGCGTGGAACTCGTGACCATCGGCACGTATATCTCCGAGCTGGCCCCGAAGCGCATACGCGGGCGCGCGTTCGCGTGCGAGCAGGCGGTCGGCTTCATGGCGGTGCCGGTCGTCGCGTTCCTCGCGTATTTGCTGGTGCCGCGCGCCCCCTTCGGCATCGACGGCTGGCGCTGGGTCGTGATCGTCGGCGCGCACGGTGCGCTCTTCGTCTGGTGGATTCGCCGCACGCTGCCGGAAAGCCCGCGCTGGCTCGCGCAAAAAGGGCGGCTCGACGAAGCCGATCGCGTGCTGCGCGCACTCGAAGAAAGAGTCGCGCGCGAGTACGGCAAACCGCTGCCGCCGCCCGAGCCCGTCGTCGAAACGGCCGACCGGCGCGGCGCTTTCGCGGACATGTGGAAGCCGCCCTACGGCAAGCGCGCCGCGATGATGATCATCTTCAACGTGTTCCAGACCGTAGGCTTTTACGGCTTCGCGAACTGGGTGCCGACGCTGCTCGTGAAGCAGGGCATCACGGTGACGTCGAGCCTGATGTATTCGAGCATCATCGCGATCGCGGCGCCGCTCGGGCCGATCATCGGGCTCGCCATCGCCGACAGGATTGAGCGCAAGACGGCGATCGTCGCGATGGCGGCGGTCAATATCGTGTGTGGCCTCGCCTTCAGCCAGTCGGGCAACGCGGGGTTTCTGATCGCGATGGGCGTCGGCCTCACGCTCTCCGCGAACGTCATGTCGTACAGCTATCACGCGTATCAGACCGAGCTGTTCCCGACGAGCATCCGCGCGCGCGCCGTCGGTTTCGTGTATTCGTGGAGCCGTTTCTCGGCGATTTTCACGTCGTTCATCATCGCGGGCGTGTTGAAGGGTTTCGGGACGCCGGGCGTGTTCGTGTTCATTGCATCGGCGATGCTGGTCGTGATGGCGGCGATCGGCATCATGGGGCCGAGAACGCGCGATCTCGCGCTGGAGAAAATCTCGGGTTAAGCGAAAATGCGCGCGCTGCTGCGAGTTTGCGTCCTGTATGCCAAAATCCGCAGGACCTACCCAACCGGCGGCCGATATTCGAATATGTCCGACACGCTCAACCCGGTGGAAGCAGATCATGCGATGCGCAACTGGACGTACCGGTCGACGGGGAAAATTCCGATCGGTTCGGACCTGCACAAGCGCATGTTCTGCGAGATGCTGCTGACGACGCACAACCCGTACAAGCCGGCCGTCATCGAGTGGCCGAAGCTCGATCCGGCCGCGTTGAAGCGCGTGACCGCGCTGCCCATTTGGGATATCGCCGTGCAGACGGAAGGGCGCGCTTCGATCCGCGTCGCGACCTACGCGGGCACGGTCGACGATCCGCATCTGCGCGAAGCCTTGCGCATGAACGGCGGCGAGGAAGCGCGCCACAAGCTGGTGTTATCGAAGCTGGTCGAGGCCTATGGCATCGCGCTCGCGGCCGAGCCGCCGTATCCCGCTCCCGACGACGCGTTGCGCGCGTGGATGCTCACGGGCTACAGCGAGTGCATCGACAGTTTCTTCGCGTTCGGCCTCTTCGAGGCGGCGCGCCAGTCCGGATATTTCCCCGAAGCGCTCGTCGAAACCTTCGAGCCCGTCATTCAGGAAGAGGCGCGGCACATTCTGTTCTTCGCGAACTGGGTCGCATGGTATCGGCGCAGCCTGCCGTGGTATCGGAAACCGTGGTTTCTGGCGAAGATCGCGAGCGTGTGGTTTTCGCTGATTCGCGATCGAATCTCGCTCGCGCGCGGCTTCGACAAGAGCGGCGCGGCGCAGGACGCGAATTTCCCGGCGAATGTCGGCGATTCGGTCGCGGGCGATGTATCGGTTCGCTCGTTGATCGAACTATGTCTCACCGAAAACGATCGGCGCATGAGCGGTTATGACGCGCGCCTGCTTCGTCCGGCCACCGTGCCGAAACTGGCGCGTCTCGCGCTGCGCTTCATCAGGAAGTAGCCAGCGTTTATTCCGCCGGTTTCGATGCCGCGTCGAACCGGCGCGAGGCTTCCTCGACTTCCTGACGGAACTGCGCCAGCGCCGCCAGTTGCGCGTTCTGCGGCTGCAGCGCCGCCCACAACACTTCCACCAGTTCGTTCGCCGTCGTCTCGATCTGAGTCTGACTCAGGCGGCGCTTCGCGAGCGTCGCGTCCCACAGCACATGCTCCATCGGCCCGAAAACGAGCGAGCGCAACAGCCGCAGCGGCATGTCCGCGCGCACGTGGCCGAGCGCCTGGCCGCGCGCGAGCACGTTCATCAGCGGGGCGGTGTAGCGGCGTTGCAGTTCAGTCAGTGTGTCCGACAGGTCGTGCTGCTTGGTGCGGCCTTCCGACAGCACGAGCGCGCATAGCCCGGTGCCGTTCATCAGCATCAGCCGCATGTGCGTCCTGACGATGAACGCGAACTGCTGGCGCACGGTGCCGTCGCGCGGCAAGCCGGTCTCGAACGCATCGATGATTTCGTCGTACCAATCGGCGATGACGCGTGCGCACAACTCGCGCTTGCCGCTGAAATAGCTGAACACGGTCGCTTCCGAAATGCCCGCGCGCTGCGCGATCTCCGCGCTCGTCGCGGCGTCGTAACCTTTCTCGGCGAAGACATCGCGGCCCGCCTGCAGGATGTCCTTCACGCGCTGCTGCGATTTGATCCCGGCGGGCGCGCGGCGGCCGGTGGCGGTGGTTTGCGTGGACATTGGCGGGAAACGAGGGGAAATAAATGTGAGCGTAGCTCAAAAATCTATTGACGGCTAGGCGATTTGAGCGTGAAATTGCCCCATCCCGTGGTTTGCCGTCCTGTGTGAGTAAAACTCAAATTTCAGGACGCACCGAAAACATCGCATCTGGAGGAGACGACCCATGAGCAACGTACCCGGCCTGAATTTCGCGTTGGGCGAAGACATCGACATGTTGCGCGACTCGCTCGCCAATTTCGCGGCGAAGGAAATCGCGCCGCGCGCGGGCGAAATCGATCACAGCGACCAGTTCCCGATGGACCTGTGGAAGAAGTTCGGCGATCTCGGCGTGCTCGGCATGACCGTCTCCGAGGAATACGGCGGCGCGAACATGGGCTACACGGCGCACATGGTCGCGATGGAGGAAATCTCGCGGGCGTCGGCGTCGGTCGGATTGTCTTACGGCGCGCATTCGAATCTCTGCGTGAACCAGATCCATCGCAACGGCACGGAAGCGCAGAAGCAAAAGTATCTGCCGAAGCTCGTGTCCGGCGAGCATATCGGCGCGCTTGCGATGAGCGAGCCGAACGCCGGCTCCGACGTCGTCAGCATGAAGCTGCGCGCCGAGGAAAAGGGCGACCATTACGTGCTCAACGGCACGAAGATGTGGATCACCAACGGCCCGGATTGCGACACGCTCGTCGTGTACGCGAAGACGGACATCGAAGCCGGCCCGCGCGGCATCACGGCGTTCATCGTCGAGAAGGGCATGAAGGGCTTTTCGGTCGCGCAGAAGCTCGACAAGCTCGGCATGCGCGGCTCGCATACCGGCGAACTCGTGTTCGAGAACGTCGAAGTGCCGAAGGAAAATATCCTCGGGCAACTGAACGGCGGCACGAGAGTGTTGATGAGCGGCCTCGACTACGAGCGCGCGGTGCTCGCGGGCGGCCCGACCGGCATCATGCTCGCGTGCATGGACGCGGTCGTGCCGTATATCCACGACCGCAAGCAGTTCGGTCAGGCGATCGGCGAGTTCCAGCTCATTCAGGGCAAGGTCGCCGACATGTACTCGACCTTGCAGGCGTGCCGCGCGTATCTCTATGCGGTCGGCCGTCAGCTCGACACGCTCGGCTCCGGTCACGTGCGCCAGGTGCGCAAGGACTGCGCGGGCGTGATTCTCTACACCGCGGAAAAGGCCACGTGGATGGCCGGCGAAGCGATTCAGGTGCTCGGCGGCAACGGCTATATCAACGAATATCCGGTGGGCCGTCTGTGGCGCGACGCGAAGCTCTATGAAATCGGCGCGGGCACGAGCGAGATTCGCCGCATGCTGATCGGCCGCGAATTGTTCGCAGAGACGGCTTGAGGCGCGCGTCATGACGATCATCGAATCGAAACTGAATCCGCGCGGCGAGGAATTTCGCACGAACACGGCCGCGCTCGAAGCGCTCGTCGCGGACCTCAAAGAGAAGATCGCGAAGATCGCGGAAGGCGGCGGACAGGCGGCGCGCGACAAGCACGTATCGCGCAACAAGCTGCTGCCGCGCGATCGCATCGCGCAACTGCTCGATCCGGGCACGCCTTTTCTCGAACTGTCGCAGCTTGCCGCGTATGGCATGTACAACGACGATGCGCCGGGCGCGGGCATCATCACGGGCATCGGGCGCATTGCGGGGCAGGAGTGCGTCGTCGTGTGCAACGACGCGACCGTGAAGGGCGGCACGTACTATCCCGTCACCGTGAAGAAGCACTTGCGCGCGCAGGAAATCGCCGAGGAGAACCGCCTGCCGTGCGTGTATCTCGTCGATTCAGGCGGCGCGAATCTGCCCAATCAGGACGACGTGTTCCCCGATCGCGATCACTTCGGCCGCATCTTCTACAACCAGGCGAACATGTCGGCGCAAGGCATCGCGCAGATCGCCGTGGTGATGGGTTCGTGCACCGCCGGCGGCGCGTATGTGCCCGCAATGAGCGATGAATCGATCATCGTCAAGAATCAGGGGACGATCTTTCTGGGCGGTCCGCCGCTCGTCAAAGCCGCGACCGGCGAGGAAGTCAGCGCCGAAGATCTCGGTGGCGGCGACGTGCACACGCGGCTTTCGGGCGTCGTCGATCATCTCGCGCAAAACGATGCGCATGCGCTCGGCATCGCGCGCAGCATCGTCGGCAATCTGAACCGCGTGAAGACGCCTTCGGTCGCATTGAAAGAGCCGCTGCCGCCGCGTCATGACGCGCGCAGCATTTACGGCGTGATTCCCGTCGATACGCGCAAGCCCTTCGACGTGCGCGAAGTGATCGCGCGCATCGTCGACGATTCCGCGTTCGACGAGTTCAAGGCGCGCTACGGCACGACGCTCGTCTGCGGCTTCGCGCATATCTGGGGGCATCCGGTCGGCATCGTCGCGAACAACGGCATTCTGTTTTCCGAATCCGCATTGAAGGGCGCGCATTTCATCGAGCTGTGTGCGCAGCGCAAGATTCCGCTCGTGTTCCTGCAGAACATCACGGGCTTCATGGTGGGGCGCAAGTACGAGAACGAAGGCATCGCGCGCAACGGCGCGAAGATGGTGACGGCGGTCGCCACGGCGAAGGTGCCGAAGTTCACGGTGATCATCGGCGGTTCGTTCGGCGCGGGCAATTACGGCATGTGCGGCCGCGCGTATTCGCCGCGTTTCCTGTGGATGTGGCCGAACGCGCGCATCTCGGTGATGGGCGGCGAGCAGGCCGCGTCCGTGCTTGCGACCGTGCGGCGCGACGGCATCGAGAAGAAGGGCGGCACGTGGTCGAAGGAGGAAGAAGAAGCGTTCAAGACGCCGATCCGCGATCAGTACGAGGTGCAGGGGCATCCGTACTACGCGAGCGCGCGCCTGTGGGACGACGGCGTGATCGATCCCGCGCAAACGCGCGACGTGCTCGGTCTCGGCCTCGCCGCGACGATGAACGCACCTATCGAAGACACGCGCTTCGGCGTATTCCGGATGTGATGCCATGTTCAACAAAATACTGATTGCGAACCGCGGCGAGATCGCGTGCCGCGTCGCGGCGACGGCGAAGCGCCTGAACGTCGGCAGCGTCGCCGTGTATTCCGACGCCGATGCCAAAGCCAAGCATGTCGATGTCTGCGACGAAGCGGTGCACGTCGGCGGATCGGCTGCGTCGGAGAGTTATCTGCGTATCGGGCGCATCGTCGAGGCGGCGAAGAAGACCGGCGCGCAGGCGATTCATCCGGGCTACGGTTTTCTTTCGGAGAACGAAGAGTTCGCCAACGCATGCGAGAAGGCCGGGCTCGTTTTCATCGGGCCGCCCGTCGAGGCGATCAGCGCGATGGGTTCCAAAGCCGCCGCGAAAGCGCTCATGCAATCCGCATCGGTGCCGCTCGTGCCGGGCTATCACGGCGACGATCAGGACCCTTCGCTGCTTCAGCGCGAAGCGGACCGCATCGGCTATCCGGTGCTGCTCAAAGCCAGCGCGGGCGGCGGCGGCAAGGGCATGCGCGTCGTGGAAAAGAGCGAGGATTTTGCGGCGGCGCTCGCGTCGTGCAAGCGCGAGGCGGCGTCGAGCTTCGGCAACGATCGCGTGCTGATCGAAAAGTATCTGCTGCGCCCGCGTCACGTCGAAGTGCAGGTGTTCGCGGACAAGCACGGCAATGCGGTCTATCTCTTCGATCGCGATTGTTCCGTGCAGCGCCGCCATCAAAAGGTTTTGGAAGAAGCGCCCGCGCCGGGCCTCGACGATGAAACCCGCCGCGCGATGGGCGAGGCCGCGGTCGCGGCAGCGCGCGCGGTGAACTACGTCGGCGCGGGCACGGTCGAGTTCATCATGACGCAGGACGGCCAGTTCTACTTCATGGAGATGAACACGCGCCTGCAGGTCGAACATCCGGTGACGGAGATGGTCACGGGACTCGATCTCGTCGAATGGCAACTGCGCGTGGCCGCCGGCGAACCGCTGCCGCTCAAGCAGGACGAACTGAAGGTGCACGGCCACGCGATCGAGGCGCGCATCTATGCGGAGAACCCGGCGCGCGGCTTCCTGCCGTCGACGGGCACGCTCAAGCACGTGCGCATGCCGCACGCGGTGGAATTTTCGATCGACGGCGACGTGCGCGTCGACAGCGGCGTGCGTCAGGGCGACGCGATCACGCCGTTCTACGATCCGATGATCGCGAAGCTGATCGTGCATGGCCGGGATCGTCGCGATGCGCTCGCTCGCATGGCGCGCGCGCTGGCGGAATGCGAGATCGTCGGGCTGTCGACGAACGTCGAGTTCCTGCAGCGCATCGTGAAGAGCGAGCCGTTCTCGTCGGGCGATCTCGACACGGGGCTGATCGAGCGTCATCACGATGCGCTCTTCGCGCCCACGCACGTCTCACGCAAGAAGGCGCTCGCGCTCGCGTGCGCGGCGCTGCTCACGCGCGAGGGCGGCGAGGCGCATGGCCACTCGCCGTGGGATGCGTTGTCGCACTGGCGCATGGCGGGCGGCTATAGCCAGGACCTGAACTGGCGCGCGCTCGACACCGATGAAACGCTGAAGGTCGTGTTCACGAAGAACGGCGAGAAGCGCCTGCGTCTCGATGACGACAGCGCGCGCTTCGACTGGTCGCATAGCGGCGAGACTTCGTTCGCGGTCCAACTCGACGATGCGCTGATCAAGGGCCACGTCTTCACCGACGGCGACGTCTTCCACGTTTTCCACGAAGGCGCGGCGTTCCAGTTCGAATGGCAGAACCTGATGGCTCACGCGGGCGATGTCGAGCACGAAGGCCGTCTCACCGCGCCGATGCCCGGCAAGGTAATCGCGGTGCTCGTCGAAACGGGCGCATCGGTTACGAAGGGCGCGCCGCTGATGGTGATGGAAGCAATGAAGATGGAGCACACGATCGTGGCTCCGGCCACGGGCAAGATCGGCGAGATTCTGTTCGAAGTCGGCGATCAGGTCGCCGACGGCTCGCAATTGCTCGTGCTGGAGGTCGAGCAGGCCGCTAGCGCTTGACCTTGGCGGGCGCGCCGAGCAGCGTCTCTTCGCTCTCGGCGCGCACGAGAATTTCCACGCGGCGGTTCAGTGCGCGCCCTTCGCGCGTATCGTTCGTCGAGATCGGCCGCAGATACGCGAGCCCCTTCGTCGTGATGCGTTGGGCGGGCACGCCGCGCGCGATCAGCGCTTGCGCGACGGAATCGGCGCGCGCCGCCGACAGCGCCTGGTTATAAGTGAGCGAGCCTTCGTTGTCGGTGTGGCCTTCGATAAGCACGGGCCGCATGCTGCGCTTCAGCACTTGCGCCGCGCGATCGAGCATCGGCGAATCGCTGCGGCGAAGGGTCGATTCGTCGGTCGCGAAGAGCGGCGCTTCGGGCAGCCGCATCTCCACGCCTCCACTGACCGGCAACATGGCGATGCCGTATTGCGCGTTCAGTTGATCTTCCTTCGACCGATTGAGGCCGCTGGAACATCCTGCGAGCAGCGCGAGCGACACGCATGCTCCAACCGTTGACCGCGAAGCTTTTGCCTTCATTGCATATTTCCTGCGCCGATATCGAACCTGGATTATAGGGAGCGCGAAACGTTCATTATGTAAATATCGTTGATTTGCCGCTCGCGTCGAGTGGAATGATTCGTGCGTGATTACAATGCTGGCGGGCATTTCATGTTTCGCCCGTCATCGAATACCACGAACAGAGCCCGATCACTCATGCCCATTCAGCCGCGCAACGACTCCACCCCGGACGCATCCGAGCGCACGCGCAAGATGCAGCGCACCGCTTCCGCCGTGCTCTATGCCGTGCTCGTGCTGGTCGCGCTTTATACGGCGCGCACGTTCATTCCGGCGGTCGTATGGGCGAGCGTGATCGCGATTGCGCTTTGGCCGGCGTTCGGCTGGCTCGAACGGCGATCGATGTTCAAGCGCCATCACAATCTGCTCGCGGTTGCGCTGACGGCGGCGATCGGCCTGCTATTCGTCGTGCCGTTTTTCATCGTCGCGGCGCAGACGGTGAACGAAGCGCGCGACATGCTCCATTGGTTCCACGAGGTGCTGCGTACCGGCATTCCGATGCCCGCGTTCGTCGAGCATCTGCCGATGGGATCGCAACAGGTTGCGCGCTGGTGGCAAGAGAATCTGTCGACGCCGCTCGAAGCGTCGCCCGCGGTAAAGAACCTGCACAGCGGGACGGTCGTCGCGATGACGCGGCACTTCGGCGGGCGTGTGGTGCACGGTATGGTCATCTTCGGCTTCATGCTGATGACGCTCTTCTTCGTGTTTCTCGCGGGCTCGAAACTCGGTCAGCAACTGCTCGCGGGTTCGCGCCGCGCGTTCGGCCCGGACGGCGCCGCGATCGTGCGGCGCATGGCCGAATCGGTGCGCAGCACGGTGGTGGGGCTCGTCGTCGTCGGACTGGGCGAGGGCGCGCTGCTCGGCGTCGCCTATGCGGTGACGGGCGTGCCGCACGCCACGCTGCTCGGCATGCTGACCGCCGTCGCGGCCATGCTGCCGTTCTGCGCGCCGATCGTCTTTCTCGGCGCGGCGCTATGGCTGCTCGCGCAAGGCTCGATGATCGCGGCGGCGTGCGTCGCCGGGTTCGGGATGATCGTGGTGTTCATCGCGGAGCATTTCGTGCGGCCGGTGCTAATCGGCGGATCGACGCGACTGCCGTTTCTGCTCGTGCTGTTCGGCATTCTGGGCGGGGCGGAGACGTTCGGGCTGATCGGCCTTTTCATCGGCCCGGCGCTGATGACGATTCTCGTCGTGCTGTGGACGGATTACGTGGACAAGCGCAGTTAGCGCTTACGGCGTGTGCATCGCGCTTACGCGGGCGAGCACGATCGAACTCCGCTCAGCCGCGTTCCTGCACGCACACCCACGGCGACAGAACCACCGCCCACAATTGCGGATCGCGCGCGGCGACATCGGCGGCGGTCTCGACCTGCATGCGTTCGATCAGACCACCGGAAAGCCATTGCGCGACCTGTTGCTTGTCGTCGTTGGCCACGGCTTCCGCGACGCTCACGAGATCGAGATCGCGCTTCACCCAGATGAGCTTGCCTTGCGCAAAAAAGCGCTCCAGTTCGGACCAGCCGATTTGGGCGGTTTCCGCGAGGAGCTTGACGTAGAGCGGGCTTGGCGTGAGAGCGTCGGACATGGAAAAAGCGAAGAAAACGAAAGGCGTCCGACACTATAACGCAGTGCCGGACGCCATCGTTTCAAACAACTGCTGCGAGAAACTTTACAGGTCGAAGAAAACCGTCTCGTTCGGGCCGCGCAGATGGATGTCGAAGCGATAGATCGTGCCCGACGAACCCGGCTTGGCCGATGCGCCTGCTTCGCGCTTCGCGATCAGCGTATGACGGCGCTCTGAAGAAACGCTTTGCAGCACGGTGTCCTTCGCGTTGGCTTCGGTTTCGTCCTCGAAATAGATGCGCGTGTAGGTATGCAGCAGCATGCCGCGCATCAGTACGATGACGTCGAGATGCGGCGCCGAATCGTCGGCGGTGGCGCCCGGTTTCACCGTATCGAAGATGAAGCGCAACTTCGGGTCCGTGCCGGTGCCGCAGCGCGCGAAGCCGCGAAAGCCCGACTCGCGCGCTTCCTGCGCGCTCTGCACGTAGCGGCCGTTCGCATCGGCCTGGGCGATTTCGATCAGCGCGTCGTTGACGGGCTTGCCTTCGGCGTCGAACACATTGCCGACGATGGCGACATGCTCGCCCGGCACTTCACGATCCGCAGCCGATGCGGTAAAGAGGCTCTTCAGATCGAAGTTGTACTGCTCGGGAACCAGGCCGTAAGCGAAGTACGGTCCGACGGTCTGCGAAGGGGTCTGTTTCAGCGTGGTCATGTTCGGTTACTCCGTCGGCGTTTGGTCCGGGCCGCGCAGCACGATGTTGAATTCGTAGCCGAGCGCGTAGTTTTCCTGCGTCGTGTCGATCGAGAAGGACGAAACGAGACGCTTTCTCGCGTGCTCGGGAATGCCCTGGTAGATCGGATCGAGATCGAGCAGCGGATCGCCGGGGAAATACATCTGCGTGACGAGACGCGAGCCGAAGTATTCGCCGAAGAGCGAGAAGTGGATGTGCTGCGGACGCCACGCGTTCGGATGATTCCCCCACGGATACGCGCCCGGCTTGATCGTCATGAAGCGATAGCGGCCTTCCTCGTCGGTCAGGCAGCGGCCCGCGCCGAGAAAGTTCGGATCGAGCGGCGCGTCGTGCTGGTCGGCCTTGTGCACGTAGCGGCCCGCGGCGTTCGCCTGCCACACTTCCACGAGCGTGTTGCGCACCGGACGGCCGCCTTCGTCGACCACGCGGCCCGTCACGATGATGCGCTCGCCGAGCGGTTCGCCGTTCTTCGCGGCGTTGCGGGTGAGGTCGTTGTCGAGCACGCCCAGATCTTCAGCACCGTAGACCGGCACGCGGCGGTTGCGCAGATTTTCCTTCAGCGGAACGAGCGGCAAGCCCGGGCTGCGCAGAATCGACGACCGGTAGCCCGGTGACAGATACGCGGGATGGGATTCCCAGTCACGCGGTGTGAGGATGGGGGATGTCATGTCGACTGTCTCCTGTATTTGTGGAAGTTGAATAGGATATTTCTGACGGCTACTTTATAGAACGACCGAAGTTATGGAAAATGATGTTTTGTGCCATCTTGCATAACGGATCGTCATGGATTCAGACTTCACCAATACCCGCGTCAAGTTCCGGCATCTGCAGTGTTTTCTGGCCGTCACGCAATTCGGCAGCGTGCAGCGCGCCGCCGATAGTCTGTCGATCACGCAGCCCGCGGTTTCCAAAACGATCGGCGAGCTCGAATCCATTCTAGGCGTGCGGCTGTTCGAGCGTGGGCGGCGCGGCGCGGTGCCCACGCGTGAGGGGCGCCTTTTTGCGCCGCACGCGAGCGCGTGCGTTGCGTCCCTGCGCGAGGGCGTCGACATGCTGCTGCGCGAACGCGGCGACATGCCGGGGTCCATTGCAATCGGCATTCTGCCGACGGTCGCGCCGGTGCTCCTGTCGCCCGCGCTGATTTCGTTCCGGCAGCAGTGGCCGGCGGTGTCGCTGTCCGTCTGGACGGATTCCAACGCGCTCCTGCTGCAGAAGCTGAAGGCGGGCGACGTCGATCTCGTCGTCGGACGGCTGTCCGAGCCGGAAGCGATGCACGGGCTGTCGTTCGAGCAGATCTATCGCGAGCCGCTCGCGGTGGTCGTGCGCCGCGAGCATCCGCTTACGCTTGAGACGCCGCTCACGCCCGCGCTGCTCGCGCGCTTCGTGATCGTCGTGCCGCCGTTTGGCACGCTGATCCGCCAATCGGCTGAAAGCGTGTTGACCGCGTTCGGCGCGCATGCGTTGACGGCGCTCGTCGAAACCTTGTCGGTGTCGCTCGGGCGCTCGCTCGCGATGAACAACGACGCCGTGTGGTTCGTGCCGGCCGGTGCGGTCGAGCAGGACATCGGGCTCGGACTGCTCAGCGCGCTGCCGATGCCGTTCGCGGGCACCGACGAGCCCATCGGCCTGATCCGTCGCAACGACGCCGCGCGCACGCCGGTCGAGGAGACGCTCGTGGACGCGCTGCGCGAGGCGGGCCGCTCGCGCGCCCGGGCCAAATGACCGCTCAATGCGAGCGGCGCGCAAGTTGCTGAAGCAGCATTTACCGCGCATATTTGGCGCGAACGAAATACTATGACAAAAAGCTTCAGATACGCGGTGACTGCAACCAACGCCGAGGGCGGCAGTCACATCCGGGGCCGTCCGCAGCCTTTGTCGTGGACGTCTCCCCGCACACACGCGCCGCACTCGAACATGTTCGCAAGATGAAGACAGTACTGCTCGTCGACGACGACCGCGCCACCATCGAAGCCTGGACCCTCTGCATGCAAGGCGAGGATTGCAATGTTCTATGCGCGTTCGACGGCAACGGAGCGTTATCGATACTCGGCGAACAGAGAGTGGACATCGTCGTATCGGACTGGATGATGCCCGGCCTGGGCGGCGCGCTCCTTTGCCAGACGATGAAGAACGACGCGGCGCTCGCGCACATTCCTTTCCTCATGATTTCGGGGCATCCGAATCCGCCGGCGTTCGTCAGCTACGACGGCTATTTGCGCAAGCCCGTCGACATGGGAACGCTGATCGCCGCGGTGAACCGCCTGTGCGCGGCCAAAAGGCGGCCGCCTTTTTGATCGCCGCCTACCGCAACACGGCGAGCGCCTCGTCCATCTGCGACTGCGCGAGGCGGTTCAACTCCTGCGGAACCTGACATTCGAGCGGCAGGCAAGGCGTGACGATCACGCGGATGTGCCCGCCGCGATCCGGCCAGCCTTTCGCCGGCCAGACCTTGCCCGCGTCGTGCACGACGGGCACGACCGGCACTTTCGTTGCGCACGCGAGACGCACGCCGCCCGACGCCAGCTTGAGCGGCGCATCGTGCGCGACGCGCGTGCCTTCCGGAAAAATCACGACCGAATCGCCTTTTTTCAGCCGGTCGGCGCATTCACGCGTGACGGCGGCGTGCGCCTGACGGATCGAGCCGCGATCGAGGCTCACCATGTCGAGTCCGCGCAGCACCCAGCCGAAAAACGGAACGTTCATGAGTTCGTGTTTGAACACGAAGCTGATGCGCCGGGGAAACAGCGCCATGAACGAGAGCGTTTCCCAGGTCGATTCGTGGCGCGACAGGATGATGCACGGCCCGTCAGGCAGATGCTCCAGTCCTTCGACCGAGCACGTGACGCCGGTGATCACGCGCATCATCGCGACCATCGCGCGGCACCAGAGCCTCGCGAGCCGGTAACGCCCGTTGCGGCCGACGAACGGAAACAGCGGCAGGATCAGGGTCGACCAGACAATGCCGCTGCCGAGCACATAGGTTGCAAATAGCCACTTGACGAGGGTGCGTCGCATCGGGAATAGCAGGATGACGGGTAGGGGACGAACGGCGGGAATCCGCAAGCATAGCGTATCGGCCGAAACGCGCCGGGACGGCATCGCGCGTCATGCGGCGTCATCGAACCGATGCAACAATGGAGCCCGGTGAAACACAGCAAGGACGATGCGCAATGGAAAACCAATCGCCGGTGCAATTCGACGAAGGCATGCTTGACGTGGGCGAAGGTCACTCGATTTACTGGCGCGCGCAAGGCCCGCGCGACGCGCCCGTGATGCTCGTCGTGCACGGCGGTCCCGGCGGCGCGATGAACATCAAATGGGCCGAGGTGCTCGAACAGGACGAATGGCGTGTCGTGTTCTTCGATCAGCGCGGCTGCGGCAAGTCCACGCCGTTCGGCAAGCTGGAGTCGAACGGCATTGCTGCGCTCGTCCACGACATGGAGAAGCTGCGCGTCGCGTTGCAGATCGAGCAATGGGCGATTTTCGGCGGCTCGTGGGGCACGACGCTCGGGCTCGCGTATGGCGTGGCGCATCCGGAGCGCTGCACGGGCTTTCTGCTGCGCGGCATTTTCCTTGCGCGGCGCGAGGACATCGACTGGTTCCTGTGGGACGTGCGGCGCGTGTTCCCCGAGGCGCATCGGGCCTTTCTCGACGCGATCGAGGCGGCGTGCGGCAAGCGTCCCGCGAACGCGCAGGACATACTGCGGATGACCGAAGCGCCGCTCGCACGCTTCGACGAGGCCGGGACGCGGCTCGCGCGCGCATGGACGCAGTACGAGACGACGCTTTCCGTCGTCAACAAGCCCGAGAAGGAACCGGCCGAGGAAGAGAAACGTCCGAGCGCCGAAGCCAACGCGGCGGCGATTTCCATGGCGCTGCTCGAACGTCACTACATGGCGAACGAATTGCCGCCGACGCCGCTGTTGCCGCTCATCGAGCGCATCGCGCATCTGCCTTGTTGGATCGTGCACGGCCGCTTCGACATGGTGTGTCCGCCCGATCAGGCGCTCGATCTCGCGGCGCGCTGGCCGGGCGCGGACCTGGCCGTCGTGAACGCAGCGGGGCACTGGACTTTCGAGCCGGGCAATCTCGCGGCATTGCGCGCGGGCGCGGCGGCGCTCGCCAAGGCGATCGCGCAGACGAAGCGCGCGAGCGCCTGACGCTCAGAAAATCGCGGGCGTCGCTTCCGTGAGCCGGCGCCAGTCGAGATCTGCGCCGATCACGACTGGCTTCGCGGCGCGCTGCGTCGCGATCGTGAGCGTCACGCACAAGGACGTGCCCGTCACCGAAAGATACGGCGCGCTCGTGATCACTTGCTGCGGCTTCGCGTGGGCATCGACGAAATACGGGCGATTGTCCCAGCGCCCGGTCGAAGGATCGGCGATCGGCGCGAACCGCTCGGTCGGCGCTTTCGCGGCCGCGCCCGCCAGTCCAGGCATGAACTCGCGGCCGCCCTGATCGAGGAAGAAACAACTGAGCGTGGACGGCTGCGCGAGCAGGTCGGCGCAGGCGGCTTCGGTCGTCGCGCCCGACGCGAAGCGCCGCGCCGCCTGCGTGAGACCCGCGCGATAGGGCAGCAGAAGCAGGTCGCCCGAGAGGCGCTCGGTGCGGCGCATCTGCGCGAGCGTGTTGAACACGCTTTCGAATAGCGGCGTGGCCGCGCCGCGCTCGGCGAGTTGCGCCGATGGCATGCCGAGTAGATAACCCTGCACGAAATCGACGTTCGAGCGCGCGGCAAGCATCAGATCCTCGTTCGTCTCGATGCCTTCGGCGACCACGAACATGCCCGACTCGTGCAGCAGATCGACGAGCTTCGGCAACAGCGCGTCGCGCATGTGGGCGCTTTTCGCGCGCACGAGACTGCGATCGAGCTTGACGATGTCCGGCCGCAGCGTGAGCAGCCGGTCGATGTTGGAATGCCCCGCGCCGAAATCGTCCACCGCGACGAGAAAGCCCTGCGCGCGAAAAGCACGCGTCGCGCGCGCGATTTCGGCGACGTCCGTGCCGCCGGATTCGAGCACTTCGATCACCACTTGCTCGGGCGCGAGACCGGATTCGCGCGTCGCCGAAGCGAGCCGCGCGGCATAGCCGGGATCGGTAAAAGTCGCGGGATTGATATTGACGAAGAGCCAGTGCGCGGCCGGCAGCATGGGCGCGGCATTGTGCAGATGCGTGAGATGGCTCATCCGGTCGAGCTCGGTCAGCTTACCCGCGACGATCGCGCGCCCGAAGAGATCGAACGGCCCGACGAGCGTGCCGTCGCATGCTTCGCCGCGCAACAGCGCCTCGTAGCCCACTTCGCGTTGATGCGGCAGGCTGTAGATCGGTTGCAGATGCGTGCGCAGCCTGATGCCGTCGACGACCTCCGTGTGTCCGGTCGGCACGTTCAGGCGCGCTCGCGCGACGTCCGCGGCGCGGCACTCGCAGACGGCATACGGGAAGCGAGCGCCGGCGGACGAACGCGCAAAGGAGCAGTCAGGTCGATGAACGGCACGGCAGTCACGCATTTCGGTGGGGATGAGCCCAATATCGGCCGATCGTGCGCAAACTTGAGCGCGAAGTCGTCTATCCGTCGAGAGGGCTTCGGCCGCCTTCCGGTTTGCCGCCGACGCCCGCGCGACCTATCTTTGTTGGTGCGATGCTACGATCCGCCTGCAACTTAAGCCGGGCAGCGCCCGTCGAAAGTCGCAACGAACCCCTAGAGAGAGATATGGCGCAACAGAAAACCAATCCCAAACTCGAGCAGGCGCTGACGCGCGGCGATCTCGCGATCCGCCAGGCCAACTCGGGCCGCGCCACCGCAGTGCTGCGCGCCCTCGGAAAGATGATCGTCGAGGCGTCGGCGACGATCGGCGTCGAGGCGCACGTCGTCATTCACGACGGGGACAAAATCTACGATCCCGCCGATGGCGTGTGGCCCCAGCAATTACTCGTGTCGCTCGATGGCCCGGTCGAAGATAACGATCCCGACGAGATTCGCACCATCACGCTGCTCGCCGATACGCCCGCGACGATTTTCCGCTGCGAATGGCAACGCGCCGACGGCAATATCGGGCGGCAGGAAGGCCGTCCGCTCGCGATGGTCGCGTTCATTACCGACGTGGATATCCCCTGGCTCGACGACGAAGACTGATTTTCTAATTCGTTTTAGCGGTTTTCATACTGTCGACATGATTATGTCGTGATAAGCGGGCCTCCTTTGAAAGGACGCCCGCTTTTTAATTTGGCCTCTCCCGCCCGCCTCGAATCCCAATCTTTGCGCTTTGGCCGTTTCGCACATTCTGCGAAGAAAAAATGTAAGCAAACGTTACCGAACCCCTTTTTTTAAGTGTTTTCCAGCGTTTACGCGATGATCCGCGACTGTTCGGCGAACGCTATTCTCCTGATTGCCTCTCGCGTCGAGCGATGGCTGCTTACCCTCGTTCTTTCACCCTGATCGGGCTCGCATATTCCTGGACGGCATATGCATATTCGTTTGCGGCGACTGCCGGCGATTGGCTACCTGCCAATTAGAAGCTTTCTTCCACTGAATTAGCCTGAAAGTTGCTGAGAAACAGTGGCAAGCGCGCACCTCGTTATTTGACTTCGTGAGAGGCTCGATTCGCCCGTGTAAGGAACCCACCAATAAACGTCCTCAACACGCGGCACTTTCCAATCGCCAAGAAAAAATGGGGTTTACAAATGGAACGTCTGAACCTTGCCAACAATGCCGCCGCTAACCAAACCGAATCGGCGGTTCGCCCGACTCTCACGGTCGTCCCCGCACTTCAGAAAACGGAGCGCATGCCGTTTACTATTCGTATCGTCCAAGACGATGGCGGATTGCAGAAAGCCGTGAGCATCAGACGTTCGGCCTACGGGCGGCATCTGCCCGAATTCGCCGAAAAGATGACGATCGAGCAGTCGGATCGCGATCGCGGCTCGGCCGTGCTGTTGGCGGAATCGAAGC
Source organism: Caballeronia glebae (assembly GCF_001545035.1). GTDB lineage: Bacteria > Pseudomonadota > Gammaproteobacteria > Burkholderiales > Burkholderiaceae > Caballeronia > Caballeronia glebae. The sequence continues at coordinate 169,565 of NZ_FCOJ02000001.1, forward strand.
TGGACGGCGCGCCGCTCGGCACCATGCGCATTCAGACCAATGCGTATGGTCCGCTCGCCGTCGAGCAGTCGGTGCGTCTGCCCGAGAATCTGGCGACCGGCCGCCTCGCGGAAGCGACGCGTCTGGGCGTCGCGGGCGGCATGGTTGGACGAGTAGTGAAGGTGGCGTTGTGCAAGGCGCTCTGGATGTTCTGCGAATTGCACGAGATCGATTACATGGTGATCACGGCGCGCACGCCGTTGGATCGGGAGTACGAGGCGATGCTGTTCAAGGATGTTTTCGGCGTCAACGAATTCCTGCCGATGTCGCACGTGGGCGGCCTGCCGCATCGCGTGCTCGCGAAAGATGTCGCCGCGGCGCGTCAGCGTTGGGAAGAAGCGCGTCATCCGCTCTTCAATTACATGGTGCACACGCATCATCCCGACATCGATTTGCATTCTGTAGATTTATCTTTTGACTGGGAACCGGTACGATGCCCTGACGCTCCGTTGATGGCTTACGGCAGGTGAAAAGCGCACGATCGTATTCAAGAAGGTAATAGCGAATAACCGGACCAGGGAGCGGTCCGGTTGGCCAAAAAAGCGGCGGCGCGCGGAGGTCTTCGAGTTCCGCTGCTGTCTGCGCCGGCGCATTTCGCGCTGGGCGCAAACGGGGGTTTTTCCAGGTATGGCGTCGGTTATTTCAGCTTCCTTATCGAGATTCAGACGCACAGGCTCGTGGATCGACGACGCGCTGTATGCGGTGGCCGTGTACGCCGTGCCTTTTCTGATTCTGCTCGGTACGATCGCCACGCTCTATTTTCTGCCGCGCCAATACGAAACGCGCGGCTCGCTTGCGCTCGAACTGCGAGTCGTCGCCGATAAAAGCGCGAGCATGAATCCCGCCGATGCGCTCGCGGCACTTCGCGGCGTGACGCCCATCTCGCGCTACAACACGCGTCTCTCCGAAAAGCCCGTCTGGTTCAGTTTCACGACGCCCAGCATGAGCGCCAGTTCGTCCACGGTCGTCGAATTGCCCTCGCGTCATGCGCAAACGCTTGCCTGCTGGAACGCGGACACGCTCGCGCCGCTCGGCGAGGCGAGCCGCGAAGCCTTGAGCGGCGAAATGCGCGCGGTCAAGGCCGGTTTCTCGATTCAGGCCGGAAGGCTGAAAGAACCGGAGAACATTCTCTGCCGGGGCACATTTTCCGGACCGGCGCAAATCAACGCATTTGCATGGGAATGGCAAGGCCTGCGTAATTCATCGCTCGATTTTCAGGAAAGCTCCGGACTCATCGCCGGCGGTTTGCTGACGCTCGCGGTATTCGTGTTCGTGACGGCGCTCATCAATCACGAGTGGACGTATGTGATTTTCGCCGTGTGGCTCGTCGGCAATCTGCGCCTCTGCGCAAATGCGATGGGCTGGGACATGCAATGGCTCGGCCGGGTATTGCCGTCGGAATTCATTCAACCGTTGCGGCAAATCACTTTCGCGGCCTATTACCTGCTCACGGCCGCGCTCTTTCAACAGCTTTTCCGGCGCGAGTTGCGCGTGGTCGGCTATCGCTGGCTGCTGCGCGTGATCCAGTATGTCGGCATCGTGCTGCTCGCCGCCGCGTTCGCGCTGCCTTATGAGCTTTTCATCCCGACGCTCTGGGTCATCGCCGGTTTCGGCATCTGCGTGCTGCTGTTTTTCCTCGCGCGACTCGTGTGGATGGCGCGCTCGCGAACCGTGCTCTGGTATGTCGCGTCGCTCGCGATCGTGCTGTTCGCCACGTTCTCCGAAGTGCTCGGCGCGGCCTTCGGGCTGAAGGTGCTCGTCGGCGGCGTCAATACGGTGATGGCCGCGCTGTCGTCGAGCATGATGGCGGCCTTCGCGATCGCCGAGCAGATGCGCGCCGAGCGAGATTTCCGCCGCCAGGCGCAGATGGAATTGCGCAACACCTATGAAGTCACGCCGATCGGCCTCTTCACGCTCGATTCCGACGGTCACTTCGTGCGCGCCAATCCCGCGTTGCGCGCGATGCTCGATCTGCAAAAGGCCGACTACAGGGCGCGGCACTGGAACGATTACTTCGAAGCCGGCGCGTGGGGCGCGCTGCAGGCGCTGGCCTCGAAGGGCAGCGACGGCGAGCTCGAAATGGGCGGCTCGCTCGAACGCGGCACCGGCGAGCGCCGTTACATGTTGAAGGCGATCCGCTCGAACGGCTGGATCGAAGGCTCGCTGCAGGACACGACCGAACGCTCGAAAGCCGTCGAGCGGCTGCGTTTTCTCGCGGAACACGATTCGCTGACCGGCTCGCTGAACCGGCGCGGCGTCGAAAAGGCGATTGCGGCTCAAAGCGAAGAAACGCTGCCGTGGGCGCTGGCCTATGTGGACCTCGACCGCTTCAAGCTCGTCAACGATCTCTTCGGCCATCGCAGCGGCGACGAAGTGCTGCGCCAGGTCGCGGCACGCACGCGCGCGCACTTCACGCGCAGCTATCCGGTCGGACGCATCGGCGGCGACGAGTTCGTCTGCGTGATGCACGACACGTCGATTGAAGACGCCATCGCGCAATGTCGCGAGCTCATTTCCATCCTCTCGGATGCGCCGTATCAGGTCGGCAATCGCGCGTTTCAGGTGAAGGCGTCGATCGGTCTCGTCGAATGCTCGCAGGGCGTGCGCGTGCAGGATGCGCTCTCACATGCGGATCGCGCGTGCCGGGAAGCGAAGAAGGTCGCGCACACGCATCTCGTCACGTACCGCAAGGGCGCCGCGGCGTTCGAGGAGCGCGCGGAGGAACTGAGGCTCGTCGAAACGCTCGGGCGCAACCGCCTGCCGCCGGGACTCTTCCTCGTGATGCAGCCGATCATGTCGCTTACCAAGCCGACCGAATCGCTCAACTTCGAAGTCCTGCTGCGCATGCGCGCGCCCGACGGCGCGACGCTGCCCGCCGGCAAGGTGATCGTCGCGGCGGAGGAATCGGGCAATATCGCGGCGATCGATCGCTGGGTCATCTCCACGCTGCTGGAGTGGATCGAGGTGCATCAGCATCGCCTCGACAACACGCAGTTCATCTGCGTGAATCTCTCGGGCGGCTCGCTGAACGACGAGCAGTTCATGGAAGACATCTTCGCGCTCTTCGCGCGTCATCAGTCGATCGTGCATTACCTGTGTCTCGAAATTACGGAGAGCGTTGCGCTGCACGATCTGGAGAACACGCAGCGTTTCATCGCGCGCGTGCACGACATGGGCGGCAAGATCGCGCTCGACGACTTCGGCGCGGGCTACACGTCGTTCAAATATCTGAAGGCGCTATCCGCCGATGCCCTCAAGATCGACGGCGAATTCGTGCGCTCGATGTGCGCGCATCCGGCCGATATCGCGATCGTCGAGGCGATCGTGGCGCTCGCGCGCAATCTCGGCATGCGCAGCGTCGCGGAGTGGGTCGAGGACATCGACACCTTGCGCGCGCTGCAGGAGATCGGCGTGGATTATGTGCAGGGCTTCCTCGTCGCGCGGCCGCAGGACAGCTCGGCGATTCTCGCGGCGAGTTCGGCCGCGAGCTTCGTCAAGGACCCGGAAGTGATCGCCTTCGTCGAAAGCCTGTCGGAGCCGGTGCAGGCGACCGTGCTCGACTACGAATGGCACGCGCGCGCTTCAGGCACGCACTGAGCGCGGCGCGCTTCAAACCGTCTTCATCTCGTTCAATACCTTCGCCGCCGCAATCGGAATGCGCGTGTCTTCCCATTGCGCGAGCCATTGAACCTCCTTGCGCGTGAAATAGCCCGGATGATTGCGCAGCGCGAACTGCAGCGAATCGACGATGTGATCGCGAATGATTTGCGGCGCGTTTTCGTCGTTGACGATCGCGTGAAGGGCTTCCAGGGTGCTCATGATCTCGACGGGACAGGGTTGATCGGCGATGACGCTCCCGCCGAACATAACCGGCTAAAAATCCCGAAAAAAAATCCGCTGATGGCGCGCAGGAAGGCGCTTGCTAAAATCGGCGCCGATGCTTTAAATAAAAGCACTGGAATTAATCAAACGGGGACGAATACATGAACCAAGGACGGCGCGCACGCCTGCGCCGCGAGGTCCGGACCGATGTCTGAGCGGCCGGCGCGCAAAGCCTCGATGCATTCCGTCGGCTCGAACCAGTTGGGCATGCGCCAGTTCAACGAGCGCATCGTTCTGCAGGCGATCCGGCTTCATGGCGCGTTGGCCAAGGCCGATATCGCGCGCATGACGCGCCTGTCGATGCAGACGGTCTCGCTGATCGTCGATCATCTGATCGCAGACGGCCTGCTCGCGAAAGAGCCGCGCGCGCGTGTGCGCGGACGCATCGGTCAGCCGTCGGTGCCGATTTCGCTGCGCGCGGACGGTGCGTTTTCCATCGGCGTGAAAGTGGGGCGGCGCAGTCTCGACGTGTTGTCGATGGACTTCGCCGGCAATGTGCGGACGCGCGAGACGCTGGAATATGCCTATCCCGATCCGCATACGCTTTTTCCCGCGCTGGAAACGCGGCTCGCGCACGTCACGGCCGCGCTCGGCGACGACGCGCGCAAGATTGCGGGCATCGGCGTCGCAGCGCCGCTGTGGATCGGCGGCTGGCGCGATTTCTTCGACACGCCGCCCGACGCGCTCGCGGCGTGGGACGACATCGACATCCGCGCGCGCATCGAAGCGATGACCGCGCTGCCCGTCGAGTTCGCGAAGGACACGACGGCCGCGTGCGCCGCCGAGCTCGTGATGGGCCAGGGGCGCGGGCTGCGCGACTTTTTGTATGTGTTCATCGGGACGTTCATCGGCGGCGGGCTTGTCATCGATGGCCGATTGCACGCGGGGCCGGGCGGCAACGCGGGCGCGATCGGCTCGTTGCCGCTCGTCGATCGCGCAAGCGGCAAGCGCGCGGGCCAATTGCTCAACACGGCGTCGGTATACGTGCTGGAAAAGGCGCTGGCCGCGGCGGGCGCGCCGGCCGCCGCCGCACACGATGAGCGCGCGTGGTCGCCCGAGTGGCGCGCGCTATCGGAAGCGTGGATGCGCGACACGTGTCCCGCGATCGCGGCGGGCATTGCGTCGTCGTCGGCGCTGCTCGATCTCGAAGCCGTGGTGATCGACGGTGAAATCGACCGGATCTTGCTGCGCGAGGTGATCGGCCGCACCAACGACGCGCTCGGCGCATTCGACTGGCAAGGCATGACACGGCCGCGTCTCGTCGAAGGGCAGATCGGCCCCGACGCCCGCGCGATGGGCGGCGCGATCTTGCCGCTTTACGCGCATTTCGCGCCCAAGCACGAGCTCTTTCTGAAGCCGCTCGAAGTCTGAAATCACTCCAGCGAAAGCCGCGCAGCGAACGCGAGCAGCGCCGCGGAGAACGTCCAGCGCTGCACGGTCTGCGCTTTCGGGTGACGGCGCAGCCAGCCGGAAATACGCACCGCGCCCGCCGCCAGCGCGAGGTCGAACATCATGCCGACCGCGACCAGCACGATGCCCAGTTCCAGCACCTGAGACCAGACCGGGCCCGCCTCCGGACGCACGAATTGCGGCAGCAGGACTGAGCAGAACAGTAGCGCCTTCGGATTGAGGATGCTGCTCAGAATGCCCTTCGCGTAGGCCGATCGCAGCGTGGATGCGGTTTGCCCGGACGCCGCGTCGAGCCCGAACGCGGGCGAGCGGAAAATCTGGATTGCCACGTAAGAGAGATACAGACCGCCCGCGATGCGCACGCCGTCGTAGAGCCACGGCGCGCTGCGCAAAAGCGCAGCGACGCCCAGCGCCGAGAGCGTCACGTGCGTCGCGCGCGCCGTCGCGAGACCGGCGGCCACGGCGAGTCCGTGCCGGAAACCGCGCGCGCCGCTCGTCTGCAGCATGAGCGCCATGTCCGGTCCGGGCAGCGCGTACACGACCGCGAGCGGGCCGATGAAAACCCAAAGCAAATGTGGCGAAACCATGATGTGTTTCCTCCTGGAAGGCTTCATCGTGCCACTTCGGACGGAGCGTTTTGCGGCATTTTTGAGTTGTCTTGGCGATTCGAATCGAAGCTTTCCCCTAGAATCGATTCAAACTTAAGGGGAAAGCTCCATGACCGGAATCGACCGTATCGACCGCGCAATGCTCGCCGCGCTTCAACAGGATGGCCGCATGCCGGTCGCGAAACTGGCCGAGCGCGTCGGCCTGAGCGAGACGCCGTGCGCGCGCCGTCTCAAGCGTCTGGAAACCGAGGGATTCATCGACGGTTATCGGGCCGTCCTGTCGCGCAGAGCGCTGGAACTGGGCGTCGTCGCGTTCGCGCAGGTGCGCTTCAGCGTGCATGACCGCGCGCTGTCCGACCGCTTCGAGCGCGAAATTCAAGGCATTCCACGCATCGTGTCGTGCCACAACATTTCCGGCACGGCGGATTATCTGCTTCAGATCATCGCGCGCGATCTCGACGAATACGGCGTCTTCATGCGCGACGTGCTGCGGACGCTTCCGGGCGTGACGGCCGTCGAATCGATGCTCTCGTTGCGCGAAGTCAAACGCGACGGCGGTGTGCCCGTGCTATGACGATTGTCTATACAACGAGCGATTCCAACCAGCGGAAGGCCTCGGGATTCCCCTAATACAAGCAAAGTTGTATATACAAGAAGATTAAGCCAACTCGACGCGGGTCTTCGTCCGCGTCCGTCGACACTTACTTTCTTGATGCGCAGGAGCAATCCGTGACTTCGTCTTCCCGTTTTCGCGACACCGAGATCCGCGCGCCGCGCGGCACGCAACTCAACGCCAAGAGCTGGCTCACCGAAGCGCCGCTGCGCATGCTGATGAACAATCTCGACCCCGAAGTGGCCGAGAATCCGAAGGAACTCGTGGTGTACGGCGGCATCGGCCGGGCGGCGCGCGATTGGGCGTGCTACGACAAGATCGTCGAAACGCTGAAGCGTCTCGAAGCGGACGAGACGCTGCTCGTCCAGTCGGGCAAGCCGGTCGGCGTGTTCAAGACCCATGAGAACGCGCCGCGCGTGTTGATCGCGAATTCGAATCTCGTGCCGCACTGGGCGAACTGGGAACACTTCAACGAGCTCGACGCGAAGGGTCTCGCGATGTACGGGCAGATGACCGCCGGCAGCTGGATCTACATCGGCAGTCAGGGCATCGTGCAGGGTACCTACGAGACCTTCGTCGAAGCCGGCCGGCAGCATTACGGCGGCGACCTCAAAGGCCGCTGGGTGCTCACCGCGGGTCTCGGCGGCATGGGCGGCGCGCAGCCGCTCGCGGCGACGCTCGCTCGTGCGTGTTCGCTGAACATCGAATGTCAGCAGAGCCGCATCGATTTCCGTCTGAAGACGCGTTACGTCGACGAACAGGCGACCGATCTCGACGACGCCCTCGCGCGCATCGAGCGCCACACGTCCGAAGGCCGCGCGATTTCCGTTGCGTTGTGCGCGAACGCGGCGGACGTGCTGCCCGAACTCGTGCGCCGCGGCGTGCGCCCGGACATGGTCACGGACCAGACGAGCGCGCACGATCCGCTCAACGGCTATCTGCCGAAAGGCTGGACGTGGGCGCAGTACCGCGACCGCGCGCAGAGCGAGCCGGCGGCGACCGTGAAAGCCGCGAAGCAATCGATGGCCGAGCACGTGCGCGCGATGCTCGCGTTCCGCGAACAGGGCGTGCCGACCTTCGACTACGGCAACAACATCCGCCAGATGGCCAAGGAAGAGGGCGTCGAAAACGCGTTCGACTTTCCGGGCTTCGTGCCGGCATATATCCGTCCGCTGTTCTGCCGCGGCGTCGGGCCGTTCCGCTGGGCCGCGCTGTCGGGCAATCCCGAGGACATCTACAAGACCGACGCGAAAGTGAAGGAGCTGATCGCCGACGACGCCCATCTGCATCGCTGGCTCGACATGGCGCGCGAACGCATCAGCTTCCAGGGCCTGCCGGCGCGCATCTGCTGGGTCGGTCTCGGCCTGCGCGCGAAGCTCGGCCTCGCGTTCAACGAGATGGTGCGTAACGGCGAGTTGTCGGCGCCGGTCGTGATCGGCCGCGATCATCTCGATTCCGGATCGGTCGCGAGCCCGAATCGCGAGACCGAAGCGATGCAGGATGGCTCGGACGCCGTGTCCGACTGGCCGCTGCTCAACGCTCTCCTGAACACGGCGAGCGGCGCGACCTGGGTGTCGATTCACCACGGCGGCGGCGTCGGCATGGGCTTTTCGCAGCACGCGGGCGTCGTGATCGTATGCGACGGCAGCGTTGAGGCCGATGCGCGTATCGCGCGCGTGCTGCACAACGATCCGGCGACGGGCGTCATGCGTCACGCGGATGCCGGCTACGACATCGCGGTGCAATGCGCGCACGAGCAAGGCCTCGATCTGCCGATGATCGACAAGCGATGAAAACGCTCTGGCAACACTGCCACGCCGCGACGATGGCCGATGGCAAGTATTCGGCCATCGAAGACGCGGCGATCCTGACCGACGACGCGCGCATCGAATGGATCGGCCCGCGCGCGGCGACGCCGGATATCGGCGAATGCGAGCGTGTCGATCTCGAAGGCGCGTGGGTGACGCCGGGCCTGATCGACTGTCACACGCATCTGGTTTTCGGCGGCGATCGCAGCGGCGAATTCGAAGAGCGGCTCGAAGGCGTGAGCTATGCGCAGATCGCGGCGCGCGGCGGCGGCATTGCGAGCACGGTGCGGGCGACGCGCGAAGCCAGCGAGGACGCGCTGTTCGACGCCGCGAAAGCGCGCGCGCTCGGCCTGATGCGCGAAGGCGTGACGACGCTCGAAGTGAAGTCCGGCTACGGGCTCGACCTCGCGAACGAACGCAAGATGCTCGCCGTTGCGCGCCGTCTCGGGCAAGCGCTGCCGCTGACCGTGCGCGCGACCTGCCTGGCCGCGCACGCGTTACCGCCCGAGTACGCGAATCGCGCGGATGACTACATCGCCCATGTCTGCGACGAGATGCTGCCCGCGCTCGTCGAGGAAGGGCTGGTCGATGCCGTCGATGCGTTCTGCGAGCACATCGCGTTCTCGACGCAGCAGGTCGAGCGCGTGTTCCGATGCGCGCGCGAACTGGGCGTGCCCGTGAAGCTGCACGCCGAACAGTTGTCGTCCTTGCATGGATCGTCGTTGGCGGCGCGGTATCGGGCATTGTCGGCGGATCATCTCGAATACATGACCGAGGACGACGCGGCCGCGATGGCGCAATCCGGCACCGTCGCCGTGCTCCTGCCGGGCGCGTTCTACATGTTGCGCGAAACGCAATTGCCGCCTATCGATGTGCTGCGGCGGCATCGCGTGCCGATCGCGCTCGCGAGCGATCTGAATCCGGGAACGTCGCCCGCGCTCTCGTTGCGCATGATGCTCAATATGGGTTGCACGCTGTTTCGCCTGACGCCGGAAGAGGCGCTCGCCGGCGCGACGACGCATGCGGCGAAGGCGCTCGGCTTGCAAGCGACGCACGGATCGCTCGAAGCCGGCAAGACGGCGGATTTCGTCGCCTGGCGCATCGGCCGGCCGGCCGAGCTTTCGTACTGGCTTGGCGGTTCGCTTCGAAATCGCGTCGTGCGCGGCGGAGTGGAGGTCGATGTCGAGCGCATCGCCCGATAAAACAAACGCCTCGTCCGAACCCGGACGAGGCGTTTCGTCAAAAAAAGTGCGGCGCGGCGTTACGTGCGCTTGCGGATCATTCCCCAGACGACGAGCAGGATGATTGCGCCGATTACCGAGGCGATCCATCCCGCCGGCTGTCCCGGCTGATACCAGCCGAGCGCCCGGCCGACATAGCCCGCGATCAGCGAGCCGGCGATGCCGAGGACGATGGTCATGATCCAACCCATGTTGTCGTCGCCCGGCTTGAGCGCGCGCGCGATGAGACCGACGACGAGTCCGACGATCAAAGTACCAAAGAATGCAAACATGAGGTCGCTCCTTAACTGAGTTTTACGGCGTATTGATTGCGTTGCAGATGGATTCCGGAGGTCCCGGTGCATGCAAAGTAGCACGGCGCAATGCGTTTGGGTATGACACTGGCCGTCTGGTTAATCCTTCGAGCACGAACGATGCCGCGCGCTGCTCCAAGGTAAAATCCGTCGCATTGCCTTACTGCTTGCGTTGCTACGATATGACTGATTCCGAATTTCCCTCCACCGACGATGTGATCCACGAAGCCCGCCTCTGGCGCGACGACGGCTGGACCGCGCGCGTGATCAAGAACGAGGACGACGACGGCTGGGCCGTCGAGATGATTCAAACGGGCGAGACCGAGCCCTCGCTGGTCGGCCCCTGGACGATGGGCCGCGACAAGAAAAACCCGAAGCCGCTCGATGCGAACGCGTTCCGCACGCTGGTCAAGACGGCCTCGGAAGTCTTGCGTCGGCATGAGCAGCAGCGTCATGCGATGTTGAACAAGAACGTCACCATCGACATTCAGGGCGAAGACGTCACCGTCACGCTGGAGATCGTTCCGGATGAAGACGATCCCTACGCCAATCTCAAGGCCTTCGATGCCTACGGCGCGCAACTCGCGCACGTGCGCGTGTCGCCGGCATTCAAGCTGAGCAAGGCGAGCGCCGAGCGCTGGGCCGAGAACGATTTCGCGAAGCCGAACTGAGTCGGCCATGAAGCGCTTATCGCGCGAGCACCGATGAAAACGCCGTCGCGCTTTCGTGCGACGGCGTATCAAAATGCGAGCTTGATCGGCTCTTAGCTCTTACTGACCACGAACTCGATCCGGCGATTCGCGAAACGTCCGCTGGCGGTTTCGTTGTCGGCGACCGGGTTGGCGCTGCCGTAACCCTTGGCCGTGAGGGATTGCGGCGGCACGCCGTATCGCACGAGGTAGCCACGGACCGACTGAGCACGTTCCTTCGACACTTCCAGGTTCGCGGATGCCGCGCCTTGGCCATCCGAATAACCCGCGACTTCGAGATTCACCATCGAACCGTTGTCGGCGCAACGCTTGAGTAGCTGCGACGTCTCGCCGAGCGTGGCGTACGCGCTGTTCGGGATCTGCGCGCTCGAGCGCTCGAAATTGACCACCTGAAGGTCGAGCACCTGGCTCAGCTTGTCGCCGGAGCAAGGCGCTTTCGTGGCGAGCAGGCTCTTCATTGCGCTGCGAAAGGATTGCGTCGCGCTGGCGACCGCGCTGTCGACGTCGAACACCGCGACCTGGAACATGCCGCCGAGCGTGCTTCCCAGACGATCGGCCCAGCCGAGCTTCGGGTTCGCGGCCGCGCCGCTCAACTCCACTTTCGAGCCGCTGATCTTGACTTCCGCGCCGGGCACGGCCATGAGCGGGACAAAGTCGTTCAGGCGCGAAAGCCAGGTTGCCGGGCGCGTTTCCGGAACGACGGAAACGTTCGCCGTGTAGCCCTTTCCGAAGCGAGCAGTCAACGTCTCGATCAGAAGCGTTTTTTCCGCTTCGGTTCCGACCGTTGCGGCGATCGCCGGGACGCCCGCCGCGTTGACGTCGAACCGCAACTGCCCGTCTTTCCACGAGGCCGGCGCGACGCTCGGCGCCGAAGCCGCTTGCGATGCCGCCGCGGGTGCGCTTGCCGTCACGACGGGCGACGCTGGCTGCGCGGGCTCCGTGATGATCGGCGTACTCGATGGCATTGCTGACGAAGCAGGCGCGGGCGCCGGCGGCGTAGCGACTTCCGGCGCGACAGGAGCGGCGCCCGGTTGGGCGCTGGCGTCGTGCGTGAAGCCGCGGTAATAGACCAGCCCGAGAATGGCGGCCAACAACGCAAAAAGCAGCCAGATCCACTTGTTCGAACGATTTCGCGATGGCTTGCGTACCGGTGCGCGCATCGGAGGCACGAGAGGCGGCGGCGAAAGCGCGGGCGAAAGCGGCGGGGGTTCGGACACAGGCGCGGTTTGCATGGATGCTTTCACGACCGGCTCGGGCCTCGCCGCCTCTGCGATGTCGCCATCGGCACGCGGCGCCAGGCTCGCTACGACCGCATCGAGCCGTGGCGTGATGCCAGTGGTGAAGCCTTCGGTATTGCCGACGCCGATAGCCGCCGCGATCGCGTTCGACATCGACGCATGGATCTCGCCGACCTGCTCGCGCATCAGCGTGGGCACTTGCGGCAGCCCCCACTGCGCGAGCAGGAAGTGCCGCTTCATGACGCCGAAGAGCACGGCGGCCACGATGCCGGCGAACGCTGCGGTCGCTTGCGTGGGAACCCCGGTTTCGGTCGATACGGTATCGGCCAGTGCATCGACGCGCTGACCCGTTGCGAGCGCGGCGAGAGCGTGACCGGTGGCTTCGAGCTGCTTGAGACCGCCGGTGGTCGCGATCAGCTTGGGTAACTGATCCGCGATGTAGGCGTTCGTCTCCGGCTGCATGATGACGGTGTACACCGCCTGCGAGCCGGGGACGAGCGTGGCCCGGTCCATCAGCGACGCGACGAGTCCCGGCCCGAAACGTCCCACCAGTTGCCGGAGGACCTGCCCCGAGATGCCGAACTGGCGTGACAGCTGTTCGAGGACGTTTTCCGGGAACGCGGCGTGGACCGCCTGGACCAGATTAATGCTCATCGACTGAATTTCCTTTCTACATGAGCGCTTGACGCAAGCGCAGGTGCGCCGCGGATTTTATATGCGAAGCTATCCTAAAAAGAGGCATGCAAACTTAATTAGGAAACGTCGCATCGATTCGACGCGCATGGCGCTCGCTTCAGCGTGGCGAAATGGCTCAGTTCGAGAATATTTTGAGAATGCGCCTGACGGCGATGGCGATCCGGCGCGATGCGGCCGGCACGGGTTCCGCATTTTTCACGGAAAGCGCGGCGAGCGACGGCATGGAATGGGGCGGGACGAACGTGCTGTACGAAGCGTCGAGTGGCGACGTCCACGCGCAAGTGCGGCAATCGTGCTTCGCGCACGTGTTGCAGGGAGGCTGGTCGCGGTGCATGGCAAATTCCTTTACGGGTATCCGCACATGATCTTCGAAACGCTATCGTAAGGCGATCAGAGACTTCCGATTGAACTCTTGGTTTCGATCTCGGAAATAGGACACACTAGCGGGATGAATCCGGCACTGTTTCTCCAAAGGAGAGGGCGATGCACTATTTGTTGATCTACGAACTTAGTTCAGACTATCTGGAGCGCCGCGCGCAGTTTCGCGATTCGCATCTGGCGCTCGCGTGGGCGGCGGTGGAGCGGGGCGACATCGTGCTCGCGGGCGCGCTCGATGCGCCCGCCGATCGCGCGATGCTGTTGTTTCACAGCGATTCGCCCGCCGCCGCGGAAGACTTCGCGAAGAACGATCCATACGTGACGAACGGGCTGGTCGAGCGTTGGGAAGTGCGCAAGTGGAACACGGTCGTGGGCGCGAACGCGGCTACGCCGGTGCGATAGCGCGACGCTACGATCACGCGTCGGCGGTTTCTTCCTCGGGCCGGTCCCGGCGTGTGGAACCGCGCCGCTGCGCCGAGCGATACAGGCTCGTCAGGGTATCGTCGATCTGCTGCGAACGCTCGAAAAGCGTCGCGAGCCAGTCGACGAACACCGACACGCGCGGCGTCGCCTGACGGCTTTTCAGAAACGCCACCGACACCTTGAGCGGCGGCGATTTCCATTGCGGCAGCACTTCGCACAATTGTCCCGAGCGCAGATACGGCTGCGCCGCGATCCGCAACGGCTGGATCAGCCCGAGCCCTTCGACGCCGCACGCGAGGTACGCGTGCTCGTCCGCGACCTGAACGAAGCCGCGCATCTTCATCGTGACGGGCTTTCCGTCGACATCGAAATCGAAGTCGGCCGGGCGTCCGCTTTTTTGCGCAAGGCAGTTCACCGCGACGTGCTGCGCGAGTTCGCCGAGCGTCTCCGGCGTGCCGTGCTTTTCCAGATACGCGGGGCTCGCGCACGTCACCTGTTCGAGCACTCCGAGCCGGCGCGCGATCAGGCCGGAATCCGGCAACTCGCCGAGCTGCACGCTGCAATCGACGCCTTCGCCGACGAGATCGACGTTGCGATTGCCGATGCCGATCGACAACTCGATCTGCGGATAACGCGCGTGAAACTCCGGCAACGCGGGCACGACGATCGACGTCGCGACGGTATCGGGCATTTCGATGCGCAGCCGTCCGCGCAGACGCTCCTCGCCCGCGCCGAAACCGGATTCGAGTTCGTCGATATCAGCGAGGATCTGTGCGCAGCGCTCGTAATAGGCGGCGCCGTCGACGGTGAGATTCAGACGCCGCGTCGTGCGTGCGAGCAATTGCACGCCGACTAGCGCTTCGAGTTGTTGCACGGTCGTCGAAACACTCGCGCGCGGCATGCCGAGCGACTCGGCCGCGCGCGTGAAGCTGTTCGTATCGACGATACGCGTAAAGACGCGCATGGCATGGACGCGATCGATCACGTTGAGCTTTCCTTTTATGACGATTTGAGTGGCGATGCGCGAGAAAAAACGACTCCACCGCGGTTGTGAGACCGCGGAAAAAGGGCGCATCGGCGATGGTTAGATCGTACGGACGGGAAGCGTCAACGTGAATACACAAAACTGGACGATTCTTGCCTGATTCTTTTCGACGGCGGAAATCGTGGAAATCGCGGAATGCGCGCCTGTCATATCAAGGGCATTTCGCCGCGCAGACGGCCCGCGGCGCCGGAGAAGTCCGCGCCCGACGGCGCCTGATAAAGCCGCAGGCCCATCTCCGGAAGTATCGAGAGCAGATGATCGAATACGTCGCCCTGAATGCGCTCGTATTGCGTCCACGCGGTCGTCGCGGTGAAGCAATAAACCTCGATCGGAATGCCCTGCGATTCCGGCTCCATCATGCGCACCATGATCGTCATGTCCTGGCGAATCTCTGGATGGCGCTGCAAATACGCGAGCCCATACGCGCGGAACGTGCCGATATTCGTCAGCCGCCGCCGGTTCGCGGGCTCGTTCGCGAGTTCGCCGAGATTGCGGTTGGCCTGCTCGACCTCGGTCTGCTTCTGTTCGAGATAATCGTGCAGCAGGCGAAAGTGCTTGAGGCGCGCGGTCTCTTCCTCGGTGACGAAGCGCACGCATTGTGCGTCGATCCGCATGGTTCGCTTGATGCGCCGCCCGCCCGATTCGAACATGTGCCGATAGTTACGATAGCTCTCCGAAAAAAGCTTGTAGGTCGGCACCGTGGTCACGGTGTTGTCCCAGTTCTGCACCTTGACCGTGTGCAGCGCGATGTCCTTCACGAAGCCATCGGCGCCGGCCTGCGGCATTTCGATCCAGTCGCCGATGCGCAACATGTCGTTCGACGTCAACTGCGTACTCGCGACGAGCGACAGCAAGGTGTCCTTGAAGACGAGCAGCAGCACCGCCGAGAGCGCGCCGAGTCCGGAGAGCATCCAGAGCGGCGAACGGTCGATCAGTATCGACAGGACGAGCACGCCGCACACGAGGCCGAGCGCGAGCTTGCCGATCTGGATATAGCCCTTGATCGAGCGCGTCTGCGCTTCCTTGCTTTCCGCGTAGACGTCCTGCCACGCGGAAAGCGCGCTGCCGGCGGCGAAGAACATGCAGACCCACGCGCCGCCGTGCGCGACGCGGCCGATGATCGTTTCCCAGTGGCCGATACGCGGCACTTCGTCAATGCCGAGCGCGACCGTCGCGAACGGCACCGCGTACCAGAGACGGTGATAAGCGCGATGCTCGATGAACGCGCGGTCCCACGCCTGATGCCCCGCGAGCACGAGCAGCCGATGCGCGACATAGAGCATGATGCGCGCCACGACCCATTGCAGAAAAAGCGCGATCAGCGCGAGCGCGATGAGACCCGCGACCGTCTGCGCCCACGGATGAATGGCGAGCAGATGAGGCAGCGGATCGGGCAGGAAATCGAAATTCATAGGGGCCGTGAATGACTGGAAACGCGCCTTGGCATGGCGACGCGCCCCGTATTGTGCATGATCGATGCAGCGGACGCGGCCCGCTCTCGCGCGTTATCGAAAACCCGAGTTCGATGAAAATGAATTTTTTTTGGCCGCGTTTTCGAGTAAATATACTTTCATCGGGTTTCATCGCCATGAGGTCGCAGCGCGTTTCATGTCCCGTTCACTATCGGTTCGTGCGCCGGCGAGCGCCGACGACCTGATCTCCGCGCGCATCGCCGCGGCCATGCCGACGCTCACGCCGATACACCGGCGCATGGGAGCGTTCGTGCTGGCGAACCTGTTCCGTTCGGCGACGATGCGCATCGACGAACTGGCGGGCGCGGTGGGCGCGTCGGTGGCGACGGCCAACCGTTTCGCGCGCGCGCTCGGCTTCTCCGGTTATCCGGCGTTTCGCGAGGCGCTCGTGCGCGGCTTCGAGGCGACCATCGCGCCGGTCGAGCGCCTGCGCACCGCGCTCGAATCGCCCGCGAGCGGGGCCGAAGTGTTCGATGCGTCGCTCGCGCAGGCGGCCGCGAATCTGCGTCTTGCACAGACCTCCGTCGATGGCGCGAAGGCCGAGGCGATCGTCGATACGATCCTCGCCGCGCCGCGCGTCTTCGTGATCGGCTACGGCGCGAGCGCGTTTCTCGCCGGCCTGATGGAGCACGGGCTCACACCGTATTGCGCGAACGTGCAGTCGCTCGCGTTGACGGGCGGGCCGTCTCACGCGGCGCGCAGGCTTTTCACGGCGTCGCGCGGCGATGTGCTCATCGCGATCGCGTTTCCGCGTTACGTCGACGACACCATCACGCTTGCGCGGCTCGCGCGCGATCACGGTCTGCGCGTGGTCGCGTTGACGGACAGCGGCGCGTCGCCGCTCGCGCCAGTCGCGGATCTCGTGCTCGCGATCCGCGCCGAGCGCAGGCTCGCGGCGAATTGCGATACGGCCGTGCTCGCCGTCATCGAAGCGCTGTGCGATGCGGTCGCGCATCGGGCCAGGCGCTCGGTCGAGGCGGCATCGGGGCTGACCGAATTCGTTTTGCCGTGGCTCGTCGCGCCGTCGCTGCCCAACGATGCGCAAGCGGTTCAGGCAACGCGCCGCACGGCGGCGAAACGACACACTCACACGGAACCGCGCGAATCATGAAGGCCACACCAGTCATTGCCATTCACGGCGGCGCGGGCACGATCCTGCGCCAAGCGATGAACGCCGAAACGGAAGGGCGCTATCACACGGCGCTCACCGTGATCCTGAGCGCGGGCCAGCGCGTGCTCGCCGATGGCGGCAGCGCGCTCGATGCCGTCACCGAAGCCGTGCGCCTGCTCGAAGACTGTCCGCTCTTCAACGCGGGTCACGGCGCGGTGTTCACGGCGGCCGGCACGCACGAGCTCGACGCTTCCGTGATGGACGGCGCGACGCTCGAAGCCGGCGCGATCAGTTGCGTGACGCGCGTGAAGAACCCGGTGCTCGCCGCGCGTCGCGTGCTCGACGTGAGCGATCACGTCATGTTCACGGCGGCCGGCGCGGAGGCGTTCGCTGCGGCGCAGGGCCTCGAATTCGTCGATCCGTCGTACTTCTACACCGAAGCGCGATATCAGCAATGGCAGAAGGCGCGCGGCACGTCGGGCACGATGCTCGATCACGATGCCACGACGAAGTTCGCCTTCCCTAACGGTGCGGGCGATACGAACGATGCGGGCGATCCCATCGATCCGGACAAGAAGTTCGGCACGGTCGGCGCGGTCGCGCTCGACGCGAGCGGTCATCTCGCGGCGGCGACATCGACGGGCGGCATCACGAACAAGCAGGCCGGCCGCGTCGGCGATGCGCCGCTGATCGGCGCGGGCTGTTACGCGAACGACGCGACCTGCGCGGTCTCGACCACGGGCACGGGCGAGATGTTCATGCGCATGCTCGCCGCCTACGATGTCTCGGCGCAGATGGAATACCGCGGCGTGTCGCTTGCGGAGGCATCGGACGATGTCGTGATGAACAAGCTCCCGCGCATTGAAGGACGCGGCGGGCTCGTCGCCGTCGATGCGAAAGGCAACGTCGTGCTGCCGTTCAACACGGAAGGCATGTATCGCGGCTTCGCGCGCGTGGGCGAAGCGCCCGTCACGGCGATCTACCGATGATGAACGCCACCTTGCCCGATTCCCGCGTCATCGACGTGCGCGATCTGTCGGTCTCGTTTCGCTCGCGTTCGCGCACGATCGAAGCCGTGCGCAATATTTCGTTCACCGTGGATCGCGGCGAGACGCTCGCGATCGTCGGCGAATCGGGCTCGGGCAAATCGGTCACATCGCTCGCGCTGATGCGTCTCGTCGAGCATGGCGGCGGACGCATCGTTTCGGGCGGCATCGCGTTTCGCCGACGCAACGGACAAGTCCTCGATCTCGCGAAAGCGTCGTCGGCGACGATGCGCGGCGTGCGCGGCGCGGACATCGCGATGATCTTCCAGGAGCCGATGACATCGCTCAATCCGGTGTTCACGGTCGGCGACCAGATCGCGGAAGCCATCGCGTTGCATCAGGGCAAGAGCCGCTCGGAAGCGCGCGCCGAGGCACTGCGTCTGCTCGACCTCGTGCGCATTCCCGAATCGCGACGCGTGTTCGCGCGCTATCCGCATCAGTTGTCGGGCGGCATGCGCCAGCGCGTGATGATCGCGATGGCGCTCTCGTGCAAGCCCGCGCTTCTGATTGCCGACGAGCCGACGACCGCGCTCGACGTGACGATTCAGGCGCAGATCCTGCAACTCGTGCGCGGCCTGCAGGACGATCTGAACATGGCCGTGATCTTCATCACGCACGACATGGGCGTGGTCGCGGAAGTGGCGGATCGCGTGCTCGTGATGTATCGCGGCGAGAAAGTGGAAGAGGCCGAATCCGACGTGCTGTTTCACGCGCCGAAACATCCGTACACGAAGGCTTTGCTCGCCGCCGTGCCGACGCTCGGCGCGATGCGCGGCACCGATCGTCCCGCGAAGTTCCCGATCCTCGAAGTCGAGCCGGTGCAAAGTGCGCCCGACGACGCGAGCGCGTTGCGCCCCTCGGAAGCGGTCGAGAAGGAGAAGCAGCCTGCCGTCGATGAAAGCATCGCGCCCATCTTGCGCGTGCGCGATCTCGTCACGCGCTTTCCGGTGAAGAGCGGCTTGTTCGGCCGCACGACGGCCGCGGTGCATGCGGTCGAGCGCGTGAGCTTCGATTTGCGTCCGGGCGAAACGCTCGCGCTCGTCGGCGAATCGGGCTGCGGCAAGTCCACGACGGGGCGCTCGTTGCTGAGGCTCGTCGAGAGTCAGAGCGGTTCCATCGAATTCGATGGACGCGACATCAGCAAGCTCGAAGGTCATGCGCTGCAGACGCTCAGACGCAATATCCAGTTCATTTTTCAGGACCCTTTCGCGTCGCTCAATCCGCGTCTGACCGTGGGATTTTCGGTGATGGAACCGCTGCTCGTGCATCGCGTCGCGAGTGGAAGAGAAGCACAGGCGCGCGTCGACTGGCTGCTCGACAAGGTCGGCTTGCCGGCCGAAGCCGCGCAACGATATCCGCATGAATTCTCGGGCGGTCAACGACAGCGCATCGCGATTGCGCGCGCGCTCGCGTTGAACCCGAAAGTCGTGATCGCCGATGAATCCGTATCCGCGCTCGATGTCTCCGTGCGCGCGCAGATCGTCAACCTGATGCTCGATCTGCAGCGCGAACTGGGCGTCGCGTATCTCTTCATCTCGCACGACATGGCGGTCGTGGAGCGCGTGAGTCATCGCGTGGCGGTGATGTATCTCGGGCAGATCGTCGAGATCGGGCCGCGCGCGGCGGTGTTCGAGGCGCCGCGTCATCCGTACACGCGCAAGCTGATGAGCGCGGTGCCCGTCGCCGATCCGTCGCGCAGACACGCGAAGCGCATGCTCGCCGCCGACGAGATTCCAAGCCCAATCCGCAAGCTCGGCGACGAGCCCATCGTCGCGAAACTCGTAGCTGTGGGACCGGACCATTACGTTGCCGAGCATCATGTCGGCGGCGCGTACTGAAGACCCAACCAAAACGTCTAGCCAAAGGAGTCCAACGATGCCGTCCTTCAAACTGCGCTCGATGCTCGCCGCCAGTGCATTCGCCGCGTCGATCTCACTCGCGCCGGTCGCCGCGCACGCGCAAAGCACCGCCGTGATGGCCGTCGCCTCGACCTTCACGACGATGGACCCATACGACGCCAACGACACGCTCTCGCAGGCGGTGGCGAAGTCGTTCTACGAAGGCCTGTTCGGTTTCGACAAGGACATGAAGATCCGCAACGTGCTCGCGACGAGCTACGAGGCGAGCGCCGACGCCAAGGTCTACACGATTCATCTGCGCCATGACGTGAAGTTCCAGGACGGCACCGACTTCAATGCGGACGCGGTGAAGGCCGTGTTCGACCGCGTGACGAACCCGGACAACAAGCTCAAGCGCTACAACCTCTTCAACAAGATCGAGAAGACCGAAGTGGTCGATCCGTACACGGTGAAGATCACGCTGAAGATTCCGTTCTCGGCGTTCATCAACGTGCTTGCGCATCCGTCGGCGGTGATGATCTCGCCGGCCGCGTTGCAGAAGTACGGCAAGGAGATCGCGTTTCATCCGGTGGGCACGGGCCCGTTCGAGTTCGTCGAATGGAAACAGACCGACGATCTGAAGGTGAAGAAGTTCGCCGGTTACTGGCGCAAGGGTTTGCCGAAGATCGACATGATCGACTGGAAGCCCGTGGTCGATAACAACACGCGCGCCGCGCTCATGCAAACCGGCGAGGCGGACTTCGCGTTCTCGATTCCGTTCGAACAGGCCGCTACGCTCAAGGCGAGCCCGAAGGTCGATCTGATCGCGGCGCCGTCGATCATTCAGCGCTACGTCAGCATGAACACGCTGCAAAAGCCCTTCGACAATCCGAAGGTGCGCGAGGCGATGAACTACGCGATCAACAAGGAAGCACTCGTCAAGGTCGCGTTCGCGGGTTATGCCGTGCCGGCCGAAGGCGTCGTGCCGCCGGGCGTCGATTACGCGGCCAAGCTCGG
Source organism: Caballeronia glebae (assembly GCF_001545035.1). GTDB lineage: Bacteria > Pseudomonadota > Gammaproteobacteria > Burkholderiales > Burkholderiaceae > Caballeronia > Caballeronia glebae. The sequence continues at coordinate 190,433 of NZ_FCOJ02000001.1, forward strand.
ACCGTGGAAATACGATCCCGGGAAGGCGCGCGAGTTGCTCAAGGAAGCGGGCTATCCGAACGGTTTCGAGACCGTGCTGTGGTCCGGCTATAACCACACGACCGCGCAGAAGATCATCCAGTTCGTGCAGCAGCAACTCGCGCAAGTGGGCGTGAAGGCATCGGTCGAGGCGCTCGAAGCGGGGCAGCGCGTGCAGCGCATCGAGAGCGCGCCCGATCCGAAGACGGCGCCGGTGCGCATGCTCTACATCGGCTGGTCTTCTTCGACGGGCGAAGCGGACTGGGCGATCTCGCCGCTGCTCGGCGGCGCGTCGTTCCCGCCGAAGCTCTTCAACACCGCGTACTACAAGAACGATCAGGTCGATGACGATCTGTCGAAGGCGCTCGCGACGACCGACCGCGGCGAGAAAGCCAAGCTCTACGCGGACGCGCAAAAACGCATCTGGGCCGATGCGCCGTGGATCTTCCTCGTCACGGAGAAGGTCGTGTATGCGCGCAGCAAGCGTCTGTCGGGCGCGTATGTGATGCCGGACGGCTCATTCAGCTTCGACGAGATCGCGATCAAATGATGGACGCCGACCGGGCCCGCGCGGCCCGGTCTTTTCGGGTCTCACACGATGCTCAACTTCATCGCCAAACGCCTGCTGGGTCTTCTGCCGACGCTTTTCATCGTCGCGGTGCTGGTGTTCTTCTTCGTACACATGTTGCCGGGCGATCCCGCGAGGCTCGCAGCCGGCGCGGAAGCCGACGAAGCCACGGTCGCGCTCGTGCGTGCCGATCTCGGCCTCGACAAGCCGCTGCCGCAACAGCTCGTGGGCTTCTTCGGCAAGGTCGTACATTTCGATTTCGGCATGTCCACGCGCAGCAAGCGGCCCGTGTCGACGGAAATCGGCGAGCGCTTCATGCCGACCTTGTGGCTCACGCTCGCGAGCATGGTGTGGGCCGTGGTTTTCGGCATGGCGATCGGCATCGTGTCGGCGGTGTGGCGCAATCGCTGGCCGGATCGACTCGGCATGACGCTCGCGGTGTCGGGCATTTCGTTTCCGGCGTTCGCGCTCGGCATGTTGCTGATGGAAATCTTCTCGGTGAAACTCGGCTGGCTGCCGATCGTCGGCGACGGCACGTGGAAGGGCTACGTGCTGCCTTCGATCACGCTGGGCGCGGCGGTGGCCGCCGTGATGGCGCGCTTCACGCGCGCATCGTTCGTGGAAGTGCTCGGCGAGGACTTCGTGCGCACCGCGCGCGCGAAAGGCGTGCACGAGCCGATGGTCATCGTGAAGCACTGTCTGCGCAACGCGATGATTCCCGTCGTCACGATGATGGGCCTGCAATTCGGCTTCCTGCTCGGCGGCTCGATCGTCGTCGAGAAGGTGTTCAACTGGCCGGGCCTCGGCCGCCTGCTCGTCGATGCGGTCGAGATGCGCGACTATCCCGTCATTCAGGCGGAAGTGCTGCTGTTCTCGCTGGAGTTCATCGTGATCAATCTGATCGTGGACGTGCTGTACGCGATCATCAATCCGACCATTCGCTTCAAATGAGGACGCGATGAGCGTGACAGTCGAAAGCGCGGCGACCGCGCCGCAAGAAATCCGCACGCCGTGGACCGAGTTCTGGCGCAAGTTCAGGCGGCAACACGTCGCGATGATCGCGGCGGTTTTCGTGTTGCTGCTGATCGTGATCGCGATCGTCGCGCCGTATATCGCGCCTTACGATCCGGAAAACTACTTCGACTACGACGCGCTCAATACGGGTCCATCGGCCGCGCACTGGTTCGGTGTCGATTCGCTGGGCCGCGACATTCTGAGCCGCATACTCGTCGGCAGCCGCATTTCACTGTCGGCGGGCTTGCTCTCGGTCGTGCTCGGCGCGGTGATCGGCACGGTCTTCGGCTTGCTCGCGGGCTATTACGAAGGATGGTGGGACCGCATCGTGATGCGCATCGCGGATGTGCTGTTCGCGTTCCCCGGCATTCTGCTCGCGATCGGCGTGGTCGCGATTCTCGGCAACGGCATGGTGAATGTCGTGTGCGCGGTCGCGATCTTCAGCATTCCCGCGTTCGCGCGGCTCGTGCGCGGCAATACGCTCGCGCTGAAGCATCTCACGTATATCGAGGCGGCGAAGAGCATCGGCGCATCGGACTGGACGATACTCGCGCGGCACATTCTGCCCGGCACGATTTCGTCCGTGGTGGTGTACTTCACGATGCGCATCGGCACGTCGATCATCACGGCCGCGAGCCTCTCGTTTCTCGGACTCGGCGCGCAGCCGCCCACGCCCGAGTGGGGCGCGATGCTCAACGAAGCGCGCGCCGACATGGCGATCGCGCCGCATGTCGCCATCTTCCCGAGCCTGGCGATCTTCTTCACGGTGCTCGCGTTCAATCTGCTCGGCGACGGCCTGCGCGACGCGCTCGATCCGAAGCTCGACCGGCCATGATGCATATCGGTTCGCTCGAAGCGGGACCGCGCGGCACGATCGCCGATGTCGCGGGCGTGACGGTCGGCCATTGCACGCTTGCGCAGGGCGCGGTGCAAACCGGCGTCACGGTGATCCGTCCGCACGGCGGCGACGTGTATCGCGACAAGGCGCCGGCCGCGGCGTGCGTGATCAACGGTTTCGGCAAGAGCGTCGGGCTCGTGCAGGTCGACGAGCTCGGCGTGATCGAAACGCCGATCGCACTGACCAATACCTTCGGCGTCGGCACGCTCGCGAATGCGCAGATTCGCGCGGCTATCGCGGCAAATCCGCGCATCGGACGTGAAGAGCCGAGCGTGAATCCGCTCGTGTTCGAATGCAACGATGGCTATCTCAACGACATGCAAGCGTTCGCGATTGACGAAGCGCATTACATGAGCGCGCTCGATGCGTGCAGCGTCGATTTCGAGCGCGGCGCGGTGGGCGCGGGACGCGGCATGTCGTGCTTCGAACTGAAGGGCGGTATCGGATCGGCTTCGCGTGTGGTGCATATCGACGAGCGCACGTACACGGCCGGCGCGCTCGTGCTCGCGAACTTCGGCCGTCTTCCGCAACTCACGATCGCGGGCGCGGCCGTCGGACGCACGCTGCATGTCGAAAGCGAAGCGCCGAACAAGCCCGAGCAAGGCTCGATCATCATGTTGATCGCAACCGATGCGCCGCTCGACGCGCGGCAATTGCGCCGTGTCGCGATGCGCGCCGCCGCCGGTCTCGCGCGTACCGGATCGGTCTACGGGCACGGCAGCGGCGACATCGCGCTGGCCTTCACGACCGCGTACACGGTGCGGCACGACGCGGCGTTCATCGCGACGCCGCCGCTCGTCAGCGACGCGCGGCTCGATCCGCTCTTTCAAGCCGCCGCCGACAGCATCGAACAGGCGATCCTCGATGCGCTCTTCAGCGCGGAAACGGTCTCCGGACGCGACGGTCATCGGCGCATCTCGCTCAAGCACGCATTGGAAACACGACCATGAAAGTGCTGATCTCGGTGGATATCGAAGGCGTCGCGGGCGTGTTTCATCCGGAGCAGACGCGCGCCGGCAACGCGGAATACGAGCAGGCACGCCGCTGGATGACGCGCGAAGCGGACGCGGCCGCGCAGGGCGCGTTCGATGGCGGCGCGACGCAAGTGTGGATCAACGATTCGCACGGCGGCTTTCGCAATCTGATGCCGGACCTGCTCGATCAACGCGCGCGTCTCGTGCTCGGCAAGCCGCGCACGCTCGGCATGATGGCGGGACTGGAAGCATCGCCGGAAATGGTGTTCATGATCGGCTACCACGCGCGCGCGCAAAGCCGCGGCATTCTCGCGCATACGATCAACAGCGCGGCATTTGCGCGCGTCACTCTCGACGGCGAGGAAGTGGGCGAGGCCGGGCTTTACGGCGCACTCGCCGAGGAACGCGGCGCGCGCGTCGCGCTGCTGACGGGTGACGACGTGTTCGGCGCCGAAACGCTGCCCGCCTTCCCCGGCGCGCGCTTTCTGTGCGTGAAAACCGCGCACGGTCATTCGAGCGGCGTCACGGAAACACCCGCCGCCGCGTGCGAGGCGATCCGGCTCGCCGCGCGCGAAACGATCGAAGCGGCCGCGTCTGATCGGCATCCAAGGCGTTCCGCGACTACCGCACATCGCTGCGAGTTGCGCGCGCAAACGAGCGCATTCGCCGATCTCTTCTGCCAATGGCCGGCGCTCGAACGCATCGATGCCGTGACGCTCGCGTTCGATGCGCCTTCGGCGGAACATGTCGTGCGGATACTCAATTGCCTTTCGGCAATGTCCTTCATGCTACGGTGAGAGTTTGAACCGGGCGCTTTGAGTATCGTTAAAATGGAGTCATTGGCGAGGCCGGCTGTGGTCTCGACGTGTTCCAGACGACGCTCATGCACACTGTGAAGCTCGAACACAACGACGACGAAGTACTCGACCCCGCCGATCCGCAACTGGTCGTGCGCGGCTCGCTTTTCATCGACGGCCGGAATGCCGGCTCGTGGGAAGCGCGACGCGACGGCACGTGGGCGGCGCACGTGCGGCACAAGAGCGGCTGGACCGTCGAGACAAGCCGCGTCGCACTGATCGAGCGGCTCGCCCGGGACGCATAACGCAGTTAACTTCGAATCGATTTCACACATTTCATGTATCTCTCAATCATCGCCGTGGGGATCGGCGGCGGGCTGGGCTCGTTGCTCAGATGGGCCCTGAGCCTGCGCCTGAATGCGATTTTTCCGAATCTACCGCTTGGCACTTTCGCGTCGAACGTCATCGCGGGCTACATCATCGGTGTCGCGGTCGCTTTCTTCGCGCGCTTTCCCGATATCTCCATGGAATGGCGGCTCTTCATCATTACCGGACTGATGGGCGGCCTCTCCACGTTTTCCACGTTTTCGAGCGAGGTAGTCGCGCATCTTCAGCAAGGGCGGCTCGGCTGGGCGCTCGCGGAGATCGCGATCCACGTCGGCGCGTCGCTCGTGATGACCGCGCTCGGTATCGCGACGGTGGCCGTCGCTTCCTGAAGGACTCATCGAGAACGCAGCGTCGACAGCCGCTTTTCAGAAATTTGAACGTTTGCGCGCGCCCGATTCCGGCTCATTCCCGTATACATTTCTGTTTCGCGTATCCAACGCAAGACCCTCGCTGCCTCGGCAGCGGTTTTTTCTTTTTGACAGTAACGAAGGTGATGAAATGCCAGGCCTGCCGCTCATCGAAGTCAGACCGTACCGTGCCAGCGATCTCGACGGTGTAATCGATCTGTTCCAACGCGCCGTGCGCGAAACGGCATCGGCCGACTACAACGAAGCGCAGATCGCAGCCTGGTCGCAAGCCGATCGCGACGAATGGGAACTCGCCCGCGTGAGCCGCCCGACGTGGGTCGGACTCGTCGACGGCGAACTCGCGGGCTTCGCCGATCTCGAAAAGAAAAGCGGTCTCATCGACATGATGTTCGTCGATCCGAAGCACCAGCGCAAAAGCGTGGCGACGTCGCTGCTCGCGCGCATCGAGGCCGAAGCCGAGGAAGTCGGCCTGACTACGCTGCATACCTATTCGAGCGTCACGGGGCGGCCCTTCTTCGAATATTGCGGCTTCACGATGCTGCTGGCGCGCGCCGTCGTGGTGCGGCAACAGCGCTTCGTCCAGTTCGTGATGGAAAAAGTGCTGGATCTGTGAAATCTGTATAGACAAGACGCATGAATCTTCCGGGATCATCCTAGTGAAATCCCGGAGAACCCCTTGTTTCGTCCTTTCAGCCCGTTTAGACTTGAGTCTAACTTGTATAGACAGGACGAACCATGATCACGCTCACGCCCGGAAAACTGACTCTGCCGCAACTGCGTCGCATCGCGCGGGGCTCGGACCCGCTTCGGCTCGACCCGGCCAGCTTCGACGCCATCGACGCCAGCGCGCGCGCCGTCGCCGCGATTGCCGCCAAGGGTGATCCGGCTTACGGCATCAACACGGGTTTCGGGCGGCTTGCCAATACGCACATTCCGGCCGATCAACTGGAACTGCTGCAGAAGAATCTCGTGTTGTCGCATGCGGTGGGCGTCGGCGAGCCGATGTCGCGTCCCGTCGTGCGGCTTTTGATGGCGCTCAAGCTGTCGAGTCTCGGGCGCGGTCATTCGGGCATCCGCCGCGAAGTCATCGACGCGCTCATCACGCTCTTCAACGCCGACGTGCTGCCGATCATCCCGATCAAGGGCTCGGTGGGCGCATCGGGCGATCTCGCGCCGCTCGCGCATATGTCGACCGTGCTGCTCGGCATCGGCGAAGTCACGATTCGCGGCGAGCGCGCCAGTGCGCTCGACGGTCTCGCGGTCGCGGGTCTCAAGCCGCTCACGCTGCAGGCGAAGGAAGGGCTCGCGTTGCTGAACGGCACGCAGGCTTCGGCGGCGCTCGCGCTGTACAACCTCTTCGCGATCGAGGACCTGTTCCGCACCGGACTCGTCGCGGGCGCGCTGTCCGTCGATGCGGCGGCGGGCTCGGTCGTCCCGTTCGATGCGCGTATCCACGAGTTGCGCGGCCATCGCGGGCAAATGGAGTCCGCGGCGGCGTACCGCACGCTTCTGAAGGGCTCGGGCATCAACCTGTCGCACGCGGACTGCGAGAAGGTGCAGGACCCGTACAGCCTGCGCTGCCAGCCGCAGGTAATGGGCGCGTGCCTCGACCAGATGCGTCATGCAGCCGAAGTCCTGCTGATCGAATCGAACGCCGTTTCCGACAATCCGCTGATCTTCCCCGACACGGGCGAAGTGCTGTCGGGCGGCAACTTTCACGCTGAGCCGGTCGCGTTCGCCGCCGACAACCTCGCGCTCGCCGCGGCCGAAATCGGCGCGCTCGCGGAACGCCGCATCGCGTTGCTGATCGACGCAACGCTCTCGGGCCTGCCGCCATTCCTCGTTCGCGACGGCGGCGTCAACTCGGGCTTCATGATCGCGCACGTGACGGCGGCCGCGCTCGCATCCGAGAACAAGACGCTCGCGCATCCGGCGTCGGTCGACTCGCTGCCCACTTCCGCGAACCAGGAAGATCACGTCTCGATGGCGACGTTCGCCGCGCGCAAGCTCGGCGACATCGCGAGCAACACGGCGAACATCCTCGCGATCGAACTACTCGCGGCGGCGCAGGGCGTCGATCTGCGCGCACCGCATCAGACGAGCGCGCCGCTCCTCGAAGTGATGAAGACGCTGCGCGCGCACGTGCCGCATTACGATCTCGATCGCTACTTCGCGCCGGACATCGCCGCGATCGCGACGCTCGTGCAGGAAGGCGCGGTGGCGCGGCACAGCCCGTTCTCGTTCGCCTCGGAACAGCCCGAATGAGCACGCCCGCGTATCAGGAGATCAAGGACTACGTTCTCCAGCGCATTCATGTCGGCGAGTGGAAGGAGGGCGATCAGGTGCCCTCCGAGAACGAACTCGCACGCGAGTTCAAGGTCGCCCGCATGACCGTGAACCGCGCGCTGCGCGAGCTGACCGCCGAGCAGGTGCTCACGCGCGTGCAGGGCGCGGGCACGTTCGTCGCGCAACCGAAGTACGCGTCCACGCTCGTCGAGATTCGCAGTATTTCCGATGAAATCGTCGCGCGCGGCCACGCGTATCGCGCAGAAGTGCTGCATCTGGGCGCGTCGATCGTCGACGAAGCGCTCGCCGCCGAAATGCATCTGACAGTCGGCAGCCCGGTGTTTCATTCGCGCGTGCTGCACTTCGAGAACGACGAGCCGGTGCAAATGGAAGAGCGTTACGTAAATCCCGCGCTCGCGCCGGAATACGCGCGCCAGGATTTCACGACCATCACGCCGAATCAATATCTGATGACAGCCGCGCCGCTGCAGCGCGTCGAGTATCGGATCGAGGCGTCGGTGCCGTCGGCGGAGATTCGGCTTGCGCTCGCGATGGCGGAGGGCGAGCCGTGTCTGTTGCTGCATCGGCGCACGTGGTCGCGCGATGCGGTGGCGTCGGTCGCGAATCTCTGGCATCCGGGCGATCGCTATCAATTCACCGGACACTTCTGACCGTGATGATCATTCGTGCCGATTCGCTCACGCCCGCGCCGTGGAAGAACGGCGGCGGGCTCACACGCGAGATCGCGGCGGAACCGCAAGGCGTATCGCTCGATGCGTTCGCGTGGCGTCTGTCGCTCGCCGACGTGGCGTCCGATGGCGCATTCTCGAACTTCGCGGGCGTCGATCGCGTGCTCGTGCTGCTCGACGGCGCGGGCATGCGTCTGGCGCAAGCGCACGGCGGCGTGCATGTGCTCGATGCGCCGCTCGCGATAGCGCATTTCGCTGGCGAGACGCCGATTCACGCGACGCTGATCGATGGCCCCACGCGCGATTTCAACGTGATGGTGCGCCGCGATCGCGCGCGCGCAACGGTTGCCGCCGGGCGCACTTCAGGCTCGCTCGCGCATGAACACGACCTGACGTTTCTGTTCTGCGCGCAAGGCCGGATCGACATCAAACTCGCCGATGATGCGCGCCATACGCTGGAAGCAGGCGACACCTTGCGCGTCGATCGCGCAACGCCGCTGAACTGGGCGGTGCGGGACGGCGGATCGTGGCTGCTGGTCGGCATCGATCTGTCTTAAGAACGGCGGACGGCTCGCGAGTAGCCGCGCATCGACATAGCAAGGGAGACAAACGATGAACGCATTCTTCGCGGAGCACGCGCGCCTCGCCGATGGCTGGCGGCGCGACGTGCTGCTCGAATGGGACGACGCCGGCACGCTCGTGCGCGTCGCGCCGGACAGCGTGGCGCCGGCGGGCGTCGAACGGGCGAAAGGGCCGATCGTGCCCGGCATGCCGAACCTGCACTCGCACGCGTTTCAGCGCGCGATGGCGGGCCTCGCCGAATATCGCGCGAGCGTCGCCGATACCTTCTGGAGCTGGCGCGATCTCATGTATCGCTTCGCCGCGCGGATCGGCCCGGAATCGCTCGCGGATATCGCGCACTGGCTTTACATCGAGATGCTGAAGGCGGGCTACACGTCGGTGTGCGAGTTCCATTACGTGCATCACGCGCCCGATGGCGCGCCCTATGCGAATCGCGCGGAACTCGCCGAGCGTGTCGTCGATGCAGCCGAGCGCGCGGGCATCGGCATGACGATGCTGCCGGTGCTCTACGAATACAGCGGCTTCGGCAAGAGCGCACCGCGCGAGGATCAGCGCCGCTTTCTCAATACGCCCGAGTCGCTGCTCTCGCTCATCGACGCACTCGCGCGCGCGCGGCCCGAGAACGGCGCGCGACGTTATGGCGTCGCGCCGCATTCGTTGCGGGCGGTGTCGGGCGAATCGCTCGCGGCGGTCATCGAGGGACTCGACGCGCGCTTCGGGCGCGCGCCCTTGCATATCCATATCGCGGAGCAGACCGCCGAAGTGCAAGCGTGCGTTGCGGCCACGGGGCATCGTCCGGTGCAATGGCTGCTCGAACGCTTCAACGTCGACGAGCGCTGGTGCCTCGTGCACGCGACGCATGTCGACGCGAACGAGTGCGCACGGCTTGCGGCGAGCGGCGCGGTCGCGGGTCTGTGTCTCACGACCGAGGCGAATCTCGGCGACGGCGTCTTCCCGTCGCGCGATTATCTCGATGCGGGCGGGCGCATCGGCGTCGGCTCCGATAGTCACGTCGGCGTGGACTGGCGCTCCGAGTTGCGTCTGCTGGAATACGGCCAGCGCCTGTGCCGGCAGCAACGCAACGTGCTCGCGTCGACGACGCAGAGCCGCCCCGCCGATCGTCTTTTCGATGCCGCGCTCGACGGCGGCGCGCACGCGACAGGACGGCCGGTCGGCGCGCTCGGGCAAGGCTTACGCGCCGACTGGCTCGTGCTCGACGACGCGCATCCGGGCATAGGCGGCCATGCGCGCGACACATGGCTTTCGAGCGCTGTTTTCTGCGAACATGGCGAGACGCCCATCCGCGATGTCTTCGTCGCCGGCCGCAAGGTGATCGATGCGCGCCGTCACGCGCAGGAAGACGAAGCGCTCGTGCGTTATCGCGCCGCTCTGCGCGGCTTGCTGGATTGAGGTCTCAAATGAACGGCTCTTCGATCTTCACGCTGGAACGCGGCAGCGCGCCGCTCCTGATTTCGATTCCGCACCGGGGCACGCAAATCCCCTGCGCGCTCGCCGACGAAATGACGCCCGTCGCCAGGCTCACTGAGGATTGCGACTGGCATCTCGAACGCCTCTACGCGTTCGCGCGCGAACTGGGCGCGTCGATCCTGACGCCGCAATACGCGCGATATGTCGTCGATCTGAACCGCCCGCCCGACGACGCGAATCTCTATCCGGGCCGCGACACGACGGGACTCTGTCCGGTCGATACCTTCGACAAGGCGCCGCTTTACAAGCCGGGCCACGAGCCGTCGCGCGAGCAGATCGACGCGCGTCGCGCGATGTACTGGCAGCCGTATCACGATGCGCTCGCCGGCGAACTCGATGCGCTGCGGCAGGCTCATGGCCGCGTGCTGCTGTGGGAAGCGCATTCGATCCGCTCGGTCGTGCCGCGCTTTTTCGATGGCCGCCTGACCGATTTCAACTTCGGCACGGCGGACGGCGCATCGGCGGCGCCGGGGCTGGCCGAGCGTCTCGCGAGCATCGTCGAGCGCGACGGGCGGTATTCGACGGTGGCCAACGGACGCTTCAAGGGCGGCTATATCACCCGGCGTTACGGCCGGCCCGCCGACGGTGTTCACGCGGTTCAACTGGAACTGACGCAGGTCAGCTACATGGAAGAAACGTCGCCCTTTGCTTACGACGAAGCGAAGGCGAACGCGATCGAGCCGCTGCTGCGCGAACTCGTGACAGCCGCGCTTGCCCACGTGGCGACGGCTTCGTAGCTGACGCGCTGATGACGATAGGCTGGCAACGGTGTAATTGCGCCAAGCCTGGAAATCGCGTTGGAAGCCGGATAAACGCGGCTGCGCTCGAAATAAACTCAACTAAAACAATGGCTTAATTCCGATCGCGGCGCGGAACCGAGAACGCGTCGCGCGTCGGTCTGAGAAACGCATTGTTGCGATCGCGACAATTATGTTTCGTGCAAATTGGGGTTTCCCCTAGGTCTTCCGCCTCCTACACTGTCTTCATGCGAAACGAAATCAGAAAACGCTTAATAAGCTTCCGATTCGGTTTCGATTTCAAAACAAGACTACTGGAGGTTCATCATGATCAAGGCATTCGTTCCCGCACTCGTCATCGCCACCGCTCTGGCCGCTCCGACCTTCGCGTTCGCCCAAAGCACTGCGCCGGTGACTCGCGCTCAAGTCCGCGCGGAACTGGTTCAACTGGAAAAGGCCGGCTACAACCCGTCGGAAGATCGCGTGAACTATCCGCAGAATCTTCAAGCCGCTCAAGCACGTGTGAACGCTGAAAACGGCGCAAGCGCTTACGGTCCTTCGACGGCCGGCACGTCGCAATCGGGCGCAGCTGCTCCGGTCGCGCGCGCCAACGTGTCGATGTCGGATCGCAACTCGGTCTACTTCGGTCATTAATCGAAGCTCGATTCGGAGCTTCGTGAAGCAGGGCAGCAGAGGTAGTGAGCAGTAGCGGTTGAAGTAGCAGCAAGCATCAGAAAGCGCACTACTTGCGAGAATGCAGTAGCAGTAAGCATCACTTAGTAAAGCAGTAGGCAGTGAACGCCGGCCTCTATCGAGTGGCCGGCGTTTTTATTGGGCGTCTTCCTTCTCTTCGACACGCGGCGACACCGCCCCGCACGCGCGAATCACGAGGCGCACGACTTCTTCCGTCTGTTCGTCGAAGGCACGGCGCGTGAGCGCGCGCTTGCCTTTCAACGCTCGGATCTGCGCATCGAAGTCGGCGTAGTGCTGCGTGATCGCCCAGATCATGAACATGAACGTGTCCGGCTCGACCGGCGCGAGCAGGCCGCGCGCGATCCAGCTTTCGATGACGATGACGCGCGTATCGAGCCACGGCTTCACGCGCTCGTTGAGAATGTCCTGCATGTGATGAGCGCCGTGGATGATCTCGCTCGCCCAGACCTTCGAGCCGAGCGGCCGGCGTCTCGACAATTCCATCTTCGCGCGCACATAGCCGCCGATCGCGTCCACCGGATCGTCGCTGCATTCGAAGGTATCCGCCGCGCGATGCCAGTCCTCGAACAAATCTTCGAGCACGCGCCGATAGAGCGCGAGCTTCGTCGGAAAGTAGTAATGCAGGTTGGCCTTCGGCAAGCCGGCGCGTTCGGCGATCATCGCCGTGCTCGCGCCTTCGAGCCCTTTCTCCGCGAACACTTCCTCCGCGCAAGCCAGAAGCCGCGCTTCGTTGCTCTCGCGGATTTGCGCCTTGCTGCGCCGCAAAGGTGGCGCTGAACCTTCGCGTTCGTCGATGCCGTCAGTCGCGTTGTCGTGTCTCATCGTCGAATTCTTCTGCCGTGTGTGCCGCATCGTGCCTCATTCGCTCCGTTCGCGCCATTCGCGCCCTTTTGTGCATGCCGCGCTGCATCGCGTCGAAAACGCCATTGCGCCCAATGCCGGCCGATGCTGCATCGCAATGGCACGCTTATCGCTTTGTTTTCTCAGTGTTTGCCCGCACACGAAAGACGTTGATTTGCTTATTTTAATCGGCTACAACCTGTCCAATTGGACAGGATTTGAAGCGCGCCCGGAGCATCGAAGAAGCGTGTTGTTCGCATCACTCATCGCAAAACAAACTCATGCACCGGACGCGTGCGGCATCGCACCGCAAACGTCCGGCATGCACGAAACGAAGTCACTCACATACGAAGTCCGATCGTAAGGAGCGAGGCGAATGAACGTCGTAACGGATGCAATCAGAGAGGCTGGTCTCGATACGTCCATCAAGGTGAACGGTCAGCGTCTATGGGACGGCCTCATGACGATGGCCAAGATCGGCGCGACCCCGAAGGGCGGCGTATGCCGTCTCGCGCTGACCGATCTCGACCGCGAAGGGCGCGATCTCATTGTGAGCTGGGCGAAGGAAGCGGGTTGCACGGTGAGCGTCGATCAGATGGGCAACGTGTTCATGCGTCGCGCCGGGCGCAACCTCGACGCGCTGCCGGTCATGACCGGCTCGCACGCGGATTCGCAGCCCACGGGCGGCCGCTTCGACGGCATCTACGGCGTGCTCGGCGGACTCGAAGTAATCCGCTCGCTCAACGATCGCGGCATCGAGACGGAGCATCCGATCGAAGTCGTGATCTGGACCAACGAGGAAGGCTCGCGCTTCGCGCCCGCGATGGTCGCATCGGGCGTGTTCGCGGGCGTGTTTTCGCTCGATTACGGCCTGTCGCGCAAGGATGTCGACGGCAAGACCATCGGCGAGGAACTGAAGCGCATCGGCTATGCGGGCGATTTGCCGTGCGGCGGCCGCAAGCTGCATGCGGCGTTCGAGTTGCACATCGAGCAAGGTCCGATTCTCGAAGCCGAGGACAAGACGATCGGCGTCGTCACCGACGCGCAAGGCCAACGCTGGTACGAGATCACGCTGACCGGCCAGGAAGCGCACGCGGGCCCCACGCCGATGCCGCGCCGCAAGGATGCGCTGCTGGGCGCATCGCGCGTGGTCGATCTCGTCAATCGCATCGGCCTCGACCATGCGCCGCTCGCATGCGCGACGGTCGGCATGATGCAGGTGCATCCGAACTCGCGCAATGTGATTCCCGGCCGCGTCTTCTTCACGGTCGATTTCCGTCATCCCGACGATGCCGTGCTCGCGCGCATGGATGCCGCGTTGCGCGAGGGCGTCGCGCGCATCGCCGGCGAGATCGGTTTGCAGACCGAGCTCGAACAGATCTTCTACTACGAGCCCGTAAAGTTCGACGCCGCCTGCGTCGCGTCCGTGCGCGCGGCGGCGCAACGCTTCGGTTATTCGCATCGCGACATGGTGTCGGGCGCGGGACACGACGCGTGCTATCTCTCGCAGGTCGCGCCGACCTCGATGGTGTTCGTGCCATGCGTCGATGGCATCAGTCATAACGAAATCGAAGACGCGACGCAGGAGTGGATCGAGGCGGGCGCGAACGTGCTTCTGCACGCGATGCTCGAGCGCGCGTCGGAACAGGCTTCGTAAGCGACGCTTTTCTATTTTCACGTTCAGTACCGTCCGCGTCATCGCATGCGGACGGCGGGCACTCGTTCGTCCTCAAAAGGAACGCGCATGACCATGAAACCGATCGGCGATATCGCGAGCCATCGTCTTACACAGGAACAGCTCGCATGCGAATTCTCGGACGTCGCGCCGCTGCTCGACGCCACCGCCGCGGCTGCCGCCGCGAGCCGCTGCCACTACTGCTACGACGCGCCGTGCGTGCAAGCCTGCCCGACGAGCATTGACATTCCGAGCTTTATTCGCAAGATCGGCAACGGCAATCTGAAAGGCGCGGCCGTCGATATCCTGTCGGCTAATCCGCTTGGCGGCATGTGCGCGCGCGTGTGCCCGACGGAGATCCTCTGCGAAGGTAGTTGCGTACGCAACCATCCCGGCGACGAGCCGGTGAAGATCGGCGCGTTGCAACGTCATGCAACCGATTGGGCGATGGCGAAAGGTGTCGCGTTGTTCGAACGCGCGGCGGACACCGGACGCCGCATCGCGATCGTCGGCGCGGGTCCGGCGGGACTTGCGTGTGCGTATCGGCTCGCGCTGGCCGGACATCGCGCGGTGATCTTCGACGCGCGCGCGAAGCCGGGCGGACTCAACGAGTACGGCATCGCCGCGTACAAGACGGTCGAGGACTATGCGCAGCGCGAGATCGAATGGCTGTATTCGATCGGCGGTATCGAAATCGAAGCGGGTCGGTCGCTCGGCCGGGACTTCACCCTGGACGAACTGCGCAAGCAATACGATGCGGTGTTTATCGCGTTCGGTCTTGCGGGCGTGCGCGAACTGTCGCTCGAAGGCGAAGCGCTCGAAGGCGTGATGAACGCGGTCGATTTCATCGAGCAGGTGCGTCAGGCCGACGAACTCGCGAATGTGCCGGTCGGGCGGCGCGTCGTGGTCATCGGCGGCGGCAACACGGCGGTCGATGCATGCGTGCAGGCCGCCAAGCTCGGCGCGACGAACGTGACGATGGTCTATCGGCGCGGCGTCGAGAACATGAGCGCGACGTGGGCCGAGCGCGAGTTCGCGCAGACGAACGGCGTAGCCATCGTCACGCACGCGCAGCCGGTGCGATTGATCGGCGCTAACGGTCTGGTTACGGGCGTCGAGTTCGAGCGCGGCACGGAGCGCTTCGTGATCGAAGCGGACATGGTGCTGAAGGCGATCGGTCAGACGCTCGTTCCCGTCGGCATCGAGCGCGAGTTGCTGACGCTCGATGGTGGACGCATCGTCACCGACGAGAACCGTCAGACGACGCTCGCGAAAGTGTGGGCGGGCGGCGATTGCGCGACCCATGAAGGACTCGACCTCACCGTGCAGGCCGTGCAGGACGGCAAGCTGGCGGCGGCGTCCATCGATGCGTCGTTCGAACTGACCGCGATCAAAGCCGCCTGAGCATAAAAGGAGAACTACGAACATGGCCGATCTGACTTGCAACATCGCCGGTATCACGTCGCCGAATCCTTTCTGGCTCGCGTCCGCGCCGCCGACCGACAAAGCCTATAACGTCAATCGCGCGTTCGAGGCCGGTTGGGGCGGCGTCGTGTGGAAGACGCTCGGACTCGATCCGCACGTCGTGAACGTGAGCTCGCGTTATGGCGCGGTGCAATGGAACGGGCAGCGCATCGCGGGGCTGAACAACATCGAGCTCATTACGGATCGTCCGCTAGATGTGAATCTGCGCGAGATCGAACAGGTGAAGCGTGACTGGCCCGATCGCGCGCTGATCGTCTCTCTGATGGTTCCGTGCAACGAGAAGGACTGGAAGTGGATTCTCACGCAAGTGGAAGACACGGGCGCAGATGCGGTCGAACTGAACTTCGGGTGTCCGCATGGCATGAGCGAACGCGGCATGGGCGCGGCCGTGGGGCAAGTGCCTGAATATGTCGAGATGGTCACGCGCTGGGTGAAGGAAGGCACGAAGCTGCCGTGCCTCGTGAAACTCACGCCGAACATCAGCGACATCCGCACGGGTTCGCGCGCCGCGTTCAAGGGCGGCGCGGATGGCGTGTCGCTCATCAACACGATCAACTCGATCGTCGCCGTCGATCTCGATCAGATGGCGCCGATGCCGACTGTCGACGGCAAGGGCACGCATGGCGGCTATTGCGGCCCGGCGGTAAAGCCTATCGCGCTGAACATGGTGGCCGAAATCGCGCGCGATCCTGAGACGCCGAATCTGCCTATCTCGGGCATCGGCGGCATTTCGTCATGGCGCGATGCCGCCGAGTTCATGGTGCTCGGCGCGGGCAGCGTGCAGGTGTGCACGGCCGCCATGCACTACGGTTTTCGCATCGTGTCCGATCTCGCCGATGGCCTCTCGAACTGGATGGACGAAAAAGGCTACGCGACGCTCGACGATATTCGCGGCCGCGCCGTGCCGAACGTCACCGACTGGAAGTACCTCAATCTCAAGTACGACATCAAGGCGCGCATCGATCAGGACAAGTGTATCCAGTGCGGGCTGTGTCATATCGCATGCGAGGACACGTCGCATCAGGCGATCCTGAAGGAGAAAGACGGCAAGCGGCATTTCGAAGTGGTGGACGCGGAATGCGTCGGCTGCAATCTGTGCATGCACGTGTGTCCCGTCGAGCAGTGCATCACGATGGAACGCGTCGATGCGGGCGAGTACGCGAACTGGACCACGCACGAGAACAATCCCGCGCGCATCGATGCGGAAGAACCCGCGAAAGCGGCATAAACATAACGTAGCGCTCGTCGTCGTTGAATCCCCGATCTACCGCACACTCAACCGGAGTGCACCCGATGAATCAGACAGCGCATGACGTCGAGACGAGCAGCTTGTATAACGAGGACCTCGCACCGACCGGCCCCGCGCAACGCACTTGGAAGTGGTATCACTTCGCGGCGTTGTGGGTCGGCATGGTGATGAACATCGCGTCATACATGCTGGCCGCGGGTCTCACCGACCAGGGCATGTCGCCGTGGCAGGCGGTATTGACGGTCTTGCTCGGCAACATGATCGTGCTCGTGCCGATGCTGCTGATCGGCCATGCCGGCGCGAAGCACGGCATCCCATACGCGGTGCTCGTGCGTTCTTCGTTCGGCACGCAGGGCGCGAAGTTGCCGGCGCTGCTGCGCGCGATCGTCGCGTGCGGCTGGTACGGTATTCAAACATGGCTGGGCGGCAGCGCGATCTATACGCTTTTGAATATCCTGACGGGCAATGCGTTGCATGGCGCGGCGCTGCCTCTCATCGATATTTCGCTTGGGCAACTCGCGTGCTTTCTCGTGTTCTGGGCGTTGCAGCTTTACTTCATCTGGCACGGCACGGATTCGATCCGCTGGCTCGAAAGCTGGTCCGCGCCGATCAAGGTCGTGATGTGCATCGCGCTCGTCTGGTGGGCGACGAGCAAAGCGGGTGGCATCGGCTCGATGCTCTCGGCGCCTTCGCAGTTCGTCGCGGGCGGCAAGAAAGAGGGGCTTTTCTGGGCGACGTTCTGGCCGGGTCTCACCGCGATGGTCGGCTTCTGGGCGACGCTCGCGCTCAACATTCCCGATTTCACGCGCTTCGCACGCACACAACGCGATCAGGTGATTGGGCAATCGATCGGCCTGCCGCTACCGATGGCGCTGCTCTCGGTGATCTCGGTCGTCGTCACGTCGGCGACGGTCGTGATCTACGGCAAGGCGATCTGGGATCCGATCGATCTCACGAGCCGCATGACGGGCATCGGCGTGGGCGTCGCGCTCATCATTCTCACGCTCGATACGATGTGCTGCAATCTCGCGGCCAATCTCGTTGGACCGGCCTATGACTTTTCGAGCCTGTGGCCGAAGGGCATTTCGTATCGCGCGGGCGGCATGATCACCGCGACGATCGCCATCGTCATGATGCCGTGGAAGATTCTCGCGACCACGCAGGGCTACATCTTCACGTGGCTCGTCGGCTATTCGGCGCTGCTCGGGCCGGTCGCGGGCATTCTGATGGTCGACTACTTTTTCATTCGCGGCACGCGGCTCGATCACCGCGAGCTCTTCGATGAAGACGGCGAGTACTCGTATAGCGGCGGCTGGAACATGGCGGCGGTCGTGGCGCTACTCGCCGGCGTGCTGCCGAATCTGCCGGGCTTCCTGCACACGGCGTTCCCCGCGTCGTTTCCCGGCGTGCCGGTCTTCTTCAATACGCTCTACACGTATGCGTGGTTCGTGGGTCTCGTGCTCGCCGCGCTCGTCTATGGATCGTGGATGAAGCTGCGCGGCAGCCCGCGCGCCGGCGTTTTGAGCGCCTGATTTCGAACATGACTGAATACCTGGAGGACGACTCATGCCTATCCTGATTCGCGGCGGCACCGTCATCGATGCGGACCGCACCTATCGCGCCGACGTGCTATGCGCCGACCCGCAAGCGGGCGGGACGATTCTCGCCATCGGCACCGATCTCGACGCACCCGCGAACACGCAAATCGTCGATGCCGGCGGACAATACGTCATGCCCGGCGGTATCGATCCGCATACGCACATGGAATTGCCCTTCATGGGCACGACCGCCAGCGACGATTTCTATACCGGCACCGCGGCGGGACTGTCGGGCGGCACGACGAGCATCATCGACTTCGTGATACCGAGCCCGAAGCAACCGCTCATGGATGCGTTCAGGGAGTGGCGCGGGTGGGCCGAGAAAGCATCGGCGGATTACGGCTTTCACGTCGCGGTGACGTGGTGGGACGAGTCCGTGCATCGCGACATGGGCTTGCTCGTGCACGAGCATGGCGTGTCGAGCTTCAAGCACTTCATGGCCTACAAGAACGCGATCATGGCCGACGACGAAGTGCTCGTGAACAGCTTCACGCGTTCGCTCGAACTCGGCGCGCTGCCGACCGTTCACGCGGAAAACGGCGAGCTCGTCTTTCAGTTGCAGAAGCAACTACTTGCGAAAGGCTTCACGGGACCGGAGGCGCATCCGTTGTCCCGTCCGCCCGAAGTGGAGGGCGAAGCGGCCAATCGCGCGATCCGCATCGCTCAGGTGCTTGGCGTGCCGCTCTACATCGTGCACGTCTCGGCGAAAGATGCAGTCGATGTGATAGCGAAGGCGCGCAACGAAGGATTGCGCGTATTCGGTGAAGTGTTGCCGGGCCATCTCGTGATCGATGAATCGGTGTATCGCGATCCCGACTGGACGCGCGCCGCCGCGCACGTGATGAGCCCGCCGTTTCGCGCGGCCGAGCATCGCGAGGCGTTGTGGCGCGGGCTGCAATCGGGCCAGCTGCATACGACGGCGACCGATCATTGCGTATTCTGCGCATCGCAGAAAGCGATGGGCCGCGAAGACTTCACAAGGATTCCTAACGGTTGCGGCGGAGTGGAAGATCGCATGTCGGTGCTGTGGCATCACGGCGTCAACATGGGTCGTCTCACACCGAACGAGTTCGTGCGCGTGACATCGACGAATGCGGCGCAAATCTTCAATCTCTATCCGCGAAAGGGCGCGGTGCAGGTCGGCGCGGATGCGGATATCGTCGTCTGGGACCCGAACGCGACGCGCACGATCTCCGTGAAGACGCATCATCAGAAGGTGGATTTCAACGTCTTCGAAGGCATGGAAGTGCAAGGCGTCGCGACGCACACGCTCACGCGCGGCGCGCTCGCCTGGGCCAACGGCGATCTGCGTGCGGAGCGCGGCGCGGGACAGTATTTGAAGCGTCCGCCGAGCGCGTCGTACTTCGAGGCGGCGCGCGTCGCCAACAAGCTGAAGGAACCGCATCCGGTGAATCGCGCCGAGACGGCCTGATTTCCCGAGCGATGACAAAGCCCCGCGCTCCTCGGACGCGGGGCTTTGTCGCGTTTCGGGACGCGTTTCCGGGGCACGTTCATGCGCTTGCAAGCATAATCCGGCAGGCTGTCCACTTTCGCGCCGCCAGATCATGCCGATGAAACCTGTGAAGAAACTCCGCCGCCTCGCCGCGCTCGGTCTGCTTTGTCTGCCGTTCGCGTATGCAGCCGATCCGAACGCGCTGTGGGACATCGTCCACGACTACTGCGAGCCCGCCGCGGAGGGCGCGCAGGTTCAGCAGAAATGCGCGGACGTGAATCTGCCAGGGGGATACGCCGTTCTGAAGGATATCGTCGGGGTCGCGCAATATCTGCTGATTCCGACTGCGCGCGTGAGCGGCATCGAAAGTCCCGCGCTGCTCGCGCCAAACGCGCCGAACTACTTTCGCGACGGATGGAATGCGCGCGGCTATGTCGATCGCGCGTTGCGTCGGACGCTGCCGCGCGATGAAGTTTCGCTCGCTATCAATTCGGCGAGCGGGCGCACGCAAAATCAGCTGCACATCCATATCGACTGTCTCGCGTCCGATGTCGTGCAGACGCTGCGCGAAGTGGGGCCGGGCATCGGCGCGGAGTGGAAGCCGCTGCCGGTGAGATTGCGCGGCCATGTGTACAGCGCGATGCGCATCGACGACGCGGATCTCGCGCATACCGATCCCTTCAAGCTCGTCGCGCCCTATGCCGCAAGCCGCGGCCAGACGATGGGCGAACAGACGCTTTTGCTCGTGGGCGCCGTGCGCGGCGATGGCGCGCACGCATTCTTTCTCCTCAACGATCACGTGCAGCCTGGCAACTGGGCATCGTCCGAAGAGCTTCAGGATCATTCGTGCTCGTTGGCCAATCGGTCTATAGAAAAGCCATGAGGTTTCCAGAAGAATGAAGTAACTGGAATCGTTCGGACTTCGGATTAAACACAATCCGAAAATCAGAACTTTCGCGTCTTGTCACTTCTACTTTTGGGAATCACAATGAATGCTCTTCGACATTACGTTTGACCCGTTGAAGGACGCGATCAATCGGCTTCAGCACGGTGTATCGCTCGATCTTGCGAGAGAGATCGCGTGGGACGCTGTCGTGCTGGAAATAGACGATCGTCGCGATTATGGAGAGGTTCGCGAAGTGGGCTATGTGCCCATTCGCGGCCGTACGTTCTGCGTGGTGTTCACGTGGAGAAACGAGACGCGGCGCATCATCAGCCTGCGCCGCGCAAACGATAGAGAGTTAGATCGAAATGCAAAGCAAAGTTAAGGACCTCATCTATCTCACGCCTGAGGAGGAAGAGGAGATCAACCGGGGTATCGCGTTGGATCCGGACACATGGGAGCTTTCGGACGAAGAATTCAAGCGGATGAAACCCTACGCCGAATTCATGCGTGAACATCATCCGGATCTGATCAAGCCTTCGAAAGAATGAGATGTCAGCTCGTGCCGCGCGTGCTCACACGATGCGCAAATACGCGCGGCGCAATCCCTTCGACATGCGCTTCAGGCAGCACGCGTTTCAACGTTCGCAATGTGAACGCGAGGTCTTCGCTGGCCGTATCGAATTCGAGGCGTAGTTCACAGCCTTCACGCTGCGCCTGACTCACATAGATGCCGAGCGGCGAATGAAACAGTGCGCGTATGCGTTCCCGCGACGCCTCGGTATTCGGGAAATGCGCGAGCGCGAGAATGCGCACGCGCTGACACGAGCCGAACCCTTCATCATGTAATTTTCGACGGCTGACCGCCCATGCAAGCGACATATTCATGACCGTTGCTCCATCACGTTTCCTTGTGTAGAAGCATAGGCCGGCTTTCGTCAACGTCACGCAAAGAGATGATTGCGGCGTGTAAAAACCGTATCAATCGAAGCCGTGGAACACGGCGTCGTCCGGACCGATTGAAACAGGCGACTTCCACGCCGCGTCGCGCATCGAATGGCGCACTTGATGCTCGACGCCCAGCAGCACCGCGAAAATCGCCATGCGCACCGCGATGCCGTTGTCGGTCTGGCGGAAGATCGCGAGGCGCGAGTCGTGGTTCAGGTCGGTGGCGAGATCGTTCGCGCCGGGGCGGCTGTCGCGCGGCAGCGGATGCATGATGAGCGTGTCGCGTCCGCATACATCGTCGACGAGCGCCTGGTTGATCTGAAAATCCGGCGTATAGCCTTCGATCGATTCATCGGCGAAACGCTCTTTCTGAATGCGCGTCGCGTACACCACGTCCGCGCCCGCGAGTCCCGCGCGCAGGTCGCTCGTCTGCTCGATCACGTGGTCGCCGCGCGCGATGCGCTCGATGATATGCGCCGGCATTTCCAGCGAACGCGGCGACACGAGCGTGAACTTCAGTCCCTTGTAAAGCGAGAGCAGCTTGGCGAGCGAATGCACGGTGCGGCCGTACTTGAGATCGCCGACCATCGCGATATGCGCGCCATCGACGATTTTTCCGAGACGCGAGAACTCGCGCTGGATCGTGTAGAGATCGAGCAGCGCCTGACTCGGATGCTCGCCGGGGCCGTCGCCCGCATTGATTACAGGAATATTCGTCGCGCGTGCGAATTCCGCGACCGAGCCTTGCTCCGGATGCCGCACGACGATCGCGTCGGCGTAACCGCTGATGACCCGGCTCGTGTCGTAGATCGACTCGCCTTTCGCCATCGACGAAAACGTGAAGCCAGTCGTGTCGCACACCGAGCCGCCGAGCCTCGCGAACGCCGCGCCGAAGCTCACGCGCGTGCGCGTGCTGGCCTCGAAGAACAGATTCGCGAGCACCGCGCCTTCGAGCACGCGCGTGATCTTCTTGCGCCGCGCAATGGGCTGCATCATGTCGGCAGTGCGGAACAAGGCCTCGGCCGATTCGCGCGAAAACTGGTCGATCGAGAGCAATTGCGGCCGGCCTTCGAAGTCGATAGCCAGATGTGCGCTTTGCGTATATGAGCCGCCTTCCGGCATGCCGCCCAAAATCTCGCCGACGTAGCGCGCGGCGATTTCCGGCATTGCGCGCGATTCCGGCGACTCGTCCGGCAGCAACCACGTATCCAGCGCGCGCCGCGATACGCCGATGCGCGACGCGAACGCATCGCGGGTCATGTTCAGACGCCGCATGGCGTCGCGAAGAATCGTCTGCTGCTGATGTTCTTGAGTCACCGTCACCGCTCCCGAAATATACGCGGTGCGTATATTAGGTCACTCGCCGATCAGATGCAAGACGAGTTCGCGCTGATGCTGCGCCGTCCGGTGCTCGAACACGTAGATGCCTTGCCACGTGCCGAGCACCATGCGGCCGGCCTCGACGGGAATCGAAAGCTGCACGGTGGTCAGCGCCGTGCGCAGGTGCGCGGGCATGTCGTCGGGCCCTTCGGTGTCGTGCACGTAGCGGCCGGGCACTTCTGGCGCGACCGACTCGAAATACCGTTCGAGATCCACGCGCACGTCGGGATCGGCGTTCTCCTGAATCAGCAGCGATGCCGACGTATGCCGGCAAAACAGCGTGAGCAAACCGGTGCGAATGTCCTGAAGATCGATCCAGCGATCGATGTCACGTGTGACTTCGTGCAGGCCGCGCGAGCCTGTCGCGACCGTCAGATGGTGGAGTGCCTGTTTCATGTCGGTCTCGGTGCGGGGAATGGGCGATGCGCCACATCGTGAGTTTACCGGCTTCCCGTGCGCCGATTCGGTCCGGTGCAATGAACTATGCTGTCTGGACGATCGCTCGATGAAAGGCGCACGATGACACGAACTGCGGCTTACGGAATGCTGGCGCTCGCGGCCGTGCTTGCCGCAGCCCCGCACATGACGCGCGCCGACGAAAAGCGCGAGAACCGCGGCAACGATCCCTTTCTGCAGGTATCGAGCGCCATCGCCGATTGCGCCGCGCCGCTCGGCCCGTTCGAAACCGATCGGGAATGGCTCGACGAAGCGCATTACCGCATCGAACGCGGCAATAGCTGCTGGATCGGGGGGCGCTGCCGGCTCGCGAACAGCTACGACTACGACAAGGAGATCGCCGAGAGCGTGACGCGGCGCCTGAATTCGCTGAACGCGTCGCTGCAATGGCGCGAGAAAACCAGCTTGTGGCTCACGTTGCAGCGCCGCTTCGTCTATCTCGACGGTTGCGTGTCGCGCGACTTCGACAAGGCGCGGTTCGTGTCGGCGCTGGGCGAAACGGCGGATGTCGAAAAGGTCATTGATCGCACGACGCGCCGGCCGTGATTGTGCAATTGACCTAAGCTAAAAGAGAGACCGAACACGAGGAACCGCCGCGCAAGCGCGCGCCCGGTTTTCGCCGATGAAAACGAACCTCGCCGACTGGCTGTGTAGGCGCGTGCGTTGCGCGTTGTGGTTGCTTGCGTGCGCGCTCATCCCGATGAGCGCCGTGGCCGGCGTGGCCGGTGTGAGCGCGCCCGTCGTCGTGATCCCGCTGAAAGGTGCGATCGGACCGGCGAGCGCGGATTTCTTCGTGCGCTCGCTCGCCCGCGCCGCCGACGAGCACGCGCAACTCGCCGTGCTCGAACTCGACACGCCCGGCGGACTCGATCTCTCGATGCGCTCGATCATCCAGGCGATACTCGCTTCGCCGGTGCCGGTGGCCGCGTTCATCGCGCCGAGCGGGGCGCGCGCCGCGAGCGCGGGCACCTACATCACCTACGCGAGCCACATCGCGGCGATGGCGCCCGGCACGAACCTCGGCGCGGCGTCGCCGGTACAGCTCGGCATGGGCGGACCGGAGCGCGAACCGTCGGGCGCAAAGCCCGCATCGGGCGCGCGCGCGGAACCTGCGGAGCAATCGACCGAAACGCGCAAACAGATGCAGGACGCCGCCGCCTATATCCGCGGTCTCGCGCAATTGCGCGGACGCAACGTGCAATGGGCCGAGCGCGCGGTGCGCGAGGCGGTCGCGTTATCGGCGACGGAAGCGCTGGAGCAGAAAGTCATCGACATGACCGCGAACGACGTTCCCGATCTGCTCGCGAAACTCGACGGTCGTCACGTCAAGACCGCGAGCGGCGATCACGTCCTCGCGACGAAACAGGCGCCGCTCGTCGTGCTGCAACCCGACTGGCGCAGCCGCTTCCTCGCGACGATCACCGACCCGAGCGTCGCGCTCATTCTGATGATGATCGGCATGTACGGGCTCTTCTTCGAATTCGCGAATCCCGGCATGGTGCTGCCGGGCGTCGCCGGCGCGATCTGCCTGCTGGTCGGATTGTTTGCTCTGCAACTATTGCCGATCAGCTTCGTCGGACTGGGATTGATCCTGCTCGGCATGGGTTTTCTGGTCGCTGAAATGTTTCTGCCGACCTTCGGTTCGCTCGGCATCGGCGGGATCATCGCGTTCGCGATCGGCGCGCTCATGCTGATCGATACCGACGTGCCCGGCTTCGGCATTCCGGTCGGCCTGGTCGTCGGGCTCGCGCTCTTCACGGCGTTGTTCGTGTTCACTGTGTCGGGCGTCGCGTTGCGGGCGCGCAAGCGCCCGGTCGTGAGCGGCGGCGAGGCGATGCTCGGCAGCATCGGCGTGATGTTGACGAGCGAAGGCGCATCGGCCGATGCCGCCAACGGCTGGGCGCGCGTGCAAGGCGAACGCTGGCGCGTGCGTTCGACGTCGCCGGACGCATTGCCCGGAGAAGGCGCGCGGGTGCGCGTGATTTCGCGTCACGGTCTCACGTTGACCGTCGAGCCGCTGCAGGGTGAACGCGAGCCGGGCCATTCCTGAACACATCCACAACGAGGCTTGAAAAATGGGGCTTACTTTTGGTTTCAGCGGCATCGTCATCGCGTTCTTCATCTTTATCGTCGCGTCCGCGGTGCGCATTTTCCGCGAGTACGAGCGCGGCGTCGTGTTCATGCTCGGGCGCTTCTGGAAAGTGAAAGGGCCGGGGCTCGTGCTGATCATTCCGGTCGTGCAGCAGGTCGTGCGCATGGACTTGCGCACTGTCGTGTTCGACGTGCCGCCGCAGGACGTCATCACGCGCGACAACGTGTCGGTGAAGGTGAACGCGGTCGTGTACTTCCGTGTCGTCGATCCGGAAAAGGCGGTGATCCAGGTCGCGCGTTTTCTCGACGCGACAAGTCAGCTCGCGCAAACCACGCTGCGCGCGATCCTCGGCAAGCACGAGCTCGACGAACTGCTGTCCGAGCGCGAGCGCCTCAATGCCGATATCCAGCGCGTGCTCGATTCGCAGACGGATGCGTGGGGCATCAAGGTGTCGAACGTCGAGATCAAGGACGTTGATATCAACGAGACGATGATCCGCGCAATCGCTCGCCAGGCCGAAGCGGAACGCGAGCGGCGCGCGAAGATCATCCATGCCGAAGGCGAGTTGCAGGCATCGGAGAAACTGCTGCAAGCGGCGCAAATGCTCGCGCAACAGCCGCAGGCCATGCAGTTGCGCTATCTGCAAACGCTGACCTCGATTGCCGGAGACAAGAACTCGACGATCGTGTTTCCGGTGCCGGTCGATCTCGTGAGTTCCGTCATCGACCGGCTTACCAAAGGTTCATCGCAAACTTAGACGAGGGCAGGGAAGTCGATCGTCGTGTCGTTCACGCGGTTCACGAGGTTCGTGAAGTTGATGACGCTCATCGCGAACAGCGTGTCGATCACTTGCGCTTCCGAGTAGCCCGCTTCGCGCACTTCGTTCAGACGCGCCGCGTCGATCGTGCCGGTGGAACCCGCGACATGCCGCACGAAGCGCACGAGCGCATCGCGCTTCGCATTGCCGGTCGCTTCGCCCGCGCGAATCTGCTGCGTTTCCTTCTGCGAGAGCCCGACCATCTTGCCGACGAGCGTATGCGCGGCGGCACAGTAATCACAGCCGGCGAGTTCGCTGACGGCTAGCTTGATGGCTTCGACATCGGCCTTGTCGAGGCTGCTCTTCGCGAGAACCGCGTCGCCATTGAGCGTTGCGCCGAGCGCGGCGGGGCTATGCGTGCCGATGGTCGCGTAAGCGTTCGGCACCTTGCCCGCCGCCTTCTTGATCGCGGCGAAAAGATCGGCGGTTGCGCCCGTTGCTTCATTGACGTTGATTTGAGAAAGACGTGACATGGTGTGCTCCTTCGTTCAGTGGTGGGCCATGTGCATGGCATGGGTTGAACTTTAGGCTCGTGTGTCTCCCGCGTGAATGCTCGCGCGACTCGTAAAACCGCGCGATCGTCTCAACGTGCGGATACGGCGGCTTCGTGCCATGATCGAGGCTCTTTGCACGCATCGCGAACGCGCACATGGACTATCTGACGAGCCTGAAGGTGTTTTGCACGGTGGTCGAAGCGAAGAGCTTCGCGCGTGCGGCCGACATACTCGGCTTGTCGCCGCCCGTTGTTTCGCGGGCCATCGCGGGTCTGGAAGAACGGCTCGGCAGCCGGCTTTTCCATCGCACGACACGGCAAATCTCGCTGACGGAAACCGCCGAGCGCTTCTTCGCCGACTGCTCGCGTCTGCTCGACGAACTGCAGGCGATGGAAGAGCGCGCATCAAACCGCGCGAGCGAGGCAACCGGCCTGTTGCGGCTCGTCTCGCACACGACCGTGATGACGAGCCGCTATGCGCCGCTCGTTGCGAGCTTCAGGCGCGCGCATCCGCACGTGCGCCTCGACGTGACGCTGACGGAGCGGCCCATCGATCTCGTCGGCGAAGGCTACGATCTCGCGATCGTGCTGCCCTTCATGCTATCGACCGACACGGCCGTCACGCGCCTGCTCGAAACTATTCCGCTCGTGCTCGTCGCGAGTCCCGCGTATCTCGCTCAACGTCCCGCGCCGCGTCATCCGTCCGAACTCGCCGATCACGTGTTCGTGCCGATGTCCCCGTCGATACGCAAGCCGGCGCTCACATTTCGCATCGGCGGGGAGGAACTGCGCGTGCCGCTCAATTACGACATCGCGTCGAACAGCGCGGTGTTCAATCGCGAAATGGCCTTGCAGGGCTTCGGTATCGGCGTTCTGCCGACGGCGCTCGTCGCGCAGGAGGTCGCGGCGGGGCGGCTCGTCACGCTGCTCGACGCCTACGAGCGTGTCGATTCCGCCATCGAGATTCGTATCGCCTACAGCACGCGCGCGCTGTTGCCGGCGAAGGTGCGCGCGTTCGTCGAGCACGCGGTGCATTTTTGCGCCGTTGAAAGCATGCTGTCCGACGAGCCGAAAAACCGGCTCCGAGCCTTGTAGCGCAAGGCTCAGCGCGATTCTTTCCGCCCGCGTCATTCATTCATGCGCGCCGTGACGGTTGACTTGGTGCATATGCACAACTAGTCTTCCGGGCTATGACGGGCAGCGCATTCGCCCTTTCCTTCAATTTATATTGTGCATATGCACTATAAATCGCAAATGACGACTCCAATGACGAATATTCCTTCGGTAGCGGCGCCGGCGCTCGCGCGGCCGGCGCGCAAGATTCCCTGGATGCTGTTCGCGCTCGGCCTGGTCGGGCTCGTGCTGGTCGCGGCGGCGACGTATTGGGCGCTCGTGTTGCGCTTCATTCAAACGACCGACGATGCCTACGTCGGCGGCGACGTCACCGTGCTCGCGCCGAAGGTGAACGGCTTCGTCGCCGATGTGCTCGTGCAGGACAATCAGCGCGTGAAGGCGGGTCAGGTTCTGATCCGCCTCGACGCGCGCGATTACGATGCGCGTCTCGCGCAGGCCGACGCCGAATTGTCGGGCGCGCGCGCGGCGGTGGTCGAATTGCAGGCGAAGGACGCATTGCAGGCGGCGGTCATCAATCAGCAGCAGGCGGAAGTACGCGCGTCGTCCGCCGAACTCACGCGAACCGGGCAAGACCGTGTGCGCTATCGCGAACTCGTGAAAGACGATGCGGTGTCGAACCAAATCGTCGAACGCGCCGATGCCGACTACACGAAGGCGCAGGCGGCGGTGGATCGCAGCGGCGCGTCGCTCGTGGCGGCGAAGCGGCAACTGAGCGTGATCGAAGCCCAGATCGCGGATGCGCAGGCGCGCGTCGCGACGGCGGAAGCGTCGCGGCGTGTCGCGGAGCTGAACGTGGAGTACACGACGATCCGCTCGCCCGTCGATGGCTACGTCGGCAATCGCACGGCGCGCGTGGGCGTGCTCGCGAACGTGGGCACGTCGCTCCTGACCATCGTTCCGTCGACGGGCCTTTGGGTCGATGCGAACTTCAAGGAAGATCAACTGAAGAAGATGCGCGCGGGCGACGAAGCCGACGTCGAGCTCGATGCGTCGAGCGTGCCGCTAACTGGCCACGTCGAAAGCCTCGCGCCCGCGACCGGCGCCACCTTCAGCGTGCTGCCCGCCGAGAACGCGACAGGCAACTTCACGAAGATCGTGCAGCGCGTGCCGGTGCGCATCCGGCTCGATGTGCCGAAGGGCATGGAATCCGTGCTGCGTCCGGGACTGTCCGCGACGGTCAAGGTTCATCTCGGCCGGCAGTCGAACGGCTGAGGAGCGCGCGATGACACACACCATTCCTTCCGATCCCGCGAGCCAGCCGATCCGGCAGCGCGTGTTCGCCTTCGCGCTGATGTGCCTCGGCTTCTTCATGGCGACGCTCGATATCCAGATCGTCGCGTCGTCGCTGAAGGACATCGGCGGCGGATTGTCCGCGAGCCAGGACGAGTTGTCCTGGGTGCAGACGTCGTATCTGATCGCCGAGATTCTCGTCATACCGATGTCGGGCTGGCTCTCGAAAGTATTCTCCACGCGCTGGCTGTTCGTCGCATCGGCGGTCGGCTTCACGATCACGAGCATGCTGTGCGGCATGGCGTGGGACATCAATTCGATGATCCTCTTTCGCGGCTTGCAAGGCGCGCTCGGCGCCGCGATGATCCCGACCGTGTTCACGACCGCCTTCGTGCTGTTCCCCGGCAAGCAACGATTGATTGCATCGACAACTATCGGCGCGCTGGCGTCGCTCGCGCCCGCGGTCGGACCGGTGATCGGCGGCTGGATCACCGATCAATGGTCGTGGCACTGGCTCTTCTATCTGAACGTGGTGCCGGGTCTCGTCGTCGCGTTGCTTGTGCCGAAGTACGTGCACGTGGACGAACCCAATCTTTCGCTGCTGAAAAAGGGCGATTACATCGGCATCGTCCTGATGTCGGGCTTTCTCGGTTGTCTGGAATACGTGCTCGAAGAAGGGCCGCGCAAGAACTGGTTCGGCGACGACGTGATCATCGCGTGTGCATGGATCTCGGGGATCTGCGGCTTCCTGTTCCTCGTGCATGCGTTCACCGCGAAGGACCCGGTCGTCGATCTGCGCGCGCTCGCGGTGCGCAACTTCGCCATCGGCAGTCTGCTGTCGTTCGTGACGGGCGTCGGCATTTTCGTGTCGGTGTTTCTGACGCCAGTGTTCCTCGCGCGCGTGCGCGGCTTCGATTCGCTGCATACGGGCCTCGCGCTGCTTTCCGTCGGCTGTTTTCAGTTGCTTTCCATCGGCGTGTACGCCTTCGCGTCGCGCTTTATCGACATGCGCGTGCTGCTCGCATTCGGTCTGGTTTGCTTCGGCGCGGGCTGCTACTTCTATACGCCATTGACGCACGATTGGGGCTGGCAACAGTTCCTGCTGCCGCAGGCGCTGCGCGGCATCGGTCAGCAATTCGCGGTGCCGCCCATCGTGACGATGGCGCTCGGTTCGCTGCCGCCGTCGCGGCTGAAATCGGCGAGCGGGCTGTTCAATCTGATGCGCAATCTCGGCGGCGCCATCGGTATCGCGGTGAGCGCGACGATGCTCAACGACCGCCTCAACCTGCATTACCTGCATCTGAGCGAGAGCGTGACGATCGGCCGCCCGGTCGTCGACGACATGATCGCGCGCAGCTCGGCGCATCTCGCTTCCGTCGCGGGCGACGCGTTGAATGCATCGCAGGCGGGCCTTGCTTCGCTGCATGCGCTCGTGATGCGCGAAGCCCTCGTGCTGACCTTCGCCGATTGCTTCTACGTGCTCGCGCTGTGTTTCCTCTTCGGCCTGATGACCGTGATGTTCGCGAAGCCGATCACGAGCGCGCCGCCTTCGTCCGATGCGCATTGAACCGGGCCTTATCTGGATGCTTCGATCATGAAGAAACTTCTCGTTGCAATACTTGCTGGTGTGACCGCTTCGATGCTCGCCGCGTGCGCAGTGCAGCCCGCCACACACGCCGAACTTCCCGCGACGGTCAACGCGACCGCGCCCGCAGACTGGAGCGTCGATGTGCCGAAGCAGGCCGTCGATCCCACTGCATGGTGGAGTCAGTTCAACGATCCGGTGATGCACGAACTAGTCGCGGCCGTGCTCGACGACAACCTCGATGTTCAGGCTGCCGTCGAGCGCGTGAAGCAGGCGCAAGCGCTCACGACGCAACGTCGCGCGGCGCTGCTCCCGCAACTCGATGCGAACGCGGGCGGAGCCTACACGCGCCAGAACACGCCGCCGCCACTCGGCTACGTAAAGCAGGCGGGCTTCGGCCTGGCGTTGAGCTGGACGCCTGACGTGTTCGGCGGCGAGCGGCTGGAATTGCTGGCGTCGCAGGCGCAACTCGTCGGCCGTGAACACGCGGCGGATCAGGTCAGGCTCGCGCTCGCCGCTAACACGGCCGCCGCGTATGTCGATTTGCGCTGGGCTCAGGCGGAACTTAAAATACTTCAGGATAACGAAGAGATTCGCGAACGCGCGTTAAAGCTCACGCAACGTCGCCTGCAATATGGCCTGTCGACAAAGCTCGATGTCGCGCGCGCGCAGAATCAACTGAGCGATCTGCAATCGCGCATTCCGCGCACACAGACGACGATCCAGCATCAGTTGAGTCTGATCGCCGTGTATTCGGGTCGCACGCCGGAGTCCATCGACAAGCTGACGCTCGCGAATGCGGGCGCGATGCCCATGATTCCCGTGCCCGCGAGCGGCGTGCCGCAGATGCTGCCGTCGGATGCCCTGTTGCGCCGCCCCGATGTGCTCGTAGCTTATGCGAACGTGCAGCAGCGCGCGGCGGAAGTGGGCGTCGCGCGCGCGGAGCGCTATCCGAAGTTTTCGCTGCGATTGTCGGATGGCTTGCTGGCGTCGTCGTATCTCGGCTTGCCGACGTTGACCGATAACCTCTTCTCCGCGGCCATCAACGCGACGAGCCCGATTTTCAACGCGGGACGCATCACGGCGGAGATCGGGCAGAACGAGAGCAAGATGCGCGAGTCGGAACTGCATCTGCGTCAGACGATGCTCGAAGCGCTGAAGGATGTCGAAGATACGCGCAGCGATCTCGTCAGCAGGACCGAATCGACGGCGCGCCTCACCGATGCGCTCTC
Source organism: Caballeronia glebae (assembly GCF_001545035.1). Lineage (GTDB taxonomy): Bacteria > Pseudomonadota > Gammaproteobacteria > Burkholderiales > Burkholderiaceae > Caballeronia > Caballeronia glebae. The sequence goes on from NZ_FCOJ02000001.1 coordinate 222,503, forward strand.
CGCGTCGGGTCAATCGCTCACGCTGTCGACGCAGTTGTACAAGGGCGGCGCGGCCAGCTTTCTCGATGTGCTCGACGCGCAGCAATCCTATCTGCGCGACGCGGATGCGTTGAATCAATCGAAGCGTGAACACGCACTGGCCGCCGTGGCGCTTTATCGTTCGCTCGGTGGCGGCTGGAGCGTGACCGGTGACGACGTGATCCAGACCGCCAGCGATAAAACGGAGACGACGAAATGAGCCTGATCGAAGAAACGGCCGCCGGCCTCGACGGTCTCGCGCAACTGCGCAAGCTGATCGCATGCGGGCGCAAGCCGGGCATTCTGGTATCGCTGGATTTCGAATTCATCGAAGTCGAAGCGGGCAGGGCGGTGTTCGCGGGCATACCCGGCGATCACGCGTATAACCCGATCGGCACCGTACACGGCGGCTACGCGGCTACGCTGCTCGATTCGGCATGCGGCTGCTCGGTGCATTCATGCCTGACCGCGACGCAAGCCTATACGACGCTCGAATTGAAGGTCGCCTATCACAAGGCGCTCACGCGCGATTCGGGGTTCTTGCGCGCGGAGGGACGCGTGTTGTCGATCGGACGGCGTGCCGCGTTCGCCGAAGCGACGCTCAAAGACGCGAGCGGCCGATTGTTCGCCTCGGCGACATCGACGTTGCTCGTGATGGAACGATAAAAAACCCGGCTTCTCGTTGCGATTCTGATCGTGAGAAGCCGGGCTGTCCGAGCGCGCGTGAAGCCGCTTATTTCACGCTTTCCAGCGCCTTTCTCACGGTGCCGAAGAGCTGATCGATCTGATCGTCTTCGATGATGAGCGGCGGCGAGAACGCGAGGATATCGCCGGTGTAACGCACGAGCACGCCCGCCTCGAAGCACTTGACGAACACTTCATAGGCGCGCGCGCCGGGCGCGCCGTCGCGCGAATCGAGCTCGATGCCCGCGACGAGTCCGAGATTGCGGATGTCCTTGACGTACGGCGCATCGCGCAGCGCGTGTGCGGCGCTTTCGAACTTCTCGGCCTTCGATGCCGCGCGCTCGAACAGCTTGTCGCGCCGATACAGATCGAGCGTCGCGATTGCGGCGGCGGTCGCGACCGGGTGCGCCGAATACGTGTAGCCGTGGAACAGTTCGATGGCGTTGGCCGCGCCCGCGTTGACGACCGTGTCGTGCACGTTGCGATGCGCGGCGACGGCGCCCAGCGGAATCGTCGCGTTGTTGATTGCCTTGGCCATCGTGATGAGGTCGGGGCTCACGCCGAAGTACTCGCTCGCCGTGGCCTTGCCGAGACGTCCAAAGCCGGTGATGACTTCATCGAAGATCAAAAGAATGCCGTACTTCGTGCAGATGTCGCGCAGTTTCTGCAGATAGCCTTGCGGCGGCACGAGCACGCCCGTGGAACCGGCGAGCGGCTCGACGATCACGGCCGCGATGGTCGACGGATCGTGCAGCGCGACGATGCGCTCCAGGTCATCGGCGAGATGGTCGCCCCACGCGGGCTGGCCCTTCGTAAACGCGTTGTGCGCAAGATCGTGCGTATGCGGCAGATGATCGATCGATGGCAGCAGCGCGCCCGAGAACGTCTTGCGGTTCGGCGCGATGCCGCCGACCGAGATGCCGCCGAAGCCGACGCCGTGATAGCCGCGCTCGCGGCCGATCAGACGCGTGCGCTGGCCTTCGCCGCGTGCGCGATGATAGGCGAGCGCGATTTTCAGTGCCGTATCGACCGACTCGGAGCCCGAATTCGTGAAGAAGATGCGGTCGAGACCTTCGGGCATCAGACCGGCGACCTTGGTCGCGGCTTCGAATGCGAGCGGATGGCCCATCTGGAAGGTCGGCGCGAAGTCGAGCGTCGAAAGCGCCTTCTGCACCGCGTCGACGATCTCGTCCCGGCAATGGCCCGCGTTCACGCACCAGAGACCCGCGGTGCCGTCGAGCACTTCACGGCCATCGGACGAGCGGTAATACATGCCTTTGGCGCTTTCCAGGAGGCGCGGCGCGGCCTTGAACTGGCGATTGGCGGTGAACGGCATCCAGAACGACGAGAGGTCTTCGATCACGGGGCGAGCATTCATTACGGGTCTCCTGAAGAAGTACGGCCACTGTATTCCTCGGCAAAATTGCGCGGCATAGACAGTTGCTTTACTGCGCTGCTAACTGTGCTGGCAAAATGCTGAAAACTGTATTGGTCGGCGCGCTTTGGCCGCGCTATTCTCGAAGCCATGATCGAGCTGAAATTGGAGCGCGGCGCGCGGCAGGCGCCGACGCTCGTCGAACAACTGGTGCGCGCCTTCTCCTCGGCCATCGAGGAGCAGACGCTGCGCGCGGGCGCGCTTCTGCCATCGGTGCGGCGTCTCGCCGAGGCCGAGCGTCTCAGCACGTTCACCGTGACGGAAGCGTATGGCAGGCTCGTGTCGATGGGCCTCGTCACGGCGCGACGCGGCTCGGGTTATCGCGTGGCCGTGCGTGGGAGCCGCGAGCGCGTGCGGGCCGTCGTGTGGCAACCGCCGAGTCTCACCGCGACGTGGCTTTTGTCGGACGTATTCGCCGATCATTCCGTGCCGATCAAGTCTGGCTGCGGTTGGCTGCCGAACGAATGGATCAACGAGAGCGGTCTGCAACACGCGTTGCGCGCGGTGAGCCGCGTGCCGGCTGCGCGCATGGCGGATTACGGGCATCCGTATGGCTTCGCGCCGCTGCGCGAGCGGATCGCGGAGCAGATGGACCGTCACGGCTTGCCGATCGATGCCGCATCGAACGTGTTGTTGACCGCGGGCGCGACGCAGGCGCTCGATCTCATCGTGCGCACGTTGCTGCGTCCGGGCGATGCGGTCGTGGTCGAAGATCCGGGTTACTGCAATCTGCTGCAAATTCTGCGGCTCGCCGGCCTCCAGGTGCATGGCGTGCCGCGCACCGCCGCGGGCATCGATACCGACGTGTTCGAGCGCATCGTCATCGAGCATCGGCCGAAAGCGGTTTTTCTCAACACGACCTTGCAGAATCCTACGGGCGCGACTTTCGGCATGGCGTCGGCGTTTCGCCTGATGCAGATTGCGGAGCGTCACGGTCTTTGGGTCGTCGAGGACGATGTGAACCGTGAACTCGCCGCGCCCGGCGCACCCTTGCTCGCGGCGATGGAGGGGCTTAGCCGCGTGCTCTATGTCGGCGGCTTCGCGAAGACGATCACGCCCGCATTGCGTTGCGGCTATGTCATCGCGGAGCGCGATGTGTTGCGCGAACTGGCGCGCACGAAGATGGCCGTCGGGCTGACGTCATCGGAGGCGACGGAGCGCATCGTCGAGAAAGTGCTGACAGAAGGGCGTTACGCGCGGCACGTCGAATTCGTCGTGGAAAAGCTTAAGGACGCGCATGCCCTCGTCGAAGAGCGCATGGACGGGCTGGGCGTCGAGTTGTTCCGGCGTCCGCGTGCAGGGCTTTTCGTGTGGGGCGCGTTGCCGATCGATCCGGCCGATGAAAGCGCTGTCGCGACGCGCGCATTGGAACACGGCATATGGCTCGCGCCCGGCTCTTATTTCCGTCCGAACGATGCGCCGAGCGCATGCTTTCGATTCAACGTCCCTTATTCCGTCGACGATGCGCTTTGGACATTTCTGGAAAGAACGATTAAAGGCTTTTAAAGGGACACGACAACATACAAAGTTATCGTGTCCGTTAAACCGATATTTATTGCGCGGCCTGAGAAGAAGCGGAAGCCGAAACCTGTCCGCGCTGGACCTGCGCCGTGCGTTCGGTATTGCCGAAATCACCGCGTCCTTGTGCGGCTTCTTCCGCGGCGAAGGTTTGCGCGCTGACACCATGCTGCGAGGCAGGCGCACCGACATCGGGACGATAATGCGGCGCCGGCCCATAACCGCTTGCAAACGCCGAACCGGCGAAAACAGAACTCAATGCAATAGCAAAGCCCACTACGAGTCGCTTGTTCACGAGAACGCTCCAACGAAGATATGAGGAGATGCGGTTGTCAGGCTACGGCAACCGCAATCGGAGAAGCGAATCGTTTGCTACGAAACGCCCCCGACATGTGAACGCAGTGTAGAAGGACTGAGCCGGTTTTTAATCGCACGAAAAGCCAATTGAGTTTTCGCCGATCTCAAACAATGGGATTACGTCAGGGTTTCATACAGATGCATCGCCCGTCGTCGTCGATGCCGCTACATTCGATGCCGATGGTGACGCGCCTGCATTGTCCTGCTCGGGCGCGCTCTTGGTGTCCGATGCTGCTTTCGCCGCGCGTTTCTTTGGCGCGCTGCGTTTCGCGGCGCGCTTTGTGGCCGGTTTCGCGGCTGGTTTCGTCGCCACGGATTTCTTCGCCGCCGGCGCTGCTGCTTTCTTCTTCGCTGCGGGCGCGCTCGCCTTCGTCGTCGCGGCTTTCTTCGCCACGGTCTTTTTAGCTGCGGCTTTCTTGACTGCGACTGCGGCCTTCGGTTTGACCGCGTTCTCCGCGCTTTCCGCATCGATCAGAAACTTGCTGCGATCCTTCACATTCGCGATCCACGCAGGCGGCCGCGCCCAGCCGCTCCACGTTTCACCCGTCTTCGGATTGCGATACTTCGCGGGCAGCTTGCCTTTCTTCGCGAGCTTGTTCATCGCTTCGTGACGACCGGCCGGCGCGGGTAAGGCGACCTGCGACTTGCCCACGCGTTTGACCTTCTTGCCGTGCCGGTCGATATCCGCGGTCGTGAGACCGTGCCGTTCCATCATCGCCCGGATATCGTCGAGCACGGCTTGCGCGCGGTTCGCGATCAGCCGCTCGGCCTGCGCCTGAAGTTTTTTCAGCTTGGCCTGCATCTGTTTGAGGGTCGCCATCGCCTTCTCCTTTGTTGTTGGTTCTGTGTTTCAGTGAAGGCGCTAACCGGCGCCCAACTCTATGCTTATTGCGTGATTGCGAGTTACACGGATAACCCGCCGCCCGCGCACGAAGTTATCCGCATTGGATTGATCGTTCGCGGGCTGCGTCATCGTGTTATTCGCCGTAGATATCGAAGTCGAAGTACTTCTGCTCGATACGCTTATAGGTGCCGTCCTTGATCATCGCGGCGATGGCGCCATCGAGCTTTTCCTTCAGATCGGTGTCTTCCTTACGCAAGCCGATTGCCGTGCCCGGCCCGAAGATCGCGCTGTCTTCCAATGCGCCGCCCGCAAAGCCGTAGGGCTTGCCGCGCGGCGTATCGAGAAAGCCGCGTTCGGCCTGCACGGCGTTTTGCAGCGACGCGTCGAGGCGTCCGGCGAGCAAATCCTGATAGACCTGATCCTGATCCGCATAAGACACGACCTTCACGCCCTTCGCGCCCCAATGCGCCTTCGCATACGTTTCCTGCATCGAGCCCTGCTCGACGCCGACCGACTTGCCCGCGAGCGATTCCGCCGTCGGCTGGATGCCCGAATCGCGCTTGGCGACGAGGCGCGTGGGCACGTGAAAGAGCTTGCTGGAGAAGGCGATCTGCTTGACGCGTGCAGGCGTCATGGACATCGTGGAAAGCACGCCGTCGAACTTGCGCGATTTGAGGCCCGGAATCATGCCGTCGAATGCGTTTTCGACCCACACGCATTTCGCGTTGAGACGCCGGCACAACTCATTGCCGACATCGATGTCGAAGCCGACCAGCGTGCCGTCGGGCGCTTTCGATTCGAAAGGCGGATAACTTGCATCGACACCGAAGCGAATAGTCGACCACTCTTTTGCATGCGCTCCGATCGATACGGCCAGCATCGAACCCAACAACACCGTCAACAGCCTCTTCACGATAGTCCCTTCTTTCTATGAGTATTTGAATGTAGGCGACTTAAATCCGCCGTTGAAGATTATAGAGGCGTGCGCGTGGCGCAAAAGAAAAAACGGCCGCGAAAAAAATCGCGGCCGCTCGAAACGAACACTTATAACTTTTTTGCGGTGCTCAACCCGCGCGCACTTCAACGCGGCGCGGACGCGCTTGTTCGCGCCGCGGAATGGTGAGCCTGAGCACGCCGTTGCTGAGATTCGCGTCGATCTTCGCGGTGTCGAAATCGTCGCTTACCGTGAAGGCGCGTGCGAAACGCGGCGCGCGCAGTTCGGCGTGATGCACGCGCACCGCGCCTTGCACGGGCAATTGCGCTTCGGCTTCGATGGTGAGGCGCGAATCGTGCACCTTCACGTCGAGCTTCTCGCGCGACACGCCGGGCAGGTCGGCCCACAGCGTGATGCCCTGGCTATCCTCGACGATATCGACCGCGGGCGTCACCGTTGCGCGGCGTGCCGTGTCTTCGCTCTTGCGCGCCACTTCGTTCGTTTCTTGCGCTGCGACTTGAATGTTCTCGGACATGATGTGCTTCCTCTTACTGAATGGTGATTGCACGCGGCTTCGACGCTTCGCGCTTGCCGATGGTGATGGACAGCGTGCCGTTCTCATAGCGCGCTTCGACCTTGTCCGCGTCCGCGTTTTGCGGCAGTTCGATGACGCGGCGGAAGCTGCCCGTAAAGCGCTCCTTCGCATAGGTGCGCGCGCCTTCCGCCGTTGCCTGCGCCCGGCGCTCGCCGCTGATGGTGAGCGTGCCTTTGTCGACGGTCACTTCGAGCGATGCGGGCTCGACGCCCGGCGCGAACGCGACGATATGAATCGCATCGTCCGTGCTGCCGATGTTCAGGCGAGGGAAAGCATCCGCGCGGCTCGAACGCATGCTGGAAGGAAGGTTGCCGAAGAGCGAAGACACCTGCCGTTGCATGCGGTCCAGTTCAGAGAAAACATCGCCGCCAAAATAAAAGTCACTCATGGTCCAGTCTCCGATAGTGCGGCCAAGGAGGCCTGCAGCAGGATTGAAACGACAGCGCGGTTGTCGCCGTCCTTGCATTCAAGGTAGGTGCGAAGGCTATCGTTTCAATACCGGAGAGCTATGTTTCAAGCGCGATTTATTTTCGCGAGGCGGGACTTGAAGGACGTCGAAACGCTCTTACATCCGTTCGAATGTGCTCCGTGCACGCCAATCTGCTACCGCCGAATACACCGCAACTGCTGCTGTTTTTCATGCGGCGCGGCGGGCATCATCGACTTGTGAAAGGTCGAGATGAAACAGGCGAAGGAGCCGCTCATGGAACTCTTGAAGATGATGCGCATCGTGCTTTGGAGCTTTTTCGGCGTGCGCAAGCGCGCGTCGCATAACGCCGATTTCGCGCAGGTGAAACTGCCGCTCTTGCCGATCATCGCGGTAATGCTCGCGGGCGCATTCGGATTGACGCTGCTGACGGTCGCGAAGCTCGCCACGAATATCGCTCACTGACGGCGCGACGCGCATGGCGTCCCGCTCTTACAATGGCGATCGGATGATTGCCACGAGCGAGGATCGAACGATGAAAGTATGCGTTTATGGCGCGGGCGCCATCGGTGGCTGGATCGGCGTGAAGCTCGCGCAGGCGGGCTGCGATGTCGGCGTGGTCGCGCGCGGGGCCACGCTCGATGCGCTGAAGAGGGACGGGCTGCGGCTCGTCGAAAAGGACGCGACGCATATCGTGAAGGTCGCGGCGAGCGCCGAACCCGCGGATCTCGGCGCGCAGGATCTCGTCGTCGTGGCGGTGAAGGCGCCTGCGATGGAATCCGTCGCCGCGCATATCGCGCCGCTGCTGTCGAATGAAACCACCGTGCTCACCGCGATGAACGGCGTGCCCTGGTGGTTCTGCGACGGCCTCGGCGAACCCTTCACGGGCAAGCGCCTTTCGTCCGTCGATCCGCACGGCAACATCGCCGTTGCGATCCCGGGCGCGCAGACGGTCGGCTGCGTGGTCCATGCGAGTTGCTTCGTCGAAGCGCCGGGCGTCATCCGGCATCATCAGGGCAAGGGATTGATTCTCGGCGAGGCAACGGGCGCACCGAGCGCGCGCACCGAGGCGCTCGTCTCGCTCTTCTCGAAGGCGGGCTTCGACGCCACGCTCTCGCAGCAGATCCAGCGCGACGTCTGGTTCAAGCTGTGGGGCAACATGACGATGAACCCCATCAGCGCCATCACCGGCGCGACCACTGACCGCATTCTGAGCGACGATCTCGTGCGCGGCTTTGTCACGAACGTGATGCGCGAGGCGAAGGAAATTGGCGCGCGCTTCGGCATTCCCATCGAACAGGAACCGGAAGATCGCCACGCCGTGACGCTCAAGCTCGGTGCGATGAAAACCTCGATGTTGCAGGACGTTCAGGCGGGCAAGGCGGTCGAGCTCGATGCGCTCGTCGCGTCGGTGCGCGAACTGGGCGCGATGACCGGCGTGCCGACGCCGTTTACCGATGCCCTGCTCGGACTCGCGCGCCTGCACGCCCGCACGCTGGGACTTTACCCGGCGGCGTGAAGCCGCATTACGCCACCACGACCCGCCGCGGGTCCGCAGCCGCGAACGCTTCGGCCCGCTCCGCGCTCGGCGGATAAATCCACTCGCTGTTGATCTGCGTCTTCAGCGCCTTCGCCTGCGCGCCCGACATCTTCACTTCGCGCTCCCAGCCTTCCGTATAGACCGCGCCCCAGGGGCCGAGATCGAGACACGTCACGTATTTCGGCTGGCTGTACGGAAGCGGCGCATCGCCCAGCAGGTCCGCCGCGACGTTGTTGCCGGCCGAGCGGCCGAGGGCCATCGCGTGCTGGCAGGACATCGCCGCGTGGTTGCCTTCGTCGTCGGTGGCGGCGTAGGCGACATCGCCCGTCGCGTAGACCGTGTCGACGCCTAGCACGCGCAAATTGCGATCCACATGCAGGCGGCCCAGCGCGTCGCGCTCGGCGGGAATCTGCGCGGTCAGCGCACTGGCGCGCGCGCCGGCCGTCCAGATCACGGTACTCGACTCGACGCGTTCGCCATTCGACGTGGTGAGGCCGCCCGCATCGACGGATGTCACCGCCGCGCCGAGCCGCCACTCCACGCCGAGCGATTCGAGCGCCTCGACGATCACCGGACGCGGACCCGCGCCGAGATCCGGACCGATCTCCTCGTTGCGCTCGACGATAACGACGCGCACGTTGGCGTTCTGGCCGAGCGCCGCGCGCAGACGCGCAGGCATTTCCGCCGCTGTTTCGATGCCCGTGAAGCCGCCGCCCGCGACGACCACCGTGTTGCGCGCGACGCTCTCGGGTTGCGTCGCGAGACGCTTGATGTGCGCTTCGAGCGCGGCGGCTTCATCGACCTGATCGACGCTGAAAGTGTGTTCGGCGAGTCCCGGAATCTGCGGGCGGAACAGGCGGCTGCCGGCTGCCAGAACGAGCCGGTCGTAGTTCAGCATCGACGGCGTGCCTTGAGCGTCGACCATGTCGACCTCGTTGCGCTCGACGTGGATACGCTCCACGGTGCCCTGAATGAACCGCACGCCGGTGGACGCGAAGATGTCCAGCAGCGGCGCTTTCATGCCCGCGGCGTTTTCTTCATACAGACGCGGACGCACATGCAGATGCGGCTCCGGCGCGATCAGCACGACTTCGATATCGGTCCTGCCGTGCTGATCGATGAGACGCGCGGCGGACAAGGCGCTCCACATGCCGGCGAAGCCGGCTCCGATTACCAGAATGCGCTTGGACATTTCGATGCTCCTTGAAATTCGATATTGGGGTCGATGGATCGACGGTGGTCGTCGTGATCTCTTAACTACGATTCTATGAATCGTAGTTAATTCGCGCAAGAAATTTACCTGACATGTCACACAATGTCTCGAATTCGCGAGATCGGGACCCACAGATGCGAATTCCGGACATCGCGTGGCCGATCTGAGACCGAACGAGGCGTAGTTGTGGGCGCGTCGATCCGGAGGACGCCATCGCGTTAAGCTATGCGACGCGTGCAACGAAACCGTCAGAGGAAGCTCATGGAGCAACAGAATCAACAGGAACACGAACGCGCGAGCGAACTCGTCCAGATGCGCGACATGCTGCGCGAGTTTGTCCGCGAGCGGGACTGGAGCCGGTTTCATTCGCCGAAGAATCTGGCTGCGGCGCTGTCAGTCGAGGCAAGCGAGTTGCTCGAACCGTTCACGTGGCTCGCCAGCGGCGACAAGTCCGAGCTCGATGAAGCGAAATTGCAAGCGATTCGGCACGAAATGGCGGACGTGCTCGCCTATCTCGTGATGCTCGCCGACTCGCTCGACGTCGATCTGCATCGCGCGCTGATCGAGAAGATGGCGCTGAACCGGTCGAAGTATCCCGCGCACAAAGTGAAGGGCGACGCGCGCAAATACACCGAATACGACGAGTGAATCGCGGGCCAACGCCACTGGCGCGCGATGCGTCCGCGCGGTTAAGCTTGGCGTTCAGCCCGTTCCCTTAGAGGATTGTCGATGGACTTTTCGCTTTCACCGGAGTTGACCGATCTGCAGGCGCGCGTGCGCGCTTTCATCGCTGAAGAAATCATGCCTTTCGAGCGCGATCCGCGCTGCACGCCGCATGGCCCGAATGAGGCGCTACGTGCCGAGTTGATCGCGAAGGGGCGCGCGGCGCGGCTGTTGTCGAGCCACGTATCGCCTGAATTCGGCGGCCTAGGGCTGAGTCACGTGGCCAAGGCCATTCTGTTCGAGGAGGCGGGCTATTCGCCGCTCGGTCCCGTCGCGCTGAACATCGCCGCGCCCGACGAAGGGAACATGCATCTTCTTGAAGCCATCGCCACGCCGCAGCAAAAGGAACGCTGGCTGCGCCCGCTCGCGGCGGGCGCGATTCGCTCGTGCTTCTGCATGACCGAGCCGCCGCCGGGCGCGGGCGCCGATCCCGCGATGCTGCAGACGATCGCCGTGCAGGACGGCGACGACTACGTCATCGATGGACAAAAATGGTTCATCACGGGCGCGCATGGCGCGGCGGTCGCGATCATCATGGCGAAGTTCGCCGACGGCCCCGCGACGATGTTTCTCGCCGATATGTCGAGCCCCGGCATCGTGATCGAGCGCGCGATGGATTCGCTCGATACGTGCTTTCCCGGCGGCCACGGCGTCGTGCGCTTCGAGGGCCTGCGCGTGCCGAAGGAAAACGTTTTGGGCGAGCGGGGTGAAGGCTTTCGCTATGCGCAAGTGCGGCTATCGCCGGCGCGTCTCACGCATTGCATGCGCTGGCTCGGCGCCGCGCGGCGCGCACACGATGTCGCGACGGCGCACGCGCGCCAACGTCAGGCGTTCGGCAAGGCATTGGGCGAGCACGAGGGCGTCGGCTTCATGCTCGCGGACAACGAAATGGACCTGCACGTGACGCGCCTCGCGATCTGGCATTGCGCGTGGGTGCTCGATCAGGGCGTGCTCGGCAAGCACGAATCGAGCATCGCGAAGGTGGTGTCGTCGGAGGCGCTGTGGCGCGTCGTCGACCGCTCGGTGCAGGTGCTGGGCGGGCAGGGCGTCACGCACGAAACCGTCGTCGCGCGAATTTTCGCGGACATGCGCGCGTTCCGGATCTACGACGGTCCGTCGGAAGTGCATCGCTGGAGCATCGCGCGGCGCATTTTGCGCGGACCGAAGCCGCGCGAATCAGCCTGACGAATGCCGCATCACTGCACGGTGGTATCGCCGCGAGCTTGCCGTTGCGCGATGATACGGCTCGCGCGCATGGCATTCTCGGGATAGTTCAGCCAGTCATTCGGATCGTAGCCGACCGAGCGCCACAGCAGAAATTCCTGCCGGACCTGGGCGCGCGTTTTCGGCGCGTTCGGATCGGAGGATTGCGCTTGCGGTTGCGCGAGCGCGGAGGCGGCGCAACACAGAGCGAGCGCGCCGAGGATGATGCGGGAAATGGATGTCATGACGAATACCTCATACCGCTTGGCACGGTTATTTGATTCTAGGTGACAGAACGAAAACGCGCAGAACACGTTTGTTCGTGTCCGGCACGTCGCGTTTCGCACGTGCCGCGCGATGTTCGATATGTCGTGTACTGACCGATCGCCCTATACTCGATGCCTTCGGGCGGGGCGTTCCACGAAGCGCAGACAAACAGGCCGCAGTCATGAGCACGTCGAGTGTTGCCATCACCAGCAGTTTTCCGGAGATGGACGAACTGAACGCGATTCGCGTCGCTGGTGGCGCGCGTTTCGCGTGGCGCACGATCGGCGAAGCGCGCGCCCGCGAGCATGCGTTTCCGATCCTGACCGCGACGATCGGCTCGGACGATCCGCACGCGCCCGCTATCGGCTTTTTCGGCGGCGTGCACGGGCTCGAATGCATCGGCACGCAACTCGTGCTCGAATACATGCGCGCGCTGTTGCGCCGGCTCGAATGGGACGACACGCTGCATCATCAACTGCGCGCGATCCGGCTCATCTTCATGCCGATCGTCAATCCCGGCGGCATGTTCGCACGCACCCGCGCAAATCCGAACGGTGTCGATCTGATGCGCAACGCGCCGCAAAGCGCCGAGGGACGCGTGCCGTTTCTCGCGGGCGGGCAGCGCATCGGGCCGTGGCTGCCGTGGTATCGCGGACCCGTCGATGGCCGTATGGAAGTGGAGAGCGCGGCGCTGCTTTCGGTCGTCGAGGAAGAGTTGATGTCGCGGCCGCTGAGCTTCGCGCTCGACTGTCATTCGGGCTTCGGCTGGGACGACAGCATCTGGTTTCCGTACGCGCGCACCGAGCGGCAGATGGCGCATCTGCCCGAAATGTTTCTGCTGAAGACGATGTTCGAGGAGTCGTATCCGCATCATGGCTATGCGTTCGAGCCGCAGAGCCATCAATACCTGTTGCACGGCGACCTGTGGGATTTCGCATACGACCGCGCGCGCGCACCCAACATCTTTCTGCCGATGACGCTCGAACTCGGCTCGTGGCGCTGGATTCGAAAAAACCCGATGCAACTGTTCTCGCGTCTCGGCATCTTCAATCCGATCAAGGCGCATCGCACGCGGCGCGTGTTGCGGCGTCATCCGAACTTCTTCGATTTCCTCACGCGCGCCGCGTTCTCGTCGCGCCGCTGGCTGCCGAGCGGCGAATTCCGCGAGGACGTGTTGCGCCGCGCACGCGCGCACTGGCAGCGCACGGGCCTGCGATGAGCCAGTGGATTCTTCTGCGCGGCCTCACGCGCGAAGCGCATCACTGGGGCGTGTTCGATGCGGCGCTCGTGGCGCATGGGCTCGTCGGCGCGGGCGAGCGCGCGATGTGCATCGATCTGCCGGGCAACGGCGTCGAGCATGCGCATGCGGCGCCGCTTTCCGTCATCGCGATGATGTCGTTCGTGCGTGAGCGCGCCGTCGCGCTGAACGTGCGCATGCCGTGCCGCGTGCTCGCGATGTCGCTCGGCGCGATGGTCGCCACCGCGTGGGCCGAACGTCATCCCGGCGAGATCGAGCGGCTCGTGCTGATCAACACCAGCATGCGTCCGTTCGCGCGCACGACCGAACGCCTGCGTCCCGCGGCATGGCCGACGCTCGCTCGCGTCGCGAGAACGTGGACGCGACCCGAACGATGCGAAGCGCTGATTCACGACCTCACGTGCAATCGTGTGGACGCGCGCGACGCGGATATCGCGCAGTGGACGCATTTTCGGCGCACGCATGGCGCGAGCGCGGCGAATGCGCTGCGGCAACTCGCGGCGGCGGCGCGCTTTCGCGCGGGCCGCGATGCGCCGCGCTGCCCTGTGTTGCTGCTATCGTCGGCGTCGGATCGGCTCGTCGATCCGATATGTTCCGTGCGCATCGCGACGCAATGGCGCGCCTCGCACGCGGTACATCCGTGGGCGGGGCACGATCTGCCTCACGACGACGCCGACTGGACGTGCAAAGCCATCGCCGCATGGCTCGACGAGCACGAAGCCGCGCGTGACATTCGCGTGACGAGCGCATGAAATCCAACTTCGACGCCAATATGAAACCGCCCATCGTCAATCTCGAAACGCTCGATCCACAACCGCTGCCGCCCGAATTTGCACCGACGGGTCCCGCCGCCGAACGTTACGCGCCACGCATCGCGCGTATCGGCGGCATGCTCGGCGCGAAGAAACTCGGCTACAGCCTCATCGTGCTCGAAGCGGGAAAGCGCGCGTTTCCGTTTCATCATCATCGCGTGAACGAGGAAATGTTCTTCGTCGTGGAAGGCGAGGGCGAAGTGCGCATCGGGCAAGAGACGCATGCGATTCGCGCGGGCGATGTCATCGCGTGTCCGCCGGGCGATTCCGAAACGGCGCATCAGATCGTCAACACGGGCGCGCAGCCGTTGCGCTACCTTGCGGTCAGCACGATGCAATCGCCCGAAGTGGTCGAGTATCCCGATACGGGCCGCCAGGCCGTTCTCGTGGTCGATGAACCGGGCGTAAAAGGCTTGCGCGCCGTGTTTCGCGCCAGCGATTCGCTGGGTTACTGGGACGGCGAGTAAAGCAGGCACGACGATGGCGCATAACCATGGCGAATAAGCATCGTCGCGGACGTCTCGCGCTTCGTTGCACGTAACGGTCACGCCTTTCATGTTGACTCCCGTAATGGGCGTGCCATTCGCGCGACGCCTTAGGGAAATCTCGTGTTGCAACGCAGCATCGCATTGCGTATGCTGTTCTAGGCGGTGGCACGGGCCGCCGCTTCATGCCTCGAACGCATGGACATGAATAATCAAACGCCGGTAAGCACAGAGCGTTTCATCGGGCGGGCCGGTAAGCATTACGGCCATCTGCTTGAGGGAGCCGCATATATGGAACTGACCACATCGTCGCAACCGACGCTGCACGTCTTTCTTCAGGAAGGCGGGTGGCATTGGGGCATTACCGTCGAACGAGCGGCGGGAGGCGGAATGAAGGTCGTCGCGTATAGCGACGAAGGCTTCGAAACCGAGGAAGAAGCGCGCGAGGACGGCGAGCATGTCCTGCGCTCGGAAGACTGGCGCTCGCGCCAAAGCTTCGGCCGCGGCGAGCGGCGTCAAGGCTGTTCCTGATCGGGCGACACACGCTCGCCCTCAACACGTTCCGCCGTTCTTGCCCCTCGTTGCACCCACGTCTCATCGCTTTTTTTCACCTGCTTTCACCTGCTTTCGCCTGCACCAGAAACGCGCGACACTAACGCACTTGCATTCCGACAAGGCGCGTCCCATGTCGTCCGTTCCCTGCCCGTTGCACGCAACACCCGCCGATCCCCGTTTCGCGATACGCCCCATGACGCCGCGCGATGTCGACATCGCGCTCGACTGGGCCGCGACCGAAGGATGGAATCCCGGTCTCGACGACGCCCGCCCGTTCTTCGCCGCCGATCCGCACGGGTTCTTCGTCGGCACGTGGGAAGGCGCGCCGGTCGGCTGCATCTCGGCGGTCGCATACGGCGATGCGTTCGGTTTCATCGGCCTCTATATCGTGTGTCCGCAATGGCGCGGCAAGGGCTTCGGCATGCGCTTGTGGAACGAAGGCATGGCGTATCTCGGCGCGCGCAACGTCGGGCTCGATGGCGTGCTCGCGCAGCAGCCCAACTATCGGAAATCCGGCTTCGTGCTCGCGTATCGAAACGTGCGATATGAGGGCGTTGCATCGGCGCACGAAGATCATGCCGATGGCGCGACGATCACCGATGCGCGAAACATTCCCTTCGATCGGTTGCTCGACTACGACACGCGTGCGTTCGCCTGCGCGCGCCCCGCGTTTCTGCGCGCGTGGCTGTCGCAGCCGCAAGAGCACGCGCGCGCACTCGCCGCGCTCGATGGCGACGCGGTGTGCGGCCTCGCCGTCATGCGGCGTTGCGGCACGGGGCACAAGATCGGTCCGCTCTTCGCCGACGATCTGAGCACGGCGCGCGCGCTCTACCGCGCGCTCGTGTGCGTTCTGCCCGGCGAGACTGTGTTCCTCGACGTGCCCGAAATCAACCCCGCGGCGGTCGCGCTCGCCGTCGAGCACGACATGCAGAGCGTTTTCGAAACGGCGCGCATGTACACGCGCGCGGCCCCGGACGTGCCGCTCGCGCATGTGTTCGGCGTGACGACCTTCGAACTCGGCTGAAACCGCCAAGCCTCGATCAGGCTGGCGGCGCGCCGTCGTGGAAGAAGGTCTTCAGTTGCGAGCGCAATTCGGGCGAATCCGTGTGCTGATGCACGGCGACGGCGTGCTGAACCGCCGCTTCCATCAGTTCGTCTTCGGTATCGGCGGATAGAGCGACGCTGCAATTCACGTCGCTCGGACACTCGCGGCAATCGATGTACTTGCGTGTCATGGCATCCTCCTCACATGAGACGCTGAATCCAGTATAGGCGGCGCGCAGCGGGGCTGCGACGACGTTTGCACGCGCGCGCACACTCCGGTAACGTGTGACGTCTGTGCCATTCGCGAGCCCGCTCATGAGCCACGATCATCCACATCATCACGATCACGATCACACCGGCAGCGCTTTGCCGGAGATGGATCTGCGCGTGCGCGCGCTCGAATCGCTGCTGGTCGAGAAAGGCTATATCGATCCGCAGGCGCTCGACGTCTTCGTCGAAACCTATGAACACAAGGTCGGGCCGCGCAACGGCGCGCGCGTCGTCGCGAAGGCGTGGCGCGATCCGGCGTTTCGCACATGGCTCTTCGACGACGCCACCGCCGCCATCGCGTCGCTCGGTTTCACCGGGCGGCAAGGCGAGCACATGGTCGCGCTGGAGAACACGGAGAACGTACATAACATGGTGGTCTGCACGCTGTGCTCGTGCTATCCGTGGTCGGTGCTCGGGCTGCCGCCTGTGTGGTACAAGTCGGCGCCGTATCGCTCGCGCGCGGTGATCGATCCGCGCGGCGTGCTGAAGGATTTCGGCGTCGAGTTGCCCGCGCAAGTCGAGTTGCGCGTGTGGGATTCGACCGCCGAAGTGCGCTATCTCGTCGTGCCGATGCGTCCGGCCGGCACGGATCATCTCGACGAAGACGCGCTCGCCGAGCTCGTCACGCGCGACTCGATGATCGGCACGGGCGTAGCGCTCGCGCCATCGCGGGCAGTGGGAGCATCGGTATGAACGCGGCGCACGACATGGGCGGCATGCAGGCGTTCGGCCCAATCGAAATCGACGCCTGCGACGCGCCGGGTGCATCGCCCTTTCATGCGGATTGGGAGCGGCGCGTGCTGGCCGTGACGCTCGCGATGGGCGCGACGGGGCAATGGAACATCGACACGTCTCGCGCGGCGCGCGAAAGCCTGCCGCCCGCGCAATATCTCAACAGCAGCTATTACGAAATCTGGTTCGAAGGCTTGAAGAAGCTGCTGATGGCCAAAGGACTCGCGAGCGCGCAAGAGATCGCGAACGGCCGTTCCGAGTCCGCCGCGAAGCCGAACGTGCGCGTGCTCAAGGCGGCGGACGTGAGCGCGGCGCTTTTGCGCGGCGCGCCGGGCGATCGGCCGGCCGCGTCGGCGGCGCGCTTCGCCGTGGGCGACGAAGTGCGCGCGAAGCTGATGAATCCGCCGACGCACACGCGTCTGCCGCGCTATTGCCGAGGCAAGGCCGGACGTATCGTCGCCGTGCGCGGCACGCACGTGTTTCCCGATGAAAACGCGCTCGGCCACGGCGAGCATCCGCAGTGGCTCTACACCGTGCGTTTCGACGCGGAGGATCTGTGGGGCGCGGACACGACCGCGTCTTCCGTGTGCGTCGATTGCTGGGAGCCTTATCTCGATGCCGCAAACGCGTGACATGACATCGAACGACAACAAATCGAAGCTGCACGAACTGCGCGCCGCGTTGCCCGAATTGCCTTTCGACGACGACGGTCCGGTGTTTCGCGCGCCATGGCAAGCGCAGGCGTTCGCGATGACGCTCGCGCTGCATGAGCGCGGCGTGTTCACGTGGAAGGAGTGGGCGCACGCGCTGAGCATCGCGATCCGGGACGCGCAGGCGGCGGGCGATCCCGATCGCGGCGACACCTACTACGCGCATTGGCTGGACGCGCTGGAACGCCTCACGGCCGAAAAGGGTTGCGTGAGCGAGGCGATGCTCGCGCGGCGGCGCGTCGAATGGGACGAAGCTGCGCGCGGCACGCCGCATGGCCAGCCGATCGTCCTGAAGCGCATGCACGGATTGCCCATCGCCACGCTCGATGCGTATCATACGGCGACCTATCGGATCGAAGCGCGGCCGGACATCGACATGAAAATCGGCGTCGCGAATGGGGCCGTGGCGTCCTTGCTCGCCGCGCACGGCGTCGAAAGCGCGGTGTTCGTCACGGCGTTCAATCCGTTCGGTCATGTACTCGCGCCAGACGAGAATGCGGCGCGCCAGCGGGCGCTGATCGAGCGCGTCGGACAGATGGGTTTGCGTGCGCTGCCGGGCGCGGGCTTCGATCCGAAGGAAGTCTGGGTGGCAGAAGCAAGCCTCCTCGCGCTCGGTGCGACCCGCGCTGCCGCCGATGCACTGATGACGGAGTTCGAGCAGAACGCGATCGTGTACGTCGATCGCGCGGGCGTGCCGCAATTGCTGCTTCATCCGGAATATCGCTGACATCATTCACGAGGAGAAACTCATGCCGCTGGTTCGCATCGATCTGCAGAAAGGCAAGGACAGCGCGTATCGCACGGCCATCGGCGATGTCGTGTACGACGCGATGCGCACGACGCTCGACGTGCCCGAGAACGATCGCTTTCAGATCGTCGCGGAGCATGGCGCGACGGACTTCATCGTCGATCGCACGTATCTCGGCATTAGCCGCACGGACGATTGCGTCGTGATCCAGGTCACGCTCAACGAAGGCCGCGACGTCGCGAAGAAAAGCGCGTTCTACAAGGCCGTCGCCGATGGCCTGCACGAAAGGCTCAAGCTGCGGCGCGAGGACGTTTTCATCAGTCTCGTCGAAGTGAAGAAGGAGAACTGGTCCTTCGGCAACGGCGAGGCGCAGTACGCACCGAAATGACCGAAGCAACGATTCCCTTCGCGCTGCGGCCGATGCCGCTGCCCGAACACACGCCGGACGACGTGCGCGTGTGGCTGCTTCCTATCGATTTTTCGGCGCCGCTCGGCAACGCGGCTTACGACGTGATGAACGCGGGCGAACGCGCGCGCGCCGCGCGCTTTTTGCGTCACGCGGATGCCGCGCGTTTCGGCGCGGTGCGGTGCGCGCTGCGGTATCTGCTCGCCGCCGAGACCGGCGACGATCCAGCGCGTCTCGTGCTCGAAGCCGGCGAGCAGGGCAGGCCGTTTCTCGCGCATCCGGACGCGCCGGATTTCAACGTGTCGCATTCGGGCGACTATGCTCTGATCGCGCTATCGCGAAAAAGGCGGGTGGGCGTCGATATCGAGGAAGCGCGCGCGGACTTTCATTGGCGCGATCTCGCTCCCTCCGTGCTGGCGGACACGGATCGCCGCGAAATCGAAGCAATGCCCGACGAAGCCGCCAGGAATCGCGTATTCTTCGACTGCTGGACGGCGAAGGAAGCGGTGCTGAAGGCGCACGGCGTCGGCATCGGCGGAACGAATCTCGCCATGCACCGCTTTTCGGTTCTGCCTCGCGAAGGCGTTCGCTATGCGCTCACGCGCGACGCGGGCGCGTTCGACGCGGTTTCGCTCATCGCGCCCGAAGCATACGCAGCCGCGCTCGCCTGGTCATATTGATGCGTTGCAGCGATGCTCACGCCACTTTCGTGCGAAGCAAGTCGCGATGCGTGAGATAGAGGCGCAAATCGAACTCGATCTGATGGTAGCCCGGCTGCATCAACTCGCACAGCCGATAGAACGCCTTGTTGTGATCGCTTTCCTTCAGATGCGCAAGCTCGTGCACGACGATCATTCGAAGAAACTCCGGCGCGGTGTCCCGGAAGAGCGACGCGATGCGGATCTCCTTCTTTGCCTTGAGCTTCGCGCCTTGCACGCGCGAGATCGCGGTATGCAGGCCGAGCGCGTGACGCAGCACGTCGAGCTTGCTGTCGTAGAAGACCTTGTCGATCGCGGGCGCGACGCGCAGGAATTCCTGCTTCAGATCTGAGCAATATTCATAGAGCGCGCGATCGGACTGGACGACGTGCTTGTTCGGATAGCGTGCGTCGAGATAAACGCCCAGTTGTTGCTGGGCAATCAGTCGGCGCACTTTCTCCTGCAGCACGTTCGGGTAGGCGCTCAGGTATTTCAGGTGTTGCATGACGGCCGGATTCGGATAGATAGTTCAATGCCAGCGTGCGCCAAGGCGGGCGTGGGACGCATCGAGCAGCGTCCCGCAGCATCGCTTTGCGCAGCGATCTCTAGCAACCATTTTAGTCAACGGCGCGCCGCCTCGCCGTCGCGGTGAGCACAGTCGTGTTTCGACGCGCGAAATTGCGTAAGTTTATGTTTCAGGCTGGTTCCGACCCCAGCGCGCGTGCGAACATGCGCGCTCTTCAGGCAAGGGCAACGAGGCGGGTTTCTTCATGGCATCGAGCAAGGCTCATCATGCAACGGGATGGGCGGCGGGCATCATCGCGGCGGCGATCGTGATGCATCCGGTGACGGCGGGCAGCGCGCCGGTTTTGTCCGGCGTGCTCGCGCTGCTGGCGGGCGTCGCCGGCGCGACCGCGCCCGACTGGCTCGAAGTTGCGTGGTGGACGCGCGCGCGCAGGTTGTGGATCACGCATCGCACGCTCACGCACTGGGGCATTGGCTGGGCCGCGCTGCTCGCGCTTTCGTATCACTTCCTCGGACGGCATCCGGCGGCGCCCATCGCGTTCGGCTTCGCGTGCGGCGGCCTCATGCATCTCTTCGCGGACTGGCCGAATCCGCTCGGCGTGCCGTGGATCGCGGCGCGCCACTCGCTCAATCTCTGGACGAGCGGGCATTGCGATCTGATCGTCGTGGCGGCTGCGTGGGCTGCGGCGCTTTTCGTCGTCGACGATGTCTGGTTTCATCATGTCTACGGCCGCATGCTGCTCGACGCGCTGCACATTTAACCTGACATCGCGAGGAGTCACGTTCTCATGCAATCGAATCCCACACGCAATCGCTTCGTTCTCTTCTTCGCTGCTCTTTTCGCGATGCTCGCGCTCGGCGGCTGCGCGGGCCTCTTCAATCGCGACGCGATGCGCGTGAGCGTCGCGGGCATCGAACCGCTCGACGGGCAGGGGCTCGAAATGCGTTTCGCCGTGAAGCTGCGCGTGCAGAACCCGAACGATGCGCCGATCGACTTCGACGGCGTCGCGCTCGATCTCGACCTCAACGGCCGCGCCTTCGCGAGCGGCGTGAGCGATCAGCACGGCACGGTGCCGCGTTTCGGCGAGACGGTGCTGTCCGTGCCGGTGTCGGTGTCGGCATTCTCGGTCGCGCGCCAGGCGTTCGGCTTCGCAAGCGGCGATGCGGTCAGCAAGGTTTCGTATGCGGTGCGTGGCAAGCTCGCGGGCGGCGCGTTCGGCGGCGCGCGTTTTAGCGATAGCGGCTACGTCGATCTTCCCGGCATGGGCGCGTCCGGCTACTAGGGCGCCAACTAGGGCGCCGACTAGGGCGCCGACGCTTCCCGCGGATCGTAGGGCACGACGCGATCCGCCTCGTTCGCGTCGTTGCGGGCGATCACCGCGCGAGCCGGCTGCGTCGCGCTCAGATTGACCGGCTGATGCGGCACGCCGGGCGGAATGAACACGAAGTCGCCCGGCTCGTTAATGACCGATTCCGCCAGCCCCGGCCCATAGCGCGTCTCGATGCGCCCTTCCAGAATGTAGATGCCCGTCTCGTAGCCCACATGGACATGCGGCTCGCCATGTCCGCCCGGCGGCACGACGACGAGATGCATCGCGAGTCCGCGCGTGCCCGCCGTCGCCGCCGAAAGCCCGATGAAATACGGCAGATGCTGAACCGTCGCGAGTTTTTCCTGCGGCCGCACCGTGACGACCGTCTGCTGCGCTGTCTCTTGCGTGGTGTCCTGCATGGCGATTCCTCCGTGAGCCGCGTGGCCGATATCGACAATAGCCGAAAGCCGATGTCGCGCAAAGGTCACGCGACACGGCTAATGTAGCCAGGACGGGCGCACCGTCTTTGTGCAACCGCACATGTCCGACTCGCGAGCGAAGGCCCGGGCCGGCGCATAATCTCCCTGATTCGAAGAGCGTGCCGCAATCGCACCGCAACCGGAAGCCTCGGGAGGACACCATGCTGGTCAAGAACGAAGCGCGGGTCGAACAGGTAATAAACGATCTTCTCGAATTCGCGAAAGGGCGATTGCCGGAGCCAACCTTCAAGGTTATCGAGCCGCTTCTTCGCTATTACTACGAGCAGGTCGATGTCGAGGATATCGCGAGCCGCGATGTCGCCGATCTCTACGGCGCAGCAATGGCGCACTGGCAGACGGCGCAGAAGTTCGTGCCGGGGCGCGAGGTGCTGCGTGTCTACAACCCCAATCTCGAACAGCACGGCTGGCACTCGGATCATACGGTCGTCGAGATCGTCAACGACGACATGCCGTTTCTCGTCGATTCGGTGACGATGGAGCTCAACCGCCTGGGCCTCGCGCTGCATTCGGCGATTCATCCGGTGTTTCGCGTCTGGAGCGCGGGCAAGGGCGCGCATGCGGGCGAGATCGAGCGCATCGGGCAGGGTCATGCCGAAGCGGGCGACGGTAACTCCGAGCTCGAATCGTTCATCCATTTCGAAGTGAATCGCTGTGGCGAGGGCGAGCGCCTGAACGAAGTGCGCGACAACATCGCGCGCGTGCTCGGCGACGTGCGCGCGGCCGTGGAGGACTGGCCGAAGGTCACGGAGGCGGCGCGTATCGCGATCGGCGATCTGAAGACGCGCGACACGACGCCCGATGGCATCGAGTCCCGCGCGTTCCTCGAATGGATGGTCGCGGACCATTTCACTTTCCTCGGCTGCCGCGATTACGAACTGGTCGAGCACGAAGGCGGCTTCGCGTTGCGCGGCGTGCCGGGCTCGGGTCTGGGCATTCTGCGCGAGACTTTGCGCGCGCCCTCCGACGGCGATGTCACGCCGTTGCCGCCGGGCGCGGCCGCGATCATCGAAGGCGCGGCGCCGATCTTTCTGACGAAGGCGAATTCGCGCGCGACGGTGCATCGGCCGGGCTATCTCGACTATGTCGGCGTGAAGCGCACGTCGGCCGATGGCAAGGTGACAGGCGAGCGGCGCTTTCTCGGGCTGTATACGTCGACGGCGTATCTCGTGCCCACGTCAGAAATCCCGATCGTGCGCCGCAAGTGCGCGAACATCGTGCGGCGCGCGGGCTTTCTCGCGAAAGGGCATCTGGCGAAGTCGCTCATCACGGTGCTGGAGCAGTATCCGCGCGACGAGTTGTTCCAGGCCGACGAAGACGTGCTTTTCGACATCGCCATCGGCGTGCTGCGCTTGCAGGAACATCAGCGCACGCGGCTTTTCGTGCGACGCGACCGTTTCGACCGCTTCGTGTCGTGCCTCGTCTTCGTGCCGCGCGACAAGTTCAACACCGACCTGCGCCGCCGCATCAGCAAGGTTCTGATGGAAGCGTTCAACGGCAAGAGCATCGAGTTCACGCCGCTGCTTTCCGAATCGCCGCTCGCGCGCATTCATATCGTCGTGCGCGCCGACCGGGGCGCGATGCCGGAAGTCGATACGCGCGAACTCGAAGCGCGCATCGTGCAGGTCGCGCGCCGCTGGCAGGACGATCTCGCCGATGCGCTCATCGACAGTCACGGCGAGGAAGCGGGCAACCGGCTCTTGCAGCGTTATGCCGATTCGTTCCCGGCCGGTTATCGCGAGGACTATCCGGCGCGCACGGCGGTACGCGACATCGAACTGATCGAGGCGACGCACACGCGCCCGGGCGGTTTGTCGATGAGCCTGTACCGGCCGATCGAAGCCGGACGCCGCGCGTTTCGCTTCAAGGTGTATCGCGTCGGCGATCCGATCGCGCTGTCGCACAGCCTGCCGATGCTGGAACACCTCGGCGTGCGTGTGGATGAAGAACGTCCGTATCTCATCGAGCCGACCGGCGCGCCGAACGCGTGGATTCACGATTTCGGCCTCGAATTGCAGGACGATGTCGACTTCGATATCGACCGCGTGAAGCCGCTCTTCGAGAATGCGTTCGCGAGCGTGTGGTCGGGCGAGATCGAGAACGACGACTACAACCGTCTCGTGCTGCGCGCGGAGTTCGGTGCGCGCGACGTGACGATCATGCGCGCCTATGCAAAATATCTGCGCCAGGTCGGCTCGACTTTCAGCGACGCGTATATCGAGCGCGCGCTGATCGGCAATCCGCAGATTGCGAGGAAGTTGCTGCAACTCTTCATGGTGCGTTTCGATCCGGCGCGCGGCGGCTCGGCGGAAGATCGCGAGAAGACCGCCGAACGCGTGCTCGCCGATATCGAAGCGGCGCTCGACAAAGTGCCGAATCTCGACGAAGACCGCATCCTGCGCCAGTTCCTTGGCGTTATCACGGCGACGGTGCGCACGAATCATTTTCATCGCGATGCGCACGGCGAGCCGCGCCCGTATGTGTCGTTCAAGCTCGATCCGTCGAAAGTGCCGGGCTTGCCCGAACCGAAACCTATGTTCGAAATCTGGGTCTATGCGCCGCGCGTGGAGGGCGTGCATTTGCGTGGCGGGCGTGTTGCGCGCGGCGGGCTGCGCTGGTCGGACAGGCGCGAAGACTTCCGCACCGAAGTGCTCGGTCTGATGAAAGCGCAGATGGTGAAGAACACGGTAATCGTGCCGGTGGGATCGAAGGGCGGCTTCGTCGTGAAGAACCCGCCGCCGGTTTCGGATCGCGAGGCGTTCCTCAATGAAGGCGTCGCGTGCTATCAGATGTTCCTGCGCGGCCTGCTCGACGTGACCGACAACCGCACGCCCGATGGCATCGTGCCGCCGCCCGACGTCGTGCGCCACGATCCCGACGATCCGTATCTCGTCGTCGCCGCCGACAAAGGCACGGCGACGTTCTCCGACTACGCGAACGCGATCGCGCACGAATACGGCTTCTGGCTCGACGACGCCTTCGCGTCCGGCGGCTCGGTCGGCTACGACCACAAGAAGATGGGCATCACCGCGCGCGGCGCGTGGGAATCGGTGAAGCGTCATTTTCGCGAGACGAACTTCGACACGCAGACGACCGATTTCACCGTGGTCGGCGTCGGCGACATGTCCGGCGACGTGTTCGGCAACGGCATGCTGCTGTCGCGTCATATCAGGTTGATCGCGGCGTTCGATCATCGGCATGTGTTTCTCGATCCCACGCCCGACGCGGCGACGAGCTTCGAGGAACGCGCGCGTCTTTTCGCGCTGCCGCGTTCGAGCTGGGCCGACTACGATTCCGCGCTGATCTCAACGGGCGGCGGCGTTTATCCGCGCACGGCGAAGTCGATTCCGGTCTCGCCGCAAGTGCAGGCGGCGCTCGGCATCAGCGCGTCGGTGCTCGCGCCGAACGAGCTGATTCGCGCGATCCTGCTCGCCGAAGCGGATCTGCTTTATAACGGCGGCGTCGGCACTTATGTGAAGTCGAGCGCGGAGACGCATCAGCAAGTCGGCGATCGCACGAATGACGCCGTGCGCGTGAACGGCGCGGAACTGCGCGCGAAGGTCGTCGCGGAAGGCGGCAATCTCGGGCTCACGCAACTCGGGCGCATCGAGTTCGCGCAGAAGGGCGGGCGCATCAACACGGATGCGATCGACAATTCAGCAGGCGTAGATTGTTCGGATCACGAAGTAAATATCAAGATCCTGCTCGGCCTCGTCGTCGCGGATGGCGAGATGACCGAGAAGCAGCGCAACGCGTTGCTCGCCGAGATGACCGATGAAGTCGGCCTGCTCGTGCTGAACGACAACTACGCGCAGACGCAGGCGCTGTCGATCGCAAAGCGCCATGAAGCCGAGACGCTCGACGCCGAAGCGCGCATGATGCGCTTCCTCGAACGCGCGGGACGCCTGAAGCGCCGGATCGAGTTCCTGCCGAACGACGACGACATCGCCGAGCGCGCCGCGTCGAAGTCCGGGCTCACGTCGCCTGAGCGCGCGGTGCTGCTCGCCTACGGCAAGATGTGGCTCTACGACGAACTGCTCGAATCGGACGTGCCCGAAGACGCGCTCGTCGCGGACTTGCTGCCCGAGTACTTCCCGAAGCCCTTGCAGCAACGCTATAGCGACACCATGCAGCGCCATCCGCTGAAGCGCGAGATTCTCGCGACGCATCTGACGAATGCGCTCGTGAATCGCGTGGGCTGCACCTTCGTGCATCGGCTGATGGAGGAGACCGATGCGCGCCCGAGCGACATCGTGCGCGCGGCGCTCATGTCGCGCGATGTCTTCGATCTCGACGATTTGTGGCGCAGCATCGACGGTCTCGACAATATCGTCGCGGATGAAGTGCAGGCGCGCATGTTCGTCGATGTCGTGCGTCTGCTCGACGATACGTCGCTCTGGTTCCTGCGTCATCTGAAGCACAACGGCTCCGGCGCGCACGAGGCGAGGGGCGTGCTCGCGCGCTGCCGCGAGGCCGCTCAACGGCTCGCGCCGCAACTGCCGGCGCTCTTGCCCGCGACACAACTCGACGCGTGGTATGCGCGCCGGCGCGATCTGGAGGATGCGGGCGTCGAGAGCACGCTCGCGGCGCGCGTCGCGAGCGGGGAGATCGCGACCGCCGTGCTCGACAGCGCGGAAGTGGCGGCGTGCTCCGGGCGCAGTCTGGAGGTCGTCGCGAGCGTGTACTTCGGCATCGGCACCTTGCTCGACTATCGCGGTATCGCCGAACGGGCGATGGCGCTGCCGATCACGACGCATTGGGATCTGCTTGCGCGTGCGGCCGCGCTGGAGGAACTCACGCGTTTGAAGCGCGCGCTGACGGTGAGTGCGCTCGACCAATCGCGCGGCATCGACGAGCCGGATGTGATCGTGGAGAGTTGGCGCGCGAAGCGGCAGGACGCGCTGGACCGCTATACGCGGCTCTTGGCGGAGTTGCGGGCGAGCGGCGGGGCGAGCTTGTCGATGCTGCTCGTGGTCGTGAGGGAAATGGCGGTGCTTGAGCGGGCGTAGCTTCGCTGTATTGCGCAGGCAAGGGAGCGCGCCCGGCGCGCCTTCGATCACGCCGCTTCCCGTGGGGAGCGGCGTGATCAGGCTCGACGCAGCGGTTACAACGTGATCGTCAGCTCGCCCAGCTTCTTCACCAGCTTCATGTTTTCCCGATAGTCAACCGGGCATGCGATGACCGACACGCCGCCGTCGTTCAAGGCCCGTTCGAGCGTGGGCAGAAGCTCGCTGGCGGCGTCGATGTGATAGCCCTTCGCGCCGAAGCTGCGCGCGTACTGCACGAAATCCGGGTTGCCGAAGTCAACGGTGTCGTGCGCGCCTTCCTCGATATCCATCTTCCACTTGATCAGGCCATAGCTGCCATCGACCCAGACCAGCACCACCAGCGGAATGTTCTCGCGCACCGCCGTTTCGATCTCCTGCGAGTTCATCAGGAAGGCGCCATCGCCCATCACCGCCAGAACCTTGCGGTCCGGGCAGGCAAGCCTTGCGCCGATGGCGCCCGGCAGCGCGAAAGCCATGGTCGACAGGCCGTTCGACGTCAGGCAGGCGAGCGGCTCGTAGGTCGGGTAAAGGCGCGCCATCCACATCTTGATTGCGCCAGTGTCCGCGAGAACGATGTCCTTGTCGCCCATCGCCGCGCGAATGTCCGCGACGATGCGTTGCGGCTTGAGCGGAAACGCGTCGTCGGCGCGGCCTTGATCCAGCTCGTCTTGCTTCAGTGCGCGAATCTTCGATTCGTTGGGCGTCGCGTGCAGCGGCGCTTCGCCGAGCGCGTCGGTGAGCGCGGCGAGCGCCAGCCCGATGTCGGACGCGATGCTGATCTCGGGCCGGTAGCAGGCGTCGATATCGGAAGCGAACGTGTTGATGTGGATGATCTTCTTGTCCTGATGCGGGTTCATCTTCTGCGGCAGGAACTCCTGTAGCTCATAGCCGACGCACAGAATGACATCCGCCTGATCGAACGCGAAATTCTCGTAGTCGTGGCGCATGAAGCCCATGACGCCCAGCGAATGCGGGCTGCGATCGCTGATTGTTCCTTTGCCCATGAACGTGGTCGCGACAGGAATGCGATAGCGCTCGGCCAACGCGTTCAGCGCTGGCGCACAGCCGCCCCGCGCGACGCCGTGGCCGGCCAGGATCACCGGATAGCGCGCGTCACGCAGCATTCTGGCCGCCTTGCCGACCAGCTCGGGCGCGGGATAGCTCTTGCTCTCGCAGCCTGCCGGGAACGGGGCAAGACCTTCGGGCATCGGCATCGCCTCGACATCCTCCGGCACGGCCAGATAAGCCGCGCCTGGGCGCTCCCGCTGGGCGACGCTGAAGGCCTTGCGGATCATTTCCGGCACGGCATGGGGGCTCGAAACGGTATCCGCCCATTTGGTGACGGGCTTGAACATCGAGACCAGATCGACGATCTGATGTGATTCCTTGTAGATCCGGTTCAGGCCGACCTGAGCCGAAATGGCGACCAGGGGACTGGAATCGGTCTGCGCATCGGCGACGCCCAGCAGCAGATTGATGGCGCCCGGTCCCAGCGTGGCCGCGCAGACACCGGCTTTGCCCGTCAAGCGGCCATAAATATCCGCCATGAACGAAGCAGCCTGTTCGTGACGAACCAGAATGAAGCGGATTTTTTCGGATGCAGTGATGGCCCTTATCAGCTTTATATTTTCTTCGCCGGGAATGCCGAAGACATATTCGACGCCCTCGGCTTCGAGGCAGGATACGATAAACTCGGCGACAGTCTGACTTTCTTTCTGCATTTTGAGACCTTGAATAGAATCGTTTTATTTAACGAGCGCTGGCGGTTTGCCGACAATGGGTCAGTCGTTAGTGAAAGTAGTAGAGAAAGCCGCCCATTGTCAGAATGGAGAGAACCGTGCTGAAGAAAAGGATCGATGCTATTTCCTGTTCCGCAGTCTTGTATTGGACGGCAAGCATCACGCAGATGGAAGCGGTCGGAATGGACAAGGTAATCACGGAGATTTTCATGGTTATGGCATTCGCGCCGATAGCCAGACTGACCGCGATAATCGCCAGCGGAAGCAGGACATTCTTGAGCAAGACTGAAATGGCCACCGTGCGATTGAAAGCGACGTGATACGAGTACAGAATGACGCCCGACGCGAACAGCGCGACGCCGCCGGTCGCCCCGCCCAGCAATTGCAGCGACGAACGGACCGCATCCGGAATATGCACGTTTGCCAGCAACAGCGCGAATGCGAGAATGGGCGCCCACACCACCGGCTCCTTGATCGTATGGAGAAGGTTGTCTCCGAACGACATTCGCTTTGCTCCATTCCCGGAACTTTTCGAGAGCAACAGCAAGGTCACCGGCACCTGAACAAGATTCATGATGATGCTGCTTAAGGCGATGGGAACCGTGCTGAGATTGCCGAATAAATGGCCGAGCACCGGAACGCCGACAAACGGAACTCCCGGGCCCGCAGTGGCCAGAGCGAGCAGAGCGGACATTGAAGTGGATCGGCGAAACAGGTAGCGCGCCAACAGGAATATCACGGCATAGCCGCCGACCATTCCTGCGAGCAGGAGCATCGCGATCGTGCCTTGCGCCAGAAGTACTTCCCGGGGTATGCCCATCATCCCGGAGAACAAGCTGAGCGGCAATGCATAAAGCATTACCATGCGGTTCAGAATGGCGCCCTGAGTGGAATCGAAATCGTGGTGCCACCCGGCGAGAAATCCAAATAATAATGTAATGACAATAGGTAATAATGCCGCGATTATGGTTTCGGCCATAGATGGTTTCCTGAGAAAAAAGACGTTGCCGCCAAAATGGTGACTTGCTTTATTGCGGATGAATGGCGAGAGGTTGAACCTTCGCGCTGAACGTAGCTATACGATATTTCTGTGCGGGATTTGAAGTAAGTGCCCCAGTATAAATCGCGGCATTTTTGAGAAACAGGTTATCCAATGGAACATTCTGCCGCACGCGCTCTGTAGTCCTTTGCCTATAGAGTCGGCCCTGAATAATCGGCTAAGTCTTTACTGACGGGCGTTTAAGGGCGAAACCGGATTGCCGGGTATGGGCATATTCATGCTTGAAGCCCTGCAAATTCTGACTAGGTCCGAATGGGTGCGAATGGGTCCGAAAGCACGCGTGACAGAGCGAGATTTCTTCCGCCAACCGCTGCTTGAGCAGATCAATTTGAAGCATCCCTTGGTGCGCTTGGCCGGCTTGATCGATTGGGAGCGACTGGGCACGGCGATGAGTGAGAGCTTCGTATCCAGTGCCTGACGACCCGCGACATCACCGCGCTTGATCGCGAACACGCATCTGAGCTGTCTGATGAGGACGTCGTGTGGCAATGGGTCGAGAACCCCAATTGGCAGGTCTTCACTGGCGAGACGTTCCTGCAAACCGAGCCGCCGATCGATCCTTCGAGCCTGACATGCTGGCGCAAGCGAGTTGGTTAAGCGGGCGTCGAAGAGCTGTTGGCGGCTACGATTGAGGCCGCCAAACGTGCAGGCGTGATCGTCGACACTACGGTAATGCCCAAGGCAATTGCCAATCCAACCGATTCACGCTTGCTGGAGCGGTGCCGTGAACATCTGGTCAAAGCCGCCGCGGGCCACGGACTCAAGCTCAGACAGAACTACAACCGCGAGGCGCCGCGTCTTGCACTGCAGATTGGCCGCTACGCCCACGTCAAGCAGTACAAGCGCATGAGGAAAGCGTTGCGCAAGCTGCGCTCGCGTGTGGGAAGGGTGATGCGCGATGTCGAACGGCAAGTCGACCGAGCGTCGGACTCGGG
Source organism: Caballeronia glebae (assembly GCF_001545035.1). Taxonomy (GTDB): domain Bacteria; phylum Pseudomonadota; class Gammaproteobacteria; order Burkholderiales; family Burkholderiaceae; genus Caballeronia; species Caballeronia glebae. The sequence continues at coordinate 253,093 of NZ_FCOJ02000001.1, forward strand.
TCGCGTTGCGCTGCGGGAACTGCTTGCCCGTACGAAGCGGATTGTGTCGCAGAAGCCAAAGGACAAGAACAAGCTGTACGCACTGCATGCACCGGAAGTCGAGTGTTTGGTCAAAGGAAAGATTCGTATACCATACGAATTTGGCGTGAAGGTGTCGATCACGACGACTCACAAGGAAGGGCTGGTCATTGGCGCTCGCTCAATGCCGGGCAATCCGTACTGGGCACACGCTGGCTGAGGCGTTGGAGCAGGCGGCAATTCTGAGCGATGTAAGTCCAGAAGTGGCGATTGTGGATCGCGGCTACAAGGGCGTCGCGATCGACGGTGTGAAGGTCTACCACCCGGGATTGCGACGCGGCATCGCGGATGGCTTGCGCGCGATGATCCGGCGACGCAGCGCCATTGAGCCTGCGATCGGACACATGAAGGCGGACGGCAAGCGCGATCGGAATTGGCTCAAGGGTCCCTTGGCGATGCGATTCATGCGGTGCTATGTGGTGCGGGCCACAACCTGCGGATGATCCTGCGCAGGCTGCGGCTTTTTTACGCCCTGATTCTCGTCGCCTTGCTTAACGCTCACACCGGTGCGCCGTCGGCAACATAGTTTCATCGGGCGACAAAACGAATTGTTCAGGGCGGACTAGCTACTCCTGTTGGGGTTGACTGGGTTGGGACGGCCCTGCCTGCGGCGAAGCGCCGGGTGGTCCGCCTTGCGCCGCCTGCGGCTGCGCGGGCGTCTGCTGCGCCGGAAACTGGTCGAGCGGCACACCTGCGGCCGTCAGCGCCTGATCGATGGCCCACTGCATGGCCGGGGGGCTGACCTGACCCGTCTGCGCGAGCTGGGCGATGAAACCCAAGGTGTCCTGTGTCTGCTGCTTGTTGACTTCCTTCTGCAACAAGCCACTTGTTCCGCGTGCCTTGACCTTCGCATCGCCCTTGATCGTCGGGTCGGGGTCGAAGCGCATGTTGTAGTTGAAGTACGCGGTGCCGAGCGGTTCGAAGAGATCGATGTCGAGGTTCGTCCGGCTCGACTGCACACCCTTGAGCGCGTTGCCGTAGAGCGCCATGATGTCTCTGAACGTCCGGTTCACGCCCGTGCCGATGGGTTGCCCTGAAAGCGCGGCAGGCAGGCCGGTCCAGCGGTCCACCAACTCAAGCCAGTATTGCAGGAGGTTGGTCAACTGCGAGGTGATGTTCGGCCCGGTATGGAAATAGTGCGCGGGCCTGCCGCCTCCGGTGATGTCGGGATCGGTCGGCACCATCGTGCCCGCCATGACATTGCCGATCTGGTCCTGCGCCATATAGCGCTGGATGCGGCTGAAATCGACTTCGCCGAGCGGCGCATCCGAATACCCGACGTTCTCCAGCAAGCCCCGCAGCGACGCCATGAAGCAGCGTTCAAACGGACGAACGATCTGCCCGAGGCCATAGCCCGCCAACTTTCCCGGCATGCGCTGGTAGGCGCTTGCGTAGATTGGACGGGCCGTGCTGTCCGGATTGGGATTGATGAGCAGCTTGAGGGTCCAGTAGCCCAGCACCACGGCCTGCACCTCGTAATACTGATCGTCATCGACGGACAGCCCATAGGGCCGCAGTTCGCGCCCGGAGAGCATGCCGAAGTGGCGCATCACGTCGATGCTCTCGTCCAGGCCCCAAAGCCCCGAACTGATGACGCGGCCACGACGTTTTTCTGGATATAGCCCGGCAGGCGCGCGCTTTGCAGCAGCGCGCGTTTGGTCATGCGGTCGCGCACGATGTCAAACGTCCCTTGTCCCGCAGCGGGCGAATGGGGCGACCCAGTCGTTTCGGTGCATCGAGCGTGGGAGTAGACATTGCTGGCTCCGAGCAATAATGCGCCGCTTATACTTTGAACGACCAGACAAGGCAATCGGCCTACGGAACACCTACAAGGCGTTATTAAGGATTACGGAAATGGATTTCAAGCAAGTTAACTACAAAGACGATGGTGATCTAAAAGGTACTTTGAAGCAGGTTGCAGGTGTCGCTGCGGCCTCCGCCGCTACTGCTGCTATTACGGTTGAGCTTCCTGTGATTGCAATCGCTGCGATTGGCGTCGGAGCAGGGATAGTCGCTGCTAAGACCGTGGGCGCGGTCTGGGAATTTCTCTTTGACTGAGTCCGGAATCACACAACTCTGCGTTTTTTTAACCTCCGCCTCCAAGCCACCGACTCCCCCTCGTCATCGGCCACAACGCGCGCCACGTGCGTGCAAAGACACCGGAACGCTTCGACCACACGCGAAGTCCGGCCTTTTTCAAACTCGTCGGCATAGCCCACGACGGCCAACGACGGTAAGACGCTTTCACATCGTAAAAAAAAGTGACCCACGACGATTCATTACGAAAACATAAATACACTTAACAATAGCCCTTCGGGGTTAACGTAAATCCTTGACTAACTGGAGCATTATTGTGTTTCGGCAATTGAAGATCTTCTTTATATGTTGTTTAGCAGTGTTAATGGTAGCTGGCTGCGGTGACGGGAGCGGCACGTCGAAGGAGGTGCGTTCCACTGTTCAGGCGGCGAGTACCTACGCCGGCTCGCTTCCGGAGCCGGTGGCAAAAGGCTATGCGCTCTCCACGAACATATGGCCCACGATGCCGATACCCGTCTGCTGGATGTTAGACGATGAAGAATTCGCACGCACAACTCAAGAGCGAGCCTGGACGCGCTCCGCTGTTGAGGAAACTTGGGTTGCGAATTCAGGAGCGGAGTTCGCAGGGTGGAATCAGTGCGGCCCGAACCCGCGCGTTTTCGGTGGACTGCGCATCGGTCTTCAGGAGGCCCCCTTCGATGGCGCTTTCACAATAGGACTTGGCACAGAGACGGCACGATGGATGCCGGGCATGAGACTCAAGTTCACGTTCTATGACTTTGTGTGTATCAATCAACGCGAGAATTGCATTAAATTCAATGCAGTACATGAGTTTGGTCATGCACTAGGATTCTCACATGAGCAGAATCGCGACGATACCCCTGCTTCGTGCAAACAGCATCCGCAAGGCGGCGACGGAGATACAAAGGTCGGTGCGTGGGATCTTGATTCAGTCATGAACTACTGCAATCCGATATCAATAAATTCCCACATTCCATATCGACTCAGTGCCGGTGATGTAGCGATGGTGCAAAAATTCTATGGCAAGCCGAGAACAAGGGGAACAATTTATTCACTGGCCAATTGGATCGCTCCCGTGCATATTGCCGTATTCGACTTAGCAACGCACACCTCAAAACCGGTCGTCGACTTGTCGCTAGAGAACGTCTACAAGTCTGCCCGACAGCTCATCAAAAGTGGTGATGGCACGCGCCTTTTGGTTACGCTCACACGAACGGACAATCTGACTGACTTGATTACAGTTGACACGGCTTCCAACACTGTTATCAACGTCGCACGGACCGATCTTCCCAACAACGGCGCAACCCAGATCGCTTCATCCAGAGATGGGTCAAAATATTACGCATACAATGCCACTAGCATCCGTCTCCATGATGCAAGGACCGGGGAGTTGATCAAAGAGATTAAGAACCCGCCGTACTCAGGCATGCCGAACTTTGTTCGCGAAGACCCGAATGACGGCGATAGTCTTTATGTTTCATATCCAATACAGAGACTCCGCATCTATCCGAACCCTATCTGCAAGTTGGCCCAGCGGGGGGCGGCGAACTTTATTGCAAACAAGCATAACGGAGTCCTATAATTTATAGTTCTTAACAAGTTATAGGAATCCTTAATGTCTGAAAAATTTTCGCTGGCCGTCGCAACGCCGTCTCATAGAGGACTCTTCACAACGTCCTACGTTAGCAGTCTTTGGGGATTGCAGCAATCGTGCATTGCTCGCGATACACGCATCGAACTATTGACATTGCCTAATCAGAGCATGGTCGACAGGGCAAGAAACACTCTTTCGAGCTTCTTCCTTCATAAGACCGATTTTAGTCACATGCTGTTCCTTGACGACGACATGGGCTTTAATGTTGCCGATATTATGCGCATGTTTGACTGGCTCGATTACGACGTGGTGGCCGCCATGTATCCGCGCAAGGAATTTGACTGGGCCCGAATAAAGCAGGCCGTGCTCGCAAACCCGGAGATCGACCCGACGCTTCTACCGTTGGTAGCCGGACACTACCACGGCATGCAGACGTTCCTGCAGGAGAAGGACACATTAGCGGCGGCCCTCGATGCGCCAATGCCTGTGCGTGAAATCGGTACCGGAATCATGTTGATCGCGCGTGCCTGTTTGCAGCGGCTTGTGAACGCGGAAATTCCTTACGCCGCGGCGGGCGAAGAAGGTGATTTTCCAGTTCACGAGTTTTTCATACAGAAAGTAATCGACGGACGATTGGTCGGTGAGGACTTCTATTTCTGCAATCTAGTGCGCAAGCATGGCGGTACCGTGTACGGATGTGCGTGGCCAGATGTCGTGCACACTGGTTCTTATGATTTTATAGGGAACGTGGCATCCATCGCCTCGGTATCCTCGCAATCGGAGTATTAAGAAGGTGAGCCGCCCCGGATTTGATCGAAGCTCCAACGCTTGAAGGAAATGGAGCCGTGGACAAGGCAAGCCAATCTTCCCCGAAGGTCCGAGAGTGCGCCATTCGCTTGGCGCGCGAGCAGCATGGTCACATCAGTCACTGTGGGCGGCTATAGAAACCAGTGCGGCGATGATCGGTTGTTCGAGTCAGTCGCTATTGGTCCGGGTCAAACGTGAGCAGATCGACGAGGGCGAGCGCGAGGGCGTGAACACGTCGGAACGCGAACGCCTTAAGACGCGGGAAAGTGAGAACAAGGAATTACGCCGCGCCAACCAGATTCCGAACTTTGGCGAGCGCTTTTTTTGCCAAGGCGGAGCTTGACCGCCGTCTGAAGTCCCGAAGGCCTTCGTCCATCAGCATCGTGACCCGTTCGTGTGAGTCGATCGGCAAGGTCTTGCGGATTGCATCGTCGAGTTACCAACGCCATGCGGCACGGCGTTGGGATCCGTTGAGACGCTGCGCCCGTGCAAAGCGCGACGAAGTTCTGCAACCGGAGATCAAGCGTGTTTAGCGGGCCAACATGCGGGTCTATGGCGTGCTGAAGGTCTGGAAGCAGATGAATCGGGAGGGCATTTCGGTGGCGCGCTGTACGGTCGCACGGCTGATGAAACTGCAAGATCTGCGCGGCGCGATGCGCGGTCCGCGAGGCAGCACGACGCGTGCTGCGCGCATCAGCGAGTAGTTCCCGTCGATGCCCACTTTTTAGGAATCCTCCTTCTTTTTAAAACCTTGAATTGCTAAATAATTGTCGCTTTTTTGAAAGCATCTGTCAGTCGGCAGGTGAGTTCGATATCCGATGTATTAGAGGCAATCCATGAAAATTACAAAAGGACACATCGCGGTCGTGTCTGTTGCAGCCTTGTTGAGCGGTTGCGCGACCGAAGCGTCGCACTCGGTGGCGGTGCCCCCTGTCGCGGTTTCCCAGAAGCCGTTTGCCGGCACGCCCGTGCCGGTCGCGATCGGCAAGTTCGACAACCGTTCGAGTTACATGCGTGGCGTGTTCTCGGATGGCGTCGATCGCCTCGGCAGTCAGGCGACGACCATCCTCGCAACGGCCTTGCAGCAGAGCCGTCGCTTCGCCGTGCTGGATCGCCACAACCTTGGCGAAACGAAACAGGAAGCGGGTTTTGCGAACAAGGCGCAGTCGATCCGAGGCGCGAATTACATCATTACCGGTGACGTGACCGAGTTCGGCCGCAAGGACGTCGGCGATCAGCAATTGTTCGGTATTCTCGGGCGCGGAAAGACTCAGGTGGCCTATGCGAAGGTCAGCCTGAATATCGTCGATATAACCACGTCCGAGATCGTGACGACGAGCCAGGGCGCCGGCGAATACAGCTTGTCGAGCCGGGAAGTGATCGGCTTCGGCGGAACGTCGAGTTACGACTCCACGCTCAATGGCAAGGTTCTCGATCTTGCAATCAGCGAAGCGGTCAATCATCTGGCCGAACAGGTCGACGCAGGCGCGCTAAAGGCCGCAAAGTAATTCCATTCGTTTCCATTCGAACATGATTATCAAGAATCAAAAACTGACCGGCCTCGCACTGCCGGTCGCGGTGGCGTGCGCGCTGCTGACGGGCTGCGCCACGAAAACCCCGACGCTTTATCAATGGGACGGCTATCAGCCGCAAGTCTACGAATACTTCAAGGGGCAAACGAGCCCGTCCGAGCAGATCGCCGCGCTCGAAGCGGCGCGCGAGAAAGTCTTCGCAAACGACAAGACACTGCCGCCAGGCTTTCGGGCGCATCTGGGGATGTTGTACGCGAGCGTCGGCAAGGGGGCCGAAGCTCGCCAACAACTGACCGAGGAAAAGGAGCGTTTCCCCGAGTCATCCACGTATATGGATTTTCTGTTGAGCAAACTTCAGTAAGCACCGACCATGACCTTTAATATTTCCCGCAAACTCCTCGCGGTGCTGGCGATTCTGCTGACGATGACGGCGTGCGCTACGCATTCGCCGAGCCAGACCGACTACACGGCGTTTCGCAACAGCAAGCCGCGCTCGATTCTCGTTCTGCCGCCAATCAATGATTCGGTGGAAGTCGGCGCGACATACGGCATGCTGTCCCAGATGACGATGCCGCTCGCGGAAGGCGGTTACTACGTCGTGCCGGTCGCCGAAATGGAAGAGACCTTCAAGCACAACGGCCTGACGACGGCCAACGACATCCAGAGCGTTTCGGCCGAGAAGCTACGCACGATCTTCGGCGCCGATGCCGCGTTATACACGAAGATCACGGCGTATGGCTCGTCGTACCGGGTGGTCGCGAGTACGACCGTGGTCGCGGCGGAGGCGAAGCTCGTCGATCTACGCTCGGGTGAAACGCTTTGGAGCGGCTCGGCGACGGCGAACGGGAGCGAGGTGGGCAACAACTTCAGCATCGGTTTCGGTCTCGTCGGCGCGCTCGTGGAGACTGCCGTGAAGCACGTCGTTAACGTCGCAAGCGACAAGTCCTGGCCCGTCGCGGGACTGACAAGTCAGCGCCTGCTGGCAACAGGCGGGTCGAACACTTTGCTGTACGGTCCGCGTTCGCCAAAGTACGGCACGGATTGATCGAATCAGCGGAGTCAGCAGTATCGGCGCGCCGAATCATCGGCGCGCTTTTTTATGTTAAAGAGTCGTTTCATTAATAGACATTATTAAATAAGGAATACACAGCAAATTCGTGAAGTACTGTATTCGCTCCTCCCCCGCATCGGCAACTTTGTCCGATACATGCTAGATCACATGCACGATTTCTCTGGTCGGGCACTTTACATAGCCTGATTCCCGGCATTAAATCAACAGGCGGGCCGAAGCGTCCGCTTGTTGCAATTCACTCCCGTTCTCGTGATCTCTCCGATGTGCATCCGATCGACATGCCGCGCACGATCCGATGGCGGGTTCCTTGCGCTCTCGCGTACCAACTGGCAGGGTCGGAAACGTCGCAGCGCTTCATATAGCAGCGAGGTCTCACAATGAGCAACATTTCAGGCGAAGCGATCGACACCCTCAAGGCGTCGGTGAGAGGCAGGATCATCTCACCGTCGGATACGGACTACGACGAAGCACGCAAGGTCTGGAACGCGACCATCGACAGGCGCCCCGCGCTCATCGTGCGGTGTGCCGGCACCGCCGACGTGATCGCCGCGCTCTCGTTCGCGCGCGAGCATGGTGTGCTCGTTTCGATTCGCGGCGGGTCGCACAATATCGCGGGCAGCGCAGTGAGCGACGACGCACTGATGATCGATCTCTCCGCGATGAAATCCGTGCGTATCGATCCGCAGGCGAAGCGCGCCTATGTCGAGCCCGGCGCGCTGCTCTCCGACTTCGACCATGAAGCGCAGGCATTCGGTCTCGCGACACCGCTCGGCATCAACTCCACGACAGGCGTCGCCGGTCTCACGCTCGGCGGCGGCTTCGGCTGGATCAGCCGCAAGTTCGGCGTGACGGTCGACAATCTCGTCGCGGCGGAGATCGTCACGGCGGACGGCACATGGCGCCGCGTGAGCGCCGACAGCGAGCCCGATCTTTTCTGGGCGTTGCGCGGCGGCGGCGGCAACTTCGGCGTCGTGACCCTGTTCGAATATCAACTGCATGAAGTCGGCCCGCAGATATACGGCGGCCTCGTCGTCTTCCCGCTCGAACAGGCGGACGAAGTGCTGCCGAAGTATCGCGAGTTCGTCGCTCAATCTCCCGACGAGTTGACCGTGTGGGCCGTGCTGCGGCTTGCGCCGCCGCTGCCGTTCCTGCCCGAGGACGCGCATGGCAAACCGGTCGTCGTGCTGGCAAGCTGCTATGTCGGGCCGGTCGAGAACGGTGAAAGGGCGCTCGCGCCGGTGCGCAGCTTCGGCACGCCTTACGGCGAGCATCTCGGCGCGATGCCGTTCACCGCGTGGCAGAAAGCATTCGATCCGCTGCTCACCCCCGGCGAGCGCAACTACTGGAAGTCGCACAACTTCGCGAGTCTCAATGACGAGACATTCGGAATCCTGACGAATGCGGTGAAGTCGCTTCCATCGACGCAATGCGAGGTCTTCATCGGCGCGATGGGCGGGCAGACGAACCGCGTGCCTGCGGATGCAACCGCTTACGCGAATCGCGATTCGATCTACACGATCAACATTCACGGCCGCTGGAGCGAAGCCGCGGACGACGAGAAGTGTACGAAGTGGGCACGCGACATGTTCGCCGCGATGACGCCGCACGCAATCGGCAGCGTCTACGTGAACTTCATGACGGGAGAAGAAGGCGATCGCGTGAGGGCGGCGTATGGCCCGAATTACGAGCGCCTCGCCGAAGCGAAGCGGCGCTACGATCCGGATAACCTGTTCCGCAGCAATCAGAACATCACGCCCGCGGCGTGATACGCGGTGCGTCGTGTCTCGCGATGAAACACGACGCACTGCATGTACTCTTCAAGGCCGGTCCAGATGACGGCCGATATCGCGCGTGCCCAGATTCGACACGTCGCTGTCGGTTTCCTCGTAGACGAGTTTGAGTGTTTCGCCGCTCAGATGGTCACGCAAGAGGCCCAGAAATTTGGGCTCGACCGCGAGACGCAGGCGGTCGAATCGTTGATGCAAGCGGCTTTGTTCGAGATAGTCGGCGACGGTCAGCGCGAACTTCTCACGATCCTTCTCCGCCGTTTCAGTCGCGCGCGGTGCCGGATTCCTGAGGTCCTCGACCTGCCGCAAATCCAGCTTCAATCCTTGGGTTTCGAAGATCCGGGCGCGGCTGCCATCGGCGGCGAGAACCCAGGTGATGGCGGTCATGTTCTCCTCCTGTTCGCCAGCCCAAGCAGGCTGCCGCCATTGTGCGCCTAATCTTCATGTAACGGCTTCGTTCTCGCCCGGCATTCGTTTTCGCGGCGCAGCATCGCGCGCGCGAATGTGCATCAGGGCAGCATCGAACCGTTCGCCGCAAAGCGCGTGTGGAACGAAAACGCCTGATCGAGACGATGCGGTGTATGGCCGCCAAGCGCTGCTGCATCGCGGTAATAGTCGCGTAAAAGATCGCGATAAAGCGGATGCGCGCAGTGCTGGATCACGCTCATCGCGCGTTCGCGTGGCGCGAGGCCGGTGAGATTTGCGAGCCCGCGTTCCGTCACGACGATATCGACATCGTGTTCGTTGTGATCGCAGTGGGGCACCATCGGCACGATGCTCGAAATGCGGCCGTCCTTTGCGATCGATTTCGTCGCGAACACCGCATAGGCCGCGTTGCGCGCGAAATCGCCCGAACCGCCGATGCCGTTCATCATGTGCGTGCCGCCCACGTGCGTCGAATTCACGTTGCCGTAGATATCGGCTTCGAGCGCCGTGTTGATCGCGATGAGACCGAGCCGGCGAATGACCTCGGGATGATTGCTCACTTCCTGCGGCCGCAATACGAGCCGGTCGCGATAGCGTTCGATATCGGCGAACACTTTCGCGTGCCGCTCGGCCGACAGCGTGATCGACGCGCCCGATGCGAACGTCGCGCGGCCGGCGTCGAGCAGATCGAAGGTCGAGTCCTGCAGCACTTCGGAATAGATGGTCAGCGCTTCGAACGGCGACGCGGCGAATCCCGACAGCACCGCGTTCGCGATCGTGCCGATGCCCGCCTGCAACGGCGGCAACTGTTTCGGCAAACGCCCGCGCGAGACTTCGTGCTGAAAGAACTCGATCAGATGACCGGCGATCAAGGCCGTGTCCTCGTCCGCGGGCAACACGGTGGACGCGCTGTCCGGCGTATTGGTGATGACGATCGCGGCGATTTTTTCGAGCGGAATCTCGATGGCGGCGACGCCGATCCGGTCATGCGGGCGCACGATCGGAAGCGGCTCGCGCGCGGGCCGGCGTTCTGGAATCCAGATGTCGTGCAGCAGTTCGAGCGCGAGCGGCTGCGCCAGATTGATTTCGACGATCACGCGTTCTGCAAGTATCGCGAAGCTCGCGGAATTGCCGACCGATGTGGTTGGCACGATGCCGCCCGTTTCGGTGATCGCGGCCGCTTCGATGATCGCGAGATCGAGTTTGCCGAGGCGATTCGCGCGCAGCAGTTCGACCGTTTCCGACAAGTGCTGGTCGACGAACATCACGTCGCCACGATTGATCGCGCGGCGCAAGGTCGTGTCGACCTGAAACGGCAGACGTCGCGCGATCACGCCGGCTTCGGTCAGGATGCGGTCGGTGTCATGGCCGAGCGATGCGCCCGTCATGAGCGTGATGCGCAATGGCTCTTTTTCCTCCCGGGCGCGGCGCGCGATTTCGAGCGGCACGGCTTTCGCGTCACCGGCGCGCGTAAAGCCGCTGGTGCCTACGATCATGCCGTCGCGGACGAGTTGGGCCGCTTCGGCGGCCGAGGTGATTTTTCCGCGCAAGGCGGCACAGCGAATACGATCTTCGTACATCGACGTCTATCTTCAAGGGCTTCGTTTAATTGAAGGCGATTATAGGTAGCGCGGCCTGCTGTCGAAATCGCAGCGTTGAAAGAGATTGTTTCAATGCCGTGCGACATTGCGCATTGTCCAGTTCGACGCACGCAGGAACGTTGGCACCCGCCATGAAGATGCGACAAATGCGCGCGCGCTCGCGATGAATCGATTCCACTATAAGACGCGCGTCGCCGTGAATTAATCGCCTGACCGGGAAGGCATCCTTCCACGCGGCGGAAGAATGCCGTTAGCGATGCGCATCGAACGGCGCATCGGGATCGACGAGCGCGGTGCGCACGAAGTGCAGGCACGCGAGCACGCGTTGCATCTCGTGCCGCGTGCCGCGCTCGTGCCGCGCGAGTTCGAGCATGCTTTGCGCGATCACGATCGACGCGACGACCGAACCTATCGCGCGACGCAGCGTCTCGCTGTGCGGCGCGCGAAACAGCACGGCGATGTCGCGCAACACGCGCGCAAGCGACGTGCTCCATGCAATGCGCAAGGCATCGGGAAAGCACTGCGTATGCAGCGCGCGCGAATCGTGCCGCAGGTCGATCATCGCCTGTCCGACTTCGAGCGTGACGAGCATCCACGAGAGCGCATGTCGATGTTCACGCGAGCGTCGCGTGAGCAAGGCGCGCAATTGCGACATCAGGTCGTGCGTGCCCGAGTGAAAGCGCTCGCCGAGTCCCGCGAGTTTGCCTTCGCACGCGAGCGCGGCCTGGGCGCGCAATTGTTCGAGTGTCTTGCGGACGAGCCACGGGGTGCGCGGCGGCACGACGACCGCGCAGGCGATGGCCGCGCCGAGCATCGCGACGAGCACGGCTAAGCCATTGTTCAACAGCAGGCCCGGATCGTAGACGATCCGGTTGTCGGGCGCGGCGAGCAGGCAGAAGAACACGCAAAAGCCGATGCCGTATCCCGCGCTCGACGGACGCATCGCGAGAAACGCGCCCGCTGCGAGCGGTGGCGCGAGCATCGCGCACAAGAGCACGATGCCGTCGATAGCCGGATACACGTGACACACGTACACGTATCCCATGACGATCGCGAGCGCCGCGCCGGCGGCCATCTGCGCGATGAACTTCGACGGCCGCGCCGATGCGCACGACAACGCGCACGCGAGCGTCGCGCCGATCACGGCATAGCCGCCGCTCGGCCACGCGGTCGCGATCCAGAACCATGCCGTCGCCGCGATCACGATGCCCGTGCGCATGAAGGTCGCGACGACGACGAAGCGGTGTGTTCTCGCTTCGTATCGCGAGGACGCGCGATTGCCCGATGACGCGCCATCCGGGATCGATGCATAGCGAATCGTATCGGCGATGAAGCGATATAACAGTTCCGCCGATGTCGTGAAATCGAGTTGCGTCGCGTGATCGGCACGGGCGAGGCCGCGTTGCGCATCGCGCAAGCGCTTGGGCAGCGTCGCCTTGTAGCGCTCCAGATGCGGCATCGGCGATTCGCGTTCGAAGATATGCGCGAGCGCTTCGAAGAAGGGCATGAGCGCGTCGTGTGCGTAGCGCGTGTTGTCGTTCGCGCGCAGGCGCTTCATCGACTGATCGAGCGCATGCAGGCGCGCGCATGCGTCCATGAACGCGCTGTTCAGCCGCGCGAGTTTGCCATTGTGCTGACGCAGCGCGGACGACTCGTACATGGCGAAACCGCGGGTCGCTTCGAAGCCGACGATCTCATCGACGAAATCGGCGAAACGTCGTTCGCGCGCGATGCGCGAGAGACGGCCGCGCAAGACGTCGGCGGCGAATGCGTTGAAGCGCATGCGGCGCGCATCGAGCGACTGCGCGAGCGTCGCGCTGAAATGGCGCGGAAACACGAGCGCGCTCACGACGCTCGAACACACGATGCCGAGCATCACTTCCGCGCCGCGCGTGAGCGTCGCGATCAGCAGGCTGTTCGGGTCGGTAACGGCCGGAATGCCGATCAGCGCAGCCGTATAGCCCGCAAGCACGAAGCCGTACCAGCGGAACTGCCGGTAACGCACCGCGAGCGCGGTGCAGGCCGCGACCCATGTCGTGAGCGCGAGTGCGTAGAGTTCGGTTTGCTGCACGAACACGGCGCCGAGCACGAGCGCGGCCATCATGCCGAGCACGGTGCCCGCGAATCGATACACGCTCTTCGCGAGCACCATGCCGCAGAAGGGCTGCATCAATACGAACGTGGTCGTCATCGCGACGCGCGGCTGTGGCAACTCCAGGCGCATCGCGATACTCATCGCAATGAACGCCGCAAGCAATGTCTTCGCGAGATGCATCCAGACGTGGCCATCGGTGGCGAGCCAGTCGCGCATCGACAAGCGTGCTTCCAGGAACGACATGCTGTGAACCGATAGCCCTCTCGTCATGAAGGCGCCGATTGTAGGCAAGCGGACTTTCCGGATTAATGTGCAAATCAGGGAACATTCTTTCCTGATTCAACAACAATCGATCGCGCGCGAAGGCGGACAATACCGCTTCCGAAGTGATTGTGATGGTTTGATGGATACCCTACAGAACATGCGGGTCTTCACCCGCGTGATCGAAGCCGGCAGCTTCACGGCTGCCGCACAGTCGATGAACTCGACCACCGGCGCGATGTCGCGCGCCGTCTCCGAACTCGAAGCTCATTTGCGCACGCGCCTGATGAACCGCTCGACGCGGCGTCTCGCGCTCACGTCGGCGGGCGAGCGCTACCTCAAGCGCGTGCGGCAGATTCTCGCCGACATCGACGGCGCCGAAGAAGAAGCGAGCTGCGCGCATGAACATCCCACGGGCACGTTGCGCATGTTCAGCTTCGCGAGCGTCGGGCAGCACTACATCCTGCCGGCCATCGCCCGATATCGCGCGCTTTATCCCGATGTGAAAGTCGAACTCACGCTATCGCAGCGCATGCCCGATCTCTTCGAAGGCAGCAGCGACGTGGCCGTGGTTTCGGCGAGCGCCTTGTCGGATTCGGAAGTGATCTCGCACAAGCTGGGCGAGACCTTCAGCATTCTGTGCGCATCGCCGGAATACATACGCTCGCGCGGCGCGCCCGACTTGCCCGCCGATCTCGCGCAGCACGATTGCCTCACCTTGCAGACGCCCGCGTTTCCCGCGCGCGAATGGACGCTCGAAGGGCCCGTCGGCCGCGAGACTTTGCAGATCAGCTCAACGGTGCAGGTGAATATCGCGGAATCGCTCGCCGTCGCGATTCGCGAAGGCATGGGCATCGGCGTGTTGCCGCTCTATGCGGCTATCGAAGGCCTGCGCAACGGCTCGCTCGTGCGCGTGCTGCCGGAGCACACGTTACAGCGCACGAATCTCTATGCGCTTTATGCGTCGCGCAAGTTCGTCGATGCGAAGACGCGCACGTGGGTCGAGTTTCTGCGCGCGCACTTGCCCGACGTGATCGCGCGCGACGAAGCGTTGCTCGCGGATGTGGGACGAACGCCTCCGAAGGCCCTGCGCGCCGCGTGAATCACGTATCGCTCCACATACGCAGCAGGTTGTGATAGCAGCCGACGAGCGTGCGCTTGGCGGCTTCGTCGCCGTTGGTCGCGTTCAGGCGCTGAATGGAGTTGTCGAGATCGAAGAGCAGCGCGCGTTGCGCATCGTCGCGCACGAGGCTTTGCGCCCAGAAGAAGCTCGACACGCGCGCGCCGCGCGTGACGGGCCGCACCTGATGCAGGCTCGTCGCGGGATAGACGATCGCATGTCCGGCGGGCAGCTTCACTTCCTGCACGCCATAGGTATCTTCGATGACGAGCTCGCCGCCGTCGTACTCGTCGGGCGGCGTGAGAAAGAGCGTGACCGACACATCGGTGCGCACGCGCGCGCCATGACCGGGCACGATGCGGATCGCGCCATCGACATGACTGCCGAAATGCATGCCGCCTTCATAACGATTGAAGAGCGGCGGATAAACGCGATTGGGCAACACCGCGCTGATGAAAAGCGGGTGACGTTGGAGCACGCCGACGAGCGTATCGCCCAGTTCGAGCGCGATCGGCGAGCCTTCGGCGATCTGCATGTTGCGCTTGACCGGCGCGCCCTGATAGCCCGCGGTCGCGCGGCCATCGACCCAGGCGTCGCTCGCTTCGAGACGCGCGCGCATCGCGGCGGCGTCTTCGGGGGAGAGCACGTTCGGTATCGAGAGGATCATTGTTATTGCCTTCGCGAACGCGCGCCGTGTATTGCACGGCGCGCGCATTCGCATTACATCAACGGAAGCGGTAATTCAACGTCGCGATGAACGTGCGGCCGAGACCCGGCACCGCGCGTCCGCCGTCCGACGGAATCAGGGCGTCGTAGTACTTCTTGTCGAACATGTTCTGCACGTTGAACTGGATATCGTAGCGCTTCTGATGATACGCGGCCATCACGTCCCAGCGCACATAGCCGCCCACTTCGACCAGATTGTTATTCGCCGCATAGCGCGACGACACATACGAAGGTCCGCCGCCGATCTGCCACGTGGGCGTGAAGTCGTAGGTCGTCCACAGCGTGAACATGTTATGCGGCAGGTTGGCGGGCGTGTTGCCTTGCGTGCCGTCGAATGCCTTCAGAATCGTGCCGTCCATGTAGGTGTAGCCGCCGAACATCTGCCACTGCTTCGTGATGTGGCCCGCCACGCCCAGTTGGTAGCCGCGCACGCGGATGTTGCCATCGAGGGAATAGCTGCCATCCGAGGCCAGCGTCCGCGCATTGGTCTTCTCGATGTTGAACAGCGATTGCGTAACCGACAAGCCGCCGTTCAGCAGATCCCACTTCGAGCCGATTTCATAGGACTTGTTGTGCTCGGGCGGCAGATTTTGCTGGCCGTTGGTGAGCGTGAGCGCTTCGAGCGACGGGTCGAACGACGTGCCGTACGAGACGTAGTACGACTGCCAGTCCGCCGGCTGCCATACGACGCCGGTGCGCACGCTCGTGAAGTAGTTCGTCTGCGTCGCGTAACCCGGCGCGTTGATCGAGTTGTTGATCGCCGCCTCATAGCGGTCCCAGCGCACGCCGCCGATCCACTTCCAGTGCTCGCCGATCGAGATCGTGTCGTTCAGGTAGAGGCCGACGCCGTTCGCGCTCGATTCCGCGAGATTGGTCGCCACTTCGCGATAGTTCGACGGACGCGGCACGTAAGCCGGATCGACCAGCGGCACGATCGCGAGCGTGTTCGACGGCAAGCCCGGCGTCGTCGCGGTGAAGCTCTGGTTGCTATACGTTTCGTGGCTCAGATCGACGCCCGCGAGCATGTCGTGCTTCAGGAAGCCGGTGGCGAACTTGCCCTGAATGTCGGTCGTGTTGTAGACCGAGTGATCGTTGATGTTGCGGTCCTTGCCCTGCAGACGCACGAAGAGCGACGAGAGCGGCAGCGTCGTGTAATTGCCGTTCGAGAGCGCGGGCGACGAGCCGAGCGGTCCGGTCAGCACGGCCGCCGCGTTGGTCGCGCGCGCCTCGGTGCTGTAATGGCTGAACTGCGTCTGGTTGCGCAGCGTGAACATGTCGTCGAAGCGATGCTCCACGCGCGCGTTCACCGTCTGCACGTCCTGGATCGTGCGGTCGTCGGTGAAGCCGTAGAAGGTCTTCGTGTCGACGGGCGCGGGGTGGCCGTTCAGCGGCGGAATGCCGTAGTCGGGCTGATCGCGGTTGTGCTGGATCAGCGCCGACAACGTCACCTGCGTCGGCGTGCCGATGCCGAACTTCACTTCGGGCGCGATGCCGTAGTCCTTGTTGATCATCTCGTCGCGCGTCGAGCCGAGCGACTGGCCGAACGCGTTGATGCGAAACGCCGAGGTATCCGTCATCGGCTGATCGATGTCGACTGTCGTGCGATAACGGTCGTGCGTGCCGGCCTGCAGCGAGACATCGGCGCGCGGCTTGAGGGTCGGCTGCTTGCTGACCTGATTGATGACGCCGCCGGTCGAGCCGCGCCCGAAGTACAGCGACGACGGACCGTACAACACGTCGATCGATTCGAGATTGAACGTGTCGCGATAGTACTGGCCGCGATCGCGGAAGCCGTCGAGATAGATGTCCGTGCGCGCCGAGAAACCGCGCAGGTTGATGTTGTTGCCGATCTGACCGCCTTCGGCCGCGCCGAGCGTGACGCCGGGGACGTTGCGCAGCGCATCGGAGAATGAGCTTACCGCCTGCGATTGCAACACCGCCTTCGGCACCACGACGACGGCCTGCGGAATGTCTCGCAGCGCGGTCGGCACCTTCGCGCCGACGCTCGACATGTCCGGCTGGAAGTCGGGCGTGTCGGCCTGGCCCGTCACCTTGACCGCGGGCAGAGCGGCGGTTTCGGGTGAGGCGGCGGAAGGTGCATCCTGCGGTGCCGATTGTGCGGACTGCGGCGCGGACTGTGGCGCGGTTTTCGGTGCGGTTTGGGCGTAAAGCGGCGCGGCCATGGGCGCGACGGCAATAGTCACCAATGCCGCGGCAAGCGGCGTCTTTCTCAACATGTCGTTTCCCCGATACTTGTTAGTGAAATCCGGATCGGCAGCGAAGCGGGTTTTCGTCTGCCGAAGTTGATCGAATGATCAAAGCGGAGCGGGCGACGTCGTCGAGAAGAAATCCGGCGGCGGCGCCCTGAAAGCGCCCGTTGTGCGCGACGGGCTTCATTGAGGCAGCCGATCGTCGCTTTTAAGTGAAATGCGAATCAGTATCATTACACGTCTTAGAAACATTTGGAAATTTCCTAGTTCTCAGGCGGGTCTTTTTTCCGGATTTGTGACGTCGGCGCAACGTATGTTTTGTAAGCTGGGCGGTGCGTCTATCTTGACGAGATCGACGCCACGTCTGCAAGACAAGGCTCTGCGGCGCGTGATCGCGCGGCGGAAGCGCCGAGGAGGGAATCAAAACAGATTGCAGACTAAAGTGCCGGATCGGTCTTTTTACCGGCCAGTCTGCTGAAAAGAGCGAGCGTTCAAAACCCCGCGACGCCCGATGTGACGAGCGCATAAGGGCCGCGTGTCAATTGCTGTCTGAGAAACTCAATGCACACGCGGATCTTCGCTGAATGCGACGAACGCGCTGACGTCACCGCCCACACATCCGCGCGCTGCCGATACGCCGGCAAGACAGGCACGAGACCGCCGTTCTGCAGGCTGCCGGCGGCGTCCCAGATCGAGCACATCACGATGCCGAAGCCGTCCTCGGCCCATTGCCGCACGATGTCGCTGTGGTTCGAGGCGATCGGTCCGGTTACTTTCACGCTCTCCTCGCCGTTCGGCCCGGCGAGCCGCCAGACGCCGAAACGCTGATCGCGTCCGCGAAACAGCAGGCAATCGTGATGCGCAAGCTCGGCAAGCGTCTTTGGCGTGCCGCGCCGTTCGAGATACGCGGGAGCCGCGGCAAGCACACGAAAACTTTCGACGATCTTGTGCGCGATCAGATGCGGCTCCAGCACTTCGCCGACGCGAATGTCGATATCGAAGTTCTCGCCGACGAGATCGACGCGCCGGTCGAGCAGTTCGAGCCAGATCTCAAGCCCGGGATGGCGACGCCGCAGCAAGGTGAGCGTGGGCGAGACGTGCTCGCGTCCGAGCCGCAGACTCGTGCCGATACGCAGCAGGCCGCGCGGATCGTCGAGGCCAGCGAAGGCATCGGCCATGCCCTGCACGTCGTCGAGAATCTTTTGCGCCCATTGGAAGGCTGCTTCGCCGTCGCTCGTGATCGAGACGCGGCGCGTCGTGCGCGTGAAGAGCCTGACGCCGAGACTCGTCTCCAGCATCGCGATGCGCTTGCTGACGTGCGCCGGCGAGATGCCAGTTTCGGTGGCGGCGGCGATGAAGCTCGAACGCCGCGCGACGATGCAGAACAACTGCAAATCGCGCAGGAATTGGTCGTTGTTCGCGACGAGCGCGCTTTGCGTTTTCATTCGAACGATCTTGCTGGTGCGCCCCGCTTGGCGGCAGTGGCCTCAAGCCTAGCCGCAAGCGGCGCACGCGCGCAAGAGCGTCAGTTCGACAGCGACAGATACGGCGAGCTGAACGCTTGCGGCGGGAAGATCGGCTGCGTGCTGCCCTGACGTGTGAAGCTGTAGCGCACATACACGGCGGCCAGCCACTCGCGATACTGATACGCGTTGCCGAACGATGCCGTCGCGCCGAACGCGAGTTGCGGTGCGAGCTGGTATTCGCCCGTCGCGCTGAGCGAGTACGACACGCCGGTCTTGCTCTGGCCGGGATAGACCGCGCCCGCATCCGGCGTCGCGCCGGAGCCTGCGGCTCTCGCCTGATAGGTGGCGTTCGTCGGGAAATAGTCCGACGCGTCCTGCCGATAATGCTGCACGCCGATCGAGCCCTTCAGGTCGTAAGTGAAGAGACCCGTGCGGCCCATGTATTCGACCGGGAAGTTCAGGATCACGTACTGCTGCGGGCTGAAGTAGCCGCCTTGTCCGTAGGTGAAGTACGACAGATTCTTGTCGTAGTGCATCAGCGTGGTGTTCGCGCCGACGGTCAGCGTCTGGTCCGCATCCTTGAGAAGACGCGTGTAGATTCCGCCGCCGCCCTTCACGGCGTTGTTGGTCGCGACCTGGTTGCCGTCGAGGAACTGATACGCCGCGTTCACGTAGACGCCGCTCGTGCCGTCGTCCCAGCCGAGGTCGGCGCGCGCACCCGTCGATGTCACGCCGCCCCATTCGAGGTTCGCGCCCTGATCGCGCGCGCCGGCGTAGGAGAGCAGGCTGTCGGTCACGGCGCGGCGGGCGACGGCGAGCGAGTACGACACCTTGTCGGTGATCGCGTTCTGATACTGCAGACCGCCGACGACATTGGTCTCGCGAAAGCCGAGCGGCGTCGTGCCGACATCGCCCTTGAGGTTGCGGTTCTCGTAGCCGAGCGAGAGGCCGACGCCCGTCGCCGTCTGCGAGCCGTAGTTGTTGGTCGGCGGCGTGGCGGTCGCGCCGAGGCCGGAGCCGAAGCGCGCGAGCGTGTTCGCCTGGCTGCTCGCGGTGCCGGCATCGAGCGTGACGGGCGTCGCGCGCACGATCACGTGGCCATTGCCCGCCTTGATGCGGCCTTCGATGGGCGCTTCGATATCGGTCAGGTTCGACAGGCCGTCCTCGCCGTCGCGGCTGCGGAAGATGAGCCCGCCCGAAACCGTGCTCGCCTGCTCGCGATTGATCTGCGCGAGTTCTTCCGCGACGCCCGCCGTCTGCGAATTCGCGACGGGCGCGGGGACGCCGCCCGCGCTCATCGTCGCGGCCGCGGCGGCGCGTTGCGCGGGTTGCGCCTGCGACGGGTAGTAGGGCTGCGCGTACCCCGCCGGCGGCTGCGGAATGTACTGCTGCTGGGCGTATTGCGGCGGCGCGTACTGTTGCGGCTGCGGGTAATACGGTTGCGGCTGGCCGTAGGGCGCCTGGGCGTATTGCTGCTGCGGAGGCTGCGGCTGCTGCGGCGGCGCGCCGTAGGCGTAGGGATCGGCGGGACGCGTCGGCGTGCTCTTGCGCGTCGGCGTCTGCTTTTTCTTCGCGCTGGCGGGCGGCGGCGTGTACGCGTTCGATTGCGCATCGCGCGCGCCGGGCGACATCGGCCAGGGCGACGAATACGGGTCTTGCGCGGCGTAGGGCGCCTGCTGCGGATAACCCTGCTGCGGATAAGCCTGCTGCGGATAACCCTGCTGCGGATAACCCTGCTGCGGATAACCCTGCGGTTGTTGCTGATACTGCTGCTGCGGATAAGCCTGCTGCGGATAAGGCTGATACCCCGCATCCTGTCCCGGATACGGCTGCAACGGCGCGCCCGATTGCCCCGAGCCGTACATGTCGGGTCCGTAGCCGCCGCTCGAAACCGGGCGCGGCGCGGCATTGGGCATCGTCGCCGGAGCGGAGGAAGGCGCGACGTAAGGCGTCGTGTAGGGCGCGGGCTGGGGAGGCGGCAGATAGTTCGGCACGGGCTGCGAATAGCTTTGAGGAAGGGCCTGACGATAAGACGCGCCCGATGCGAGCGCCGGGTTCGACGCCGTATCGACGGCCGTCTTGCCTTCGAACGGATTGGTGCCGGGCAGCGGATTCGAACCGATGCGGCTCATCGCCGTTTCCCAGCCGGGCGGCACATTGCCGCGACCCTGAGCGGACGCCACCGGCGCGGGCGTGTTGGCCGCGACGAGCGAGCGTTGCAGGAACTGCGCGGCGAGATCGAGCTTGCCTTGTGCACGATACATCCGGCCGATCGCGGCGAGCACGCCGGGATCGTTCGGCGCGGCTTCATACGCCTGATTCGCGTAGCTTTCGGCCAGCCTGAAATCGCGCACGCCGCTCGCGGCCGACATCGCGGCCGTCTGCAGACCGATATCGTCGGGACGGCGCGACAGCGCGTTCTGATAACACCTGAGCGCGTTGCGGTCATCGCCCGCCGACGTGTACATGCGCCCGAGCGCCGCTTGCAGATCGGCGTTGTCGGGCATCGCGGCGAGCCACGGCGCGATCACGTCGTAGGCGGCGGCGAGATCGCCTTGTCTGCGCACGACATCCGCGCGCGCCACGACGATGCCCACGTTCAGATTGTTGAAGTCCGCGCGCTGCTGCGTGGTGAGCGGCATCGATTGCAGGCGGCGCATCACCGAGCCGAGTTCGGCTTCCTGCTGCGTCGCCGAGAGAATGCCCGCGTACTGCAGCAGCAGACCGGCGTCGTTCGGCGCACTGGCGATCGCGCCGCGCACGAGCGACAACGCCCGCGCGGGATCGCCCGCCTTCACATACGCCGATGCCACCGCGCCCATCAGTTCCGCGTTGCCCGCCGCGACGGGTTCCGCGCGGCGCAGGATCGTGAACGCCTGCTGGCGCTGACCCGCGGCGGCGGCGCGCGTCGCGAGTTCGGCTTGCTGCCGCACCCACAGACGATGCTGCAGCGCGGTCATCGCGGACGTGCGCTGCGCGGACGGAATGCGCTCGAGTTGCGCGAGACCCGCCGACCAGTCCTGCGTCTCGGCCGAGAGCAGCGCGCTCGCGTAGAGCGCGTCGGTCATGTCGGGATGCGTGGCGAGCAGGCCGTCCATCATGCTGCGCGCGTTGCCGACCGCGCCCTGACGCACGTAGATGCGCGCGAGGTCGAGCCGCAGCCACGGATCGTCGGGATTATTGAGCAGCGCATCTTCGAAGAGACTGCGCGCCGCGCCCAGATCGCCGCGCGCCTCGGCTGCGCGCGCCTGTGCCGCCTGCGCCTCGCCGCGCAGCTTGTTGATGCCGCCTGCCTTCGCCTGCTGTTCAGTGTTCAGCCGATTGGCGAATTCGAGCGCTTCGTCGCCGCGGCCTTGCGCGGCCAGCGCGCCGACGAGACCGCGAATCGCATCGGGATTGTCGGCCTGACGGCGCAACGCCATGCGATACGCGGCTTCCGCGCCGCGCGCGTCGCCGTTCGCGAGCAGCATCTCGCCGAGCAGCACCTGCGCGGTGACATCGGACGGATCGATGGCGATCGCGCGCTCGAACAGCGCCTTCGCCTGCGCAATCTGGCCGTTGCTGCGCGCGCCGATCGCATCGCTCGTATAGGTCCAGTAGGTCGCGCTCGTGAGCGCGTCCTTCCAGCGCGCCGGATTGCCGCCCCGCGACGCGCGTTCGAGATACGTGCGGGCTTCCGCGAAACGCTCCTGCTTCAATGCCGCGACGCCCATGCCGCCGAGCGCGTCGGCATCGTTCGGATTGCTCGCGAGCACCGACGAAAACCGCGCGCGCGCGGTCACGAGATCGCCGCGATCGAGCGCGGTGAAACCTTCCGCGACGGTGCGCCCGCGCGCATCGACGGCGGCGTCGGTTTGCGCGCGCTCGCGGGCCGACTTGTCCTGCTGCACCATCGAATCGAAGCGCGCTTTCACGGCGGCGTCGTCCGGCGAGACTTGCAGATACGCCTGATAAAGCGGCGCATCGGAGGCGCGCGCGCCGAGCCACAAAAGCGCCTGCCGCCAGCTCTTTTTCGCATCCGCGCCGACCGAACTGTCGCCCGAAAGCCGCGCGAGCCGGGCGATGCCGTCGCGCCGCGTCGTATCGCGATACGTCAGATGCTGCGCGTAGGCGAGTTGATAGCGCGGCTCGTCGGGATTGTCGCGCGCCAGTTGTTCGAGGCCGCGCCGCGCTTCGTCCCAGCCTTGCGGCGTGGCGGCGAGCGCCTGGTAATACTCAAGCTGAAGTCCGGGCGTCGCGGGCTTGCCTTCGATCGCGCGCTTGTATTCCTGCGCCGCCGACGCGCTTTGTCCGCTTTGCGCGAGACGTCGCGCGTCGTTCACGGTCTGATCGCGCGAACTGGTTTCGCCGAGACGCCGGCCCAGTTCGTCGATGTTCGGATAGTTCGGCGCAACCTGACGCAACTGCGCGAGATACTGCTGCGCGCCGCTGCCGTCCTTGCGATCGGCGAGCACCATGCCCATGCCGAAGAGCGCGTCGGGCTGCTTCGGATTGATGCGCAGCACTTTCTGCCACGCCTGCTCCGCGAGATCGCCGCGCTTGTGCGCCTGCCAGTACTTGCCCTGATCGATGAGCACGTTGAGCGGATCGGCGGCGGTCTGCGCGAACGCCATGACGGGCGCGGCGCAGAGCAGCGCCGCGAGCACGCGTTTTCTGGTCTGGATCAGCATGCGCTTCTCCAGTTCGGCACGAGACGGCCGTTTTCGTCGAAGCGATAACGCCCGTCGACGAATCCGCCGCCGAAGAGACCGAGCACGCGATCGTAGTAGACCGGCTCGCGTCCGGCGCCCGGCGGCGCGACCAGCGCTTCGAGATGCGTGCGCGCGAGACCCAGGCCGCGTTCGTCGTTCAGCGCCTTGAAGTACGGCGCGAGCGCGCCCCAGTAGGAAAGCGGACCTTCGCCGCTTGCCGCGCCGTTAAGCGTCGAGACTTTTTCCGGCGGGAAACCCGTCTGCGCGACGCTCTGGCGCATGCCGCCGAGCGCATCCAGCCACGCGCGCGCGAGCGGATCGCCGCTCGATGTCACGCCTGCCCACAGATAGACGCGGATCGCGTCGTAGCTGCCGACATCGCCGTTCTTCGGATCGACGACGAACTGGCCGTTCTGATACGCCGCCCAGTCCGGCGCATAGCCGCGTGGCGACGTCACGTTGATCATCTTCGCGGCGTTCTGCGCGAGCTTCGTCCACGGGCCGTCGGGCATTTCGTGCGCGAGCGCGCGCAGGAGCGGCAGCGGCAGATAGCTCGGGTTGAGCCGCGTCACGTCGCCGATGCGAAAGCCTTGCGGACCCGGCAGAAGCATCGCGCCGAGTCCGCGCAGATCGACGATTTCCTGCTTCACGATCTGCGTCGCGAGCGCGTAGGCGAGCTTCGTGTACGCCGGTTCCTTCCACAGCCGGCCGGCCTGGAAGAGGTCATACGCGATCCACAGATCGGAGTCCGACGCCGAGTTCGGGTCCAGCACGCCGAACGAGCCGTCCGGCTTTTTGCCCCATTGCCACGCCGGCAGCCGCAGGTTGCCCGAATCGAACTGATTGGCCGACAGATTCGTGCGCGTCCAGCCGAGCAGCCGGTCGAAGGTCGCGCGATCGTTCGCGACGAGCGCGAAGAACATCGCGTAGGACTGGCCTTCGGAGGTCGTCTGCTGCGCCTCGGTCGAGCGGTCGATCACGCGGCCATCGGCTTGCACGGCGCGCTCGACGAAGAGCCGATACGCGGGCCAGTCGCATTGCTGCGCCGCATCCGCGCTCGCGGCGGACGCGGCGATCATTGCACCGGCGAAAATCTTGGCGGTGGATACCCGCATATCAGTCCCTCAGGCGCCGCGCGGCGATCGAGCGCAGCGTACGGTAGAACAGAGCCGCGATGATGAGCGCGGCGAACAGGCCGGCGAGCACCAGCAGAAGCGGATGCGACGAGAGCGCCCAGCGCATGTAATGCATCGGCGAGAGATGGCCGACAAAATACGCCTCGCCGTTCGACGTGACCGTCACGGTGCGCCCGTGGATCACGGCCATCGCGCCCTGGATGGACGGCAGCAGATCGTTGTCGAGCAGGGCGGCGGAGAGATCGGCGTCGGACTGGCCGGCCGCGCTGATGAGCGCCACCGCGCTGCGCCCGCCCTTCAGCGGCGATTCGAAGCCGGTGAGGAGCGCATCGCCGTTCGCGCTGACGAGCGAGAGATCCGCGCGCGCGGGCGAGCGTTCCGGGCCTTGCTCGCCATGCCACCAGTCGACGAGCTTGAACGCGACGTCGGAGAGCTGGAAAGTGCGCGCGTCGCCGTCGCTGGAGAAGGGCATCTGTTTCGCCCAGCGTTGCAGTAGCGGCTGGCGGCCCGGCGAGCCGAGAATCAGCAGATCCTTGTCGGCGAAGCGGTCGACATCGTTCGCGCTCGTGACCGTCACGCCCGTGACCGGATAACCCGTCGATGCACCCATGCGGCCCATTTCGAGCAGATACAGGCTGTAGTCGGCCGAGTTCGGCTCGTTCGGCAGCACGACGGCGGTCTGCGAGAGATCGGCCATGCGCGTGAACGGGAAGCCGCCGTTGGCGAACGCGGCCAGATCGGGCAGCGCCATGTAGTGCGGGAAGCCGGAAAGATCGATGGTCGAATTCGGATCGATCGAGCCGACGACGTTGTCGAGCACGCGCCCCTGGCATTCGCCCGTCTTCGGGATGTCGTAATAGAAATGCAGGCGCAGTTGCGCGCGCGGCGTGATGAGCAGCGGCGGCAGATAGATCTCGCGGCGCGCGGCGACGGTCTTGTCCGGCAGCACGCGGCTGAAGTACTGGCCAAGATCGAAAGTCGACGTCGAGACCGCCGGAATGCGCAGCGACTGCACGAAGCCGCTATTCACGCTGATGTTGAGCGACGAGCGATCCGGCGCGGGACGCACGGTGTAGCGATAGCCGAGGTCGACCGGCACGCCCTTCGTCTGCCACATGAAGAGATCGGGCGGCACGCGCAGATTCACGCGCACGGCGTCGGCGTCGTAGCCGTTGGCGGTCAGTTCGCGCGCTTCCGCGAGTTCGCCGAAGCGCACGGGGCGGTCGGTCGGCAGCCAGTTCGGCGCATCGTACGGGCGGCGCGGCTGCAAGTCGTTGAACTGCGTGATCGTCGCGCTCGTGCCGGACAGCGTGTTCTGGCCGACGCCCAGCGCCTTCGCGGCGGTCTTCAGCTCGTTGTCGTCGCGGCCGAGCACGAGCAGCAGTCGTCCGCGCGCGTTGGCGTCGCGTTCGACCAGCGCGATCGTCGGACCGGAAACGGGCGGAATATCGACACCCGCGACTTTCGCATCGCCGACGGCGAACACGATGGCGTTGCCGGACAGCGGCACGTTGTCCGTTTGCGCCGGGAAGATCGCGCCGCGATAGCCCGCGAGCGAGCCGAAATACGACGCCACCATGCCGGCGGCTTCGAGCGTCGGGCGACTCGGCTTGCCCGCGAACACGAAGGGCAGTTCGAGGCGGCGCACGTCGCGGCGGTCGAAGAACGGCTGCGGCAACGCGGCGAGATCGGGCTTGCTCGCGATCGACGCATACGTGAGGTCGAGCGAACTCGCGTTGCTGACGGTCGCCCAGAGCGTCGAGTTCGACGGGTCCTCGCACTGCTGCGTGTAGTGGCCGATCAACTGCACGTTGAGGTGATTGAACTCGGTGATGAAGCGCGGATCGATCGCCACATCGCGCGCGACCAGCGTGCCGGCCTGTTCGCGCGGCACGGGCAGCGTCGCGGCGACTTCGCCGTTGATGAGCACTTTCAATTGCGAGATCGAAGGCAACAGCGACGGTGAATAGCTATAGATCAGATGCAGGATCGCGCCGGTCACGACTTCGTCGCCGCGCACCGAAAACGCGATGCCGTTCTGGCCGTCCGTGCCGCGCAATTGCAGCGGATCGAGCGCGCCGAAGTCGGCGAAGGTCAGCGTCTGACGGCGGCCGCCGGGCACCAGCGTGCCGGGATCGGCGGTGGTCGGAATGCGCGAGGTGAGCGGCTTCTCGGGCTTGCCGGAGAACGCGGGCACGGGCATGGCGAGCGGCGGTTGCTGGATCGCGGCCGGGTTGTACACGACGGCCGGACTCGGCGCGGGCACGGCGCCGACGCCGGTCGCCTGCTGCGCGACGCCCGCGGGCGCGCTCGCCGCTGCCGCGATGGTGGTCGCGGCGGAGGCGAGCGGCGCGGCGAACGCCGTCTGCAAGGCCATGAAAACGGCCAGCGCGCGGCCGAGCGGTCTTTCGCAAAAACGCGGCGCGCGCTTGCCGGTTTCTTTTTCAACGCGCAACTTCGACATACCGATGCCCATTTTTATTGGTCTTTGGTTTTCAGTTTCTTCACATCGACTGGGCGCTTGGTCATCCAGGTTCGAAGGTCGCTGTGCAAGTGCTCTAACAATCCCGCAATGCCGCGCGTGCCCACCAGAAGCACGTGCGACAGACCACGCAACGGCGTGTCCGGGCGACGTCCCTCCGACCATCCGGTCCAGGCGTCCGCGCGCGCGAAAGTGGTCTTCACGAAGTCGTATTCCTGCTCGCGCGTGAGCTGCGAGAAACGCAGACCGACGCGGCCCGGCTCGGTATAGCCGACCGTCGCCGGGAAGGCGTATTCCTCGTCGCCGCGAAAGAGCGAGACGCTCACGCGCTCGTGCATCGGCACTTCGATCTTGCTCGGCAGCGCGACGCCCACGCCGCCTTCCGAGTAGTCGATGGTCTCGCACGCGAGCGTGCGGCCGGTCGAGAACTTGAGCATAACGGGCATCTTCATCGTGACGCGATGCGTCGCGCGCACTTGCTTGCGCTCGCTCGCCGCCGCCACCGACGCGCCCAGAATCAGCATGTTGTAGACCGTCCAGCAGAGATTGAGGATGGTCGTGTTCACCTCGCTGCGGATATGCCAGTACATGACGATATGCACGACGCCCGCGACGAACCCGAGCAAATTCAGCAGCAGCAAAAACAGATACGGCCGCGAGATGTACCAGTCGAAATAATCCTTCGCGATTTGCCCGCCCTTGGCCGTTACGTTGAACTTGCCGAGCTTCGGGTTGATGACGGCGAGCAGCGTCGGCGCGGTGATGTACGACGCAAGCACCGACTCATACACTTCGGCCCAGAACGAATGGCGGAAGCTGCGCTGCATGCGCGAATTGGTGATGCTCGCGTGCATCATGTGCGGCAGCGCGAAGATCGCGATGGTGCTCGCCGCCGCTTCGATCACGTGCGCACCGAAGAAGAGATACGACAACGGCGCGGTGAGGAACACGAGACGCGGCACGCCGTAAAAGAAGTGCAGCATGCCGTTGAGATAACAAAGCCGCTGGCCGATCTTGAGGCCTTTGCCGGTGAGCGGATTGTCGATGCGGAAAATCTGCGTCATGCCGCGCGCCCAGCGAATGCGCTGCCCGATGTGCCCCGAGAGGCTTTCGGTCGCGAGGCCCGCGGCCTGCGGAATCGCGAGATACGCGGTCGTATAGCCGAGCCGGTGCAGCTTGAGCGCGGTATGCGCGTCTTCCGTCACGGTTTCGACCGCGATGCCGCCGATCTCTTCCACCATCGAACGGCGCAGCACCGCGCACGAGCCGCAGAAGAACGTCGCGTTCCAGAGATCGTTGCCGTCCTGCACGAGGCCGTAGAACAACTCGCCTTCGTTCGGAACCTTGCGGAACGTGCCGAGATTGCGCTCGAACGGATCGGGCGAGAAGAAGTGGTGCGGCGTCTGCAGCATCGACAGCAGCTTGTCGCGCAGGAACCAGCCGAGACAGATCTGCAGGAAAGAGCGCGTCGGGATGTGATCGCAGTCGAAGATCGCGAGGAATTCGCCCTTCGTGACCTTCAGCGCCTCGTTGATATTGCCCGCCTTCGCGTGACGATTGTGCGTGCGGATCGTCCAGTTGACGCCCACTTCCTCGCAGAATGTCTTGAACTCGGGACGGCGGCCGTCGTCGAGCACGTGGATCGCGAGTTTGTTCGAAGGATAGTCGAGCGCGAGCGCGGCGTAGATCGTCGGCTTCACGACCGAAAGCGGCTCGTTGTAGGTCGGGATGAACACGTCGACGGTCGGCCACTGGCTGCGGTCGGCGGGCAGCGGCAAGGGCTTGCGCTTGAGCGGCCACGCGGTCTGGAAGTAGCCGAGCAGGAGCACGAGCGCGGCGTAGACTTCGGCGGCGACGAGCAAGAGGCCCCACGCGGCGTCGAGCGGACGTTCCCAGTAGGTCGTTTCGGTGAGACGCCAGAACATGTAGCGGCCCGACGTGACGACCGACAGCATGATCATTACGAGCGTCGCGTACTGGCCTTGCAGACGGCGAAAGCCGAGCGCGCAGATGAAGCAGATCGTCGCGAAGGCGAGTTGCTGGCCGAACGCGAGCGGCACCGTGACGACGAAGTAGAGCGCGAACGCGGCGAACAGCGTGAGCAGGGCCACGCCGATCCGGCTGCCCCAGATTCGCGCATCGACGAAACGTTCGAGGCGCGAGGTCGCCATGCTCACTTCGGTTTCAGGCGATGGAATCTTGGCGGAACTCATGCGAGTTTCCTCGGCGAGGCGGCCATCGCATCGACGGCCGCGAGGAGCCACTCGCCGCACGCGCGCAGATCGGCGGCGGCTTGCGACAGCGGATCGTAATGAATGAGCGTCGTGTCGCACGCGAGCGATTCGGAAACGCCTTCGTCCTGGTGGATGACGCCCGGGAACAGCTTCGTGCCGAGCATGTTGCGCAGCACCTTCAGCACGTCCTTGCTCAACTGGCGCGACTGATCGACCTGATTCACGACGTAACCCTGGCCCGCGAAATCGGCGCGCGGCGCGGCGTAGGCGTCGATCATGCGCTCCATGCCGGGGATCGCGGCGTAGGACGCGGCGTCGGCCAGCACGACGTTCAGCGCGAAGTTCGCCGCCGTCAGCGCGGTGCGTGTGTAGACGGACGAGCCCGGCGGCGTGTCGACGATCACGATGTCGTTGGCGTCGAGCGCGAGCGAGCCGAGCGAATGGGCGAGCCACGACGGATCGCTGTCGACGAGCGCTTCGAAGCGGCGGCGGTCGTCCTCGATCAGCGCGCCGTAAGGCAGCACGGTCACGCCGTCGACGCCGTCGAACATCACCGTTTGCCACGGATCGCCCGCGAGCGTCGCGCGCGAGATGCCGTCGATGCTGTCGAGCGGAATGCCGAAGTGCAGACGCAGCGCGTTCTGCGGATCGAGATCGAGCACGATCACGCGGCGGTTGCGCGCGGCGAGCACCGACGCCAGATTGGCGGCGAGCGTCGTCTTGCCGACGCCGCCTTTCGCGGAAACTACCGTGATGACTTTCATGAGCGTGAGAGGCGGCTCGCGCGCGTCTGGCCGGCGCTTGCTGGCGTGTTCGTGGATTCGTCGCCCGGCGGATTTGCGTGGCGCAGGCGCTCGAACATGGCGTCGAGCGTGTTCGCGGGCGCGTTAGGTATGCTCGGCGTTTGCGGTTTGAAGAGCTTGCCGAGAATCGATTGCGGCGCGTGGGGCGCAGTCTCCGCGACGCGCGGCGAAGGGACGGCGGGCGTTACCGGCGAAACTTGCGCGGGCGCGCGGCGCGCCAAAAAGCTCGATCCGAAAGTAGTGGCCGGGCGCGAGGGTTGAGCATTGCCCGCGCTGGTGTCAATCGCGACGGGTTTGTGTTCGACGGGTGCGACCGGCGTCGCGCGCGCCTTGTCCGCGATCGCGGAATCGGCAATCGTTTCCGTTTCGTTCGACGCCGATTCGCCGAGCGCCGAAAAGCGCAGTGCGCTCAGCGACTCGGCCGCAGGCGGATTGACGGGCGGAATAGTGCGGCGATGCGGCCGCGTGAAGAGCGGCTGCCGGCCGCGATGAATCGGCGTCGGTTTGTCGGCGATCTGGGCCGACGCCGACGCTTCGGGCGAAGGCGGCCGCGCGGCGCCGAGTTGCACCTCGCGGCGCGGCGCGATCTCGGGAATCTCCGGTTGCACGAAGTCGAGCGTGGCGAGCAGCGGCCAGCGCGTGCGTGCGGTCTTGGCCTCGTTCTCCCGGCCGATTTCCTGATAGTCGCCTGCATTGCCGCCGAAATGATCGAACAGCTTCTCGATGTCGCGCGAAGTATTCATGATGCCGCTTCCTCGTCGTGCCTATTCCTGATGCCTGGCCGATGCTGTTTGTTTTGAGACGCCCGTCGGGGCGGTCGATGCCGCCGCGTCGAGGCGGCGGTCGGAATGCGCCGAAGGCGCTTCAGGCCGTGACGCGCGCGAGCCTGAATTCGACGGCCGCGTCGTCGCCGAAATCGCTCGCCTGTTGAATCGCGAGTCCTTGCGCGCCGAGCGCGGCGAGCCAGTGCTGATACGCGCCTTCGAGAAACGCGGGCGTCCATGCGAGCGCGCTTTCGCCGAAGGCGGGCAACGGCGCGCAGTAATGCACGATGCTCAGATAGTCGCGCTCGTCGGAGAGCTCGACGAAGCCCCAGTCGGCGTCGCGCCACAACGCGTTCAGCGCGTCGGCGAGCGCCGAGGTCGAATCGCAGGGTGGAAGCGGCCGGGCCTCGGCGAAACGGCTGCCCACGTTATGCATCAGCTGACGCAGTTCGTTGCGCCCGATCTGCGCTTCGAACTCCTCCGCGAGCGCTGCCAGAAGGCCGCGCCATTGTCTGGAAATCTGACTGTCCAACAGATAATCGAAAATAGCGGCCATGTTTTGTTCGGCAGGGCGTAAGCCACAGCGCGTGGGTAGTCGGTCTTACAGTCTTGTTTACATTCTTGCCGGAAAATTCTTGGTCCGTGACCATCGATCCGGACGCTTGTCCAGGCGCTATTACACGTCTGAACTTACTTCAATGCGTTTTTTTTCGCCAGTGGAAAGACTAGCAAGGATTTCTTTGTCGGATCAGGCGAATAAGACGCGCGGGACGACTCAATTCGGGCGTTCGGCGTTCGCAAGGATGGACGAATTCTAGACAGAAGCGCGGACGATTCAAACTTCGAGTTCAACCGCCCGCAATGGCGGCGGCAGTGTACCACTTCGTTAATGCAGAAGATTCGAGCGTTGGCTCTGATTCACACCGATTGACTTTTGGCGGAATGGCGTATTAGTCAGCCAAACTAACTTATTGTCTCGTCTGAATAAAGCGGACCGAAGGCAGCCTCAAGCGCGACTTCGCATGTACCTTTCAAAATTACCAGTCGACAGGCAATGAAAACGTCACTTCGATGGCCCGATAGGGGCGAAAAAAAACGCCCCGAGTGGGGCGTTTTGCATGACGTCTTGAACGATCAGGGATTCGCGCGCACGGCGTCCCTGACTGCGTCCATCACAATGCCGTAATTGAGCGGGATGTCCAACGAATCGGAGTAGCCGGGTTCATCGGCGGACTCCTTGGGGACAGCGCGAACCGGAATCGGTTCGTAGGCGGTTTCGCCTGCCGGATTGTCGCGTCCTTCGATGGCACCCTGCAATTGCGGATTCTTCACGATTAACTCCTTCCGGTAATGGAGCGGCGAGGAACTGCAATATAAACCAATGTCATGACATTTTGGCGACTTCGATTTGGAAACTCTCTCCGAAACTGTCACGCGCGGCGCGCCGGTAATCGCCGCTGTCGCGCAAGTCGAAAGAGTGCGGGGCCTCTAGTTTAATGGTGGCGCGCACTTCCGGAAGCGCTGTTTCATTATGACGATCGCGTATCGTTATTGCTCCGGCACCGTGAAACCGGCCCGGAAATTGCATAACCCTGTGTTTGCCATGTAAGCTTTTAATCGTGACCGCGCGCCAATCGATTCTCCGTTTCCGTCTCGTTGGGAAACAAACTCTATCGAGAGTGGCGGCTGTGCCGCGGTTTATTTCCGTCTATGATCGATCGGACGGTCGGACGAAGCCGGTGCGAACGGCGTATAGGTAAAGGAGAGAGTGGCAATGAGCAGAATCGCGATTATCGGGGCGACCGGCAATGTTGGCAGCCGTTTGCTCGAAGAATCGTTGCGGCGCGGACACACGGTCACGGCGATCGCGCGCGATACCTCCGCGCTCGGGCAGCGCGAAGGCCTCAGTACCCAGAACGCCGACGT
Source organism: Caballeronia glebae (assembly GCF_001545035.1). GTDB lineage: Bacteria > Pseudomonadota > Gammaproteobacteria > Burkholderiales > Burkholderiaceae > Caballeronia > Caballeronia glebae. The sequence continues at coordinate 285,962 of NZ_FCOJ02000001.1, forward strand.
ACTCGATGCCAGCGCGCTCGCAAGCGCGCTCGCCGGACACGACGCCGTGTTCAGCGCGACGCGCTTCGCCACGGTGTCCGAAAGCGCGATCGTCGAGCCGGTGAAGCGCGCTGGCGTGCGGCGTCTGCTGGTGGTCGGCGGTGCGGGCAGTTTGTACGCGGCTCCCGGCCAGCGCGTGCTCGACGCGCCCGATTTTCCCGCTGCATACAAGCCGGAAGCCACGGCGGGCGCGGCGTTTCTCGATGCCTTGCGCCGCGAACGCGACCTGGACTGGACGTTCGTGTCGCCGTCGGCGGAATTCGTGCCGGGCCCGCGCACGCGAAAATTCCGCATCGGCGTGGACGAATTGCTCGTCGACGGCGGCGGCCGAAGCTGGATCTCGTTCGACGACTACGCGATCGCGTTCCTCGATGAATTCGAACGCGACGCCCATATCAAACAGCGCATCACCATCGGCTACTGAACGCGAGCGGCGGCGGCACGGGCGTCGAATGCCGATGCCCGTGCCGCCGCCGTCCGCTTCTGCCGACGCCTTAGCCGTGCAAATCGACTTCCAATTGCTCGGCGTCTTTGGGCATCGCTTCGGCGAGGATCATCGCGGCCGCGTTTTGCGGTTTCGGATCGCGCTGCGACGGCCGATAGACCTGATCGCCGCGATGAATCGGCATGCCCGATAGCGAGCAGACGCCCGCGGCCGTCGCCGTGGTCGCGCGCCAGCCCTGATAGCCGTAGTGACACGTACCCGGATCGGACCAGTACACGAGCGCCGTCGCGCTGCTCGGACGCTCGATCACGCGCACGATGGCTTGCGGAAACGGCAGCCGCTCACTCGAATGCCGCGGGTGCGCGCGGTTCCAGTCGCGCGTCAGGCGATCGAGAAACGCGTTTTCGGCGCGAGCGGATTTCTGGGAAGGTGCAGTGCGGGCGATGTCCGTGGGCATCGCTTCGAGCAGGTGAACCGTCTGTGACCACGGGTCCGCTCTTTTCATACAAGCTGTCATGGCATTGTTCCAGGCTTTGACTCGACCTAGAACGTACGTCATTAAGCATATAGCGATAAATACCGCATCAGTGAATACACTATCCCGTTGTTGCGAATAATCGGCGATGGCAGGCGTGGCGCTTCGCCGCGCCTTGGTGGACGGGCGTTCAAGCGATTCGTAAGCTTTTCGCGCAGCGGTGCGAATTGAGCTTTTGGCTGCAATCACCCCGCTTCGGAAGGGTTTTGTTCGGGATTTTGCGCGATTTGTCAGGCCAATCTACGCGACCGCACGCGCCGCCGCGCGACCCCGCAACCATTCCAGCGCCAGCAGCAGACTCGTCGAGAACACGATGAGAATCGTCGCGAGCGCCGCGATCGTCGGGCTGATGTTTTCGCGGATGCCGGTAAACATTTGTCGCGGCAGCGTCGTTTGATCGGCGCCGGCGAGAAAAAGCGTGACCACGACTTCGTCGAAGGAAGTGGCGAACGCGAAGAGCGCGCCCGAAATCACGCCCGGCGCAATGACCGGCAGCGTCACGCGGAAGAACGTCTTGAGCGGGCTCGCGCCGAGCGACTGACTCGCGCGCACGAGGTTCGTGTTGAAGTTCTGCAGCGTCGCGCCGACGGTCGTCACGACGAAGGGCACGCCGAGCGCCGCGTGCGCCAGGATCAGCCCGAAGTAAGTATTGGCGATGCCGAGCGGCGCGAAGAACAGATACATGCCGACCCCGACGACGATCACCGGCACGATCATCGGCGAGATGAGCACGGCCATCAGCAGGCTCTTGCCCATGAAGTTCGCCTTCGTCAGTCCGACCGCGGCGAGCGTGCCGAGAATCGTCGCGACGAGCGTCGCGGAAGGCGCGACGATGAAGCTGTTCTTGGCAGCCATGCGCCACTCGTCGGACATGACGAGGTTGTGATACCAGCGCATCGACCAGCCCGGAATCGGATAGACGAGGAACGTGCTCGACGAGAACGAGAGCGGCACGATCGCGAGCACGGGCAGGATCAGATACAGCAGCGTCAGCACGCAAATGATGCGCAGCGCGAAGTACCAGATGCGCTCGATGGCGGACGTATGCGGCGCGAACATCGGTTTGGCGAGTTTCATCTTTCTTTACCCCAGGCTCACGTTCGAGCGCGTGAAGCGGCCGTAGACCACGTAGAGCAGCAGCGTCGCGGCGAGCAGCAGCGCGCCGAGCGCGCACGCCATGCCCCAGTTGATCGTCACGTTGGTGAAGTAGGCGATGTAATAGCTGACCATCTGATCGTTCGGCCCGCCGAGCAGCGCGGGCGTGATGTAGTAGCCGATGGCCAGAATGAACACGAGCAGCACGCCCGCGCCGATGCCCGGATACGTCTGCGGCACGTACACGCGCCAGAACGCGGCGAACGGATGGCTGCCGAGCGACACGGCGGCGCGCTGATAAGTAGGCGGCACCGACTTCATCACGCTGTAGAGCGGCAGGATCATGAAGGGCAGCAGGATGTGCGTCATCGAGATGTACACGCCCACGCGATTGAACAGCAGCGCGAGCGGCGAGCCGATCAGTCCCGCGCCGATCAGCGCCGTGTTCACGAGCCCCTCGCTTTGCAGAAGCACGATCCACGCGGCGACGCGCACCAGCACGGAGGTCCAGAACGGAATCAGCACGAGAACCATCACAAGGTTCGCGCGGCGTTCGGGCAGCGTCGAGATCCAGTAGGCGAGCGGATACCCGAGGAGCAATGCGAACAGCGTCACCCCGACGCCGATCACGAACGTTCGGCCGAAGACGTTGAGGTAGATCGACTGATCGGGGTCCGCATGGACGATATTGCCGAAGCCGTCCTGCTTGTGATCCAGCGACGCGAGGAAATAGAACGGCGAATAACGGCCCGCGTTCTTCGCGATTGCCTGCCAGTAAGCGGGATCGTTCCAGCGTTCATCGATTTCGATGATTTTCGACTTGATCTGCGCGGCGGGCAGCGGCTTGCCGTCGTCGGCGGTGAGCGACATCGCGCGCGCGGTCTTCGCGACGAGCGAGCGGTAGCCCGGAATCTCGGTGTTCAGCCGGCGGGCGAGGGCGCCCATCGATTCGCCGTCGGATATCGCGGTGAGGTCTTGCGCGAGCGCGGCATACGCTTCATCCGATGGCGGCGTCTTGCGGTCCCATTTCGCGAGCGCGGCGCCGGTGTGCGGCAACGCGTTCGCCACTTCGGGATTCTGGACGGCGCGCGTGAGCAGCGCACCGATCGGCACGACAAAAATCAGGAACAGGAAAATGGCGAGCGGCGCGATCAGCGCGAGCGCCATGGCGCGCTTTTTCGCATCGGCGATCTTCAGTTCGCGCTTCAGACGCGCGCTCGATTCGCCCGACTCTTCCGCGGGGATCGTCATGGTGTTCACGCTTGTATCTCCTTCTTGACGGTCGCGCCTCTCGACGAAGCGCAACCGTCGTGCTGCCTGGCCTGGTCAGACTTACTTCGACGCCCACGCGGTGAACCGCTGCTCAAGCTCGTCGCCGTGATCGGTCCAGAACGCCATGTCCTGCAGCACCGCGTTCTTCGCGTTGTCCGGCGAATTCGGCATGTCGGCCTTGATCTTTGCGTCGAGCGCGGAGATCGCGGCCTTGTTCACCGGGCCATACGCGATGTTCTTCGCATAGACTTCCTGCGGTTTCTGCGACACCGAATACGCGATGAACTGCTGCGCGACGTCCTTGTTCGGCGAACCCTTCGGAATCGCCCAGTAGTCGAGGTCGTAGATGCTGCCGTTCCACACGACCTTCAGGTTCTTGCCTTCCTTGCGCGCCGCGTCGATGCGGCCGTTATACGCGGTGGACATCACGACATCGCCCGCGACGAGGAACTGGGGCGGCTGCGCTCCCGCTTCCCACCATTGAATCGACGGCTTCAGTTCGTCGAGCTTCTTGAACGCGCGGTCCGCGCCCGCTTTCGTGCCGAGCACCTTGTAGACGTCCTTCGGCGCGACGCCGTCGGCCATAAGCGCGAATTCGAGGTTGTAACGCGCGCCTTTGCGCATGCCTCGCTTGCCGGGGAATTTCTTCGTGTCCCAGAAATCTGCCCAGCCTGCCGGCGCGGACTTCAGCTTGTCGCCGTTGTAGGCGAGCGCGGTCGACCACACGAAGAAGCCGGCGCCGCAGGTTTGCGGCGATTCGGGCACGAGATCGGACTTCTTCGCGATCTTCGACCAGTCGAGCTTTTCATAGAGACCTTCGTCGCAGCCGCGGCCAAGATCGCCGGATTCGACTTCGACCACGTCCCAGTTCACGTGCTTCGCTTCGACCATCGCCTTGACCTTGGCCTGCTCGCCGTTGTACTCGACGGCCGTGACCTTGTTCTTGGACGTCTGCTCGAACGGCTGGTTGAACGCGACTTTCTGCGCGTCGCCGTTCGCGCCGCCGAAGTTGACGACGGTGATCTCCGCCGCGCCCGACACCGCCGACGCGCACGCGAGCGCAGCCGCGATGGAACACAGTGCGAACTTCTTCATGATGGTTTCCTCTCTTCTTCGACTTGGTTTTGTCAGTGGACTTACGGATGGAAGCGCAACGCCTGGCCGTTGTTCAGGCGAACACGCGCAGATGCTCGGGCGCGAATTCGAGCGCGATTGGCGCGCCGGGCGTGAAGCCGTCGAGCGCCGCGGTGCCGAGCGGCACCTTGACGAAGCATTCGTCCTGCTCGCGCACACCGCAGCGCATGCGCACGTGATCGCCGAAATAGATGAGGCTCTTCGCTTCGCCGGAAAGCGCGTTGATGTTGCCGTTCGCGTGGCCATTGCCTTGCGTGAGCTTCATGCGTTCCGGCCGGATGCACGCGATGGCCTCTGCACCCGGCTTCGCGTTCGCGACATTGAGCCCCGAGACGCGCGTGCCATCGGCGAGGCGGATCTCGCAGAAATCGCCCTGAATCTGTTCGACGGTGCCGCGCAGCCGGTTGCTGTCGCCGATGAAGTTCGCGACGAACTCGTTGCACGGCGCTTCATACAGATGATCGACGGTGTCGAGTTGCTGCACGATGCCCTTGTCGAACACGGCGACGCGGTCGGACATCGTGAGCGCTTCGCCCTGATCGTGCGTGACGTAGACGAAAGTGACGCCGAGCTTCTCGTGCAGCGCCTTGAGTTCGATCTGCATGTGCTCGCGCAACTGCTTGTCGAGCGCGCCGAGCGGCTCGTCCATCAGCACGAGCTTGGGCTCGAACACGAGCGCGCGAGCGAGCGCGATGCGCTGCTGCTGGCCGCCGGAAAGCTGTGCCGGATAACGCTTCGCGAAGCTTTCCATACGCACCATCTTGAGCGCGTTGTTCACGCGATGCGCGCGCTCTTCGGCGGACATCTTCCGCACCGTCAGCGGATATTCGACGTTCTGCTGCACCGACAGATGCGGAAAGAGCGCGTAGTTCTGAAACACCATGCCGATGTCGCGCTTGTGCGGCGGCACCTTGTTGAGCAGCTTGCCGTCGAGCCAGATTTCGCCGCCGGTCGGGAACTCGAAGCCGGCGAGCATCATGAGGCAGGTCGTCTTGCCTGAACCCGACGGCCCGAGCAACGTGAGGAACTCGCCCTGATAGATATCGAGATCGAGCGATTTGACGACGAGCGTTTCACCGTCGTACGTCTTTCGAACGCCGCGAAAGCTGACGATCACCTGATCGGATTTCATCTTCCGTGTCTCCTTCGGAAAACTCTGAAACTGCCGAACGTCTCTCCGACGCCCGGAAATTATTTCCACTACTTGCGATAACTATAGCCCGCCACGGTTCTACAATGTGGAGCCATTTCAATATTCAAAATAGAACCACTTGAGCACGTTTGGAAGAGTGGTTCCATGCGTTGGGGAACTCCGTGGACACCATCATCCTCGCCGACTGGCTGAGCGCCCGCCTCGACCGCACGGCCGCCGAGCCGATGTACCGGCAAGTGCTCGAACTGATGCAGCAGGCGATCCTCACGGGCCAGCTTGCGCCGGGCACCAAACTGCCGAGCTCGCGCACGCTCGCGATCGATCTGGGCATCGCGCGCAACACGGTGCTGCATGTCTACGATCAGCTCACGGCGGAAGGCTATGTGAACTCGACGACCGGCAGCGGCACGTATGTGGCCGACACCGCGCCGCGCGATGGCGCCGCGAAAAAGGCGAAGGCCGGGGAAACGAAGGCGCCGTGCACGATCTCGCGTCGCGGTGCTCGGCTGATCGCCCAGGCGGGCGTGTCGCCGAAACAGTGGGGCGCGTTCATGCCCGGCGTGCCGGATGTCGCCGAGTTTCCGGCGCGCACCTGGAGCCGTTTGCAGGCGCGTCTCTGGAAGCGCGCGAGCCCCGATCTGCTGACCTATGCACCGGGCGGCGGCTATCGTCCGCTGCGGCGCGCGCTGTCGGATTATTTGCGCGTCGCGCGCTCGGTGAAATGTCAGCCTGACCAGATCATCATCACGACGGGCATTCATCAATCGATCGATCTCGCCGTGCGCCTGCTCGCCGATTTCGGCGACCGCGCGTGGGTCGAGGATCCGTGCTACTGGGGCGCGCGCAGCGTGCTGCAATCGTCGGGACTGACGCTCGTGCCGATTCCCGTCGACGAGGAAGGACTCAATCCGGCTGCGCGCGACATGATCGAGCCGCCGCGCATCGCGCTCGTGACGCCGTCGCATCAATATCCGCTCGGCATGGTGATGAGCCTCGCGCGGCGCCGCGCGTTGCTCGAATTCGCGCGCCAGCACAAGGTGTGGATCATCGAGGACGACTACGACAGCGAGTTCCGCTACGGCAGCCGGCCGTTGTCGTCGCTGCAAGGGCTCGACGACGCGGGGCAGGTGATCTACGTCGGCAGTCTCGGCAAGATGCTTTATCCCGGATTGCGAATGGGCTACATGGTCGTGCCGGAGGAGCTCGTCGACACGTTTCGCATCGGCGTGGCCGAGTTGTATCGCGAAGGGCAACTGATGCAGCAGGCGGTGCTGACCGAGTTCATTCTCGACGGGCATCTCACGTCGCACGTGCGTCGCATGCGGGGGCTGTACGGCGAGCGTCGCGAATTGCTGATCAACGCGATCCGCGCGCGCTTCGGCGATACGCTCGCCGTGCGCGGCGATGAAGCCGGCCTGCACTTCGTGCTCGAACTGCCGCAGTTCGTCGACGATCGCGCGGTCGCCGCCGATGCGCTGGCCGCCGGCGTCGTGACGCGGCCGCTGGTCAATTACTTCATGAATCGCGATGAGGCGTTGCGAGGGTTGATGCTCGGTTACGCGTGCGTGCCGAACGATCAGATCGCGCCTCACTTCGCCACGCTCGCGGACGTCATGGAACAAACGATACCTTTAGTCGTGAGCGCATAAGCGGGACCGAATGATTAATTCGCCCTTTCGCGGACCGGGTAGTAACGGCGGGAAAAATCTTCTCACTCAATTAAATGACAACTAGCAGCAAAAAACTCATAAACGCTGCTTAAGGCATTGAATATTTGAATAATTAAGAAGGGGTGGAATATCGGAATAATCTCATTTGTCTTTCTTGCGACGGAAATATAAAATTCGGCCACCTGGAAGCAATGGGTACTCTTTTTATCGAAGCCATGAAAAGAGTGATCGTTTGCCGTGCTCTAATGCGATAGTATTCGGGTGCCAAGACGATATGCGGGGCGTAAGCATTCTGGTCGATGCTGCGCGCTTTGAAAACTAATTACGAGGAAAATAAAAATGCAGAAGATTCAACGTGAAGCGCTGACGCAAACGCAAATTACCGGTGGTTGCGCAAAAGCCAGTACGTCCGCGAAGGCAAGCAACACCACGGTCATCTATGTGACGGTCAAGGGCTAACGGCTTGTTTTCTCCGTCTATCGGAGAAGCTTGTGCCGGCACGCCAGTTCATTGGGGTTGTCGGTAAGAACCGAGGGAAATCGACTAACCACTGAATCGCCATTCTGACAATTCGGCGGGTAGCCGTTCCGCTTGGAAAATCGTCTGTTGAATTTCATTTGGAAAATAGCACCATGCAAAAAATCGACCGTAGTCTCTTGGCTCAGGCTCAAATTTCTGGCGGCGCGGGTAAGAGCGGGGGCAGTAGCTCGACTGCGACGAACACCACTGACGTGACTATCAAGATCAGCGGCTAAAAACGGCGACGGCTCTTGCCAGTGGTTCGAGCCGTTGTGATTCCTGTCTTTTCTTTCAAATGCCTGTCATGCAAAAAATCGAACGAAACGCGCTGAACCAAATTCAACTGTCGGGCGGTGCTGCGAAGTCGAGTTCGACTTCGACCGCTACTAACACCACCAACATCAAGATCAATATTTCGTCGACGACAAGTGGTGGTGGTTCCAGCCCCGTATAAGATTCAGGCTCCGTAGAGTTTCGCTAATGTGAAATTCAAGGGCGCGCCGATTCGGGTGCGCCCTCATGACGTAATATTTGAAACGGTGCTTAATCGGTGCTGTTTATGAACGGCAGAAGATATTTTCCGTTCTTTCGCGATATTGGTTATTTAGTAATTTTCTCATCCGAATTCAACCCGCTCGTACATGGCCTTTAGAATTCGATCAGCCCGGAATTGGATGGCCCGACAAAGATTCCGCGCACGCCGTTCCATGTTGGGTCGTGTTCCGCTAAAAGCCGTTGAGCGACTCGCAAACGCCGGATGGATGATCCGTAGCTGGTGCGATGCGCGCTGGCGTGCCAATGGACTCATCCGGGCCGAACTCGGTCGCGATCTTTTGCAATTGCCGATCGACGTCGCGCGCCGCGCTCGCGCGGGGATTTTGCTTGAAAAGCTAATTGATCAGCGGATCTATTTTGGGCGTGCAATCCGGGGCGGTGAATCATTGCCGGATCTGGATGCAGTGGCGCACACGCTCGCGCAACAGGTCCGGTATCTGCAGGGCGTCGCGCCGGGCAAGCCAATATTCGTATCGCCCTTCCACTACGTTTCGCAATACGCGAACATTTACGTGGTCGAAAAAATGGGCGCCCTGCTTGGCATAGATTCACTCGCCGTGGTCTCGGGCGTGCCCCAGAACCAATATGGCGACGATCACGCGCTGATTCCCGGCATAAAGGTTTTGTATACCTATAACGACCCCAACCGGGGCGGGTTGGGCGTTCGCGTAGCCCGTGCGCTCAAGCGTCATGGGGTGGCGGTGCTGTTTTCTGATGTTCCGCCTTTTACGATGCATCGCTATCCGATGGAGACAATCGGCGTATCAATATCAGGGCGCAACGCGAGAATCCATAACGGCGTATTTCGCATGGGCGCATCGTTCGACGCGCTTCTGCTCCCGTTCTATCTTCGATTCGAGCAGGGGCGCTTCACCGCTCGCCTGTTCGACGACATCCGACTCGCCGACAAGGACGCACCACAGTCGCTGGCCGGCTATATAGAAACCGCGCTGTCTGAAAATTATCCTCAATGGCTCCCGGCCGGTCATCCGGCGATGTACTCGTTCGCCGCCGCCAAGTAGCTATTTCGCCGTAACAATCAAGTCCGCGCGCTAAGGAAAAACCGTCTGCGAATTCCCGCAGACCCCTTGCGCGCGATGCGTACTGCTAACCGACAGCCATTTTCGAGCGCTATGCAAGCAACTAGCCTCCCGGAATACAAGGACGTGCCCTGGCGATGGATCGCCTACGCCACGTCGACCTTTCTCGTCGGTGCGATCGCCTTCGGATTCGTGCACCAGGTAGAACTCAAGCAGGACGTGCCTAGTGAGATCGTCTCGCCCGCCGAAGTCAAGATTCGCGGAATGACGGGACTCGTGTCCGCCATTTATGCGAAACCCAACGAGCACGTGGCTGTGGGTGCACCGCTCTTCCGGTTGCAGCGCGACTTTTCGCTGGCGGCCAACGGCCTTCGTCGTCAGGCGTTCGACGAACAGACGAGGGACGAGCAGATCCGTGGAGCCGTCGATCAATACGAGCAGCGGCGTGCTCAGTTGAACGCGCAACTCGAGTCCTCGCGCGTGACGGAAGCGAGCCGGCGCGCGGAAATAGGTTCGCTCGACGAGCAGATCGCGCAGAACGGTCAGTTGGTACACGAGTCCGAAAGTAAGCTCACGCGCTTGCGATCTGTTTCGGATTACGTAACAGCGGATCGGATTGAGCAGGCGCAGGCGGAGGTTCATCAGAGCAAGGTCGCGGTTGCGCAGATTGCAGCCCGGCGTCAGCAACTGACAGGCGAAGTCGAGGAGACGCGCAGCGCGCGGGCGGGTCTCGACGCACAGATGCGCGAGCTCATGGCGCGACACAGCGCCGAAATTCGAGATATCCGCTCGCGCTATGAGCGCGAGCGTCAGGATACGACGGTGTCGGCGCCGCAGTCGGGTGTCATCAAGTTTTCCAGCCTGGTGACGGGCAGGATGCTGACGGAAGACGATGTCGCACTCGTCATCGCGACGAGTGACAACGGTGCGCTTCGCGCCGCGTTGCGCATTCCTTCCCGGCGACGCGGCTTCGTCAAGGAAGGCCAGACCGTCAGGCTGAAGTTCGACGCGTTCCCATACGTCAAATTCGGCACTTACGAAGCAACGATCGATTCCATTTCCGAGACGACAGTAGGCACGGGCGCGTCGAGTGATCAGCAAGGCAAAGGGGCGAGCAGTGATGGCGAATACATGGCATGGGTCACGCTGCGCGGCAAGACGTTCGACTTCGACGGGCAGCACTTCGCGATCCTGCCAGGCATGAGGGCGACGGCGAGCATCGTCGTGGAGCGCAGAACGATTGCCGAGTGGGTGCTTGCACCTTTGTTCCGTATGTTGAGAAGTTGACAGTGCGAGTCATATACCAAAATGAAGTGGCGGAGTGCGGCTATGCCTGCCTCGCCATGGTGCTTTCCCATCACGGAAGAGCCACTGAAGTGCGCGAGCTTTCCGCGCACAAGCCGATTTCCGCGAACGGTCTGACGTTGATGGATCTCTACGACGTCGCCGTCGAGTTCGGATTGTCCGTGCAGGCGTACCGGTTCGACCCATCGGACCTGTCGCAGATCAAAAAAGGGTCGATCCTCCACTTCGGCGGCGCGCATTTCGTCGTATTTGAAAAGTACGGTCGGGGCTTCGTCCAGGTGCTCGACCCGGCGAGCGGGCGGCGGCGTGTATCCATGGATATGTTCATGAGCGCCGTCTCGGGCTTTTTGCTGGAGTTCGCGCCCACGCCGGAGATGCCGCGCATCTCCTCGAAGTCGCGCGTGCCCGCCGCGGTGAAGCGCGTGCGCGCGCTCAATCCGCAATTGAACGCGCAGATCGCCAAGGTGCTGTTCGTGGCGCTGGGAAGTCAGTTCGCGATTCTTGCGTCACCGTATTTCGGCAGCCTGGTGCTCGACTACGTCGTCGCAGCAGACAACCGCAATCTGCTGAACGTACTGACGGTGACGTTCGCCAGCATCTTCCTGATCGGCGCACTGAGCCAGTATGTGCAGGCTTACCTCACCGAATTGTTGAACGGGCTGGCGCAGGTCAACGTCACGGAAGCGCTGATGGGCCACCTGCTGCGCAACCCGATGCCCTGGTTCGAGAAGCGTCACGTAGGCGATGTCTTCGCGAAGGTGAAAGCGCAGGACGAAATCAACAACTTCGCGACGCGTACCACGGTGTCTCTCATCATCGACCTGACGGTGGGCACGCTCGCGCTGGGCCTCATGATCATGCAGAGTCCGAAGCTTACGATCGTCGCGGTGCTCGTCTTTGCGGTCTACATGGCGTTCGCATTCAGCATGTACCCGTCGATGCGCGACACGCATGCGCTCGTCATGGAGACGTCCGCGCGCTGCGACGACTCGCTGATAGAAACCATCCGCGCGGCGTCGCTGCTCAAGCTCGCGCAAGGGGAGACGCGCCGCACCGCGATCTTCACGACGCTCTACGAGCAGTTCGTCGCAGCCCGGCTCTCGAGCGCCCGGTTGGCATCCGCGCGCGACGCGATCCTCAAGCTGTTGCAGTATGCAGACACGATTTTGATCACATGGATGGCCGCACGACTCATGCTGGGCGGAAAAATCTCCGTCGGTGTGTTCTATTCCTTTCTGATCTACAAGTCGCTGTTGTCCGAACGCTTCTCGCGCGCCATCAATGCGGCCTTCGAGTATTTCATGCTGAGTGTGCCTACCGCCCGAGTCGACGACATCACGGAGGCGAAGAACGAACGCTATACGCCTTTGAAGGATAGTCAGCGCGCCACGGAGGTTCGCGTATTCGACAAGCTGGAAGTCCGCGATGTCACGTTCAGCTACGGCGTGTCCGACGAGCCCGTCCTGCGCGACGCGAGCTTCGAGGTGCGCAAGGGCGACAAGATCGCCATTGTCGGACCATCGGGCAGTGGCAAATCCACGCTGTTCAAATTGCTCTCGGCAGCCGAGACACTGCAGCAAGGAAACATTGTCCTCAATGGTATCGCGTGGCCGAATCTTGCCGTCGACGAGATCCGCCGGCATCAGGCGCACATGCGCCAGGGCGACATCATCCTGCATGGCTCCATCGCCGACAACATTACGCTTTTTGCCGGCAATCCCGACGAGGCGCGCATGCATTCGCTACTCGAACAAGTTGGTCTGATCGACGACATCATGCGCTTGCCGATGCGCACGCGCACCGTGATCAGCGACACGATCGCCAATATCTCCGCGGGCCAACGGCAGCGGTTGCTGCTGGCGCGCGCGCTGTATCAGGATCGCGAACTGCTGTTGCTCGACGAACCGACTTCGAATCTCGACCCGGTTTCCGTGCGCCGGATCGCGGACTTGCTATGCAGTCTCGACCGGACCGTGGTTGTCATCACGCACGACATGTCACTCGCATCGGTGTTCGATACCCGCTACCGCTTCGCAAATGGCGCGCTCGAACGGGAGCACGCGGTCGAGGCCCACGCTGGCGAGGAAGTCATCGCATGAGCAGGAAGAATTTGGCGGGATGGATTCTGGCGGGCACCGTCGCGTGCGTGCCTCTCGCGCGCGCGGAAGATCTGAGCGCAATCGTCGACAAGACGCTCGGCCATGATGCCGAACTCGCGCAGGCGCGCGCGGCATACGAGGCCGCGAAGCAGGCGATTCCAGTGGCGCGCGCGGCGCTGCTTCCGCAAGTCGCGGGAGGCTGGGGACGCACCTACAACCGCATTGACGTGGAAGATTTTCCGCGGCAGAGCTACTGGCAGAGCGGGTGGATGGTCAATGTGTCGCAGCCGCTGTTCGACTGGAGCAAATGGACGGCGTTCAAACAGTCCGACTACGTCGCGGCGCGCGGCGTGACCGACCTCGCCGGTGCGCAACAGGGCGCCATGCTTCGTGCGGTGAAGGCCTATTTCGAGGAACTCGCGTCCGAGGACGAGTTGAAACGCACGATCGACTATGGCGCGGCGATCGAGGCGCAGGCGCAGGAAATCAGCCGCAAACGCGCGGCAGGCGAAGCCACGCTGATCGATGTGCGCGACGCTGAAGTTGCTCGCGAGCAGGCGCACCTTCAGCGGCTGGACGCGCAAGAGGAGTTGTTCATCAAGCGTCGCGCCGTCGAGTCGGTAAGCGGGCAGCCATTCACCGCGCTTGCCGCATTGCCGGGTGTTTTGCCGTTGCCGCGACTCTCTCCGGAAAGCGCGGAAGTCTGGGTCGATGAAGCACGGTCACGCGGCTATGAAGTGCAGTCTCGGCAGATCGACTGGGAGATCGCCAAGCTCGATACCCAAAAGGCGCGCGCCGCGGGTTATCCCGTCGTCAACCTGACAGGCTCATATACACCGGCCGGCGCGGCGGCGGGTTATGCGCGGCCGACGACCACGACCACCGGCATGTTGTCCGTGAGCGTGCCACTGCTTTCGGGCGGCGAGATCCAGGGGCGTGTCAAGCAATCCCTGGCGCTGGAGAACAAGGCGGAACAGGGTTTTGTAATCGCCTCGCGACAGGCCGAGACTTCGGCGCGCGACAACTATGCGCGCTATATCCTGGCGCGCGAGAGGACCGCGACGCTCACGCGTCTGACTGAATCGTCGCGCGCGGCGCTTGAGGCCACGAAGATCGGTTATCGGACGGGCAGCCGCACGAGCGTCGATGTCTTGCGCGCCATCGACAGCTTCTACATGACTCAGCGCGATCTGATGCGATCGCGCTATCAGGCCGTCGTGACCTTGCTCAGTCTGAAGGCCGATGTTGCGACGTTGAGCACGGAAGATATCGCGCAGATCAGTTCGATGCTGTGCTGTGCTGTAAAGAGGCAGATCGAGGAGGGTGCCGCCTCCTCCGAGGGGACATCCAGTCCGACTGCTCCGCGCGCGCTCACCTTTGAATTGCAGCCGCTCACGCCGATGCCCGCCGTCACGCCGATCGAAAGCGCACGGTGAAGCCGGGCGCGCGGTTCACTGGGCGCTTCGTTGCGTTGTCGTGATCGCCCGCACCACGCGCGCCAGCGCCTTCAACGCATCGGCGGGCGAATCCGCGAATTGCGCGGCGACGATCGCACCATCGACCGCCAGCGCGAGCGCCTGCGCATCGGCTTTGGCGGTACGCGAAACCGGCATGAGCGCGCGGATTGCCGCGGTCATGTCGCGCTTGTGACGGCGTGAAATATCGATAGCCTGCGGCAGCGTCGCGCCGACTTCCACGACCGAATTGATGAACGCGCAGCCGCGATAACTCTCGCTGCCGAACCATTCGGCAAGCGCGGGCACGAGCGCGTTGAGCGTGCCGCCGTGACGCGCGAGCGCATCGCGGAACCACGCCATCCAGTTATCGTGACGAAACTCCAGAAACGCGACGATCAGATCGTCCTTGCTCGGGAAATATCGATAGAACGTCTTCTTCGCGACGCCCGATTCGGCGATCACGCGATCGATGCCCGTTGCGCGAATGCCATCGCGATAGAAGAGATCGTGCGCGGTGTACAGGATGCGCGCGTCCGGCGCGAGGTCGGCAGCAGCGGCGGGGAAAACCGTGGAGAATGCAGAAGGATTCATGCAATCGATTGTAGACAGGTTCGTCTACCTGCGCTAGAGTGCGTCGGGTAGACAGGTCTGTCTACTTATATCGTCGCTCAAAGGAGAGAGGACTCGTCATGGAATCCAAGCCGCCGTTTCCGCCGTTCGATGAAGCATCCGCCAAGCTCAAGGTCCGTCTCGCCGAAGACGGATGGAACACGCGCGAGCCCGAACGCGTGTCGCTCGCGTATAGCGTGGACACGCGCTGGCGCAATCGCGCCGAATTCGCGAACGGGCGCGAGGAAGTCGTCGCGTTCCTGCGCCGCAAATGGGCGCGCGAACTCGACTATCGACTGATCAAGGAACTGTGGGCGTACACGGGCAATCGCATTGCGGTGCGATTCGCGTACGAATGGCATGACGACGCGAATAACTGGTATCGCAGCTACGGCAACGAAAACTGGGAATTCAACGAAGCGGGACTGATGACGCATCGTCACGCGTCGATCAACGATCTGCCCATCAAGGAAGCGGACCGCAAATATCACTGGCCGCTCGGCCGCCGGCCCGACGATCATCCGGGCCTGAGCGACCTGGGTTTCTGACGCGCTTACTTCTTGATGCGTCGCACGGCATCGGCTGCCGCGCCGAGCTTCGCCTGCACCTTGCCCGCCATTCTTTCGGCGGCGCCGCGCATTTGCGTGCCACGGCTGCCGGTGGCCTTGCCCACGGCTTCGCGGACGATGCCTTTCATCTGGCGAGCCGTGCCTTCGATGCGGTTCTTGTCCATGCTGTCCTCCGACGATTCGCGAGGCATGCGCCTCATCGGAACGGATTGCATCGAACGTGCCTGCCCGGATTCGCTACGCGTCGCGGCGGCGGCGGAACGCCCACCATCCCGCGAGCGCCGTGAAGGTCGCGACGATCACGACCAGCAGCCAGAAGCCGTGGTGATTTTCCGCCAGCGGAATGCCGCCGACGTTCATGCCGAAGAAGCCCGCGACGATATTGATCGGCAGCGCGAGCACGGTCACGAGCGTCAACGTGAAGAGCGTGCGATTGCTTTGCTCGCCCATGCGCGTCGCGACTTCTTCCTGCAGGAGCTTGATGCGCTCGACGAGCCCGGCGAGATCGTTGAGCACGAGCGAAAACTCTTCGGTCGCGTCGCGTAGATCCTGAATGTCCTGCGAATGCAGCCAGCGCGGCGGTCGCGCGAGCAGACGAAACACGGAGCCGGGTTCGGGCGCGAGCAGACGCTGCAGTCTCACGAGCACGCGCCGCAGCCCGCCGAGATCGGTGCGGCTCGCGGCGCCGCGATCCCGGTGCGCGTCAACGTACTTGCTGTGCGCAAGACGGTCCATACACACGGCTACACAAAAATCTTGCTCTTCCCGGTCCGGTGTGTAGAATTACACACGAGACATGCGGAGGCTAGATGAACTCATCAAAGCTAATCCGGATGCTCGAAGACGACGGCTGGAACGAAATCAGAGTTACAGGCAGCCATCATCACTTTAAACACTCAACGAAGAAGGGCCTTGTAACGGTTCCTCACCCAAAGAAGGACCTTCCGATTGGGACAGTAAAGAGCATCCTGAAGGCCGCCGGTCTGCAATGACCGGCGGTTTTTTCCCGACGCGGGATGCATTAAGGCTCACACGGAGAATCTGAAATGGAATTTCCCATCGCGATCCATAAGGACGATGGGAGCGTCTATGGAGTGACTGTGCCGGATATTCCGGGCGTCCACTCCTGGGGCGACACCATCGATGAAGCTATGAGAAATGCGAAGGAAGCAATTGTCGGCCATGTATCGACCTTGATCGAACTCGGAGAGGAAGTCGGCCTCTCGTGTTCGTTCGTGGAAGACTTGGCTGGTAAATCGGAGTATGCAGGGGCTGTTTGGGCTCTGGTCGACGTGGATCTGTCTCGGCTTGATTCAAAGCCCGAGCGGATCAATGTGAGCCTTCCGAGGTTTGTTTTGCACAAGATCGACGCTTATGTCGAATCGCGCCATGAGACACGCAGCGGGTTTTTGGCTCGCGCAGCCCTCGAAGTCATGGCCCACCACTAACATGACCCTTTAGTAATAGGCCCGCCACGCGCGGGCCTTTTTTGTGGTCATCGTCCTCAGTGCCGGTCGCGCGCCCCCAGCACGCATAGCTGTTGTGCTGGCATCGCCGTCACCTGTGTTCCTCCGGCCCGCACGCAAAGCGCGTGCTTCCCGTTCGTGACTTCGCCGCCCCATTGCTCGCCCTGGCGGCAGCGATGCGCTCCGAATTCGAGCCGAAAGAGTCTCATCTCGCCCACGCGATACGGTATATACATTCAGAATCAGCATGCTGAGCCATCCACAACCCCCCGCGCAAGTCCTTGAATCGTCTGGGCCGCGGTGTGCGTTTTTGGGCGTTTCTGACGGTGTATGTTTTCCTTTCGGAACCTTCCAAGGCAAGACTTTTCGCCCGACTGGATCATATATGGCTGTCATATTGTCGGCGTATCATCGCGCCACGCAAGACGGGCGCACAGGACGCGCCGCGAGCCAAACTGGGGAGAAGGCAGTGGAAGACCGTGACGACATGGACGGGGCGACGCAAACCACGGCGAACGGGCTCGTTCGCCTGGCGTCGGTGATTGCGGGACTCGCGCGCGAAGGGGCGATCGATACCCGCTTCGGCGCGAAGCTCTTCAAACGGCTCGACAAGGAAGCGCGGCGGGTGTGCTCGCCGAGCGGCGAGCCGCTCGACGAAACGGAGCAGTCCGCGCTTTTCGGCGCGCTCGGCGAACTCGACGTCGCATTGCGCCAGCGCGACGCGGCGTCGTTAGTCGAGGCGAATGCGCGGCTGCGCGAGAGCGAAAGCCCGCCGGGAAAGCGCCGCAAGGGCAAAAAGAACGGCGACGCCTGAGTTGTACGGCAGGGCAGGCGCGAAACATGCTGCGGTGCAAGCGTGTGCTTTCGTGCAATGCCTATGTCAGTTTCCTTGCATTCCCCTCATTGCGCGCTGTGGACGAACCGCAGCGTCGACGTAGACCACGATCCGTGGCGCATTCTCATCGTCGACGACAACGTCTATAGCGCCGAAGCCCTTTCCGCCGCCCTCGAATCGGACGGCTTCGACACCCGTTTCGCGCTGTCCGGCGTCGATGCGCTCCATGCCGTCGACAAGTGGGTGCCGCACATCGTCATTCTCGACATCACCATGCCCGAGCACGACGGCTTTGCGACCGCGCGCGTGTTACGCCGCATCGGCCGCACGCGCGACGCGGCGATCATCGCGTTCACGGCGCTCGGCGAGGAGATCGTGCGGCGCGAGGGCGTGCATTCCGGGTTCGACGGTTATTGCCAAAAGGGTAATCCGCCCGCCGAACTGGTTCGTCTGATCGGGCGGCTCGTTCACTGAGATAACGCGGAAATCCACGCGCATTCGCACGAAATTAGCACGCGCGTGCGATAAATAATTGTTCCGCCCCTGCTAAACGAAAGAGACCGTCGCGCTGCGATGCGTCTCGCTCGATCCCTTGCGCAGCATACTTCCGCGGGAAATATGAACGCTCGTGCGGCCACCGATTGTTGGCGCAGATCGAAAACTGAATTGAAATTTATGGGGATAAAAAGGCGATAGTAGGGGTATACACTGCATTCCATCGACGTAGCAGACAGTTTCTCGCAAGACCGCTGCGGCGCTTTCTGATTGAACGTCAACCGTCTTTGGAGCACACACCATGAAACGCAATCTTATCGCTACCCTTTTGATCGCCGCTACCGCCACGCTCGCCGCTCCCGCTTTCGCAAGCGGCTACGGCCCGGCTCCGTTCTATCGTCCGGCTGTCGGCGCGCCGACGTCGCAGCAAGGCCCGAGCGCACAAGCGATCGCCGCCGAAGAACACAGCAACGGCGTGAACACGACCGCTTTCGGCGGCTCGCATGACGCGGTGGCCCAATCGGGCAGCCGTACGCAATCGGCCAACAAGGCTCAATCGGTCTTCTTCGGTCAATAACCGGTTCGGCCTGGCCCGGCTCATCGCCGGACCGACAGGCTGAAAGAGGCTGCTTCGGCGCCCGGCGACACGAACTCACGAGGTTCGCGTTTTCCGGGCGCCGATCGTTTTCAGGCCGCGTGCGCGAGCGCCCCGCGCATCACTTCCGCGAGTTCCGACGCCTCGAATTTCGACACATACGCGTTCGCTCCAACCTTGCGCACGTGCTGTTCGTTCGCCGATCCCGACAGCGACGAGTGGATCACCACCGGAATGTGCATCAGGCCCGTTTCCGACTTGATTCGGCGCGTGAGGGTGAAGCCGTCCATTTCGGGCATTTCCAGATCGGTGAGCACGAGCGCGATGTGATCCGCGACTTCGGTGCCGTCCTTCTGCGCCTTCCTGAGCGCCGCTTCCAGCACGTCCCACGCTTCCTGGCCGGTTTTGGTCATCACGAAGGGCACGCCCATCGCGGTGAGGCTCTGTTCGATGAGCGCCCGCGCGACGCCCGAATCGTCCGCCGCGAGCACGCGCGCGCCCGGCTTGAGCTGCAGCCGCCCGGTGTTCGCCTCGGTGATATCGGTTTCGCGCGACGGCAGCACGTCACGCACGATGCGCTCGACATCGAGCACCTGCGCGAGCCGCGAGCCATCGACATTGCCGTCGAGACGCGCGAAGCTCGTCACCGTCTTGCCGCCCGAGTGTGATTCCGCCGAAAGCACCTGATTCCATTCGAGCCGCACGATATCGTCGACTTCCTCGACCGCGAAGCCTTGCGTCGTGCGCGCGAACTCGGTGACGAGCAGAATCTTCGGCCCGTTCTTCGGCCGGCAGCCGGTGATGCGCGCGAGATCGATCACGGGAATGATCTGTCCGCGAATATCCGCGACGCCGAGAATTTCCTCGCTCGATCCGGCCACGGCGGTGATCGTCGGCATCGCGAGAATCTCGCGCACCTTGAACACATTGATGCCGTAAAGCTCCCGCTGCTCCGAGTTCGGCGCCTCGCCGAGCCGGAACAAGAGCAATTCGAACATGTTGCTGCCCGCGAGCCGCACGCGCTGCTCGATATCCTGTTGTGAACTGCTCACCTCGTTCTCCCTCTAAGCGGTGCATCGGGCCGCGTCGTGTATGTGCCTGTGGAGATGAATTTCCACCGGATGCCTGATTAGCGGCATTAACCGACGAAACTGAAGGCGCGCGAAAATGAAGCGAACTGCGCACACGCCACGATGTGCGAAAGAACGCGCGGCGCGGCGCACGTCTCGCGCGGCATCGGTGATCTATACTTTTTCGAATGGTCGGGTTAATGCCTATGAAGGCATTGCGCGCGAGGCTTTACGCTCGACACAGGCGCAATACATCCCGTCGCCCAGGCGCAACAACGTTCCCCCGCAGATAACGGAGGCGTTCGATGGCAACAGTCGCACAGGTTCTGAATTCGAAACCCGACCAGACGGTCTTTACCGTTCCAGCCACGGCTTCGGTCTTCGATGCAATCAAGATGATGGCCGACAAGCATATCGGCGCGGTGATCGTCACCGAAGGCGAGGAGATCGTGGGCATCATGACCGAGCGCGACTATGCGCGCAAAGTCGTCCTGATGGACCGCGTGTCGAAGCACACGCCCGTGCGCGACATCATGACGTCGCAGGTGCGCTACGTGCGCCCCGATCAAACCACCGACGACTGCATGGCGCTCATGACCGACAAGCGCATGCGGCATCTGCCGGTGATCGACAACGGCAAGCTCGTCGGCATGATTTCGATTGGCGATCTGGTGAAGAACATCATTTCCGAGCAGCAGTTCACTATCCAGCAGCTCGAATACTACATTCGCGGCGAGCACACGTAGGCAGCGGCCGGCGCTCTGACTGTAAGCATTTCGTTATAATCGGCAGGCTCCGCGCGAGAGCGTGGAGCGAGGCTCGTCGTGCGCGTTCCGCGCGCGGAGCATCGAGGAGCGCCGCCGATGACGCCAACAGCCGCATCCGCCGAAACAGCCAGGACGCTCGCCGCCGACGCGCCGTTCTTCATCGTGATGAACGCGGGCTCGGGGCGGCGTCAGTCCGACGCGACACGCAGCGTGCTCGAACGCGAACTCGGCGCGGCGGGCCGGCGCTTCGAATTGCGCGTCGTGGACGATCCGCGCCGTCTTGCGGACGTCGCGCGCGAAACCGCGGCGGCGGCGTGCGAAGAGCGGGGCGTGCTCGTCGGCGCGGGCGGCGACGGCACGCTTTGCACCGTCGCGCACGCCGCGCACGACGCCGGCTGCCCGTTCGCGGTGCTGCCGCGCGGCACGTTCAATTACTTCAGCCGCGACCACGGCATTGCCGCCGACCTCGAAGAATCGACGAAACTTCTGCTCGATGCGCGCGCGTATCCGGTGCAGGTCGGCTTCGTCAACGCTCGCATGTTCCTCGTCAACGCGAGCCTCGGTCTCTATCCGCGGCTGCTCGAAGATCGCGAAATCTACAAGCGGCAATTCGGCCGCAGCCGGCTGGTGGCGCTCTGGTCGGCGCTTCTCACGCTGCTCAAACCCCATCGCCATCTGCGACTGCACATCGACCATGAAGGCAGCATGACCGAGATCCGCTCGTCGACGCTCTTCGTCGGCAACAACCGGCTGCAGATGGAGCAGATCGGCATGCCGAACGAAGCGCGCGCGCTGGAACAGGGCTTGCTCGTCGCGATTGCGCCGCGGCCGGTGGGACGGCTCATGCACTTGTGGCTGTCGCTGCACGGCGCGGCGGGGCGTCTTTCGGATTCGGATCACGTCGTGAGCTTCACGTTCGGGCGCATCACGGTGACGCATCCGTCGAAGAAGCGCAGATTCGTCAAGATCGCGACGGATGGCGAGATCGCGAAGCTGCGGATGCCGCTAGAATTCCGCGTTTCCGAAAAGCCGCTCTACCTGCTCAAGCCCGAGCCGACGGTGGCCGAAGCCAATCGCTCATGACCTTGCTGTTGCAGATTTCCGATACGCATTTCGGCACCGAGCGAGCGCCGGTGGTCGCGGCGCTGCTGCGTCTCGCCGATGCGCTGTCGCCCGATCTGGTCGTGCTCTCCGGCGATGTCACGCAGCGCGCCCGCAAACGGCAGTTCGCTTCGGCGCGCGCGTTCGTCGATGCACTCGGCGCAACGCCGACGCTCGTCGTCCCCGGTAATCACGACATTCCGCTTTTCAATGTGTTTGCGCGGCTGTGTTATCCGTACGCGAATCATCAGCGCGCGTTCGGCGCCGATCTCGAACCGGCGTTCGAATCGCCGGAATTGCTCGTGCTCGGCGTGAACACGACGCGCCCGTATCGTCACAAGGACGGCGAAGTGTCGATGCAGCAAGTGAGGCGCGTCGCCGCGCGACTGGAGGCGGCGAGCGCGACACAATTGCGCGTCGTGGTCACGCATCAGCCGGTGGCCGTCACGCGCACGCAGGACGAACGCAATCTCCTCCACGGACGCGAGCGCGCGGTGCAGCGCTGGGCGCGCGCGGGCGCGGATCTGATTCTCGGCGGACATATTCATCTGCCTTACGTTTTGCCGTTGCACGACACTTTCGCCGGACTCACGCGCCGCATGTGGGCGGTGCAGGCGGGCACGGCGCTGTCGTGGCGCACGCGCGGCACGATCGACAATTCGGTGAACGTGATCCGCCACGACGCAACCGGCGGCGATGGCGGCGCGCGCCACACGACGGTCGAGCGCTGGGATTACTCGGAGACGAGCGAGGCCTTCGAGATGGTCGCGCGCCACGATCTCGCGCTCGGCGACGCGCAGTCCGCGGTCGCCGTCACGCTGGCCGGATGACGAGTTCGGCGAAGCCCGTCGCGGCGTCGTGCTCGCGCGTGTAACGTTCGCCGGGCAGATTCGCGACGACGATCTCCGCCGTCGTGCGCACGATGCAACCGGGGCTCACGTGGCCGCCGAACACGCGGCCATCGGCGTCGGACACGCTCATGTGCAGGTGCGGGCCTTGCTCGGACAGCGTGCCGGCGAGCGTGAGAATTTCGAGATCGCCGCGCAATTCGGCGGCTTCGTCGCGGCCCGCATAGCGCAGCCGCGCGACGCTCAGGCTGCCGATGCCCTGGAGCACGTAAGCGGCCGAAAGTCCGTGCGCGCGCAAAGCCTGATCGAGCGCGGCGCGCAGGTCGTCGCCGGGTGACAGACGAAGGGTCATCGCATGCATGAATGAAAGACTCGTAGCGGATCGCTCTCAAGACTACACGCTCGCCGGTCGCGGTGGCATCATGGGCGCGGTCCTTCGTGGCTATTTCTTACCGTGGAGGCACCATGAGTTTCGAACTGACGATGCTCGCCTGGACGCTCGTGCTCGCGCTGGTGCAAGTGTTGCTCCCTGCTGTGGTACGCAACCGCGAAGTCGGCATCAAATACCAGGCCGGCCCGCGCGATGCCGCCACGCCGCCGCCCAGCAAGCTTTGCGGACGGCTGATGCGGGCACAGTCGAATCTGTTCGAGACGTTGCCGATTTTCGCCATCGCGGTGCTGATCGTGCACGTCGCGGGGCGCGAGAACACGCTTACGCACTACGGCGCGCTGGCCTATTTCGTCGCGCGGCTGGTCTACGTGCCGCTCTACGTCGCGGGCGTGCCGTTCGTGCGCTCCATCGTGTGGCTGGTGTCGGTCGTCGGCATCGTGCAGATTCTCGTTCCCATCATCTGACGAGGAGTGAAGGGCAATGAACGATCAAGCTTCGACCATCGAGATCGAAACCGCGCCGAATCCCGAATTCGCCGTGA
The DNA here is from genome assembly GCF_001545035.1 of Caballeronia glebae. GTDB lineage: Bacteria > Pseudomonadota > Gammaproteobacteria > Burkholderiales > Burkholderiaceae > Caballeronia > Caballeronia glebae. The sequence continues at coordinate 309,567 of NZ_FCOJ02000001.1, forward strand.
TCCTGATGCACGGCCTCGGCGCCGACGCCAACGACTTCGCGCCGCTCGTGCCCGAATTGCGTCTCGCCGATGCGCCCGCCATCCGCTTCGTGTTTCCGAACGCGCCGGAGATCGCCGTGACCGCCAACAACGGCTACGTGATGCGCGCGTGGTACGACATCCTCTCGTTCGAGGGCATCAACCGGCGCGTGGACGAGGCGGGCATCGCGCAGTCGGTCGAACGCGTGCGCGCGCTCATCGCGCAGCAGAACGCGCGCGGCATACCGAGCGAGCGCATTTTCATCGCGGGATTTTCGCAAGGCGGCGCGATGACCTATCAGGCGGGCCTCACGCATCCCGAAAAGCTCGCCGGGCTGATCGTGCTGTCGGGCTACATTCCATCCGAAGGGCTCGTCGATGAATCGTTCTCCGAGGCAAACCGCTCGATTTCCATCTTCGCCGCGCATGGCAGCTTCGACGACGTGCTCAACGTGAGCCTCGGCGAGCAGGCCTGCGAATTCGCTCGCGCGCAGGGCTGCAACGTCGAATGGCACGCCTTTCCGATGCCGCATTCGGTCTGCATGGAGGAGGTCGAGGCGCTGCGCGAGTGGCTCGGCGCGCGGCTACGGTCCTATTAAGGTTTCCGCGAAGAGGTCGAGCACGGCGCGCACATCCACGCCGATGCAGACATCGCAGGACGGGCGCGTGTCCCAGTCGGGCGCGCTCGCGAGCATCGACGACGGTTTTTGTATCGTGAGACCTGCGGCGATGCCCTCGGTCAGCACGCGCACCGGCCCGCTGCGCGTCGTGTAGAACGCGCGCGCGACGACGAACGCCGCCGCCGAATAATCGTGCGCGTAGATGCCGCGCGACATGCCGTCGTCCGCATGAAAGCGCTCGTAGAAACGCGACACGTCCCACACGAAACGGCCCGCGTCGCCCGCGCGGTCGCGCAACGACGCGAGAAACGCTGTCGTCATCACGGTTTCGTGCGTGACGTCCAGTCCGACGATCGACACTTTCCACGGCGCGCCGAAGACGATATCGGCCGCGTCCGGATCGGCGTGCATGTTCGCTTCGGCGGCGGGCGTCACGTTGCCGAGCGCGCCGTTGAAGCCGAACGCGCCACCCATCACGACGACTTCGCGCACGAGCCCGGCGATGTGCGGGTCATCCTTCAGCGCGAGCGCGAGATTGGTCATCGGGCCGACCGCGAGCAGCGTGATCTCGCCCGGATGCGCGCGCACCGTGTCGATGATGAACCGATGCGCGTCGCGCCCGTCCACGTGCCTTTCCACGCGTCCGATCCGCTCGATATCGCCGAGCGCGTCATTGCCGTGGATATGCGCGATCGGCGCAGGCGCGGGCCGCCGCAACGGGGCCGCCGCGCCGCGCACGACCGGCACGTGCGGCGCGAAACGCGATGCGAGGTAGAGCGCGTTGGTCGTGGTCGTGCCGATGTCCGAATTGCCGAACACGCTCGTGATGCCGACCAGTTCGATATCCGGATGCCGCGCCTGAAACACGAACGCAATGGCGTCGTCGATGCCCGGATCGGTGTCGTAGATGATCTTGTGTTTGCTCATGCGCTCACAGTCGATTCGCCCGCGATCAGCGCGAGCATGCCGCGCCGCAATTCCGCCGGACTGACCGGCTTGGAGAGCACATCCTGCTCGCACGCGAGCGGCACGATGCTCGCCGCCGGTTCGCCCGTCACGACGAGACACGGGCAGGGCCGGCCGAGCCGGGCGGCGCCGAGCATCGCCACTTCGCGCGCGGTCTTCGAATCGCGCAGCCGGAAGTCGGTGATGATGAGATCCGGGAAGCGCTCGATGTCCCCGAGGATCGTCTCGAACGCCTCGAAGCTCGCCGCGGAGTCGTAGAGCACGCCCCATTGCGAGAGCAGCGCTTCGGTGGACGCGCGCACGAGACCGTCGTCCTCCACGAGCAGCACGTAACGCCCCTTGAGTTGCGCCATCTCGGCCGCCTCGGAACGCGCCGGGGCGCGCGCCGACGGCTTGTCGGGCGACGGACCGCACAGCGGCATTTCGAGCGAGAAGCGCGAGCCGCGCCCCGCCGTGGACTTCAGTTCGATGCGGTGCTGGTCGAGCATCGACATCACCGCATTGACGATCGACAGCCCGAGCCCGAGCCCCTTGTCGCGATCCTGCTCTGGATTGTCGACCTGGAAGAACGGCTGGAAGATGGCATCGAAATAATCGGCCGGAATGCCGATGCCGTTATCCAGCACGTCGATACGCGCGCGTGTCGTGGAGCGCACCACGCCGACGATCACGGTCGGCTTCGACGTCTTGTCCCGGTCCGCGTACTTGATGCCGTTCGACACGAGATTGGCGACGGCGCGGCCGAGCCAGTGCGAATCGCTGCGCACGCAGACGACGTCTTCCTTCGGCAGCCGCAGCCGCAATTCGACGCCGCGGCTCGCCGCGAACGGACGCAACTGCTCGGCGGCTTCCTCGACGATCTGGCGCACGTCGAACACGTGATAGCGCGGCACGACGCGCCCCGATTCCAGCCGCGAGAGATCGAGCACCGCGTTCAGCAGCCGCGCGAGAATCACGGAAGAGCGCCCGCACTCGTCGATGAGCCGTTCGGCCTGAGCGAAATCGCCGTTGCGGATGGCTTCGGCGGCCGCCTGCAGGAACAGATTGAGCGCGTGCATTGGCTGGCGCAGGTCGTGCGTCGCGGCGGCGAGGAAGTTGGATTTGTCGCGGCTCGCGGTTTGCGCGGCGATCATTTGCTGCTCGCGCAGCGCGAGCAGCGCGTTGGTCTTGTTCTCCTGATCCTTCTTCGAAACTTCGAGTTCGCGATTCTTGCGCCCGAGCGAGACATTCGCGGTGCGCAACTCGTCGTTGAGCGCCGCGAGCGCGCGCTCCGAGCTATAGCGTTCGCGCGAGACGCGTTCGGCGTGCGTGCAGACGCCGTGCCCCACGACCACGACGTTGAACATATAGAACACCCCGGCGAAGAAATCTTCGGGGTTGAGCAGATGAATGGTGATCTGCAGGACCACGATCGACGCGAGCGTGATGACGCCGGCGGTCAGCGCGACGCGCGAGCGCAGATAGAAGAAACTGAACTGGAAGAACAGCGCGAGACACAGCCCGATGAAATGCTGCGTGTAGTTATAGGGCGCGGGCGTGATCGCCACCATCGCGAGGATCAGGCACAAGAGCCCGTAAATGCCCGTGAGAATGATGCGTTGCGCGCTTGCGTGCGAGCGGAACGACGGCCGCAACACCAGCACGCCGACGAAAAACAGGAGCGCGATGCCCGCGAAGCGCAACGCGAGGATGTCGGCGAGGCGCGCGTCGAGCGCCCGATTGCCGCGCGCGAAGCTGAAGTCCCACCAGAGAAAGCACGTCCAGATGGCGAGCGCGAGCAGCGTCGACGCGCGCCGGAACGCGCAGAAGCGCTGGCTGTGGTCTTCGAGAAACTGCGCCTCCAGCACGGGATCGGAAAACGGCGCCGGAATCGAGAGATTGCGCACCAGGCTCGCGCCGGCCTCGCGGGCGGCCGAAAGAAGAATTCCTGGATTGCGCACCCGGGCGGCGCGCTGCGGAACGGCCATCTTCATGCTCGCTTACGGAATCGGGATATCTACTTTAGGCCAACGCGGTCATACAAATACGCCTTTTTTTAGCAATCGGCCGTTATAGCCGGAAATTATTGCGCTTTTTTGGGGGCGTTTGCCGACGGCATGCGGCGAGACGAAAAAGGAAGGATGGAGGACGTCGATCGACGGGCGTCTGATTGTTCGCCCGCCGATTCGAAGGACAGCCACATCGAATGCCCTCCGCACGATGACGAGGGCGGTCTTGCACGAGAACCGCTCAGCTTTTCGGTTTGGCCTTGGTGGTGCGCTTCGTGACCTGCATTTCCTTCGCGCCCGTAGCCTTCGCGGGCGATGCCTTGCTGCCGGCCGTTTTCTTGCGGCTCGACATTTCCGTTTCGGCGGGTTGGCTCGCTTGAGCCTTGCGTGGGGATGGCATGCTGACCTCCTTCAGTGTGTGTCCATATCGACACACTGATAACCATAGGATGCGCTCAGCCGGTATTCAAGACGCGTGCGGCGCGTGCGCAACGCAGCGGCGAGAAAAGCTTCTGAGAGCGAAGCATTTCCGCCGATGCGCGCTCAACGGATGAGCTTCAGCCCCGCCGGCAGCGTTTCGCCGAACACGCGGCCTTCGTCGGCGCGATCGAGTTCGACGGTCTCGCGGACCATCGCGATCCACGCCTGCGCCATGCCCATCGTTTCGAGGCGTTGAACGACGGCGGCGCGCGCATCGTCGGGCAGATCGCGTGAGCGGTCGCCGGTCATGCGCGCGATCTGCACGGCGGCGAACGCGGCGGGATCGACCTTCTTCCAGTCGAGCGCGAGGATCGCATCGAGCCAGACGACGGCGACATCCGGCGGCACGACGCCGTGCGCGCTGCCGTAAAAGGGCGCGCGCGCGCCGATGCGGCCCAGCGCCCACCAGCTCTGCACGTTCTCCGAAGGCTTCTTGAGACGCGTGAGCAGCCACTCGCCGACTTCGATCTTGCGCTCGACCGGCACGCGTTCGAGCGACGCCGCGAGCCGCACCATGTCCTCGTAACCCGCGCGCGCCGCGCCCGCCGCACGGCGATAGCGGCTCGTGCCGGGCGGCTGGAGCACGAAGGCCATGTCGTCGAGCAGCCTGAGTTGCGCGGCTTCGGGCAAGCCGCCGGCCGCGCGACGCCAGAGCGTCCACCATTCGGACCAGATCTGGCTTTCATTACTGTATTGAATGCCCTGATCGAAGAGCGTCCAGAGTTGCTCGACGCGCCATTCGTCGAGCGGATGCCCGAAGCCCGGACGCATGCAATAGCCCGCGAGATTGAGCCACAGGCGCTCGTGATCGGCGGTGCGGCGGCGCTTTTTCGCGCGCTCGAACAGCGCGCCGAAAAGCTCGCGCAAGAGCGCGATGTCCCAGGTGTCGCGCGGGCCGAGCGTCTGTTCGAGTTGCGCGCGCAGGCGTTTGACTTCTTTCGGACCGACGTCCTGCGAACGCGCGCCGAAAGTGCGATCGATGAGTTCGATGGCTTTCGGCAGCGCCGGATGAGACTCGCTCGCGGTCTCGTCGGTCTGGGCTGCTTCGCGGCGCAGTTGAAATTCGAGCAGCCAGCGTTTGGCGGGATCGTCGACGGCGATGCAGTGCATCTCCAGCGTGCCGACTTCGGTGAGCGAGGTCGTCAGTTGAACCGGCGTTTCGCGCGCCCGGCCATGGTCCGCCGCGCGCGGATCGACGACGGTCGCGATCGGCGGCAGCCGGATGAAATCGCCCGATGCGGCCGCGAGGTCCGCGAGCGCGCCCGCCTCGTAGGCCTTCTCCGACACCGACGACGCCAGGTGAAAGCGTACCGGCGCGCCGAGCGTGAGCGCGAAGGTGCGATCGGCGAGATGGATCGCCTGGCCTTCTTCCGTGCCGCGCGGCAGGACGCAGACGCCGCGCATCGCGTTAGTGTCGTCTTCGAGGAGCAGGAAGAAGCTGCGCGCCGAGCCGCCGCCGATCTTCGGCGCGTGGCCCGCGCGCGCGAGCGCATAGGCGACCGCGCCGCGCGCGACGGCGACATCCGGATTGCCGTTCGCCAGCACGTTGACGGCCTCGCCGCGCCAGCCGGAAAGCGTATCGGCGATGCGGCGCGCGAGCGTATCGGCGCGAAACACGCCGCCGTTCAACAGCAAGGTGTCCGGAATGGCGAGCGTTTCGGCGCTCGCGTCGAGCAGGCCGAGCGCCTTGCGCGCCTCGCCCGCGTGCTGGCCGAGAAACGCCGCGATATGCCGCGTGATGGCCGGATCGCTCGCGTACGGCAGCCCGAACTCGACGATGCCGCCGCGCGAACGGCCGGGCCGATCGCTCGCGGACACCATCGGAAAGAAGCCTTCGACGATGATTCGCTCGATCTCGTCGCGCGTGAGCTCGGCCGAACGCGCGCCGCCGATGAGCTTCGAGCCCGCGCCGAGCAAAGTGATGGACGTGGAATCGGGCGCATTGCCGCCGAGCAATTGCTCCTTCGCCGCGCGGCAGCGCTCGACGAGTTGCGACAGACGCCCGGCGGAAAGCCGAGCATCGTTGCCCGCGAGACGCTTCTCGACGAGATGCGCGAGCGCGAGATCCATGTTGTCGCCGCCGAGCATCAGATGGTTGCCCACGCCGATGCGCGTGAGCACCGGCTCGCCGTTTTCCATCGCGACCTGGATGAGCGTGAGGTCGGTCGTGCCGCCGCCGACGTCGACGATCATCACGAGTCGCGTCGATGCGAGTTCGCCAGCGAGCGTCTCGCGATGATGAAACAGCCAGTCGTAGAACGCCGCCTGCGGTTCCTCCAGCAGCCGCAGCTTTTCGAGTCCCGCCATGCGCGCGGCTTCGAGCGTGAGGGCGCGCGCGCCTTCATCGAACGAGGCGGGCACGGTGAGCACGACGTCCTGCGTGTCGAGCGGCGCGTCCGGAAAGCGCTCGTTCCACGCCGCGTGCACGTGCGCCAGATAGCTCGCGCTCGCGATCACGGGCGAGATTTTTTCGACGTCTTCGTCCGCGCCCCACGGCAGTATCGGCGCGAGACGATCGACCGCCGCGTGCGACAGCCAGCTCTTCGCGCTCGACACGAGCCGTCCGGGCACCTGTGCGCCGAGCGAGCGCGCGAATCTGCCGATGACGGCGGGCGCTTCCATCACGCCCCACGGCAGTTGCAGATCGGCGGGGTTGAGTTCGCCCGGCGCGTAGTGATAGCGCAGCGAGGGCAGAAGCGCGAGCGCCGCGACTTCGCCCGCGCCAACGAGCTGCTCGATCTCGAACACGCGGATATCGTTCGACCCGATCTCCGCGTATGCGACGACCGTATTGCTCGTCCCCAGATCGATGCCGACGCTATACCGCGCGCCCTTTTTCTTACGCGCGGACACTTACAGGCCCATGCCCTGATCCGCGCTCACGCTGCCGCGCACGTCGAACTCGACCTTCCAGCGTTCGGACGAGCCGCGCGGGATCGCTTCGAGTTCGAGCGTGCCCGCTTCGGTCACGCGCGCGTGCAGCTTGACGGGCACGACTTCGCCCGGCGTGCGGCCCTCGGACGGCAGCGACGCTTCGATCTCTTCGAGTTCCTGCAACTCGTCCGGCTGCCAGTATTCGAGCAGCGTGCCGACCTGATCCTGCCGGCGCACCGACGAACCGAAGAAGCGGAAATGCACCGGCTCCCCGACGACGAGCCCGAATTCCTGCGCGGGCAGTTCGGCGTCGGTGCCTTCCTCCATGCCGAACGGCGCGACGCACAGCGCCTGCACGGGCGGCTCCAGTCCGGGGACGGCCGGCATCGCCGATTCGACCGCGACGTAGTACGCGCGCGCCGTGCCGCCACGGATGCGCACGCCCTTGCCGCGCCGCACGTAGCCGTAATAGGCCGCGCCGCGCGCCACCGCGAGATCGAGATCCGCGCCTTCGAGCAGACGCGCGGCGGGCGCGTTCTCGGACGCGAGCCAGCCATTGAGCGTCGTCATCACGCGCTCGACGAGCAGCGGCGACTTGAACGCGCCGCCGTTGAAGAGCACGACGGTCGGATGCAGCAGCGTCGCACCTTGCGGCGTTTGATGTTGCAGACCTTCGACTTGCGCGAGCGCGTTGACCTGACGGCCGAGGAACGCGGCGAGATGGCGTGTGACAGCGGCGTCCTGCGCGTAGGGCAGACCGAGTTGCGTGAGACCGACGCGCGCACGCGAAACGGGTCGCGCGGCGGCATCGACTTGCGGGAAAAAGCCTTCGAGCAGAATTTGCGTGAGTTCGGCGCGCGTCAGTTCCGTGCGCAGCGATCCGCCGATCAGCTTCGAGCCGCGGCTCGGCACGACGAGCGGCACGGCGTCGACGGCCGGATCGGAAAGCAGCGTTTCCTTGGCGGAGCGGCATGCGTAGGTCAGGGCGCGCAACTGCCACGGATCGGGCTGCGTGCCCGCTTGCGCGAGTTTGCGCGCGACGATATGCGCGAGCGCGAGGTCCATGTTGTCGCCGCCGAGCAGGATGTGCTCGCCGACCGCGACGCGATGCAGTTCGAGATTGCCTTCGCGCTCGACGACCGCGATCAGCGAGAGGTCGGTCGTGCCGCCGCCGACATCGACGACGAGAATCACATCGCCCAATTTGACCTGCTTGCGCCAGCCGCCGCTCGACTTCTGAATCCAGCTATAGAGCGCGGCCTGCGGCTCTTCGAGCAGGGTCATGCGCGAGTAGCCGGCCGCGGCGGCCGCTTCGGCGGTGAGTTCGCGCGCGGCGGGATCGAAGGAGGCGGGAATCGTCACGGTGACGTCCTGCTGATCGAACGGCGCTTCGGGGTGGGCGTGATTCCACGCTTCGCGCAAGTGCGTCAGATAGCGCACCGAGGTTTCCAGCGGCGACACCCGCTCGACTTCCTCGGGCGCGTCGGACGGCAGGATCGCCGCGCGCCGATCCACGCCCGGATGACACAGCCAGCTTTTCGCGCTGGAGACGAGGCGGATCGGCGTGCCCGCGCCACGGCTGCGCGCGAGCTCGCCGACGACGAACGTGCGCTCCTGCGTCCACGGCAGCGTGAGATCGCCGGGCGCGAGCTCGTTCTCGTGCGGCAGATAAAGAAACGACGGCAGCAAATCGCGCTCTTCGGCGGCGCCGGGCGCGGTCAGTTGCGAGACGCTCAGCACGCCTTGCACGGTCTTTTCGCCGTCGCTCGCGCTCATGTCGACGTAGGAGAGCGCGCAATGCGTCGTGCCGAGATCGACGCCGATCGAGTAGCGCGCGGGATTATCGTTCGATTGAATATCGCTCACAGTTCCACCTCCGCCGGCGCGACGATGCTCGCATCATGGGACGGCGCGAGCTTCGGCAGGCGCGTGTCCTCGACCTTCCAGCCGCGATGGCTGATGCTGCCCGAAAAAGGCGGCTTGCCGACGACGTTGCCCGTCAGGCGCACGGCCGCGGCGTCGAAGCCTTCCTGCAGCGTGACGCGCGTGCCTTCGGCTTCCGAGCGCACGGGCTTGACCGTGAAATGCTCGCGCAGCACCGCGCGGCAGCCGTCATGCACGAGGCGGGCGGCCGCGCCGATATCGGCGTCGCTGTAATTGGCGATGTCTTCTTCGACGAAATCGATGAAACGCGCATCGCGCTGCAGAAGGCCGAGCAGTTGCAGCGCGGCGACCGGGCTCGCTTCCTTCAGCGCGGACGGCGCGGGTTGCACGGGCTGCACGGGCGCGGCGGCAGGCTTCGGCGGTTGTGGCGCGACGGGCGCGGCTTCGGGCGCATGCGGCGCTTCGCGCAGGCGCTGCACGCGGCCCGCGAACGATGCATTGCCCAGAATGCCGAAGAAGGCGCCGAAGGCAATGCTCATCCTGCCGAAAAAGCCTGGATTCAAATCGGTCATGTGATGCTCCTATAGGCCGCGCGAGGACGACCCTGTCCTCGGGCGGCGCGGGTGGCCGGTGTTCGATGCCGTGTCGGCGGGGGTGATGCCGGGATTCGTCCGTTCATGCGGCTTTCGGGCGCGCCGAAAGGCATGAAGGATCAAAAAAACGCTAACGGCCTTTATACCGTATCCCGTTATTTTCCATGATGTCGCGCCCCGGCCGGAAAAACGCTCCGGATGGGCGCGCGGCGGCGGGCCTCATTCTCGCGATTTGCGCTGCCAAGTCAAGGCGCGGCGGCCATTTCGCGTTTCAGGCCTTGTAGCCGATCTTGCGCAGCAGGTCGTGGCGCCACTTCACGTCCTCGGCGGTTTCGACGCCGAGCGGCGGCAGCCCGTCCACCACGCCGAGGATTCCGCGCCCCTGATCCGTCTGCGCGACGAGCACCTGCGTCGGATTGGCGGTCGCGCAGAAGACGCGGCACACCTCCGGCACGGCCTTGATGGTATTGAGCACGTTCACGGGAAAAAAGCCGTCGCCGAGCACGATGATGAAGCTATGCCCCGCGCCGATATTCTGCGCATTGCGCGCCGCCATCTCGACGCAATGCTCGTCCGTGCCCGAGGTGCGCACGAGCCGCTTGCCCGACGCCTCGCAGAACGCGAGCCCGAAGCGGATGCCGGGCACCGCGCCGACGAGCGCCTCGTGCAGATCCTCGACCGTCTTGATGAAATGCGACTGGCCGAGGATGAAATTGGTGTCCTCGGGCTTGTCGATGCCGATGGCGAGCAGTTCCATGGCGAGTCTCCGGTGCGCGCTGGAGATTCCATGGTAGGCGCTTTTCTACGCGCGCATTTCGAAGCCCGCGAGATACCGCGCCGCATCGCCGCCGTCCCAGACGCGGCCGTCGCAGAAGGTTGCCGCGCGCCGCTCGCCGGGCGTCGCGATGCCCGCGGCCTGCGCTGCGTCGCGGTACAGCGCAGTCTGATTCACGCTCGTCGCGACGGCCGCATCGTCTATATCGGCGTCGAGCATGCCCCAGCGCCGGTATTGCGTGATGAACCATAGCCCGTCCGATACGCGCGGATAGTTGACCGCGCCGTCATCGAAAAAGCGCACGGGCAGCGCGCGCGCATCGCCGCCATCGGACGCGGCGAGGCGCGGCTCGATCAGCGCGCCCGGCACGCCGAGCAACGCGGGCGACGACAGCGCCTGCGCGATCTCCGCGCGATGCGCGCTCGCGTCGAGCCATGCGCAGGCATCGAGCATCGTGCGCACGAGCGCGCGCGCCGTCGCCGGATAAAGCGCGGCGAAATCGCGCCGGCACGCGAGCACCTTCTCCGGATGATCCGGCCAGATCTCGCTCGTGTACGCGACCGTTTTGCCCGCCCCGCGCGCCTCGGCCACGGCATGCCACGGCTCGCCCGCGCAGAAGCCGTCGAGCGCGCCCTCGACGAGCGCATCGGCCATGCGCGGCGGCGGAATCACGATGCTTTCGACATCGCGCAACGGATGCACGCCGTGCGCCGCGAGCCAGTAATACAGCCACATCGCGTGCGTGCCGGTCGGAAAGGTCTGCGCGATGACAGGCGTGCGCCCGAGCGAATGCAGCGCTTCCTTCACGCTCGCGCCGCGTTCCATCGCATCGGCCAAAGGGCGCGATAGCGTGATCGCCTGACCGTTGCGGTTGAGGACCATCAGCACGGCCATATCCGCTTGCGGCCCGCCGATGCCCAGTTGCACGCCATACACGAGGCCATAGAGCGCGTGCGCCGCGTCGATTTCGCCGGACAGCAGCTTGTCGCGCACGGCCGCCCACGATGGCTGACGGCACAGCTCGATCGTGATGCCATGACGTGCGCCGAGATCGCGCAACGCGGCGACGGCGAGCGGCGCGGCGTCGGAAAGGGCGACGAAGCCGAGTCGCAGATGCGTGCGTTCGGGCGCGGGAAAGTTCGTGTCGGACGGGTTCATATCGGGTTCTTGAAGTGCGTCGGCTAGCGCAGCAGATCGGCCATCGAGAGAAGCTGGCGCGCGATCTCCGCGACCTTCACGCCCTGATCCATCGCGCGCTTGCGTAGTGCCGCATAGGCTTCGTTTTCGGACATGCCGCGCTTGTCCATCAGAAGGCGTTTGGCGCGGTCGATGACCTTGCGTTGCTCCAGTTCGTCCTCGACTTTCGTGAGACGCTGACGCAACTGCTCTTCATGCGCGAAACGCGCGAGCGCGACTTCGATGATCGGCGCGAGACGCTCGGGCGCAAGCCCCTCGACGGAATACGCGGTGACGCCCGCGCCGACCGCCGCGCGAATGAACTGCTGATCCGCGTCGTTGCTGAACATGAGCACGGGACGCGGCGCGGCCTTGTTCATCACCGCGAGCTGTTCGAGCGTATCGCGCGACGGCGATTCGGTATCGATGATGACGACATCGGGCTTCTGGCTCTCGACGGCCTTGTGCAGCGCCGAGGGCGCGGCCGCTTCGGCGAGCATGTCGTAGCCCATGCGCGCGAGTTGCTCGCGCAGATCGCCGATGGGCTTGTCGGTGTCGGTGACGAGAAGAACGCGGAGCATGCGGGAAGCGGGAGGCGTCATGCGAAGAACGGCGGAAGCGGCTCTGGCAACTTTAACGCGCCGTCCGCCGTTTGAGAACCCGCTTCATGCTGCATGGGCCAGGCCTTGAGCGTCGTGTGCATGCGCCGCGAACCCGGCCGCTTCGCCGATCGCGCCGCCGATGAGAATTACCGCGGGACTGCCGAGACCGGCGGCGATGGCATCGTTGGCGAGGCGATCGAGCGTCGTCACGAGCCGCTTTTCCTGCGACGACCCCGCGTGCTGCACGACCGCCGCGGGCGTGCTCGCGGGCAACGCATCGAGCAACGCTGCCGTGAGACTCGCGATGCGGCTCATGCCCATATAGATCGCGAGCGTGGTGCCGGTCGCGGCGAGCGCGGCCCAGTCCGGCTGACTGTGATCCTGCATGTGCGCGGTGACGAAGGTCACGCCCTGACAATGATCGCGATGCGTGAGCGAGATGCCGAGTCCCGCGGCCGCCGCGAATCCCGATGACACGCCGTTGACGATATCGACCGGAATATGCGCTTCACGCAATGCGGCGATCTCCTCGCCCGCGCGGCCGAAGAGCAACGCATCGCCCCCTTTCACGCGCACCACGTGCAACCCCATCTTCGCGTAGCGCTGCATGAGGCGCTGAATGAACGCTTGCGGCGTCGACTTGCATCCACCGCGCTTGCCGACGCGAATCACGCGCGCACGCGGCGCGAGCGTGACGATGTCGGCGTTCGCGAGATCGTCGACGAGCAGGATATCGGCGGCGGCGAGCGCCTTTGCGGCGCGCAAGGTCAACAAGTCCAGATCGCCGGGTCCTGCGCTCAACAGAGTGACTTTGCCTTTGATGGTGCTCATCGTTGCTTCCTGAATCTGCTTGCTTGCGTATATGAGGCGCATCGGCGCGGCAAACGCCGATAGCGTCCGCTCGTGTCGCTGCACGATGGGGACGCCCTTGTCCTTGCTTCTCTGAACGAATGTGCCGCGAACGCCGTTGCTCGCAGCGCTTTCAGCAATGCAATAAGCGGGCCATTCGATGAAACCGGGGTTTGGCCGCGTCGATCGCACTGTGCTTGTGCGCGGCCGGCTCGCGCGGCACTGCATCGGCGCAAGCGTGCTTCGTTCGGGTGAACGCTTCGACTAACCGGATAGTACAAAAACCGCGTCATGCAAAGAGCGCGTTCGAGTGCGCTCGCACGGCATCAGTGCTGCGTCGCACCATCGCTGTGCCCGCCTGCATCGAAACGTGCGGCGAAGCGCGTGCGCGCAAGCGGTGCATGCAGCGCGTCGAGCCTTACGCAGCAAGCCTCGCGAGCCGGCGCATCGCGTATGGCATAGCCCTTGCCTTATGTCTGCCCATCGGATCAACGGCGATCCGTCCTGAATACAGCGCCCGGCAAGTGAAGTCATGCGGGCACCGGACAACGGCGTCCCCCGCATCGGCTTCCCGGCCGAATGCGCGGGACGCCTTTCTTTTTTGCGGAAAGACGATGGACAAAGCCACCCGGATCGATCTCTTCAGCATGCGCAGCGCGCCGATGCGCGCCTTCCATCTCACGTGGATGGCGTTCTTCGTGTGCTTCTTCGCGTGGTTCGCATGCGCGCCGCTGATGCCGCTCATCAAACGTGAATACGGCCTCACGGCGGATCAGGTCGCGAACATCAACATCGCGGCCGTGGCCGTGACGATTCTGGTGCGCCTCGTCGTCGGACCGATGTGCGATCGCTTCGGCCCGCGCAAGGTGTATAGCGCGCTGCTGCTCGCCGGTTCGCTACCCGTGCTCGGCGCGGCGTTCTCGACGGGCTACGACAGCTTCCTGTGGTGCCGTCTCGCGATCGGCGCGATTGGCGCAAGCTTCGTCATCACGCAGTACCACACGTCGGTGATGTTCGCGCCGAACGTCGTCGGCACCGCGAACGCGACGACGGCCGGCTGGGGCAACGCGGGCGCGGGCGCCGCGCAGGCGATCATTCCGCTCTTCGTCGCGGCCGCGATCGCGCTCGGCACGGGCGAGGCATCGGCATGGCGCGTCGCGCTGATCGTGCCGGGCATCGCAATGCCGGTGATGGCCTTCTTCTACTGGCGCTATACGCAGGACTGCCCGCAAGGCGATTTCGCGACGCTGCGCCGCGCGGGTATCGCGATCGACGGCGGCAAGAAGGGCGGCTGGCAGAGCTTCGTGACCGCATGCTCGAACTATCGCGTGTGGATGCTGTTCGTCACCTACGGCGCGTGCTTCGGCGTCGAAGTGTTCATCCACAACATCGCGGCGATCTACTACGTCGATCACTTCGGGCTCTCCCTCGCGCAAGCAGGCTTGGCCGCCGGCAGCTTCGGCCTGCTCGCGCTGTTCGCCCGCGCGCTCGGCGGCTGGCTCTCGGACAAGGCTGCCGTGAAGAAAGGCCTCGATATCCGCGCGACGTTGTTGTTCGCGCTGATCGCGGGCGAAGGCGTCGGCCTCTATGCGTTTGCGCATGCGCCGAGCGTCGTGCTCGCCATCGTCGCGATGCTCACATTCGGCCTCTTCACGCACATGGCGTGCGGCGCGACCTACGCGCTCGTGCCGTTCATCGATCGCCGCGCGCTCGGCGGCGTGGCTGGCGTGATCGGCGCGGGCGGCAATGTGGGCGCGGTCGCGGCGGGCTTCCTGATGAAGGGCCTCGGCAACGCGCAGGCAACGCTCTCGATGCTCGGCGTGATCGTCGCGACCACGGCGCTGTGCGCGCTCGCCGTGCGCTTTTCCCCCGAACACAAGGCGCGCGAAGCGGCACTGCGTGAAAGCGCGCTCGCGGCCAATAACGTCATTGCAAACTGAGAAGGCCCCGTCATGAAAATCGTCGTCATCGGCCACGGCATGGTCGGCCACAAGTTCCTCGAATGTCTCGCCGAGAGCGGCGATGAAGCGCTCGACGTGACGGTTCTGTGCGAAGAGCCGCGCGCCGCGTATGACCGCGTGCATCTGACCGAATTCTTCACGGGCAAGAGCGCGGATGATCTTTCGCTCGTCGAGGAAGGCTTTTTCGAGCGCTCGGGCTATGCGTTGAAGCTCAACGCGCGCGCGGTCGCCATCGATCGTGCAGCGCGCACGGTGACGGCTTCGACGGGTGAAGTGCTCGCGTACGACAAGCTCGTGCTCGCGACGGGCTCGTACCCGTTCGTGCCGCCCGTCGATGGCCGCGATCGCGACGGCTGCTTCGTGTATCGCACGATCGAGGATCTCGAAGCGATGCAGGCATGCGGCGCGCGCTCGAAGACGGGCACGGTGGTCGGCGGCGGGTTGCTCGGTCTCGAAGCGGCGAAGGCGCTGCGCGACATGGGGCTGGAAACGCACGTGATCGAATTCGCGCCGCGTCTGATGGCCGTGCAAGTCGACGATGGCGGCGCACGCGTACTGCGCGCGAAGATCGAGGCGCTCGGCGTCACGGTTCATACCGGCAAGAACACGCTCGCGATCGTGGATGGCGAAGGCGCGCTCAACCGCATGAATTTCGCCGATGAAACGCATCTCGACACCGACATGATCGTGTTCTCCGCGGGCATTCGTCCGCGCGACGACATCGCGCGCGCAGCGGGTCTCGATATCGGCGCGCGCGGCGGCATCGTGATCGACGACGCGTGCCGCACGAGCGATGAAGCGATCTACGCCATCGGCGAATGCGCGTTGTGGAAGGGCCAGTTGTTCGGCCTCGTCGCGCCGGGTTACGACATGGCGCGCATCGTCGCGAAACAGATCGTCGGCGAGGATGCGGCGTTCGCGGGCGCGGACATGAGCACGAAGCTCAAGCTGATGGGCGTGGACGTCGCGAGCATCGGCGACGCGCACGGCAAGACGCCGGGTGCTCGCACGTATCAGTACAGCGACGAGCGCAAGCAGGTCTACAAGAAGATTGTCGTGTCCGACTGCGGCAAGTTCCTGCTGGGCGGCGTGATGGTCGGCGATGCAGCCGAATACGGCACGCTGCTGCAAATGATGTTGAACCGGATCGAGTTGCCCGAAGCGCCCGAATTCCTGATCCTGCCATCGAGCGATGGAAAGGCAAAGCCCGCGCTCGGCGTCGAAGCCTTGCCCGATGGCGCGCAAATCTGCTCGTGCAACAACGTAAGCAAGGCGGAGATCTGCGCGGCCGTCTGCGCGGGCGCGACCAGCATCGGCGCGATCAAGTCGTCGTGCAAGGCGGGCGCGTCGTGCGGCGGCTGCGTGCCGCTCGTCACGCAAGTGATGAAGTCGGAGATGAAGCGGCAAGGTCTCGCGGTGAACAATCATCTGTGCGAGCACTTTCCGTATTCGCGTCAGGAGCTTTATCACATCGCGCGCGTGGAAGGACATCGCACGTTCGGCGCGCTGCTCGCGAAGCACGGCAAGGGACGCGGCTGCGATATCTGCAAGCCCGCGGTCGCGAGCATTCTTGCGTCGTGCTGGAATGAATTCGTGCTGAAGAAGGAGCACGCGAGCCTGCAGGATTCGAACGATTACTACCTCGCGAACATTCAGCGCGACGGCACGTATAGCGTCGTGCCGCGCATGGCCGGCGGCGAAGTGACGCCCGACGGTCTGATCGCCGTCGGTCAGGTCGCGAAGAAGTACGGCCTCTATACGAAGATCACGGGCGGCCAGCGCGTAGACATGTTCGGCGCGCGCGTCGAACAATTGCCGTTCATCTGGGAAGAGCTCATCGCGGCGGGCTTCGAGTCGGGTCACGCGTATGGCAAGGCGCTGCGCACCGTGAAATCGTGCGTCGGCTCGACGTGGTGCCGTTACGGCGTCGGCGATTCGGTGGGTCTCGCGATCGAGCTGGAGAACCGCTACAAGGGTCTGCGCACGCCGCACAAGATCAAGTTCGGCGTGTCGGGCTGCACCCGCGAATGCGCCGAAGCGCAAGGCAAGGACGTCGGCGTGATCGCGACGGAGAACGGCTGGAACCTCTACGTTTGCGGCAACGGCGGCATGAAGCCGCGTCACGCCGAACTCATCGCGTCCGATCTCGATCACGACACGCTCGTGCGTTACATCGACCGCTTCCTCATGTTCTACGTGCGCACGGCGGATCGCCTGCAACGCACGAGCGTTTGGCGCGACAACCTCGAAGGCGGCCTCGACTATCTGATCGACGTCGTCATCGGCGACAAGCTCGATATCGCCGCCGAGCTCGAAGCGGAGATGCAGCTCGTGGTCGATACCTACGAAGACGAATGGAAGAAGGCCGTCACCGATCCGCATACACGCCGCCGCTTCCGTCACTTCGTCAACAGCGAACAGGGCGATGCGAACGTGACCTTCGTCGAGGAGCGCGGCCAGATTCGCCCCGCGACGCTCGAAGAGCGCAAGTCGAAGCTTACCGATATTCCCGTCGTTGTCGAAACCGTCTGACTCATTGACTCATCGCACACACCAAGGAGCGCATCATGAACGACCGCATCGAACAGGACTGGACCGCCGTTTGTGAACTCGATGACATCGTGCCGGATACGGGCGTCTGCGCCCTTGTGAAGGGCGCGCAAGTCGCGGTGTTTCATCTCGCGGGCGAAGACGCGGCCGTGTATGCGATCGACAACTACGATCCGCATTCGCAGGCGGCCGTGCTGTCGCGCGGCATCGTGGGAAGTCTGGGCGAGCGCGTGGTCGTGGCATCGCCGATCTACAAGCAGCATTTCGATCTGCGCACGGGCGAATGCCTTGAAACGCCGGAGCTTTCGGTGAGCGCGTATCGCGTGAAGGTCGCGGGCGGCAAGGTGTGGATCGCGGCATGAAAACAGAATATGCGGTTGCGGGCATGGCTTCGTTGAAGCACGTCGCGTCGCGCCAGCGGCTCGTGGTCATCGGCAACGGCATGGCCGGCATGCGCACCGTCGAAGAGCTGCTGAAGATCGCGCCCGATCTGTACGACATCACGGTGTTCGGCGCCGAGCCGTATGGCAACTACAACCGCATTCTGTTGTCGCCGGTGCTCGCGGGCGAGAAGAGCGTCGACGACATCATTCTCAACACGCGCGAATGGTACGACGCGAACGGCATCGCGCTGCATGCGGGCGATGCCGTGATCGAGATCGATCGCGCGCGGCGCATCGTGCGCTCGGAGAAGGGCGTGGAGGCGCGCTACGACCGTCTGTTGATCGCGACCGGCTCGAAGCCTTTCATCATTCCGGTGCCGGGCTGCGATCTTCCCGGCGTGATCGCGTTTCGCGATATCCAGGATGTCGCGACGATGCTGGACGCGGCGCG
The DNA here is from genome assembly GCF_001545035.1 of Caballeronia glebae. GTDB lineage: Bacteria > Pseudomonadota > Gammaproteobacteria > Burkholderiales > Burkholderiaceae > Caballeronia > Caballeronia glebae. The sequence goes on from NZ_FCOJ02000001.1 coordinate 327,737, forward strand.
CGATCATCGGCATGCGGTGATCATCGGCGGCGGCTTGCTCGGGCTCGAAGCGGCCAACGGCTTGCAGCGGCAGGGCATGTCGGTGACGGTCGTGCATTCGAGCGAAAGCCTGATGGATCGTCAACTCGACGCCACCGCATCGGCGTTGCTCAAGCGTTCGCTCGAAGCCAAAGGCCTCAACTTCGCGATGGCCGCGCAGACCGCCGAGATCGTCGGCGCCGACCGCGTGCGCGCCGTGCGTTTCGCGGACGGCACGCAGATCGACGCGGACCTCGTTGTGATGACGGCGGGCGTGCGCCCCAACATCGCGCTCGCAAAAGACGCGGGCCTGCATTGCGAGCGCGCGATCGTCGTTGACGACACGTTGCAGACCTTCGATCCGCGCGTCTATGCGGTGGGCGAATGCGTGCAGCATCGCTCGGCGACGTTCGGACTCGTCGCGCCGATCTGGGATCAGGCGCGCGTCGCGGGCGCGCATCTCGCGGGCGCGGGGCATCGCCGTTATGTGCAGCGCGCGACCGCGACGAAGCTCAAGGTGACGGGCGTCGATCTGTATTCGGCGGGCGATTTCATCGGCGGCGGCGACAGCGAGGATCTCGTGCTGCGCGATCCGCGCCGTGGCGTCTACAAGCGTCTCGTGTTGCAGGCGGGACGTGTTATCGGCGCGGTGCTGTATGGCGACGTGAAGGACGGCGGCTGGTACTTCGATCTGATTCAGAGCCGCGCGGACATATCGCATTTGCGCGGCAAGCTTCTCTTCGGCAAGACGCTTTGCGAAGCCTGAGACAAAGCCAAGGACATTGAACGTGAGCATGCCCATCATCCCGATTCAACCTGCTACCGTCAAAACAACATGCCCGTATTGCGGCGTCGGTTGTGGTGTGAACGCGTCGCCGAAGAGCGCGACCGAAGTGTCGATCGCCGGTGATGAAACGCATCCGTCGAATTTCGGCCGTCTGTGCGTGAAGGGGTCGGCGCTCGGCGAAACAGTGGGGCTCGAAGGGCGCCTGCTCAATCCGAAACTGCGCGATCGCGGCACGGGCGCGTTCACCGACGCATCGTGGGCGGACGCGATCGGCACGGTTGCGAGTGGCTTCTCGCGGATCATCGCGGAGCACGGTGCGGACGCGGTCGCGTTCTATGTGTCGGGGCAGTTGCTCACCGAGGACTACTACGTCGCCAACAAACTGATGAAGGGCTACATCGGCAGCGCGAACATCGATACGAACTCGCGGCTATGCATGTCGTCGTCGGTGGCGGGGCACAAGCGCGCGTTCGGCGAAGACCTCGTCCCGATGAGTTACGAGGACCTCGAACTCGCGGACCTCGTCGTGCTGGTCGGCTCGAATACGGCATGGTGTCATCCGATTCTCTTTCAGCGCATCGTGAAGATGAAGGAGACGCGCCCGGAGATCAAGATCGTCGTCATCGATCCGCGTTATACCGCGACCTGCGAGATGGCCGATCTGCATTTGCCGCTCAAGCCCGGCAGCGATGTGCCGCTGTTCAACGGCCTGCTCGCGTTTCTCGCGGAGCACGGCGCAATCGACGCGCCTTTCGTCGATGCCCATACCAACGGTTGCGATGAAGCGCTCGCCGCGGCAGGATTGTCGGATCTCGCGCAGACCGCGAGGGATTGCAAGCTGGATCAACACGACCTGATGGAGTTTTATCGCCTGTTCGCGCGCACGGATCGCGTGGTGACGGTCTACTCGCAAGGCGTGAATCAGTCGAGCGCGGGCACGGACAAGGTGAACAGCATCATCAACTGCCATCTCGTGACGGGGCGCATCGGCAAGCCGGGCATGGGACCGTTTTCCTTCACCGGCCAGCCCAACGCGATGGGCGGACGCGAAGTGGGCGGCCTCGCGAATACGCTCGCCGCGCATCTGGAATTCGGCGATCCGCTGCATGGCGAGATCGTGCAAACGTTCTGGAACTCGCCCGCGATTGCCGAGCGTGCCGGATTGAAGGCCGTGGAATTGTTCGACGCCATCGAAGCGGGACGCGTGAAAGCCGTGTGGGTGATGGGCACGAATCCGGTCGTGAGCCTTCCCGATGGCGATCGCGTGAAGCGGGCGCTCGACAAGTGCGAACTCGTGGTCGCGTCCGACATCGTCGTGAAGACGGATACCAACGCGTTCGCCGACGTGCTGCTGCCCGCGCTCGGCTGGGGCGAGAAGGACGGCACCGTGACGAACTCGGAGCGGCGCATCTCGCGGCAACGTGCGTTTATTCCGGCGCCGGGCAAGGCGCGCGCGGACTGGCTCATCGTCTGCGATGTCGCGCGGCGCATGGGCTTCGAAGGCTTCGATTTCGCGGGTCCGCATGAGATCTTCGACGAGCACGCGCGCTTGAGCGCTTACCGCAACGATGCATCGACGGGCGTGCATCGCGCGTTTCATATCGGCGGGCTGGTCGGACTCGATCGCGCGAAGTACGACGCGTTGCAGCCGGTGCAATGGCCGTTGACTGCATCGGCGCAAGCGGGCACGGCGAGGCTTTTCGAAGACCACCGCTTCAGTCATCGCGATGGCCGCGCGCGCTTCGTCGCCACCATTGCGCGTGCCCCGGTCAACGCGCCCGACGACGACTATCCGCTCGTGCTGAACACGGGCCGCGTGCGCGACCAATGGCACACGATGACACGCACGGGCCGCTCCGCGAAGCTCGCCGGACACATCAGCGAATCGTTCATCGACATGCATCCGCAAGACGCGCTCGCATGCGGCGTGCGCGAGGGCGAACTCGCGCGCGTGTCGAGCCGCTGGGGTTCGATGATCGCGCGCGTGCAGCACGGCGGCGGCATGCCGCGCGGCAGCGTGTTCGTGCCGATTCACTGGAACGATCAGGTCGCCTCCGATGCGCGTGTCGGCGCGGTGGTGAATCCCGTCGTCGATCCGGTTTCGGGTGAGCCGGAGTTCAAGCACACGCCCGTTGCAATCGAGAAATTTCACGTCACGTGGCATGGCTTTTCGCTCTCTCGCGCCGCGCCCGATCTCGACGGCGTCACGCACTGGACGCGCGTGCATGGCGAGCGCTTCGTCCGCTACGAAATGGCGGGCCGCAATCGTTTCGATGCATCGCACGGCGATCATCACGACTGGGCGCGCGCGCTCTTTCACATCGACGATCGACATGCGGACTGGATCGAATACGAAGACAAGAGCGCCGGTGTGTATCGCGCGGCGCATGTGGTGGATGAGCGCATCGAGAGTTGCGTGTTCATCTCGGAGCGGCCCGATCTGCCGGCGCGCGCATGGCTCGCGACGCTCTTCGAAAAGGACCGGCTGGAGGACGAAGACCGCGCGAGCCTTCTGCTCGGCCAGCCGATAGGCAAGGGCGAGGACACGGGGCCGACGGTGTGTTCGTGCTTCGGCGTCGGACGCAACACGATCTGCAATGCGATTCGCGAGAAGGGATTGAAAACCGCCGCGGAAATAACGTCGTGTGTGAAGGCGGGCGGCAACTGCGGATCGTGCGTGCCGGAGCTGAAGAAGCTCATCGTCGAAACGGAAATGGCGCGCCTTTCCACGGTCTGATTGCTGCGTGGCCTACCGCACGAACGCGGGCGCATGTCGCCCGCGTTTGCGTTTTTCAGCCGTCCCACTATGCGCGCTCGTCCGTGAAAACCCGCGAAAACAGGGCGTTTCCGGGGTATTGGTATGCTCGAATGAGCGCTCGCCAACCAAAACCCTTACGATTTGTTACGACGTGAAATAGTGTGTTGGATTCCCCACGCTTTCCCCGATTCATCTTCCGTACAGTCACCTCAAAACACAGGCACTAAACAAACAGACGCCTGAGAACAACACCAAAAGTAATACGGGGATTGCGATGAAGAACGCAAAACAAATGGGCCAGGCGCAAGGTCAGCGCGCCACGATCCGCTCGACGGAAGCCACGAGCCCGTCTCAACTCATCATCGGCATGCACGAACGACGGCTTCATTTGATCGAAGCTCGCGACGTTCGCATCTCGCACCGACTCTGATCCGCTTAACCGCGCCGCAGGCGCGTCCTGTCTCGAACGCCCACTGATTTTCACGCTGCTTCATCGACGCGAAATTCAGCCATGCGCTTGACATAGGAATACTAAGCAAAAGAAGTTTGATTGTATCCGCTACATACCGGCGTCGATGTAGCTGGAATTGACCGTGCGCCTAAACTTGGAGACCTCACCATGCAACGCAAACTGATCGCAGCAGCAGCCGTCCTCTCCCTCGTTTCCGCAGCTGCTTTCGCAACGGGAACGAACTCCAGCTCGAGCTCGACCTCGGGCGGCACCACGAGCGCCGCCGTGTACGGCTTCGGCTCGTTCACCGCGACCAACGCAGGCGCCGCCAACGGCCACGCATCGTCGATCGCCGGCCAGGGCTTCGGCACGACGGGCAACGCGACCAACGCGACGACCAGCCACATCAACACGTCGTCGGTGGGCGGCAAGGGCTTCGGCGGCTCGACGGCAACGGGCGTCTCGGGCGCCGACGCTGCCGCGAATGCCTGGAGCAAGCTCGGCGGCGGCTGGCGCTAAGCACGCGGCGACGGACGGCGAACTTCGCCGCAACGGGGTTCGCTTTCCCGCAACCGACGTGACCGCGGTTCGAATAACAAATTACGAAATCCAATCTTACCGACTCAATAAGGAATGCAAATCATGAAACGCAATCTGATCGCTGCAGCACTGCTCTCGTTCGTCTCCGTTGCCGCCATGGCCACGACCGCGAACTCCAGCTCGTCCTCGACCTCGGGCGGCACGACCTCCGCTTCGGTATCGGGCTTCGGCCGTTTCACGGCGACCGACCACGGCACGGCCAACGGCAACGCGCAATCGGTCGCAGGCGGCCTGTTCGGTGTGACCGGCAACGCGACCAACGCGACGACGAGCCACACCAACACGTCGAACGTGAGCGGCTTCGGTCACGGCAACGCGCAAGCGGGCGGCACCTCGGGCGCGGATGCAGCGGCCAATGCATGGAGCAAGCTGGGCGGCGGCTGGCGCTAAGCCGGTCTCCGACCCAAGGCAGGGGCGGTGTCGTGAAGAGCCACGCGCTCGCGGGATGCCGCCTTTGCCGAACTCATAAAAAAAATCCAAGTCGTCCGGGACCGTCATGCGCTGTGGCGCTCCCCTTTCTTCCGGAGAACCAAAATGAACAAGACCACTCTGCAACTGGCATGCGCGGTTCTGTTTTGCGCCGCGCAACTTGCCCACGCTGACACCACCGCCAATTCCTCGTCGGGCTCGGTTTCGGGTTCGACGTCCACGGGCATCGGCCAGGGCGGCGGATCGAGCCTGAACAATATCGGCACGTCGGCGAACTCGACGGCCAACACCAGTTCCAATTCGTCGTCGGTGGGCGGCCTCGGCGTCGCGACGGCAAGCGGCGGACGTTCGAACGCGCAGGGCGGCTCGTCGAGCGCGCAGGGCGGTACATCGAACGCGCGTGGCGGTTCGTCGAATGTGAACATCTCGCTGTCGATGCCGACGCTCACGACGTCGGGTCCGGATGCGAGCGGCACGGACGCGACCAACAAGGCAGCCACCAGCGGCCCCGGCACGAGCGCCTTCGACACGCGCACGACGGTCGATTACAACCAGAGCTCGTACTCGGTGCGCACCACGCCGGCGATCGCCGCGCCGTCGCTTACGACGACGCTCTCCGACACCTGCATGGGCTCGGCCAGCTTCGGGCTGTCGATCACGGGCTTCGGCGCGACGGGCGGCACGACCCTCGTCGATCAGGCTTGCGTACGCCGTCTCGATGCACGCGAATTCCGCGCAATGGGCCTGACCGATGTCGCGCTCGCGCTGCTCTGCCAGAGCGATGCGAACCGCCGCGCGGTCGAGGCCACGGGTCATCTGTGTCCCGGAACGACCACGCCGCTCGTGAAATCGGGCGAAGACGCGGTGCTTTCGGATGACGAGCGGTATCGCGATCCGCTGGTGCGCGCGCGTCTCGGTTTGCCGATGACCGCGGCCAACAATCCGGAAGTGAACCTGAAGACCCGCAACGAGGCCAAGCAGGATCAACCGGCGCCCGCGAAACAGATCGCGCAGCCGACGCCGGTCGCGGCCCGCGTGTACGATCAGACTGACAGCACGAATGGCGTCGAAGTGGCCAGCGCGCCCATCGGCGAGAAGATCGAAGTCTCGCTGGTGAAGTGAGGAAGCAAGAGATCCAGTGGCCGCGTGAGGCCATGGAGCAACAGAGACGCGTCTGAGCAATCGGGCCGTCTCTACCTTTGAAGGGTTGGCTCTGAAAGACTGGTCCCGGAGAGTCAACCCTCGTTTTCCCGCTGAGGCATGCGATGAAGAGTCACAAGAAAATGGCGGCCATCGCGCTCGCGGCGAGTGCGATGGTCTCGATGATGCCGACGAGCGCGCGCGCCGATGCAAGCGCCGGCGTGATCTGGGCCGCGAACCCGGTCGGCGTGCAGTCGATGCCCGATGCGCAGGCGCTCGCGCTGTTGTCTTCGAGCGGCTATGTGCCCTTGCGAAGCTCGGGCGGCAAGTGCCTGCTCGTCGCGCGGCGCGGCACGCAGATCGTCGCGGTGGAATTGTTGCCGCTCTCGATTGGCCCGAACGTGATCGGATGGAAGCCGCAACAGATCGACATGAGCACGCTTACGTCGAAGTGGGGCTACGAGCCGCCGAAATCGTCGATCGATACGAAGAGTTTCGGCAATCCCGTGACGAGCACGATCTCGGAAGCAAGCAAGACCGATACGTCGAAAGGCGGATCGTATGCGCGCGCGAGCAGTTGGAGCAACGGTCAGGTCGAAGCGCATAGCAGCGCGATTGCGTCGGCCTCGGGCGAGACCGAAGCCGCCGAATCGGTGACGGTGAACGGCAAGACGTATCGCAAGTACAGCCATTTCAAACCGGCGACAGCCGAAGCGCCGGTGGCGGCATCGGACGAATATTTTTGTCAGTGAGGCGCGCGGCTCAGGTCGTGGCGGACTTCGTTCCGACGACCGGCGGCACGGGCAAGGCCACGTCCTCGACGGTTCGCGATTCATTGCCGAAACGCGCGACCGAGAACGAGAACGTGTTGACGCCGTGCTCGCTCGTCGCCGACACCGTGCCGCGATGCATCTCCGCCACCGCCTTCACGATGGCAAGCCCGAGGCCGTGATTTTCGCGGCTGTTCGTGCGTGAACTCTCCGCGCGATAGAAGCGGTCGAAGAGATGCTCCATCACGTGCGGCTGGATCGGTTCGCCGGGATTGGCCACCGCGATGCGAATACGCCCATGCTCGCGCGTGATCGACACGGCGATGGTCGCGCCCGGCGCGCAATGCTGAATCGCGTTCATCACGAGATTGGACAGCGCGCGCCCGAACAGCGACGTGTTGACGAAAGCGCGCGCATCGCCGCTTGCAAGCGCGCGGACCTGGGCTTCTTCCAGCGGAATTTCCAGAAACTCCAGCGTTCGGCCGACCTCCGCCGCGAGCGACACGTCGACGAGTCCAGTGGCGCGCTCGCCCTGATCGGCGCGCGCGAGAAACAGCATGTCGTTGATGATCGCGCGCACGCGCTCGAACTCTTCGAGATTCGACTGCAGCGTGTGACGCAACTCGTCGATCGAGCGGTCGCGCGTCAATGCAACTTCCGTCTGGCCGATGAGAATCGTGACCGGCGTGCGCAACTCGTGCGCGACGTCGGCGTTGAAGGATTCGAGCCGGCCGTATGCGTGATCGAGCCGTTCCAGCGCGCCGTTGAAGGACTTCGCGAGATCGTCGAGTTCCATCGGCAGCGCGCGCGTGTTCAGGCGTTGCGAGCGATTGGTCGGACTCAGCTTCGATGCATCGCGTGTGAGGCGCGCAAGCGGCGCGAGACCGAGCCGCGCGACCGAATAACTCAGCAGCAAAACGGCGATGGTGGCGAGCGCCATCAGCGCGGCGAGCGCGAGACCGAACGCGCGCATGGTGTGGACGTTCGGCGCGCAGTCGATCGCGACGAAGAGTTGCAGGGGCGGACGGTCCGCGTTGGGCGGAATCGTGAGCGTGGTCATCAGCATGTCGTAGGCGCGGTCTTCCGGATGGAAGCGCGCATAGCCGCCCATCACGCGCTTGACGACGCGTCCCGCGGGCGGCGAGCCGTATTCGAAGCGCGGATCGTTGCTCGACACGGCAAAGAGCGTGGAACCGTCGCGCGGCGTGATGTCGGCGAGCTTCTCTTTCGCGATCTTCCATTTGTCCGGCGTCGACACGTGCGCGACGATGAGCCGCGCGACCTCCGCACGGTTGTCGAGCGAGTCGCGCAAATGCTGCTCCAGTTGCACGCGCAGCACGAGAAACAGTCCCGAACCGACGAGCGCGAACACGAACAGCGCGACGAGCGCGAACATAAAGGCGAGACGCCGCGATATGGAGCGCTGCGTGCGCCGCTCGCGCGCTTCGTGCGGCGTCGACGATGTCCACTGCGTGTTCATGATGGTCTCGCGTCTTCCCTTGCTTCGCGCGTGTCGCGGACCTCGCGCACTTCGAGCACGTAGCCCATGCCGCGCACGGTATGCAGCAGTTTCGTGCGGAACGGTCCGTCGAGTTTCGCGCGCAGTCGCTTGATCGCCGTTTCGACGACGTTCGTGTGGCTTTCGAAATCGACTTCCCAGACGAGTTCGGTGATCGCGGTCTTCGAGAGAATGTCGCCGTGGCGGCGCGCGAGCACCGAGAGCAACTGGAACTCCTTCGCGGTGAGATCGAGCCGCACGCCATCGCGTGTCGCGCGGCGGCCGATCAGGTCGACGTATAGATCGCCGACGGAAATCAGCGTCGATTCCTGCGCGCGTGTGCGCCGAGCGAGCGCATGCAGACGCTCGACCAGTTCGAGAAACGAGAACGGCTTCGTGAGATAGTCGTCCGCGCCTTCGCGCAGGCCGCGCACGCGATCGTTGATGTGATCGCGCGCGGTCAGCATGATGACCGGCGTCGATTTCTGCAGGCGCAGCGCCTTCAATACCGCGAAGCCGTCGCGTCTCGGCAGCATCACGTCGAGCACGATCACGTCGTAGTCGTATTCGATGGCGAGATGCGTGCCTTCCTCGCCATCCATCGCGATATCGACGACCCAGCCTTGCTCGGTCAACCCCGAGCGCAGGTAATCCACCACTTTGTGTTCGTCTTCGACTATCAGGACTTTCATGCCTGGCACCTATGCGCGTTCAGTGTGTGTTTACCGTATTGTTCAACTGCTAACTATACGAGTCTCGCGGGCATCGTGCATACGTTTTGATCAACTCAGCGTGCAGGCGGCTTGTCGCTTGCCTCGTTGGTTGCGTTTGCAACTTCTTCGCTATCGTGCGCCGCGTCATTTGAATTCCAGCCGCCGCCCAATGCTTTCACGAGCGCCACCGAAACAGTGCGCTGCTGCCCGTGAATCTGCACATCCTGCCGCTCGCTCGTGAGCAATTGCTGCTGCGCGGTGATCACGTCGAGATAGGCGACGAGTCCGCCCGAGTAGCGATCGTTCGCGAGCGACAGCAGGCGTTGCGCATCGACCACCGCGGCGTGCGATTGCTTCGCCGCGCCGTCCAGCACCGACAATCCGACGATGCCGTCCTGCACTTGCTGAAATGCGCCCAGCACGGTCTGCCGATAATTCGCGACCGCTGCAACATAGCCCTCGTTCGCGAACTCGACGGCGGCCGCGCGCCGTCCGCCATCGAACACGACCTGGCTCGCCATCGTGCCGATGGTCCACAGGAGGCTCGGCGCGGAGATCAGGCTCGACAGTGCCGTGCTTTCCCAGCCGACCGTGCCGTTCAACGTTAGACTCGGAAAGAACGCCGCCTTCGCGACGCCGATCTGCGCATTGGCCGCGGCCATCGAGCGCTCGGCGGACGCGACGTCGGGCCTGCGCTGCAACACGTCGCTCGGTATGCCGAGTGGGATCGGTGGGAGCGGGCGGTCGTTCAATTCCGGCGCGATCGAGAATTGCGGCGCCGGCGTGCCGACGAGCGCGGCGATCGCATGTTCGAATTGCGCGCGCTGATTCAGAAGCAATTGCGCCTGCACGCGCGTCTGGTCGAGTTGCGCCTGTTGTTGCAGCACATCGAGTCCCGACACCGCGCCCAAATCGTGTTGCGTCTGCACGTAGTCGAGCGCTTTCTTCTGCAGAACGACGGAGCGGTTCAACACGTCGATCTCAGCGTCGAGCTCGCGCATCGAAAAGTAGTCGCTGGCGAGATCGGTGGTCAGCACGAGACGCGCGTTCGCGAGATCGTCGCGCGACTGATCCGCCGATGCATGCGCGGCCTCCACTTCGCGCCGGATGCGGCCGAAGAGATCGACGTCGTAGTTGACCGTCGGCGCGAGCTTCAGATCGTTCTGCACGGTGGTGCTGTTCGGCGTCGCGTAATTGTTGACGGGGCGATTCCTCGAAATGCGCGAGCGTGACGCGTTCGCGCCCAGATCGATTTCGGGCAGCGCGAGCGAGGACGTTTGCGCGAGCGTGGCGCGAGCCTGCGCGTAATGCGCACTCGCGGCGGCGAGCGTCTGATTCTGCGCGAGCGCCTGCGTTTCCAGCCCGCTCAACGCGACGTCGCCGAAGCCTTGCCACCAGTCGAGCGCGAGCGGCGCATGCGACGGCTCGCCCACGCGCCAGTACGAATCCGTCTGCCACGTGGGCGGTGTTTCCGCGACGGGCCGGCGATAGTCGGGCCCGACGGTGCACGCCGCGAGCAGCGCCACGAGCGTGATGCCAAGCGCGCTTTTCATGACGCGGCCTTGCCGCCCGACGCGGGCTGCTGTGGCGCTTGCTGCGGCGCGATCACGACATGATCGCCATCGGCGACCGAATCGCTCGGGTTGATGATGATCTTGTCGGTCGCCTCGACACCGCTCTCGATTTCGAGCGATTGCCCGAGATCCTGCGCGATCACGATCTTGTGCAGACGCACGTGTCCGTCGGCATCGACAACGGCGAGGCGCGGGCCTTCGGAACGGAAAAGCAGCGCATTGCCCGGCACGAGCAGGCGAGCATGCGCGGTCGCGGGCAGCGACACCTGCACATACGCGCCGGGCCGCAGACGTCCATCGGAATTGGGCAGCGTCACTTCCACTTGCAACGAACGCGTGGGCACGTCGATCGCGCCGGAAATGTGCGTGATCTTGCCGTGAAACTGTTCGCCCGGAAGCTCCGCCTGCGAGACGGTCACGTCCTGCCCGACCGAGACGTTCTGCGCGTACGCCTGCGGCAACTGCACGAATACGCGCAACGGGTCGCTCTGCGCGAGCGCGAAGAGCGCGCGGCTCGTGCCGCTGCCCGCATCGATGAGATCGCCCACGTCGACATTGCGCTGCGTGACCACGCCCGCGAACGGCGCGACGATGCGCTTGAACGATTCGAGCTGGCGCAGACGCTTCACGTTGGCGTCGGCGGCGGCGAGATTCGCGACGTCCTGGTTGTACGTGCTTTGACGTTCGTCGAGTTCCTGTTGAGACACGGCGTCGCGCTGACGCAATTGCTGCCAGCGTTCGAGCGAGCTTTTCGCGAGGCCTAAGCTCGATGCGGTCTGATCTCGCTGCGCCACCGCTTGCGCCAGTTCCTGATCGATCTCGGGCGTGTCGAGGTCGGCGAGCAACTGGCCTTGCTTCACGCGCGAGCCGATATCAACATACCAGTGCAGCAGATAACCCGTTGCTCGCGCATAGATCGGCGATTCGACGAAGCCGCGCAAGGTCCCCGGCAAGGTCGTTTCACCGCCGCCGTCGGTTTGCTTCGGCATGACGACGTTCACGTATTGCTGCGCGTTCTGTTGCGTACGCGTGGCGATGGAATGGCTATGCAGCATGTCGGTGACGACCGTGCGCGTCGCGCCTATCGCGAGCAACGCGAGCACGATTACAAGCGCGATCTTCGCGCGTTTCCACTCGACATTGCGCGGCGGCAATGCGGGTCCTTCGTTCGGGTCGCGAGCGGGAATCGCAAGCGATGCGTGCTTCTTTTCAGTCATGTTCGTCGGGATGCTTGGATGTCAGTGTTGGCCGCTGCCGTCTCGATGTTGCGTCTGATCCTTGTGCGCGGCGCGGCGTGCGAGACGCGCGTGAATGCCCGCAAAGATCAGCGGCACGAAAAAGAGCGTGGAAACCGTTGCGAACAGGAGGCCGCCGATCACGGCGCGACCGAGCGGCGCGTTCTGCTCCGCGCCTTCGCCGAGGCCGAGCGCCATCGGAACCATGCCGATGATCATCGCGAACGCCGTCATCAAAACGGGACGAATGCGGCTCGCGCCCGCTTCGAGCGCGGCGGTGAGCGGCGGCATGCCGGCGTTCAGACGTTGCCGCGCGAACGAGACCATCAGAATGCTGTTCGCGGTGGCGACGCCCATCGTCATGATCGCGCCGGTGAGCGCGGGCACGCTCAGGTGCGTGCCGGTGAGAAAGAGCATCCAGATGATGCCCGCGAGCGCGGCGGGCAATGCGCTCACGATGATGAGCGGATCGACCCACGACTGGAAGTTCACGACGATCAACAGATACACGAGCACGATCGCCATCGCGACGCCGAGGCCGAGGCCGAAGAACGACGTGCGCATCGTTTCGACCTGACCGCGCACGGCGATCTGCGTGCCGCGCGGAAGCGTCTTGCGCGCTTCATCGACAAGATGATTCACCTGCCGCGCAACGCTGCCGAGATCGCGCCCTTCGACGCTCACGAAGAGATCGATCACGGGCCGGATGTTGTAGTGCGTGACGACCGCGAACTGATTTTGCGGCGAGAGGCGCACGAGATTGCCGAGCAGTTGCGTCGGTCCGTTGAGCGATGCGGAAACGGGCGTGCGCAGCAGTTCGTCGATCGATGAAACCTGATACTGCGGCGTCTGCACCGCGAGGTTGTATTCGACGCCGTTGCGCGGATTGAACCAGAATCCCGGCGCGGTTTGCGAACTTCCCGACAGCGAAACCAGCACGTTCTGTGCGACGTTGCTCGCCGAGAGATTGAGCTGTTGCAGTCGCGTGCGATCCATCTGCAAGTCGATGGCGGGCTCGTCGAGCTTTTGCTGAATGTGCGTATCGACATTGCCGGGAATCATGCGGATCTGCTTCATCAGCCTGCTCGCGACTTCGAAATTCGCCTGACCGTTCTGGCCTTGAATCTGCACGTCGATGGCGGCGGGCAGGCCGAAGTTCAGGATTTGCGTGACGATGTCCGCGGGCTGAAAGAAGAACTCGACACCGGGAAAGCGGCGCGGCAGGAGCGCGCGCAATTCGTCGATGTACTTTTGCGTCGGCGCGTGATCGGGATTGAGCGCGACCTGGATCTCGCCGTCGAGCGTGCCGATCGTTCCGGCATTGCTGTACGACAGGTTGATGCCGCTATAAGGCAGGCCGAGGTTGTCGAGGATCGTCGCGAGTTCGTCTTGCGGCACGACTTGGCGCACGACCTTCTCGACTTCATCCGCGAGACGCGCGGTTTCCTCGATACGCGTGCCGGTCGGCGCGCGCATGTGCAGGCGGATATCGCCTGCATCGACGCTCGGGAAGAAGTCCTCGCCGAGCGCGAACACGAGCCCCGCCGAAAGCAGACAGAAGCCGAGAAAGAGCGAAGCGAACATACGCCGCTTCACGAGCAGCCTCGACAGAATCACGATATACGCGCCGCGCATGCGCTCGAAACCGCGATCGAAACGGCGATGCAGACGCATGAAGAGATTCGGCCGCGCTTTTGCGTCGGGCGCGTGCGCGTGGCCCATCAAGAGCATCGCGAGCGTCGGCACGAGCGTGCGCGACAGTATGTACGACGCGAGCATCGCGAACACGACGGCTTCGGCGAGCGGCACGAACAGGAATTTGGCGACGCCGGTGAGAAAGAACATCGGCACGAACACGATGCAGATGCATAGCGTCGAAACGAGCGCGGGCACCGCGATTTCACCCGCGCCATCGAGAATCGCGTCGTGCAGGTTCGTGCCGAGATGCAGATGGCGCTCGATGTTTTCGATCGTCACCGTGGCATCGTCGACGAGAATGCCGACCGCGAGCGCGAGACCGCCCAGCGTCATGATATTGATGGTCTGCCCGAGCGCATGCAGGACGATCAGCGACGAGAGAATCGAAAGCGGAATCGAAATCGCGATGATGCAGGTGCTGCGCCAGTTGCCGAGAAAGAGCAGGATCATCGCGGCGGTGAGCACGGCGGCGATAAGCGCTTCGCGCACGACGCCCTGCACGGCGGCCTTCACGAACACGGACTGATCGAAGAGCGCGCTGATCTTCAGATCGGGCGGCAGCGACGCCCGCGCCTGCGGCAAGAGGTCTTGCAGCGTATTGACGATCGAAAGCGTCGATGCGTTGCCGTTTTTCAGTACCGAGATCAGCACGCCGCGACGACCGTCCTGGCGCACGATATTGGTCTGCGGCGAGAAGCCGTCGCGCACGTGGGCGACTTCGCGCAAGTAGGTCGTCGCGCCGTTGATCGTGCGTACCGGAATGTCGTTCAGGCCCGCGACCGTCGTGGGCGAGCCATTCATATTGATGGTGTATTCGCGCGGGCCGATCTTCGCGGTGCCGGTCGGCAGGATCAGGTTCTGCGCGTTGACGGCCTGCACGACATCGGTCGGCGTGAGGCCTTTGGCGAGCAGCGCGCGCGTGTCCAGATCGACGGAGATGAGGCGCGTCTTGCCGCCATAGGGGTAAGGCACGGCCGCACCCGGAATCGTCACGAGTTGCGGACGCAGGAAGTTGAGCGCGGTGTCGTTCAGGTCTTGTTCGGATTGCTTCGGGCTGGAAAGACCGAGCTGGATGACCGGAATGCTCGACGCCGAATAGCTGATCACGAGCGGCGGCGTCGCGCCCGGCGGCATCTGCTTCAATTGCGCCTGCTCGACGGCGACCGTTTGCGCGATCGCGGTCTGGATGTTCGCCGTCGGTTGCAAAAAGAGCTTGATGATCGCAATGCCCTGCAGCGATTGCGACTCGATGTGCTCGATGTTGTTCACCGTGGTCGTGAGACTGCGCTCATTGACCGACGTGATGCGATTGGCCATGTCCTGCGCGGACAAACCGGTGTAGTTCCAGATGATGCTGACAACGGGAATATCGATTTCGGGAAGCACGTCCACCGGCGTCGTCACGAGGACGAAGGGCGTCGCCAGCAGAATCATGATGGCCATCACGATGAACGTGTAAGGCCGCTTAAGCGCAACGTTGACTATCCACATTGAGTCGTTCGGAAAATGCTTGGGAAGGGCGCTGCGAAATAAACGAATGCGGCGCGCGAGACGCAATGACGGAGCGAGGCGTGCGGTTCGCCATCAGTCTCGCTATGGTAGTGGCCGGGTGCCAACGAGAATATGGCGCGAAAATGGCGCTTATGTCAGATTAGGCAAATTGAAAGCAAGCTTACGAAAGCGCGCGGTAGGGCCGCGCGCTTTGCACTCGAATATCCGGGAATAACAGCGCTTCAGCGCAGGTAACGCTCCGCATTGGGAGCAAAGTTCGGATAGCCCGGTTGAGTGCGATAAACGCTCGCGCCGGTATAGATGCCTTCCTTGATATCGAGGAAACTCCCGGGATAGCGCGCGTCTTGCTCTCCCGGACGATATCCGGCGCGCTCGGCTTTCACGAGGTCCTCGCGGACTTGCTGTCTTGTAAGGCCGTCCGATTGTGCGAGCGCTGCAAGCGGCGCCGCGATTAGAGCGAAGAGGGCAATGCGCGTGACGAACTTCATAGCGGACTCCTCATACCGTTAATGGGATGAACGCGACCGTGCGACGCGAATGCGGTGTGCGAACAGCCGCGCAGCGATTGTAGGTAGCCGGAATCGACACGCTTAGCTTACTCGGATGATGTATCGAACGAACGCGCGAAATGCGCGAGAAGCGTAGGTGAAGCGAGACGGCGCGGGATCGTTGGCGTTCGGCGAAAGCCGCGCGTGTCTCGTGAAGAAGCGTGCGTTATTACGGGGTCTGTCCGAGCGGCGTCGTCGACATCGTGCGTCCCGAAGACGATGAGCCGTCCGTGGACGCGCCATATGCGCCTTGCGCGCTGACCTTCGCTTCGGCTGCCTGGATGTCGGTCGGATAGAACGCATCGCGCTCGGACGGGTTGTAGCCTGCTTGTTCGACGCGTTGCAGGTCCTGCCTGACCTGCGCGCGCGTGAGGCCGTCGGATTGTGCGAGCGCGGCCAGCGGCGCGCAGGCAATGGCGATTACAGCGAGACGGGTGACTAGTTTCATGGCGTACTCCTCATGCGGGTGAAGGATGAACGCGGCGTGCGGTTGCGCGATATGCAGCGTCGGCACGCTTACCACAGCCACCCCTGAATTCTATTTGTCGGACCGTGACGAGATGCTGGCCATCAGATGACGTTATGGTCAGATTGGAGCGCGCACTGAACGTGCAGTGAGACGCATCGAAGGGCCGTCTGTGAGCGCACGCAGCCGGTGATAGACTCGCCCGCGTGACGCGCATTGCAAGCTGCCTGAATAACATCGTTTCGCGGATGTTATCCGCGTGAAATGTTTGTGCCCGATACCGCTATCAGGAACCGATAACTTGCCGTTCAATCTGCCGACCACGGCCACCGCGCCGTTTTGCCCATCGGAAGTCAAAGGCTCCGTCGCCGTTTCGCCGGGCGCACCGTTCTGGAAAAAGCTTTTGCAATTCGCGGGCCCCGGCTTGCTTATTTCCATCGGGTATATGGACCCCGGCAACTGGGCGACGGATATCGAAGCCGGTTCCCGTTATGGCTATGGCCTGCTTTTCGTCGTCGTGTTGTCCAGTCTCGCGGCGATGGTGCTGCAAGTTCTTTCGATGCGGCTCGGCATCGTCACGGGGAAAGATCTCGCGCAGTTATCGCGCGAGCGTTATACGAAGCCGGTCGCAAATGTGCAATGGATGCTCGCGGAGTTATCGATCATCGCGTGCGATCTCGCGGAAGTGCTCGGCGGCGCGCTTGCATTTCATTTGCTATTCGGCGTTTCATTGATTTGGGGCGTGGTGCTCACCGCATTCGACACGCTCATCGTGCTTGGCTTGAAAGGCAAGAACTTCCGCGATCTCGAAGCAATCATGTTGGGGCTCATCGCGACGATCGGCGTGGGTTATATCGTCGAGCTCGTGCTCGTCAAGCCGCATTGGCCTTCGGTTGCGGCCGGGCTCGTGCCTTCGATTCATGCGTTGCGCGATCGCGAGCCGCTTTATCTCGCGATAGGGATTCTCGGCGCGACCGTGATGCCGCATAACCTGTATCTCCATTCTTCGATCGTGCAGACGCGCGTGGTGAATCGCGATGCGAAGAGTCTTGCATCGGCAATCAATCTTTCGCGGCTCGATACCATCTTGTCGCTCGTACTCGCGCTGCTGATCAATGCGGCGATCCTGATTCTCGCGGCATCGGCGTTTCATGCGACGGGACACACGCAAGTGACCGAGATCGAAGACGCGTACAAGTTGCTTGCGCCTATCGTGGGGACCGGACTTGCCGCGATTCTTTTCGCGGTGACGCTGTTCGCATCGGGGCAAAGCTCGACGTTCACCGGCACCATTGCGGGGCAGGTGATCATGGAAGGATTTCTGCAACTGAAGATTCCATGTTATCAGCGCAGATTCATCACGCGCGCCCTGGCGCTCGTGCCGGCGTTGATCGGCGTGTATGCGATGGGCAACGGCGCGGTCGGCAAGCTGCTCGTCGCGAGTCAGGTCGTGCTGAGCTTGCAGTTGCCGTTCGCGCTTTATCCGCTGATCCGGATGACGAGCGACCGAGGCCTGATGGGGACGTTCGCGAACAAGCCGCATATGAAGCTCGTCGCGTGGGCGTTATTTGTCGTGATTAGCGCGGCGAATGTGTGGCTGGTGGTGCAGACGGTCGCGGATTGGATCGGCTGAAACGAAAAGCGCCATGCACGGTTCAATGTGCATGGCGCTTTGGAAAGCCGCGAGCGTTGCTTACTTCACCACCGCAACCGGCGCATTCGATTTGGCCGCTACCGTTGCGGGAATCGCCGTATCGACGGGTCGCGTTTCATCGACGGTTGTTCTTCCGCCGTCGCGGAAAAACGCCTGCTCGGCCGCCTTGTTCAGAACGAGGATACTGATGCGCCGATTCGTCGGCTCATCGGCGACGTCCTTGTTGAGCGGCAGCACGTCGGCAAGTCCGCGCACCTGCAGCACCTTGCTTTCCTTCATTCCGCCCGCGACGAGCGCGCGCCTTGCGGCATTCGCCCGCTCGCTGGAAAGCTCCCAGTTCGAATAACCGGCCTGACCGCCGGAATAGGCCACCGCATCCGTGTGACCCGCGATCGACACGCGGTTATCGACATCGTTCATCGACGCGCCGATGTTAGTGAGAATCGTCGTCACATAGCTTTCGAGCTTCGAGCTGCCTGAAGCGAACATAGGCCGCTTGAGCGAATCGACGATCTCGATGCGCAAGCCTTCGCTCGTAATCGCGATGCGAATCTGATCCTTGAACGCCCGCAACGCAGGCATCTGTTCGATGAGTGCCATTAGCTTCTGCTTGAGTTGCTGCAGCTTCTGCAAGTCATCCATTGCGACGGCCGCGCGCGCGATCGACTGCGGCACCGGCTGCGCCTGGCTCTTCTTGCCTTCGCCCGGACGCGTGCTCGACAGATCCTTGCCGCCGCCCGTGATGACGCTCGTATGGGCCGATGCGCCGCCATCGTTGCCGAACAACGCGGAGAGCGGCGTGTTGAAGTACTGTTCGATGCCTTCCTTGTCGTACTTCGAGGTCGAGCCGAGCAGCCACATCAACAGGAAGAACGCCATCATCGCGGTGACGAAGTCGGCGTAGGCGATCTTCCATGCGCCGCCATGATGCCCGTGTCCATGCGCTTTCTTCTTGCGCTTGACGACGACAGTCGGCGCAAGCACCGACTGCAGCGGATCGCGTGACGGTTTTTCAGCCATGAGCGTAAGTCCTTTGCGTGCCCGATAACATCACGAAGCCGACTTCGGCATCTTGGTGGCGCGCACCGCGTCGTCGAGTTCCTTGAAGCTCGGACGATCGGCGGTGAAGAGCACCTTGCGGCCGAATTCGACGGCCACCGTCGGCGCATAGCCGTTCATCGATGCGAGCAGCACGGACTTCACGCACTGGAACGGCTTCGCTTCGGCGGCGCCCTTCGCGTTGAGCAAATCCGCGAGCGGACCGATGAAGCCATACGCCAGCAGAATGCCGAGGAACGTGCCGACGAGCGCGCCCGCGATCATCTCGCCGAGCACGGCGGGCGCGGCGCCGACCGAGCCCATCGTGTGCACGACGCCCATCACGGCTGCGACGATACCGAACGCGGGCAAGCCGTCCGCCATCTTCTGGATCGCGTTCGCGGCGACCGTGCTTTCCGTGTGATGCGTTTCGAGTTCCTCGTCCATCAGATCCTGCATTTCGAGCGCGTTGACATTGCCCGCCGACATCATGCGCAAATAGTCGACGATGAAATCGAGCAGATGATGATCGGCCATCACGTGCTCGTATTTCTGAAAGAGCGGGCTGGCCTCGGGCGCATCGACATCGGCTTCGAGCGCCATCATGCCTTCCTTGCGCGCCTTCTGAAGCAGTTCGTAGAGCAACGCGATCAGCGTGAGGTATTTCTCTTTCGTGTAGCCGCCGCCCTTGAACGCCTTCGGGATGGATTGCAGCGTCTTCTTGAGCGTCGCGGTCGGGTTCGATACGACGAACGCGCCGATCGCCGCGCCGAAAATGCACAGCAGCTCGAACGGTTGCACGAGGGCGGCGAGGTGGCCGCCGACGCCGATGAAGCTTCCGATCACCGAGCCGATGACCAACACCCATCCGATGATGACAAACATGATTTCTCCGCAAAAGTCCGGGCGTCGCGGGCCGTGCGTGCTCGGGATTGAGGCGCGCACGGCTCGCGACGCATTGTTCGCTTGTTGTGGGGCTTATCGGCTCGGAAGCGCGGGAGATTTAGGGTGTCGCGCGCAAGTTTTTCTGCGCAAAGGTTTGCGCAGTAAATCTTACGTTCGTTCGCAATGCGGACAAACGCCCGTCCAGCCGATTACGTTCGAGGTAATGGATTGCGTGCGCGCGCTTCGTCTAACATCGGTAGCATGAACTCGACCCTTGTTTATCCCGAAGCACAATCGAGCGTGGGCGCGCTACTGCGCGAATGGCGTCAGCGCCGGCGCATGAGCCAGCTCGATCTCGCGGGCGTCGCGGACGTGTCCACGCGTCATTTGAGCTTCGTCGAATCGGGCCGCTCGCTGCCGAGCAGGGAGATGCTGATGCGCCTCGCCGAGCAGCTCGACGTGCCGCTGCGCGAGCGCAACACGCTGCTCGTCGCGGCCGGTTATGCGCCGCTCTATCGCGAGCGCGCGCTGGCCGATCCGCAACTTGCCGCGGCGCGGCGCGCGGTCGATCTCGTGTTGAAAGGGCACGAGCCGTATCCCGCGCTCGCCGTCGATCGTCACTGGACGATGGTCGCGGCGAATGCGGCTTTCGCGCCGCTCGTCGCGTCGGCGCATGCGGAGTTGCTGGCGGCGCCGGTCAACGTGTTGCGCCTATCGATGCATCCCCAAGGTCTCGCCGATGCCATCGACAACTGGCACGAGTGGCGCGCTCATTTGCTCGCGCGGCTGCGTCGGCAGATCGAAGTGTCGGGCGATGCGACGCTCGTCGCGCTCTTCGCGGAACTGGAGGCGTATCCCGCGCCGCTGCACACGGCCCACGCGCCGCGCGGCGAGACCGATCCGGTCGTCGTGCCCTTGCGCATGCGCACGCAGCATGGCGTGCTGTCGTTCTTCAGCACGACGACGATTTTCGGCACGCCCGTCGACATCACCTTGTCGGAGCTTGCGATCGAAGCCTTCTTTCCCGCCGACGACGCGACCGCCGCCATCCTTCGCGAACTCGCCGAAGCAAGACGTTGAGCTTGCGTCGCCGCGCGCATGCTTACAGAATTGAACCTAGTCGGGATGCGCGGATCAATGAGTAAGCATGCTGCGCGCTAAATGGCGGGCGGCCTGTGTCAGTTTTTGTCCAACTAACGCGGAAGGCAGCGATGATTCAAACATTCGAGCAAGTGATCGGCGGGCAAACGATGCAGTTCTGCGCCAGCCTCGCGGAAGGCGGCGGCCCGGCGCGCGTCATCATCAGCCGGGCGGATTCGGCGGAGTCGCTCGTGATCGTCGAAGCCGATGGCATCATCGGCGCGATCAAGGCGGAAGTGGAAGCGCCCGATACACTCGTCGCCGATGCCGTGCGCAAGGCGCAGCAGGAAGCGCTGATCGAGCGCGCGCTGGAAACCGGCGCCGTGCAGACGACGAGCCTATAGCTCTTCAGTCAGCACGTGCCAGCAAAAATGCCCGCGCGGCTTTCTCGGCCGCGCGGGCATCGTTTTGTGCGCGCGACGATCCGTCAACGGCTCACATGCGCGGCTCGCCGTTCTTCGGATCGGCGGGCACCATCGGCGTGGCGGAGTCGGGGCCGTCGGGCATGTCCGGATCTTCGGGATTCGCCGGGGCGTCGGGGTCGAGCAGCTTGTCCGGATCAGGTTCGAGCGGCTCGTCGGGGGAGCGGGGCATCGTCGACATGGTGTTCTCCTCAGGCAATTCGTGGCGCGCGCTGACGCGTTTTCCAGCGCTTCGCCCGAGCGTTGCAACGGTCGTTCCCGCTGCCGTTCATCGGTCATTCGGCGTTTTCCGGCAGCGAGCCACACGCGCGTTTCGGCTCTTCCGTTCTCCGGTTCGGCGGGTTGTTCACGTGACGCGCGATCAGCGCGGCGCACAACAGCAGCGCGACCGAAATCCCCGCCGACCAGCGCACCGCAGCGACGATGTGTTCCGCGCTCGCCGCGCCATCGCCGTGGGCCGCGAGCGCGCCGAACGCCGCGACGCCGATCGCGCCCGACGCCTGCCGCGCCGTGTTGAGCACCGCCGAAGCCGTGCCCGCGCGCGCCTGGCCGACCGTGCCGAGCAACGCGGTCGTCATGGCCGGAACCGCGAGTCCCATACCCGATGGAATCAGCAGGAAGGGCACGAGGAGCGCGGCTGTGGGCGTCGTCGTATCGACGAAGGCGAGCGCGGCGAAACCGGCGGCGTCGAGCAGCGCGCCGAAGATCATCGGGCCGCGCGAGCCGAAGCGCGCGACGACCGGACCGCTCGCCAGATTCGAGATCAGAAAGCCGCCCGTCAGCGGCAGGAACGCGAGGCCGGTTTGTAGCGGCGTATGGCCGAGCACACGCTGCAAATACAGGCTCAAAAGAAAGACGATTCCATAATAGGTGAGATTCACGCCGATGCCGAAGGCCACGGCCGCGCTGAAAGTTCGCTCGGCGAAGAGCGAGAGCGGCAGCATCGGCGCGCGGCTCCCGCGCTCGATTGCGACGAACGCGCCGCCCGCCGCCAGCGCCAGCACGAAAGCGCCGATCACGAGCGGATGCGCTGGCCCGAGCGGGCGCAACTCGATCACCGCGCCGACGAGCGACGCCAGCGCGACGATCGCCAGCGCCTGGCCCGGCAAGTCGATGCCGCGTGCCTGCGCGACATCTTCGGTGCGCGCGGTTTTTATCCACGCGAGCGTCGCGACGATGCCGGCCGCGCAGATCGGCAGATTGACCCAGAAGATGCTGCGCCAGCCGAACGCCGCGATCAGCACGCCGCCCACGATCGGCCCCGCCGCGATCGACACCGCGCCCGCCGCCGTCCACAAGCCGACCGCACGCGCGCGCAGTCGCCGGTCATGGCCGCATGTGGCGTTCAGGAGCGCGAGCGAGTTCGGCAGCATCGCCGCCGCGCCGACGCCTTGCAGCGCGCGCGCCGCGATCAGTTGCGCCGCGTCGCGCGAAAAGGCGCACGCGAGCGATGCCAGCGCGAAGAGCGCAAGTCCGCCGAGGAACATGCGCCGCGCCCCGAAGCGATCGCCGAGCGAGCCGGCGGAGAGCATGAGCGCGGCGAAGGCGAGCGCGTAACTGTCGACGGTCCATTGCAGGCTCGCGACGCTCGCGCGCAGATCGTGGCCGATGCTCGCAAGCGCGACATTCACGATCGAGACGTCGAGTTGGGAAACGACGAAGCCGACGCTGGTCGCCGTCACGACGAGCATCTGCCGGGCGGACAGACGCGTTTCGGATGAGGAAAGGTTCGAGTTCATGCCGTCCATCGTAGGCGCGCCGCGCGATCGATGTTTCGGCGTGGGGTGAAACGTGAAAGCGCAATGAAAAATGGCGCACCGCGTGTGAACGGTGCGCCATTTGCGCGAAAACGCTCGCGCCGAATCAGGGCGTTTTCTTGATGAAAAGCGTTGTCAGCGCACCGACCGCGCACAGCGCGCCGACGTAGATCGCGGGCGCCATCGGGCTCGATTTCATCATCAGCGAGACGACGATCGGCGTGAGTCCGCCGAACACCGCATACGCGACGTTGTACGAAAACGAGATCCCGGAAAAGCGCACGGCGGGCGGGAACGACTTGACCATCACGAACGGAATCGCGCCGATCACGCCGACGAAAAAGCCCGTGAGCGCGTACCACGGCAGCAGCGCGGAGGCGTCGAGCGCAATCTGCTGGAACATCAGCCAGTACGACACGGCGAGCGCTACGCCGCCGACGAAGATCGTCTTGCCCGCGCCGATGCGGCCCGCGAGCGCACCCGCCAGCACGCAGCCGATTGTGAGACACAGCGTCGCCGCGCAGTTCGCGACGAGCACTGTCGCCGGCGCGATGTGGAATTGCTTTTGCAGGAGCGTCGGCGTCATCAGGATCACGACGACGATCGCAGCCGAGAGCATCCACGTGAGCAGCATCGAAATGATGACGGCGCGGCCGTGATCGCGCAGCACGGCCTTGAGCGGGATTTCCGCGGCGAGCGACTTGCGCTTCTGCAACTCGGCGAAGACCGGCGTTTCATGCAGCCAGCGGCGCAGATAGACCGAGCACAGACCGAAGATGCCGCCGAGCAGAAAGGGCAGACGCCACGCGAAATCGGCGACTTCGGCCGGCGCGAACGTCTTGTTGATGCCCGTGGCGATCAGCGAGCCGAGCAGAATGCCCGCCGTCAGGCCGGCCGTGAGCGTGCCGCACGCGTAGCCGATATGACGGCCCGGCACGTGCTCCGACACGAACACCCACGCGCCCGGCACTTCTCCGCCGACCGCCGCGCCCTGCATCACGCGAAACGCAAGCAGCAGCACGGGCGCCATCAGGCCGATCGACGCATACGTGGGCAAGAGACCCATCAGGAGCGTCGGCACGGACATCAGCAGCACGGAAAGCGTGAACATGCGCTTGCGTCCGAGCAGATCGCCGAAGTGCGCCATGACGATTCCACCGAGCGGGCGCGCGAGATAACCCGCCGCGAAGATGCCGAAAGTCTGCAATTGGCGCAGCCAGTCAGGAATCGACGGCGGAAAGAACAACTGGCCGATGACCGGCGCGAAAAACACGAAGATGATGAAGTCGTAGAACTCGAGCGCGCCGCCGAGCGCGGCGAGCGTGAGCGTCTTGTAATCGCCGCGCGTGAGCGCACGGCCGGCCGCGCGCGGGGCGTCGGACAGAGGTGTTGCCTGCATCGAAAAAAGAACCCGTGAGTGGAAAAGCCACGCGTGACGCGCGGTAGGACGAGGCTTTGCCCTGCGGGAGTGACTAAACGCGCCGGGTGGACGCGAAGCGAAAGTCCGGGCGCGAAACGGGAACGAAACGGCCAGAAACCAGCGGGCGCGGATTCGAAGCCGCCGCCCGTCATCCGCGCTGCGCGATGCGACGGACAGTCGCGGCGCAGCTTGCCACGCGACGTCTCGATAAAACGGCGGAAGCGGGAACTTTTGAGCCAAAGGCGGCATGTTACAGGATGAAAGCGAGCGCAAAAGCGAAAAGCCGTTCTATTTTCGAGATGGTTGCGCGTATCAGACGCCGCCGACTTCGTGCGCCGCGCAGTCACATGCGTTGACAATTCGGATGAGTCCGATGGGAAAGGGTCGCATGGCTGCCCAGAATTCGCAGCTTGAATATTCCCGTCTCATCCCGCGAGGAGACGCCCGGCGGGCCCGGCAGTACGGCCTCCGCCCCATGTCCCTTGGACTCATCAGGTTAGACACCATGCGCGTCGCCGTTTTACAAACCGACCCCAGTCATCGAAATCTCATCGCCGACGTCGTCAATCGACTTGGCCACACTTGCGTGACCTTCGGCGACGGCCTCGTGCTGTCGAAGGCGCTGTCCCGCTCGACGGTCGATCTGCTCATTCTCGACTGGAATTCCACTGGCCTCTGTGGCCTCGATCTGCTGAAATCCGTCCGGTCGAGCTTCGGCGAACGCGTGCCCGTCATGTTCGCGACGCCGGACGGCGCGGAGCACAACGTGGTTTGCGCACTCACCGCGGGCGCCGACGATTTCGTCGTTTATCCGATTCGCCCGGGCGAATTCGGCGCGCGCGTCGAAGCGCTGATGCGCCGTGCGTATCCCGCGACGTCCAGCGCGTGCCTCGAAGTCGGGCCGTATCGCTTCGATGCGCGTCAGCAAACCGTCACCGTGCGGGGCAAGCCGGTGCAGTTGAGCGGCACGCAATTCCGTCTCGCGCAGCTTTTCTTCTCGAACATCGGCCGCGTGCTGTCGCGCGATCATATTTTCGCGATGGTCTGGGGCCGCGAGTTCCGCGAAACCACCCGCACGATCGACAGCCACGTTTCGCGCCTGCGTCTCGCGCTCGAAATCGAGCCGATCAACAACTTCCGCCTGCAACCGGTTTACAAGAGCGGTTATCGCCTGCTGCATCTCTACGATGAAGGCGAAGACTCGGGGGGCGGCCTCGCCGATCCCGCGCCTGCGCAGATCGCGGCCTGAAGCCACTTTCAACGAGTCAACGAAAAATGCCGTCGGTACTTTACCGACGGCATTTTTCATTTCCGCCCGCGATCAGAGCGTGGGCAATGCCGGGCGCGTCTCGATGCTGCGTCGAATCAGCGCTTCGACCTCGCGGCGCTCGTCGTCCGCGAGTGGCAGGCGCGGCGGACGCACCGACTCGGTGCCCAGGCCGACGATCGCCTCGGCGAGCTTGATGTTCTGCACGAGCTTGTGCGAAACGTCGAGCGCGAGCAGCGGCGCGAACCAGCGATAAATCGCGCGCGCTTCCTCGACACGCCCCGCGCGAATCAGCTTGCTGATCGCCACGGTCTCGCGCGGGAACGCGCACACGAGGCCCGCGACCCAGCCGTGCGCGCCCATCAGCATCGCTTCCATCGCGAGATTGTCGACGCCGCAGAAAAGCGCATAGCGCTCGCCCGTTTCGTTGATGAGATCGGTGATGCGGCGCACGTCGCCGCTCGATTCCTTGATCGCCGCGAATTTTTTCTCTTCGGCGAGTTCGGCGAACATCTTCGGCGTGACATCGACGCCATAAGCGAGCGGGTTGTTGTAGACCATCAGCGGCAGCGGGCTCGCGTCGGCGACCATGCGGAAATGGTTGAGCGTCTCGCGCCGGTCCGACTGATAACGCAGCCCCGGCAGCACCATATAGCCCGCCGCGCCGTGACGCGCGGCGCGCTCGGCCTGGCGGCAGCCGTCGAGCGTGCTGTTCTCGGCAATCGTCAGCAACACCGGCACGCGGCCGCGCGCGGCGTCCACGGCGATGTCGAGTACGTCGAGCTTTTCGTCGAGCGATAACGTCGATGCTTCGCCGAGCGAGCCGCACACGATGACGCCATCCACGCCGGCTTCGATCTGCGCGTCGATGTTCTTCGCGGTCCACGCGCGGTCTATGCTGAAATCGGCGTTGAACTTGGTGGTCACGGCGGGCATCACGCCTTCCCAGATATGCGTCACGACGACTCTCCGAAAGTGATTTGACGGTACGCAGTGTAAGCACCGAAAAATCGGGCGTCTTGCGCGTTTCGCGCGCGCCGCGTGCCGATTTCGGCATAGCCGTTTCGTCGCGAAAACGCCGCGCGACGAGCGTCTCCGGACGCGTTTAGCCTGTGCCGATATCGTCATCAAAACGATCCCGCCGACTCAAGACGCCGATATCGCGCGTTTCTACGATAGGCGGCATGAAAACCATCGACATCATCGACTCGCATACGGGCGGCGAACCGACGCGCCTCGTGATCGCGGGCGGCCCGGATCTGGGCACAGGCACACTCGCGCAACGGCTCGACACGTTCCGTGCGCGCTTCGATGACTGGCGACGCGCCATCGTCACCGAGCCGCGCGGTTCCGACGTGATGGTCGGCGCGCTGCTGTGCGAGCCCGACGTTCCCGAAGCCGCGGCGGGCGTCATCTTCTTCAACAACGTCGGCTATCTCGGTATGTGCGGACACGGCACGATCGGGCTCGTCGCGTCGCTCGCGCACGCGGGCCGGATCGCGCCGGGGCGGCATCGGATCGATACGCCCGTCGGACCGGTCGACGCGACGCTGCATGCGGACGGCAGCGTCAGC